>DDUL01000035.1:185805-186388 GCA_002344785.1 Bdellovibrionaceae bacterium UBA2339
CTCCTTGTCGTCGACGCGAACAAAATCGTCGAGCACGTCAAAATGCACGTTCTCCGGCAACATGTCCTCGCCGATTCCCTCGACGAGGTAAGAATGCGCCGGATCGCGAACTTCTTTGTGATAAAACAAGTCAAAGAGAATCGAGCCATAAGGGTCCGCGCAGACATTCTTCACTTCGCGACCCGCAGCTTGAGCCTGCTCCTTCAAGTAGCGACCCACGCCCGACAAAGTTCCACCCGTGCCCATGCCGCCGACGAAAACGTCGATCTCACCCTGCATCTGCTTCCAAATTTCAGGACCCGTCGTTCGATAATGAACCTGAGGATTTGCAGGATTGTGGTATTGATTGGCCAACACAGCTCCGGGCGTCTCTTTCACGATTCGCGCCGCCACCGAGTAGTGCGAATTCGGATCGTCGGGCTCAAGACCGGTTGGAGTCATCACCACTCGCGCGCCATAGGCGCGAAGCACGGCCCGCTTCTCCTCTGAAATCTTCTCCGGCATGACGAACACGCATTTGTAGCCTTTCAACAAGGCCACCAATCCCAAGCCAACACCGGTGTTGCCCGAGGTCGCTTCGACA
>DDUL01000031.1 GCA_002344785.1 Bdellovibrionaceae bacterium UBA2339
TGTAGCGACTCCGGTCGCAACGCCGGTCGCAACACCGATTGCAACGCCAGTGGCGACTCCTGTGGCGACTCCTGTGGCGACGCCGAGGGCGGCGGATCGCGCTTTGCCACCGGCACAGCGAGTGGAAGACTTGCTGCCGTCGGCGGCTCAGCGTGCACAACTTGCGACAAGTGATCCTCGACATATTCCCGCGGAGTGGTTGCAGGGGCCAGGGGCCTCGCTCTTTGATAATCCGCTTTGCAATCGAATCGATGTGTCGACGACACAAATGGAGCTGACGGCGGAGCAGCAGGCGGCGCTACAAACGGCGAGCCTGACGCCGCAAATGCCAAGTGCGCACTTGCGGGATGTGGCGAAGCTTGTGCGCGAGCGCGGCTTAAGCGTGAATCCGATTTTGCTGCAGAAGAATCACTTTGTTTGTGTGATGTTGCCGATTGCGATTCGCATGAATGCGCAAGTTTATCGACAGCGAATTGAAGTGCTGCGCCTGCAGGCGTCCAGTGAACGCAATGAGGTGACGTCGGAGGAAACGGCGTGGTTGGCCTCGATTCGTCAAAGCTATGGGCTGAGTGCATCGGCAAGCTTTGCTGAGATCTTGGCGCGCGTGGATGTGGTGCCGGTGTCTTTGTTGTTGGCACAAGCGGCGAAAGAAACGGCGTGGGGAACGAGCCGTGCGATGGAGCAAACGAACAATTTGTTTGGTCGTCGCGGGGTTCAGGGCGAGACCTGCGTGACGGTGGTGGCCAACGGGCCGTGCTTGAAGCGCTATGCTTCGATCGTCGAGTCGCTGGCGGATCAGATTTATCTCCTCAACACGGGCGATCAGGCCTATGTCCGTCGCTATCGCGAGCTGC
The DNA here is from genome assembly GCA_002344785.1 of Bdellovibrionaceae bacterium UBA2339. Lineage (GTDB taxonomy): Bacteria > Bdellovibrionota > Bdellovibrionia > Bdellovibrionales > JAMPXM01 > UBA2339. Next base: position 855 of record DDUL01000031.1, read on the forward strand.
GGGCTCGTATGCGACGCGAGGGAAGCGCGCTGAATGCGGTGGAATTGGCCGAGACGCTGGATGGGTATTCTCAACAGGGTCGGGCGTATGTTGTTGATTTGCGCAAGATCATGAGCGAGTGGAATCAGCTCGTGAAGTATGAGTTCCGCGAGGCCTCGACGCCGCCGGCGCGTATGCAGCCGGTGCGACGTGAAGATCCTTAAGCCCTGATGGCTGATGGATGGGTTCGACGCGAAGTTTGGTATTCGGAATTGTTTGGGTCCACAACTTGTCTTGAGGAGTAAGGTCGTATGAAGAACGTCATTGGAAAACTGATTGTGATGAGCACCGCGATGCTGAGCTTGGGAACAGCCGATGCAACGGTGGGATTGAAGGCACTGAAAACTTTCGATGGTCAGGTTATGCGCTGTGAAAACCGCGGTGACCAGGGTCGAATCGGTTATCGCATCGTTGGCACGCAAGGCGTGTTGAAGGCGAATAACTTGGAAGTCTCGGTGGATGTTGAAACCTTGAAGTGCGTGGAGAATTCTGCGGGCCAGATGACTTTCTCGCCGCAGCCGCTCAGCGGCCGCAATGTGAATCTGCTCGGTGGATTCATCGAGTTCAAGAATCTCGAGTTCGTCGTGTACACGCCCGACTTTCAGTCGGTGAATGTGGCGCCGGTGAGCTTGGGTCAGTCGGCGACCTCGATGCTCGTGACAATCCCCGCAGCGAAAGTGCCGGGCTTGTTGTCGCGAAATTCGCAGGCCAACGGTGAGTCTCGAGCGGTGTTGATGGGCTTCTTGCGAGGCCAAGCTGACATGGGCGACGCGCGCACGGGCGAAATCTTGGATCGCAGTGTTGTGCCGTTTGGCAGCTATAACTTCTTGCTGAGCGACAAGATCGGCAATCTCACGATTGCGCGCTGATCTCGAGGGTATGAAGTGAGGGGTGGGTCAAGGAGCTGGCCTCCAGGCGAACTGGCGGCCAGAGGGCCCTTAACCTGAGTTCCCCAGAGCTTTGTACCCAAGCTCTACGCCTATGCTTTACAACTGCGGCCGAGCCACCTAAATTGTTTCGCAGATGAATTGGCGAAACCCTGGGGGCTCGGCCTTTGTTGTTTGAGGCTTTGTTCTAAGGCGCTTGGTCAGTTGAGAATCTGCCCAGATGGTGAAATTGGTAGACACGCGGGTCTTAGAAGCCCGTGCCGTAAGGCGTGTAGGTTCAAGTCCTATTCTGGGCACCAACATAATCCCAACTATTGAATCCAACTATTTAGCCAAATATTGAAAAACCCGGGCTCGTCCCGGCTTTTTGTTTTTGAGAATTCATTCATTCGACCTGATGAAGTTCAAGGGTCGGAGAGCTACAAATTTCACCTCAAATCAGACTTGTTTCGGAAGGGAAGCGCCTCAGATAGGAGAACCCCAACTGGAGGTCATATGCGTCGCGAACTTCGATTCACTTTGAGTTTGTTCTTGGGTTTGCAGGTGGCGGTCGTAGCGGCTGCTGCGAGCCGAGCTGGCTTTCAGCATGATGGTGTTTGGGTCGACTCCCCGGAGCAGGCGCGGGCCATGGTCGAAGCCATGCATCGAGCGAACACCAACGATACGGATCATGGTGTCTGCTACGTCGGTGGCTATGAAGACGCGCTGGAGAATTTGGGGCAAGTGGCGAAAGATGCGGTGAGCCTCAGCGTGCTCGACGTGTATGGCGAAAGCGAATTTCCACCATTGGATGTTGAGGCCTCGACGGACAGCGGAATTGAAGCTTACGGAATTCTCTCCGCTTGCGAGTGAGTTATCCGCCGAGGAGCCAGGCGCTCAGGCTGATGTAGTAGGGAATGCCGATCAATACATTCATCGGAAAGGTGATCGCCAACGGCAAGGCGACGTAAAAGGCCGGGCTTGCATCGGGGACGGACGCGCGAATTGCGGCGGGGGCCGCGATGTAAGAGGCGCTGCCGACGAGGGCGGACATGAGCACGAGATTGCCTCGCTCAATACCGGCAGCCGCCAGTAAGAGTGCCGCGAGAGTGCCCATGGTGAGCGGCAGAGCGACGGCGAGCACGAGAGCTCGCCATTTCAGTTGCAGAGCTTGGCGAATTTGATTTTGGGCCAGCAGGCCCAAGTCCAACAAGAAAAAGGCGAGCACGCCTTTGAAACTACCGACGACAACCGGTGAAATTGAGTTCCAAGATTTCTCATTGAGCGCAAGGCCAATGGCAAAGCCGCCGAGCAGGAGCACGACGGACTTGCCGGTGAGTATGCCTCGCCATGAGGCGGGCGTGTTGGTCGAGCTCGCTCGCCAGCGACCGTAAAGATAGAGCGCGAGGATGATCGCCGGAATCTCCATCATCGCCATGGCGGCAACCATGTAGCCAGACGAAGTGATGCCTTCGTTTTCAAGATACTCAACGGCCGTGATGAAGGTGATGGCGCTCACACTTCCGTAGGCAGCGGCGACGCCGGTGGCGTTGCCAAGTCCCAGCCATCGTCGGAAGGCAAAGAAGTAAACGGCGGGGATGAGGGCGCAAAAGAAAAAGCCGATGCTGAGGGTGGGGAGCAGTCCCTCGAGTGTCGGGGAGATACGAACTTCGTGGCCGCCCTTGAGACCCAGTGCGAGCAGCATGAAGATCGACAAAAACTTGCTGATGTCGGCGGGGATGCTGAGATCTGAGCGAAGCGCGGCGGCTAGCATGCCGAGAAAGAAGAACAAGAGGCTCAGGTCGATGGACAGAAAGTGTGCGTAGAGTTGGTGGAGCATTTGGGCCTCGCCAGTTCCTTGTAAAGGAAGGCTGAGGCCCGGGCAAGCCGGGTTTAACCGAGCAAGTTCTTGTAGCGCTTCAGCGCGGCCTCGTAACCGGCATGGTTGAATTTTTGTGGTTTGGCCGCGTAAGTGCCGAGAATTCGATCAAACCAGAAAAAGCAGATGCCGTAATTTTTGAGCATTCGACCTTCATCTGAGAATTGCAGGTGATGAAAGTCATGTCGGGCGCGGAGGCGGAGATACCAAGTTTTGAGAACTGGAAAGCGGAGCATCCAGAAGTCGTTTTGGTGCATGGAAGTGTGCATGGCGCCGAACAGGAAGTGCCCCCAGAGCAAGCCCGCACTTGTGAAGAGAGCTTGATAGAGAGCGGGGATGCCGAGAAGTGTGAGGCAGAGAATGGTCGTGCCGATCACCACGGCGAGGGGGAGGAACCACTCAAGTCCGAGGCCAAGGATGTTGGAGCGACCGTCCGCGGAGCTGAGGTAGTCGCCGTCGCGATGAAGAGGTTTTTTGGGCCCGTAGTCGCGAAGGTGATGGAGCATGTGCGACTTCGAAAGCCAGGGCACGTGTTCGCTATGTAAGAGCACATGTGTCCAGTAGCCGACGAACTCGGCATAGACGACTCCAAGGGCGAGGGCGAGTAAGCTCCACATCTTAAACTCCTTTTGCGACGAAGCGCGCTGGCGGCTTCACCACCAGCGCGCAGCAAGTTTCAACCCATGGCTTTGATGGCGTCGCGGTAACCTACGGTTGCGAGCATTTGGCCCATCTGCTGATAGCCGGCATCGCCGCGAGGCGGAGCAAAAGTGGCCAAGCCATCCACATATCGATTGTACATGCAGAAGGCCGCCGCAATGAGGACGGTGTCGTGAATGTCGCGATCTGTAGCGCCCAAGCGTCGCGCGTGTTCGACGTCTTGCTTGCTGACGGTGAGTGCGGCCTTTTGAACTTTTTCTGCGATCTTGAGCAGAGCGCGCAGTCGGTCAGAGATGGGTGCGAGATCTGGCGACTCCCAAACTTTGCGAGCGAGGCCGTTGGCTGTGCTGTGCACATCGGCGACAGCGCCGTGGCTCTCCGAGCAGAACACGCAATTATTCAGATAAGAAACGTAGCTAGCGATGATTTCTCGATCAGCTTTGCTCAGTGAGGGAGTTTCTTGCACGAGCAGAACTTCGGCGAGCTCGTTGAGAGGCTTTGCGGTTTCAGGATAGGCGCGCATGGGGCCGGTGATGCCGGGGAATCCAGCGGGAACATCGATGTGGGCTTGAGACGGTGGTGTTTTGTTCATGTGTGACTCCTGTTGGGGCGGCGAAGCTTGTGCGCGGTTGTGGCAGGCTTCGAGTTAACTTCTGAACTTCGTTGTGACGAAGAACTTTGCGGGAACCCCAATAGGCTAAGGTCACTTCGCCGATTTCGCTAGGAAATCGACGAAGCCGGAGTCGACATAAAACCAAAACTCAACAATGTGCAGGCCGGATGGGAAGTGTGAACGCGGAGAGAGTTTAAAGGTTGGTGCAGTTTTGACCATCCTTCCAGGACTTACCGCCTGCTGCATCGCACTCATTCTTTGGAACCGGGTTGTTGACGATGAGCCCGCCTTGGCAGCCGCGCTTTGCGTAGCAAAAGCCGCGTGGCGTACTGAGAATTTGCTGCATTTCCGCGAGTTGGTACTGAAGTTCTTCAATCCCATACTGCGCGCTTTCGAGTTCGCCGCAATCGACAGCTTCACGAAGTTTGTCGACGGTGAGGCGAAACATCTCTTGCTGGGACGCAATTTCGGGGATGGCTTTGCAAAGCGGCGCGCCGATCGGCGGTGGCGCATTGCCAATGGGAATCGGCAGTTCCACGACGTCAGCATGAGCGAAGGCCGGTATGAGCAACATGATCGCGGTCGCGGCCCGCAAGCCGGCCGAGCGAAGCGTGTTGGAAAGGAGTTTGTGGCGTGATTTGAATTCTGGAGAGTTCACGGGGCAAAGTGACGGACTGGGGATGGCTCTGTGAATCACGGCGATACCTCCTTGTGTGCGGTCATTGATTGGTGAGGACGTCGGAGCCGCGAACCTCGAGGTGTGTGTGACGTCTTGCAGACTGACTCACACGCGCCCAAGGGGCGGTGTCAGAATTCCTCGAAAGTGTTGTGACGCAAGCTTGATGCCGCTGTGGCCTCGCACTTTTGCACCACGCGCCGCGTACGGACGCAGGTCGAGTGGCGAGCTTAGACGGCGATGGCGGTTTTGCGGTTGAGCAGACGGCGCGCTTGGCGGCGAATCATGTCGTTGTCGGAATCGATCAAGCCCAGGGCGTGCTCCACCAACGCAAGCAGTTCGGGTCGCGTGGCGAGAGTGACGGGCTCGTGACGATCATAATGATAGACGATTTCGCCAAGTGCCCACAGGCCGCTGGCTTGGCGTCCTTGGTCGGGGCTGGCGAGCATGGAGCGCAATCGGTCCTCCACGTCTTTGTTGAGACCTTTGAGCGCGGATCGAAGTATGGCGTTGGCCGCCACGCGGTTGCGTTGATCGCGTTGAAGCGGATCAAGAATGCTGTCGAGCAAATTGGAGTCGAAGCGCGAGAAGGCTTCGACGGAATTGGCGACGGTGCGGGCGTCGGGTGAAGCGAGAAGCTGCTCAAAGAGGCCTAGCAGACGTGAGGTGAGAAGTTGCGGCGGAATGAAGCGCAAGATCAGCATGACGGATGAAGCCGTCAGACGCCAATTCCATGCGTTGGATTGTCGTTGTGCGCGATGTAAGGCGGCGTCGATGAGGTCGACGAGAGCTTCGGCCAGGGCGGGCCCGCCGCGCGGGGCGAGGGATTCTCGCAGCTGAAACACAGCGCGATCGAGCAGCTCGGTGTTTGCCTCGGACGTTTGCGCACATCGTTCGCGAAGATTGAGACAAATGCGCGCGAGGTCGTGATCGTTGCGGTAGAGGCCGATGGCCGGGAGCTTTTCCACTTCGCCTTGCACGAACACGCGATCCAACCAGAGCGTGACCGGAGGTCGTGAGCTGAGGCGATGCAGTTGTGAGCGTGGATTGACGCCTTTGAGCTCGAACTCGCCCGTCCATTCGACACCGAACCAAGGTTCGAGTGCGGTGCGATGGCGTTCGTCGAAGTACAGCACGTTCACGTCTTTCTCCTGAACATTGGAGAGAATGCGTACGCTCTCGATGAGCGGTGGTCCCGACAGGCTGTGGCCGTTGACGAGTTGTCCATAGCGGAGTGAACCGTGGGCCAGCGCTGATTTGATGGTGAAGCGATAGCCTTTTTCTGTCTTGCAAGCTTGGTCATAGCGTTCGGCGATCATGTTGAGATCGGCGACACAGGCTGCGGCCTTGGCTACGCTGGTGATGGAGGTGCCGCGAGATGAGTTGGCGTCCGCGCTGTAGTCGTCCTTGATGTAGAAGATGACTTCGTCGCCGATGAACTCGTACACAAGGCCGCCGTATCGAGAAATGCACTCGCAAGCCTCGGTGAAGAAGGCGTTGATCTGCTCGATCAGATGTTCTTGCAGCGGAGAATTGAAGATATTGGAGAAGCCATTGATGTCGGTGCGCACGAGGGTGCACTCGAAGTTGTAGGGCGCCTTGCGGCCTGAGTCCATTTCGCCGCGGAGTGCAGGAAGGATTTCGCCTTCGAGTTTTCGCGTGCGCTCTTGCAGAATCCGCGATCGCCATTCGTAGGTTTCGATGCCGCGGATCAGGATCTCGGCTTCTCGCGATTTGGCTTCGATCGGCGTGTCTTCAAAACGTTGGCGGTTGTGGAGTCGGTCGACCAGCGTGCGGATGTCGCGAATATTCCACCAGACTAAGAGTGCGGCGATGCTGACGATGGCGAGGAAGTTCAGCGCGAGACGCTCCTTACTTTTTTCAAGCGCATAGAGAAAGAGCGGCTGTTGGCCGGTTTTGCGAAGCGCGAGACTGAGTACGGTGTCCTCGGCCAAACGCAAATTGTACTCGATGCTGGCATCGCTTTCGTGTGGACCGCCCAGCGGGAAGAGTTCGCCGAAGGGTAGGGGAGACTCCTCTCGAGGCGCATAGGCAATGACCTGAACGCTTTGCAGCTCGGGGAGTCGCGCGAGGCGACCGGCTTCGAGGCGAGGCCCGCGGCTGCGTTCGAGAAGTGTAGCGAGACCTCGGCCACGATAGATGGTATAGGAGTGAACGCGATCGATGCTCCGCAAATCTTCCAGGAAGTCGATCAGCTCTTCTTCCATGCCGGCGTGAAAGAGCGTGTGCGCGATCTGCGCGCTTTGCGGGAGGCGTTCGCCCGCGAAGCTGAGTTCGTTGGCCTCGTGAATACGGGCTTGGGTGTAGAATTCGAGCAAACTGAAAATCAGGTAGCTCGCGCTCAGCAAAAGAATGACGAGACTGAGGAGTCCACGACGTTTGATCTTCATGGTCTTGGTGTCGCGCGCGGGCCGGCCGAGCGCTTGAGGCGTTCGAGATTTTCGTCGTAGGTGTACCAAGTTGCGGGTTGGCGATGGCCGTGCCGTTGACCGTTGCGGTCCTCAACCCCGATGCGTTCCTCATTGAGTCGACGCAGAAAGGAGCGATCGCGCAAGAGCGGTTCGACGAAGCGATACTCTGAGACGAGCGTGTCCATCAAACGCGCGCGAGGCCAAGCATCGTCGATCGTCGGCGGCGGCTCTTCGGACTGATCACGTTCGCTCTGTGGAGCACTTCGCGTAAGGCCACCGACACCACGAGCGAGTGCGGCTGTCGCCAAATTGCGACCGCGGGGAATCGGCAGTGAGCCTTCCGCGAGGATCTGAGCGTCAGGCGGTGTCGTGCCACCTGGCGCAGGCGTGGCGTTGGGATCATCGGGCTTTCGGCGCGGATTGGCGGTCATCGCGACGGACTCAGGTGTCGCGGGCGCGACTTGCGCGGCTTGGCCGACGACGAGGCTTTGCATGCGACCGATGCGCACGTTTTCTTGGGGTTGCGAATTCGGTCCCAGACCCACGCGCACATCCGATGGACGATAGTCGCCCAATGGATTGGCGATGCGCGTGTCGGTGCGCGCGTCATCGATTTCGCGGCGATAGCGGTTGGAGGCACGTTGACGGTTCAGCGAACTGGGCGTGGAGTCGCGCCACCACTGCGAGGGCGCCAGGTCCGGCAGCGACGTCGCCGCGGTCACGACAGCGCCGACGGTTGTGCCGGGTGCAGGTGTTGGTGCCGGCGTCGCGCTACGGCCGAGCAACATGCGGTTCTCGTCGCGGTTTGGATCGCGCGTCCCGCCGCGCATGATCTGACGCTCGCGCAACTCGCGCGAAGCTTCGCGGAAGAGCCCTGGGTGGGTGCGCTGGATGTTATCCAAGGTTTGATTGTCCATGTATTGAGCGGAGCATGTTGGAGAAGTCGAATTGGCAGCTTGTGCAGTTTCGAGCACAAGGAGTCGAGCAAAGTCGGAGCCATCTCTCTGCTGAGTGCGCGCAGATTCTTCGCTTCGATTCTTGCAGATTAGACGCAGAGCTAGATTTCTTACTATTGCTTGAGTTTGCGGACTCTCGCCGTGTCGATTGAGTTGAAGTGAGGCGAGGGCGCGACTGAGGCACTCCGTATGGTTTGAGGCCGAGCGGGTGAAGCAACCGTCACTGCGGAGTTGCGCGAGTCGCTCCTGAACTTTTTGTTGAATTTCGATTGTGATACGATTTGCCTCGTGCCCATTCTCGCCGAGTTGTCTGGATAGCAGGGCCAGATCAATCTGTGCAAGCCGAGTTGATTCGCTCAGCTCTCTGATCGCTCGCTCTTCGTTGCGATAAGCCCGGTCGAGTGCCTGAAAGCGTTCGCAATTCTGCCCTTGAGCGCAACACTGTTCTCCAAGTTCGACGACTCGATGGTAGTCGCTTTGCATACGTTGTGCTCGTTCCCTAAGAACTTCTTCAATGCGAGGGTGAAGGTCGCGATATTCTTGAGGGAGTGAGTCTTGTGGCACAGACGTAATCGGGGCTCGGAATGGCCGAGCCATGTGATTGAATTCATGTAGCAACGTCCGTAGCATTTGCGAGTCATTCGAAATCCTCGCCAGATTAAGTTGCATGTGCTCGGTTTGCCCGTGTTTCACTCGACCTGAGAGTTGGTCTGACGTCAGATCACACGAAATTTTGGCACGCGTCCTAGTGCCTGGAGCTGGATTGAAGGTCGAAGCAAGAATTCCAGCGGTGTCTTCTGCTACTTCCGCTGAGCCTCTTTGTCGGTAGCATTGAAGAAGTCGATTTGGAGGGCTGTTTTGACTGTATGAGGATAAAATTTCTGTCAGCACTCTTTCTAGACGCTGGCGCTGTGCCTGGGAAATTCGAGGAGGTTCACAGCTTTCATCGAGTAGTCGTCGCCATGCTTCCTGCGTTAGCTGTGACTGTGGAGCAACCTCTTCTTGAGCTACGAGCTGAATTCTTCGAGCATCCTCAATTAACTGGTGAAAGAAGTTCGGGTCGGCGCAAATTTCCGATGCAGTCCTGCCCCATTCTATCGCGTCACTTTGTTGTACCCATAAGAGTTGATAGGCACGGAGCCTTGTGTCCCAAGCGGCTTGGAAGTTATAGTTCGCGATTCCACGAAACTCGATACCTTCAAGGCGACCGTAATGCTGACCAATCGGCTGACTCAGTTCTACAAGTTTACCTTGGCCTCGAATCCTGACTCTTTGAGGCACGCCTTGTTGGTTTGGTTCAGCCAGTATGATGAGAGCATCAGGCGTGACATAGAAGTGCGCCTGATCTGTCGCCGAGCTTTCCACGGACAAGAATGCGGCGCAGGCCAATATGAGGGTTGCTGAGTTGGGGGTCTGTCCAACAGACTTCATGCAATTCCTATCGGAATAATGAAGTCTCGGATTGAGGCGGAGGTCGAGTTTTTGTTGACTGTCTCATTTTGGGACAGTTGCTAGTAGCGTGTTGTCTCTTCTTTGGTCAGTTTTTATCAGGTGGTCGGGTGTCGCCGAAGTAGGGTCTTACATCATTAGGATGCCACCCGACGTACGAGCATTTCACTACCCCATTTGGATCCAATTGGTCCGGCCTGCACTCCAATCTGCTTCCCTTTTTTATCACGGCTCCGCTCTTTGTGGTGTAGGGTTCAACCAGAGTAATCTCCGCCGTGGTAAGATAGTCTTCGATATATATAGTTGGCAGTGGTGCAGATGTTTCCCCATACTCAATATTTGGATCGAACCGGATGAATTCGGGTTTCGAGTAATAAGCTGCGAACTTAACACCTTCGATCTCGAAGAACATGCCTTTTCCGGAGCATGCGATTCCAGTAATTACGAAAGGTCCATTTCGCTCAGACTGTGCGGCCGAAATCTCACAGCCTCGTGCAACCAGCCTTTTGTTTATGGCCAGATTTTTGAGAGTAAATCTGGCGACCTCCAGTTCATCTTTCTTGGGGTCGGCGCTCTTGATAGGATTTAGCAGGCGGCCTGGCGTTTGGTGCTCAATTTCGGTTCTACGCCATCTGTGCGTGGGGGCGTGAACGTAGAATTCACGAGTAGGAAAAGTTAGAACCATCGATCGCTCTTCGGGGGAGTAGGCACTTTCGGTCCAGGATGCTCCACTCGAAACAGATGAGATCATCGTCTGGAGCGCGATGAATGAGCACATTAGGAACGTATTTAGAGTCAAATTTTGAAGGATTCGCATAACCATATCCTCAATCTGCCTCAATGTGTAAATGGTCAGCGTGACTTGATACGTCTCGGAGAACACCATTCGAGTTTGGCACAAACTGGCTGTTGCTGCCAGAAAGGTCTAGGCCAAATGGATCGTAAGATGGGACCACTGTACCGAATCGATACAGCGGATACTCAAAATTCAAATATTGCTCCGCTTCATGTAAATAGACTTTTCCATTCGCCTTCGACAGGTTGAGCTTTAATACTTTTCCGATCAATGTACGTGCATGGATGTGTGTGGCTTCAGGAATTGAGAAGCCTCCTCCATCGCTAGTATAATAGATTGTTTTGATATTTGCGCCGCGCAATCTACGAAATCCCCTATGCATGTCGAACTGGTACTTAAGTACATCGTCGATCGCAAAATGAGTCGAAGTACTGGACGCTTGATAACTGTAGGTGAAACTTTCTTGGTATGGACAGTTCTCGTAGAACCTCTGACTTGGTATTGATTGGCGGCGGGAAGTTGGGTCGCCAGCCTCAGGGTCAAGTAGCCATAGGGGATCTGCGTCAACAACGCCACCGTCTGAAGTGCGAACCAAATTGATCAGTTCGCGGTTCATGAAACACTCCTTTCCCGTGAACTTGAGCTGCCCGTTGTGAATACATTTTTCAGGCCGATCGTGGATCGGCCCAGTGAGGCAGTCAATGTCCAGCTCTCTTAGCTGTCCGAGATAATTGCGAACTTGTGTAAGTGCATCTCGTTTACCCTTTGCATTGAATCGATCGAATCGTTCGCGAAGCGTAGAGTCCGAATTCAGGTAGCGAACATCAATGCCGGATCCGTTTGTATGATGGCCCGTGTTTGCATGCGGAAAGATTAGGGCCTTACAGTAACCAGGGTTCTGACCGTCGGTGCAGCCACTTGAGACAGCAAATGCTGAACCTTGAATTGCGTGCATTGGTCCACCAAATGGTAATGATCCGTCGTTG
>DDUL01000011.1:0-12669 GCA_002344785.1 Bdellovibrionaceae bacterium UBA2339
CGTTGGCTGCGAGATTGTGAAAGCTCAAAGGATGCTCAAGCAGCAAGGCCTGACGGGCCTCGCGACTGACCGAGGACTGCCCGAGAACTTCCGCACAGTAGGCGCGCCAGTACTTAGCCCGCGAGTAAAACTGCGAAGCTTCCTTATGGCCTTCAACTTTCAGCATGAGATCAGGCACACGCTCGCATCGATTCTGCATGATTTCTAAGAGTGCCAGTCGATACGCGGCTTGTGCGCCAGCGTAATCCGTGGTGCAGCCCGCGGCATAGTCGTAGAGGCGAATCGCCGTTTCGACCATACCCGGATCGGGAAAGAACTCTTCCATTTTGTAGGCGAGTGCCGCCGCAGGACGCGAGGCCGCGCAGTCGGAGTTGCGATTGAGATACTGAAGCGCGCGCTGCGAGGCTGTGACCACTTCTTCAGATGTTTCGATGGCGCCTGCTGCGGAAACCAAGCGTTGATAGGGGAGATCTTTGAGGGCCGACCAGTTTTCCGTCAGAAACAACTTGGCAGCTTCGCGCCGATGCGGAGCCGGAGCTGTGGCCTGAACCGCTGCGGCTTGAGCCGCATCGATGGCTTCCGCGCGGGGAGCAGGCCGGCGGTCCCGTTCCAAGCGACAAAGTGCGTGCGTGAGGTGCTGAGGCTGGGAGTTTGCGCAAAAGTTTTCAATTCCGCGTTGGCCCGCACTTTTGGCGGCGAGGAATCGGCGCATCTCATCCAAGGCCCGGCGTCGATCTGCATCGTCCTCGAAGTCCAATCCCACCCAGCGCTTGCTGAGCACATCTTCCATGCTTCGTGGGGCGGCTAAGCGTAGGTTTTCGGTGACGGCGACGCTGCGAATGCGCGCCCGCTGCCCATGAGCCGGCCACATCAAAAGCGCTTGAAAGATCAGGCTCAATGGTAAAATTGTCGTCAAAAAACGCATCGACTTTCAGGCTAACGAAAGCTTGCAAGAAGGTCATCGGAACTAAGGGCCAGCTTGACCTGAAATCCTTCGCACGCGATGTTGCGCGTGCATGTCGAACTTCTCGCAAAAAGATCTCCAATCGCAGTCGTCGGAGGGCGCAGCGCCCGCCACGTCGCCCACAGCCGCGCGAGGCGCAAGCCAAGGCCCCACAGTTTGGCGCTTGAAAGCCGGGCTCGAAAAGAAATTTCATCGCGGTCATCCGTGGGTTTTTTCCAGTGATCTCGACCAAAGTCCAAAGGGTCATGTCGCCGGCGCGCCGGTTGAACTTCGCGATGCGCGCAATCAGTTCTTGGCCCACGGCTACGGGCACCCCAACACGCTGATTGCTTTTCGCAAACTGAGTCAGCTTCCGCAGTTGCATGCGCAGGACTCGGCTTCCGCTCAACAACTTTTGCGGGGGCATTTGCTCGAGGCCGCTGAGCTTCGTCGGCGAAGTGGTGTCGATCGCTGGAGTCATCGACTGCTCTTTGGTGAAGCCGATCAGTTGCCGGGACTCATCGTGGATCGGTATTGGATTCAAGACGAGAAGCAAAGTCCGCAGAGCGCGCGACAAGTTTTTGTTCTGCAGAGTTCGACCGCCGGAGCGGACCGTTTGCTTCCTGAACTGCAAAGCGTGCTCGAAAAACTGGTGAGCGATGGCTCATTGGCGAAAGCCTTTGGCGGGCGCGGGCAAACGCCGATGTTGACAGTTTGGGCCCAGGATTCTTCCTCGCGTGCGATGGAGGGATTACCGAGACTTGAGCGTCGCGTGTGCGGCAACACCGAGGGCGTTGACTTACATCACGCTTGGATTGCCGTGGAGCGCGCGGATCGTCAGGCTCCTGTGCATTACGAAGTTGATTTTTTGGGTGGGCAAAAGACGGGGTTCTTTCTGGATCAGCGCGCCAATCTCCGCTTGATCGCGGCGCCTTGGTTTGAGCTTCTGCGAACTCGGGCAACTTCGACGGCGGGGCTTCGCACCTTGGACCTTTTTAGCTACGTGGGGCAATGGTCGGTGCAGCTTGCGGCCTTGGCTGCGGAGCGCGCGAGCATCGCGGAAGGGGCAAAGAACTTCACCATTGAACTGACCTTGGCGGATGCATCGGCAGCGGCGCTTGAGCACGCCGAGAAAAACGTGCGTCGCGCTTTAGAGGCGGCGTCATGGCGTGTGGCGGAAGTTCACGCACTCAAGATGGATGTGTTGGACGGTCTCAAAGATTTACCCGTGGCTCACTACGATGTGGTGATTTGTGATCCGCCGGCATTTGTGAAGAAGAAAAAAGATTTACCCACGGGGCGCGCGGCCTACTTCAAGGTCAATCGCGAAGCACTCAAGCGCGTCGCGCCCGGCGGACTGTTCGTGACCTGCTCTTGCTCCGGACTTTTTGAAGAGGCGGAGTTTGCGCAAATGCTGGCCGATGCAGTGCGCGCCTCAGGGCGAAAAGTGCATTGGATTGCCAAGGGTGGGCACGGCGAAGATCATCCGTCGATTTCGAGTTTCCCCCAAGGTGTTTATCTCAAAGGATGGATGGCATGCGTGGATTGATCGCTTTCACGTTGTTGGCCGCCAGTTGTACAAGTCTTCGAGGTCAGGCCGTCGCCCATGTTCCCGCGTCGTCCGCAAGTCGCAGCGTCGGTTCACCAACTGCCGTGCCTCATGCCTTGTCGCAAGCCGTTCAACTCGCGCTGCAAACCGCGACACTCAACGTGTTTGATTCATCAACTCGATATGCCTCACTGGAATTGGCTTGGGACAGCTTTGATCAACTACGAAATGAACTTGATCGCGTGGACCGAGCCGGGCGCGCTCCACTTCAGCATCGAGGTGAAGCACACATCACTTGGTTGACCCCGCCTGAGTATCAAGTCTTGCTTCGGCGTCTGACGCCTGCGCGCATCGAAAGCATTTTGCAAGCTCACGCGCAGGAGGTGCGAAGCAATCTCAAAGCCATTTGTGTGGGGCGTTTCGCGCTCGCCAGCTCCGAAGCTTGGTTTGTGGTGGTCGAGTCCGCCGCACTTTTCAAGGCACGCTCAGAGATTCACCTAGCACTTCAAGAGCAAGGCGGCGCGGCTGGCGATTTTGATCCGACCGCGTATCATCCCCACGTGACCTTGGGCTTTCATCCGCGCGACTTGCACGCCCAAGATGGCGCGATCAAGGATTCGCGAAGCTGCTACAAAGCCTTCTGAAGCGAAGTTTAGCGAGTGGGTGGCGTGTCGCCATAAATTTGGCCGTTAATCTGCACATAACCATCGGGCCGACGCCCGCGCGGATCATAGTGAGTCCAATGCAGTAACCCACCCTTTGAATTCCAGATGTATTCGCCCGCGACATCTTGCAGCTGTCCTAGCTGAACCGGTACGCGAGGGCCGAAGTCAGAATTGAACACCACTTGCACACGGCGCTGATCGGCCAAGGCGACCACCCACTTTTGGTGGCGACGTCCATGCACATCATCGGGCAGAATCTCGACGACGACGAGATTTTGCGCGAGCACATGCCGGAGGCCTCGGCGTGCGTCCATGGCTCGACCTAACTCAACTTGCCCTGCGGGAAGGACGGGTAGGCGTTGAGTATCGAGCCACTGAAGATTGCGGGTGCCGGGATCGCCTTGTGGGCGCTGAGGAGACTGTGGGGCACAGGCCGAAAGCGTGGACAATACGGCGATGGCCATGACGAGCATTGCGGAGCGGCGACTCGCGCAGCACCCCAAAACCCACTGAAAATTCAATCGAACTTCTCTCATAACCCCTCCTCGAGCTTCCCCTGCGACTATCCAAGCACGGTGCGAATGTCCACGGGCATGTTCGCCCAAGGACTGTTCTTGAATTCCTTCCTCAATCCGCCATCACTGTGCTTTGATTCAAGGCTAAAGATTTGCGCTCAAAATTCAGCGATCAGTCCGCGACCTGAGGAAGTGAGGCTCTATGGCAAAAAAAGCAAAGCCCGCCAAAAACAAGAAGGCATCGGCCACCCCAAAAACTTCAGCGAGCAAAAAGGCCTCAAGCGCCCCAGCGCGGACCACCAACTCATCCCGGCGAAGTGCTGAAGGAGCAGAGCGGGATGAAGCGAACTGGGCTGAAGAGTTGGATTGGGCACGATGGATGAAAGCTTGGGTGAGCGAGGCCAAGGCCGCCACCGCCAGCGATCTGCGCGCCAAGTCCAGCCTGCAAGTTCGTTGGATCGCCAGTTCGGCCGCGCAAGTGAAGGCGCAGCTCAAAGACATCACTCGGGAGATGGCGGCGCCGGCGCCCTGGGGCAAATTGCTGCAACAACAATTGCAAGCTTGGCTCAAAGATCACTCGCAAGGTGATTCGTTGCAAATCTCAGCTGCCACGGGGCCGTGGTTGTTTTTGCGTCTCACACCGCCCACGTCAGCGGCCGAGGTGACTCGCGATCCATTGAACAAATCAGACTTTCTCCGCGCTCGCGACTTGGCCGGTGTGGTGTGGGCCGCCGCTAAAACCAGCAAAGTCACAAAGATCGCCATCGACTTTCAAGATCTGCCGCGGGAGTCGGCGCGCGGCTTTTTGCTGGGCCTTGAAATGGCCAGCTACACTTACATGCAACAGTCCGGGCAAAAGCCCGTCGGCCCGCGGCCATCTTTGGCATTGAAAGGCCAAGCGCTTCGCTCCGGCAGCGACGAGAAGAAAGCGACCAGCAACTTGAATATCGCGCGCGACGCCAGCCGCCTCGGTGTCGCGGTGAACTTGGCTCGGCACTTGACCAATATGCCGGGCGGTACGCTCACGCCCGCGGTGTACGCCAATTTGGCGCAGGACTTGATTTTGGCCGCGGCCTCGACCTCGCGACGTCATGAAGTGAGCGTGGAGGTTTGGGAAGGTGAGCGACTTCGCCACGAGCAGATGGGCCTTCTCTTGGCCGTTGGCGGATCTGCCGAGGTCAAACCCCGCTTCGTGCACATTCGCTATCGCCCTGATCAGCGCGGAGCCGAGACCAGACCGATCGCGCTTGTCGGTAAGGGCATCACCTTCGATACAGGTGGATTGGATATCAAGCCGAGCCAAGCAATGCGCTGGATGAAAAAGGACATGGGAGGCTCGGCCGCCGCACTTGCTGTGGCTTGGTGGGCGATTCGCACGGAACTGCCCTTGGCCTTGGATGTGTATTTGCCCTTGGCGGAAAACGCCGTCGGTGCAGGAAGTTTTCGACCCGGCGATGTGATTCGATCGCGAAGCGGGCGCACAGTTGAAATTCATAACACCGATGCTGAAGGTCGCTTGGTGTTAGCGGACGCCATGGATGTTGCGGTCAAGGCGACAGAGAAGCCAGCGGCATTGATTGATCTGGCAACGCTCACGGGTGCCATCAAAGTGGCACTAGGTGCCGAGGTCGCTGGACTTTTTGCGAATTCGGATGAGTTGGCGCGCGAGATCTACGATGCGGGCCTCAAGCGTGGCGATTATGTTTGGCGCATGCCGCTGTTTCAGAATTACAAGACCGCACTCAAGTCGAATGTTGCCGACTTGATCAATTGCACGGATGGATTCGGCGGAGCGATTACGGCGGCTTTGTTCTTGGAGAGTTTTGTCACCGGCACCGATATTCCGTGGGCGCATATTGATTTGTACGCTTGGCGAGATTCGGCCTCAGGCCCTTGGCAGGAACCCGGCGGAAGCGGGCAGTGCGTGTCGCTCCTTGCCGATTTGCTGAGTCGATATGTCGGCGGCAAATGGGCCGACGGCGACTGAAGACAGCCTAGTCTTCGTCCGTTGGGTCATAGTGAAATTTCGCGCGCTCGCGCTTTTTTTCGCCGGAGTGCCGCTTGTCTTGAATGCGGCGGCGCTTTGATCCTTTGGTGGGCTTGGTTTTGATTCGCGGCTTGGGTTTTTCCCAGACGCTATCGATCCACTCGCAGAGCTTTTCGATGCAATCGGCACGATTGCGCTCGCGATCGCGGTGGCGTTCACTCACCACGACGACGAGGCCATCGGCATCTAAACGATTTCGATAGCGGCTCATAAAACGCTGGATCACATCCTGCGGAAGGCTCGCCGTCTGTGCGATCTCCCAGCGTAGCTCCGCTTTTGAGTTCACCTTGTTGACGTTCTGACCGCCGGCTCCCGAGGAGCGCGAGAATTGAAAACTGAACTCTTCTTCGTTGAGTTGGTAAGGGCGCGAAGTTTTCAAAAGTCCGTCTCCAAATCAAGCAGGGGGGAGTTTCATGGCCGCGGTTCTTCTCCTCAGGCTCTGTCTCAAGGAAGCTTGTGCCTCGTCCAAAAAAAATTGCCAAAAAAATTGCCAAAAAAATTGCCAAAAAAATTGAGAGAGGTGGCGGGCCTCTCTCAATTAAGCTGATTTCGAGATGTCGATCAAGTTGCGTTCAAGTCTTACAAGCTGACAAATCGTGCTGTGATCTTGAGTTTGAGGGCCGAATGTTGACAGGACTTCGCGACACCGCCGCCGACATGCAAGCCGAAGCGATGTGTGGAGTCTTCAGACGGAGATCGAGCCACCGTCGAGTTAAAGAGTCCGGGCTGAAAGCTCATGCGAAGTGCACCAGTTTCGCCGACAGAAGGCCAAGAGCACTGACCGCTAGGACCGCAGTGCACACCGTGGCGGCTCGGGCGCAAAACTTCGCCTTTGACCTCGTCCCAAGCAAAGCGAGGGAGATTGGAGCTCGAGGTGCTTTGGGAGCGATCCGAGATGTCGTACGAAGCGGCGATCAGGTGGGCGTTGAGACTCACAAAGAAGTTCCCATGGGCAACAAAGTTGTCTTCAGCAGCATCGATGCGGATGTGGCAAAGCGCGGTTTTGGCGGGAAGCTTTAATTCGCGAGTTTGCTCAGCTCGAGCCTGCAAGCGACCATCGATGCTGTCCAAGTTGCCGTTTTGACCAAAGGCGCAGTCCGAAGCGTTGGCGGCGAAGTCGAGATCCACAGTTTGATACTGAGGTGCTTTGGTTTTGCAGGCGTACTCGAGCGGATCCATGTTGGGTGGCGGTTGCACGGGACCGGCATTGGGCGGCTGGTTGGAAGGATCTTTGGGATCCGTCGGTTGCACCACATCCGTGGTGTCGCCCGATTTTGTGAAGGCGCCCGAGTCCGAAGCCGACCATGAGTGTTTGGATGAACAACCCATCATCAACATGGCGACCACAGCCATCAAGAAACTCATCGGCACATAGAACACCGGCCAGTGGGCTGTTTGAGTGTTGATGTCTTTCATACGTGCTCCTCGTTTTGGCGCCACACCTTGTGTGCAACGCTTCTGACTGAAGAGTAGAGCAGGGGCCGGGCCAGCCTCAGCTGCAACAGAATGCAGCCTGCTGTCTGTGTTCTGCGTAGGGGACTTTGTCAGTATGACCTCGTGAGGCGGCTAAGGTGCTAGAAGTACGAAGCTTTTCCAAGCGCTGCCGAGCTTAAAGCCAGCTCCGTCGACTTCGATAGGCGTGAGTTTTATGAATGATTCTTAGGTTCACCCCGAAGTGGGCGAAATTCGTAGAGTTCGGCAGGATCAGGGCTGCGGGTGAGCGCTTCAGTGAGGCTTGAGACCTACGCATTGCGCTCGTTCCATTGAGGTCATTGCAAGCTCCGTACACGAGAGTGAGCGAAGTCGCACGCGACACGCGTCTCAACTTGAAACGCTGAACTGAATCACAGAATTGAAATGCAGAATTGAAAAGCAGAATTGATGCAATGGAATTAGGAGGCCGAGGGAAGCGAAGCTTGAGTTCGCTCCCAGCGTTCCAGCGTCACGCGTCCATTTTCGATGCGAATCATCGGCGTGCCAATCAGCCAGCTGCCGCTATTGAAGTACTCGCCACCATCGGGAAGTTCCACGCGTCCTGGGTGATGAGTGTGACCAAAGACCACGGTATCAAATCCGCGTCGCGAAAGCTCAGAGGCGGCCTCAAAAAAGGAGGGGTGCTCGCCGGGAATTCCAGTTTGGACTTTGGATTTCCACAGATACTTGGACTTGAACTTCTCAAAGGCGATCCAGATCTTGTAGAGCGAAGGGCTCAGATTCAAGAAGATGCCGGCAAACCAAGTGAGAAACTCGTAGAGCTCGGGATGGTTCACAAACGACGGATCATAGAGATGGCCGTGCTCGATGCGAATTCTTCGACCGCCGCTTTTGACGTTGAGAAAGGGCGCCATCTTGAAGCCGCCCCAATCGTTGAGCATGTTCTCTAGAACAATATCGTGGTTGCCAATGATGTAATAGAGCGATCGGCCTTTGTCGGTGAAGCTCTTAATCGCGTGAAACACATCCGGCACATCGCGGGCGATCTTTGAAAACGAAACCTGCGCAATTTCAAAGCCATCGCCGTTGATGCACACATCGTAATTGTTCTGAGCGGCCCAACGCAAAAACTCGACGGTTGGTCGCGTGGCTTTGGAAAATGGGTTGCCGAGATGCAGATCGGATACGATCAGCAGACGGCGCGTGCTGATCTCCGTGATCATGCCGACTCCCGCTTGCCTGGAGCTGTGTCGCTTGACGAAGACTCGGAGTGCGAAGCGAACTCGGCGCCTGAGAGAATGCCGCTGAGCTTTTCAGCTGAAGTCACGCCTGTCGCCAGCGCCTTCGTCAGACTTTCGTTGGTCAATCGAATGCGCTTGGACAAAGACTGCATCAGCTCAAACGCGAAGGTGGGGTCGCGACGAATTTTAATCAAGAAGCCGCCCGGCTGAATCGCGAGCAATCGCACCGGCGTGATCGCGCGCGCGGTGGCCGATCTTGGCAGTGATTCTAAGAGTGACATCTCACCGAGGAAGTCACCGCGCACCAGACGTGCGAGCGAAACCTCTCCGCCTTTGACGGCCTTGACGATCTCGACTTCGCCTTCGACGACCACATACATTTCGCGCGAGTCATCGCCTTCGACGAAGATACTTTCGCCGGGCTGAAAGCTTCGCACGGCCTCGGCCGCGAATTTTTCACTGACCAACGACAACGATGCTGAGAGTGCGGACTGTGCAGGATTTTTCATCACTTCTCTCATCGGCGAATGAGAGATCAAACTCGAGGTGACCTCGACCAAGTTTTCCATTCCTCGTGATTGCCGCGAAACACGATGCGATCACGATTTTGGTCCAGGTGTCTGAGATACATCGGATCATAGTAGACCTCGAGCAGGCGCTCGACCCAGGTCCAGAAGCACGCAAACTCTCCGCTCAGCGCGAAGCCGCGGATCGACTCGGCAAGTTGCTCGCTGAGCCGCTGTGTCTCCAAGCCACCCAGTCGCTTTTGCAATTGCTGGAGTTTCGAATTCAAGCTGAATTGAATTTCCCGTAGCCGAGCCTCGTTCGGGCGGGCGCCGTCTTCTGCGGCAAACATCTCTTGCAGATACTGTCGCGTCAGGCGTTGAGCGCGTTCGGTGCGCGGCACCTCGATGACCGCCAATTTGGCCTCTTGCATACGTTGAAACAAATGTGGAGGCAGCACTAGGCGACCAATTGTTCGCGACTCATCTTCAATCCAAATCGGATTGCTGTGCGAGCTGGCGCGAAGGATCTGCAGAGCCACGCGGTTCTCAAACACAGCTTGATGAGGTGATGTGAGGCCGCGTGCGCCAAAGGCGCTGCCGCGATGTTCGGCAGCAGCCTCGAGATCCAAATGAGTTTGCGAGGCCAGCAGCTCCGTCTTGCCGCTTCCGGTTAAGCCGCCCAAGACCATGATGGGCAAATCAAACTTCGCTAGAATATCCACGCTGGCTTGGCGAAGTGCTTTGTAGCCACCGGGAATGATTTCGCGATCGATGCCGTGCTTTCGAAGCTCAGCTTGCACAAGTTGACTGCGAAGTCCGCCGCGGAAGCAGCAAATTTTCGCGTTTGGACGATCGCTTAAGAAGTTGATCCAGGCGTCGACGCGCGATTGGCGAACTTCACCAGCGACAAGTTGCTGGCCCAAGCGAAGTGCGGCGTCCGCGCCTTCTTGTTTGTAGGCCGTGCCGACAGCAGCGCGCTCTTCATTATTCAGGAGCGGAAGATTGAAGGTGCCAGGGAAGTGGCCTGCGGCGAACTCGATCGGAGCGCGCACATCGAGAAGTTCTTCACCTCGTGCCAGGCGCTGCAAGAATTTCAGCGCCACCTCGTTCATGCGCGAATCACCAATTTGGGCTCGGTGTGTGCTTGCACGCGCCCGACTTGTGCAGCGACGGCAAACTGAGGACGAAGAACCTGCAATACTCTTTCGGCGCGATCCGCGGCAACTGACAATAGCAAGCCGCCACTGGTTTGCGGATCCATCATCAGCAGTTCGGTAATGGGATCAAGGCCTGTGGCCTCGAAGTGTTCACTGACATAGGACTTGTTGCTGCGATGGGCTTTGGTGAGAAAGCCGTCGCGCAGGCACTGCAAGGCGCCGGGTAAAACGGGAAGTGAGCCGGCATCAATGAGTAAGCGCACGCCGCTTGATTTGGCCAAGTTCCAAGCGTGGCCCGCAAAGCCAAAGCCGGTGATGTCGGTTGCGGCGTGGACAGCTTCGCGAAGGCCAGCGGCCTCGAGCGGGCGAACAGCGTCGTTGAGTTGGCACATGGACGCAATTGCGGTTCGCATGACCTGCGCTTGCTCGTCGATTTTTTCGCTGAGCGCATTGCGTTTCATCGCGGCCGAAATTGTTCCTGTACCGAGAGCTTTGGTGAGGATCAGCACATCCCCATCGCGCGCGCCGGCGTTGCTCCAAATTTTTTCCGGATGCACGAGGCCACTGACCGACAAGCCAAACTTCAAAGTGTCATCGTCGATCGAATGCCCGCCTGAGAGCGATACGCCAGCCAGTTTCAACTGATCACAGGCTCCTTGCATGACTTCGACCAGCACTTGATCGGGCAAGGTGGCGACGGGGAAAGCGAGAATGCCAAGTGCGGTGATCGGCTGTCCGCCCATAGCGTAGACATCCGAGAGGGCGTTGGTCGCCGCAATCGCACCGAAGGCGCGTGGCGAATCGACGATGGGAGTAAAGAAATCCAGCGTGCTGACCAGGGCAAGGTCTGGAGTCAGTCGTTGAACGCTGGCGTCGTCAAAGTTGCGGCCATCGATGAGCAGATCCGCTGGGGCTGGAGGGAAGTTGACCTTCTGAAGCAGGCGACGCAGTTCCGCGGCTGCGAGTTTTGCCGCACAACCGCCTTTTTGAACGGTTTGTGTGAGGCGAATCTCTTCCATGGGTGAATCAATAAAAAGGGGCTCTGTCATAGAGCCCCTGGTTTCCGCCGGAAAGCGGTCTGTGTCAATTTTTGCGAACTTAAGCCTCGAGCCAGGTCTAATTTCAGGTCTGATTTCAGGTCTGATCTCAGATCTGATTTCAGGTCTGATCTCAGGTCTGGCTTCGGGCCTTACATGAGAGCGATCACAGGTGCCAGCAACAGAGCCACGATCGACATCAGCTTGATCAAGATGTTCATCGCAGGGCCAGTTGTGTCCTTGAAGGGGTCGCCGACGGTGTCGCCGGTCACAGCGGCCTTATGAGCTTCCGAGCCTTTCTTGTGGCCTTCGAGCTCGCCCTTTTCGATGTACTTCTTGGCGTTATCCCATGCACCACCCGCATTGGACATGAGCAAAGCGAGTGTCACGCCTGTGAGTGTCGCGCCAGCGAGCATGCCACCCAAGCCCGCTGCGCCGATCATGAGACCGACCACAACAGGTGAAACAACGGCGAGCACGCCAGGGAGAACCATTTCTTTGAGCGCCGCGCGTGTGGAGATCTCCACGCAGCGAGCTGTGTCCGGTGTGCCTGTGCCCTGGAGCAAGCCAGGGATTTCGCGGAACTGACGGCGGATTTCTTCCACCATCTGCGAAGCGGCTTTACCCACCGAGGTCATCGTCATAGCGGCGCACAAGAGCACCACTGTCGCGCCCAACAAAAGACCCATCACGACGTTCGGGTTGGTGATGTCCATGACGATGCGCTCTTGGCCAGCGGCCAAGCGGACGGTGTCGACCGCCGCGCCGTATGCGGCAAACAACGCGAGCGCTGTCAGTGCCGCTGAACCGATCGCAAAACCTTTGCCGACGGCGGCTGTGGTGTTGCCAAGGGCATCCAAGCCATCCGTGATCTTGCGAACATCGGGACCAAGACCCGACATTTCAGAAATACCACCAGCGTTGTCGGCAATCGGACCGTAAGCATCGACCGACATGGTGACACCGACGGTGGCGAGCATACCCACAGCGGCGAGGGCAATGCCGTAGAGGCCAGCTTGCTGATACGACAGACCGATGGCCGCTGCGATGGCGATCAAAGGAATGGCGCAAGACTCAAGACCTACGGCGATGCCGGAAATGATGTTGGTCGCGGGACCTGTGAGCGAGGCCTTCATCACGCGGAATACGGGCGATGCCGAAGTGTAGAACTCGGTCGCTTTACCGATGATCAATCCCGAAACACAGCCGATCAAGATCGCCCAGAACACGCCCATCGAGAATCCAAACTTCTCCGTCAGCGCGTAAGCTGCAGCCAAGAACGCCACCGAGGCGATGACTGTCGCAGCCGTCAGTGATTTTGCAGGCGAGAGGCCTTTCAAGAGGCTCATGCCGAAAATACCGATGAGCGAAGAGATCATGCCGGCGACTGACAGCAAGAGCGGCAAGCCCATCAGCATCAATTGCGCGCCTTCACCGCCTTGGAGTTTCGCCATAGCTTCAGCTGTCATGGTCGCAGCGATGGTGATCGCGGCCACCATGGCACCGACATAAGATTCGAAAATGTCGGCACCCATGCCGGCCACGTCGCCAACGTTGTCACCGACGTTGTCGGCG
>DDUL01000011.1:12934-34350 GCA_002344785.1 Bdellovibrionaceae bacterium UBA2339
TTGTCACCGACGTTGTCGGCGATCACGCCAGGGTTTCGCGGATCGTCTTCAGGAATGCCGGCTTCGACTTTGCCGACCAAGTCAGATCCGACGTCAGCGGCCTTGGTGAAGATGCCGCCGCCCACGCGCGAAAACAGCGCGATGGACGATGCACCCATCGAGAAGCCCGAGAGGCTTGCGACATTTTCAGGATGCGAAACGAAGAGCATGTAGAAGCCGCCTAAGCCGATCAAGCCCAGAGCTGCAACCGCCAAGCCCATCACGGCGCCACCGCGGAATGCGACAAGCAGGGCTGCGCCCTCGCCTTTGTCTTTTGCGGCAGCGGCGGTGCGAACATTGGCTTTGGTTGCGGCCATCATGCCGAGCCATCCCGCCAGTGCCGAAGCGCCCGCACCAGCGATAAAGGCTGAAGTCGTTTCGCCATCAAATTTCCAGAACAAGAGACCTGCGACGATCACCACGAAACCCAATAGAATCGTGTACTCGGCGCGCAAGAAGGCCATCGCACCTTTGTTGATCTCATCCGCAATGAAACGCATGCGGTCGTTACCGGCCGGCTGTGCTTGAATCATGAAATACAAAAGACCTGCGAAGGCCAAACCCACCGCGCCGGTGATCGGTGCGATGATTCCAATTTGCTCGAGCATGATCGCGTCCTCGTTCCTGTTGATCTCGTGCTGTATGCGCCGAGAAGTTAACTATTTTGTCGTCAGCACGCGCTGACGAGTTTTGCTTTTTCGCTCCCCATTCAAAGTCACGAAACAAGTTGCGAAGTTTCTCCTCGCGCCAAGTCCGCAGCTGTCTCTCACTGGCCCGCTTGAGGGCCGCCACCGAACAGAAAGTTGAAATCGCGTCGAAGGTTTTGACCGACGGCCGAGAAAGGCGCCCCAGACCGACGCATCGAACGCGCGAGTTCAATTTCCAAATGTGTTTGAGAACGTCTTGGTTTCGCAGATTCGACCTAGGTCTGGCATCATTGGACGCACTGCAAAAGGCCAGGAGTCGGCACCTCGACTTCGTCAACCCACGCTTGCGTGTGCGGCATGGGTTAGACTGTCTGTATGCCTTTCTATGAGTACGAGCCGAAGTGCGGGAAGTGTGAGATTTGTGGAGGTCGCTTCATGGACCTGCAAAAAATCTCCGAGCCGGCACATAGCGAATGTCCAGAATGTGGGCAGGCTTGCGAGCGCGTGATGTCAGCTCCCCAGATCTCGGTTCGAGGCGAGGGCTTCCGCAAGGCCGAGTCCGCTGAGCGTCGCCAGCAAGCTCAATCGCAGGCTCAACAAGAAATCCGACGATCGCGCGCCGAGCGCGGCGCTGCAGTGGGATCACAGAACTCTGCCCATCAACACAACTGCGCCCTGCATGGCTGCTTTTCCGGGACAGAAAAGGCCTCGCGAACGGCGACGAGCGAGCCCTATCTTGTGGGCTCGCGGCAAAAAACCAAACTCGGTTAAGCCGATCACGATCATTCATGAGAACTCAGTTTGGGCTCGGGTTGCGGCTTGTGCTAGCGTCGGCTCATGCGTTTCTTAGCTTGGCTTTCGCAAACTCCGGGCGAGCGGCGGCAGTATCGTCGTGGTGAGCGCGTCTATTCGGCGGGTGATCGGCCGACACACTTATTCGCGATCGAAAGCGGCTTGGTGGGACTGACTCTCGTGTCGCCATCGGGCACCGAGCATTTATTGCGATTATTCGCTGCGGGAACTTTTTTCGGGCACCGCTCGGTTCTCGCGCAAGAAGCTTATCATGCGGACGCGATGGCGCTTGAAGAGAGCGTTGTGAAGTGCGTGAGGATCGAAGAGCTATCCCATGTTTTGGGCCGTGATGGAGAAGTGTCGCGCGACTTACTTCAGCAGCTGGCGCGCGATTTGGGGCGAGCTGAGCGCCAGCGCATTGATTGGCTTGAGGCCGACGTGCATTCGCGAGTGGCGGAAGCTGTGGTGTATTTGAAAGAGCGCTATGGGAATCATCGGTGGACTCGAGCGGAAATCGCCAGCTTCTGTGGCAGCACGGTTTCGACGGTCATAAAAACTTTGGCGAAGTTTGAAGAGCAAGGATGGATCGCGCAAAGTGGACGTGAGATTCAAGTTTTGGATCGCGCCGCTTTGTTGGCGCTTGGCGAGGATCATCGTGAGGGTCAACTGTGAATGTTCAGCGAGTGAGTCATCAGTTTTTGCTCCCCTCTGTCAGTGTTTTCCTGCTGGGAGCTTTGTGGTGGTGGGCCACGGCGAGTGACGCCGCGTCAGTGTGGCCAACGCCCGTCGATGTCGCACGGGCGTTTTTGAGCGAGTGGCAAAGTCAGCGGTTGTGGGCGGACTGGTGGGCCTCGATGAGTCGGATCTTGTTGGGGGCGGGGCTTGCGATGGTGCTGGGAATTGGGCTGGGGACTTTGTGCTGGGCGAATGCGACGATGCGTTCTGCGCTCCGACCCCTCGTGGACTTTCTCCGTTTTGTGTCGCCGATTTCATGGATTCCTTTGGCGATCTTGTGGTTTGGCATCGGCGATTTGCCGGTGGTGTTTTTGATTTTTGTGTCGGTGATTTTTCCGATGACGATCGCGACGATGTCGGCGCTTGAAAACATGCCGCAGCTTTTGCCTCGCGTGGCGCAGGATTTTCGCTTGAGTCGAAGTAGCACGATGTTGGAAGTGATTTTGCCGGCGGTGTGGCCGGATCTTTTGACGGCCATGCGTGTGATGCTCGGAATGGCATGGGTGGTGATGGTGGCCGCGGAGATGATCGCTGGAAAACAAGGGCTTGGATTTGGTATTCACGACGCTCGAAACGGCATGCGCATTGATTTGGTGATTCTCTACATGTTGTTGATTGGCGCCACGGGTTGGTGCATGGATCGCGGACTTCGCTGGATGCAAAGTCGGCCTCGATGGAGATGGAAAAATGGCTGAAACCGATGCCGCGCTCGAACTTCGCGATCTGAGTTTTGCCTATCCGGGGCGGGAAGCCATTTTGTCCAAAAGCTCCAGTCTGAATTTGAAGATTCCGCGCGGTGAGATCTTGGCGCTTGTCGGTCCCTCGGCTGTGGGTAAGAGCACTTTGCTGCATTTGATGGCGGGACATCTGCAACCGCAGTCCGGAGAAGTTCGCCGTCAAGGTCCGACTCTGGTGATTTATCAAAAAGACGCGCTCTTGCCTTGGCTCAGCGTTGAAGAGAATTTGCAGTTTGCGATGACCTACGCGCTCGGTGCCTCCCAGAGTGCGGAGCACGAGCGCGAGGCTTTGATTCAAGCCTTTCAGCTCGGCTCGCATATGTCGCTATTTCCACGCGAGCTAAGCGGCGGACTTCGGCAAAGAGTCGAAGTGGCGCGCGCGCTTTTGGCGGGTGCGGAGATCTTGTTGATGGACGAACCCTTCTCCGCACTTGATGCTTTGACACGCGTGCGTGTCCGTCAGGAGACTTTTCAGATTTTGCGTCGGCGCCGAACGACAGTTGTGCTGGTGACGCATGATTTGCTCGAGGCCGCGCAAGTTGCGGACCGCGTTTTGATTCTGGCTCCCAATCCCTGCCAAGTGAAAAACGAGCTTCGCCTCCAAGGCGAGATCCCTCGGCAAATGACGGGCGCGGACTTTCAACAAAGCTTTCAAAAACTCAACCAGTTCGCCCTTGAGAGCGAACAAGCCGAGGTCGCAAGATGAAGAAGAGTTTTTTAGTCGGTCTGACGCTGATCGGCCTAGTGTTGGTGGCGGTTCTGGTTCTCAGGGCAATGGACCCAGATCAGCAAGCGGAACAAGAAAAGGCGCTTGAAGTGGGATTTTTGCCGGTGACTTGCCATCTCACTTGCCCGGTGACGGACTTTGCCACCAAGACCTCGACGGGTTTCCATTATATTTCAAAGCGATTCACGGATTGGCCGACAGTGGCCGAGGCCTTTAAGTCGGGACGCTTGCATGCGACTTTCTTTGTTGCGCCTTTGGCGATGAAACTGGTCGAGCAAGGTGTTGCGGCGAAAATCGTTTACCTGGGTCATCGCGACGGCAGCACTGTCATTGTTCATAAAGATAATCCCGCACGAGATCTGCGCGACCTAAAGGGTCAGCGCTTTGCGATTCCCTCGCGCTACAGCAATCAGTTTTTAGTCATCCGCAAGCTCATGAAGGACCTGGGCATGAGCCCCACGGATCTCGAATTCGTTGAGATGGCGCCGCCCGATATGCCGGGGGCGATCGCGGCGCGAAGTATCGCGGGCTACTTTGTCGGTGAGCCCCACGCCGCTGCGGCCGAAGTCAAAGGCACGGGCCGCGTGCTTCATCACGCGAAAGACATCTGGCCGCAGTTCATTTCTTGTGTGTTGGTCGTGAGCCAAAAGTTGATGGATGAAAAGCCTGAAGTGGTCCGCGATTTGGTTCGCGGCATCGCGGAGAGCGGTGAGTGGGCTGAAACTCATCGCGACGAAGCCGCGAATCTTGTGGCGCCCTATTTTCGCCAAGACGAAAAGCTCATCCACTTTGTCCTGCATCAACCGCCAGATCGCGTGAGCTACCGCACATTGGCGCCGACGGATGAAGAAATGATGCGCATTCATGATCTGGGTCGGGAAGTCGGAATTCTTGAGCGCGATTTGAAGTTGAGTGACTTTTTGGATCGCAGCTTCATTCCGACTGAGTTGCAGACTCCGGCCGCGTTGGAGACCTACCAGAAAACGAGCAACGCACCTTAATTTCAGTGGGGAATTGGGGACTAGGTCGCGGGAATTAAGATTTGCCGGGCGGCAATTGTGTCGGCGGACATAACCGGGCCTGTGGACTTCAGTGCATGCTGAGTTCATGGACTCGGTGCAATTTCTCAGTCTGACACAGTTGGCGAATCTCTGGAGCACCGAGCCCGAGGCCTTGCGACTTTGGGATCTCCGCACAGCCGAAGCTTTTGCCGCCTGTCGGATTGCGGGAGCCCAGCGCGTGACGCTTGAAGCTTTGCGCGAAGGACTCAAGGCGGAGCGCGGGATGGACCGACTCCACGTCGTCATCGGCGAGTCGCCGGAGGCCTTGGCCAGTGAACTTCGCGGCATCGACCCGCGACTTGTCGTTCTGCGTGGTGATTTGCGAGATTGGTGTCGGCAAGGTTGGGTGAGTGTGCGAGGCGAGCAAGCGGATTTGTCGGTGTTGAAGGCGGGCCGAGTTCCCGAGGAGGATCAAGTGTCGAGTCGAAATCGAGATTTAATTTTGCATCAGCTCTTTGAACATGAGTCCTCAACCTACACCTACCTCATCGGCGATCGCCGAACGGGCGAGGCTGTGCTCATCGATCCTGTCCTAGAAACCGTGGATCGTGATCTCAAGCTCATCGACGAATTGGGACTGAAGCTTCTCTATGTCCTCGACACACATGTGCACGCGGATCACGTGACGGGCGCCGGTCTCATTCGCGAGCGCATGCAGGTTAAGACTGCGGTCAGTGAAAGGGCCGAAGTCCCTTGCTGTGACTTGCGCTTGAGCGACGGTCAACAGCTGCAGATCGGTTCTTTCACGCTGACGGCGCTGGCGACCCCCGGGCACACCGATGCCTGCATGAGCTTTTTGCTCAAGACTCCGGATGATGAATTCAAGGTGTTCACCGGCGATGCGCTCTTGATTCGCGGCACAGGACGAACGGACTTCCAACAAGGCTCCACCGAAAAACTCTACGCCAGCATCACTGAACGCCTCTTCACATTGCCCGACGACACCGTCGTGTATCCGGGCCATGATTACCGAGGCCAAACTTCATCGACGATTGGCGCCGAAAAGAAACACAACCCGCGCGTGGGCGGCGGGCGCAGTTTGGAAGACTTCAAAAAAATTATGTCGGAACTTCGTTTGGCTTATCCGAAGAAGATTCACGAGGCCTTGCCCGCGAATATGAAATGCGGACTGCGCGGCGACGGGCGCGTATTTCATCCGCAAACTGTGAATGCCATTCCCGAGATCACTTGCGAGGATCTTGAGCGCGCGCTTCGCGAGTCGCGCGCCAACAGCGTGAGGCTCATTGATGTGCGACGACCCGACGAGTTCACCGGCGAACTCGGGCACATTCAAGGCTCTCGATTGGTGACGCTCGGACCTGAACTGGAACAGTGGCTGGCCAGCTCGGATCGCGCCGAGGAAGTGGTGTTCATTTGTCGAAGCGGTGGAAGATCCGGCCAAGCCACAATGATGGCCAAAGAAAAAGGCTTTCAGTTCGCGATCAACATGCAAGGCGGAATGCTCAGATGGAACGAGCTGAAGTTCCCGTCCCAGAAGACTTCAAACTAAGGGGAGAAGTGCGATGAATGTGGTTTGGGATTTGAACGAAGTGATGATGGCCGCCATAGGTGGCGTGATCATTGGTGTCGCGGTGTCGCTGATGCTGTTGTGGAACGGCCGGGTGACCGGCATTTCCGGCATCATTGGCCATTCGCTGAAACTGACGCGCGGAGATTGGTATTGGAGGGTGGCCTTCACC
Source organism: Bdellovibrionaceae bacterium UBA2339 (assembly GCA_002344785.1). Lineage (GTDB taxonomy): Bacteria > Bdellovibrionota > Bdellovibrionia > Bdellovibrionales > JAMPXM01 > UBA2339. The sequence goes on from DDUL01000011.1 coordinate 19,373, forward strand.
TTGGGGCTCTTCTTAGGTGGCGTGGTGATGTTGGCGCTGTCGGGCCCGGAGCGTTTCATCGACACAACAGATGCCGACATGGGCACGACGATCATAGCCGGATTGTTGGTCGGCTTCGGCACCTTGATGGGATCAGGATGCACGAGCGGTCACGGAGTTTGTGGCTTGTCGCGGTTTTCGCCGCGAAGTCTCGTGGCGACATTGAGTTTTATGGCCTCGGGCTTCGTGTTGGTGGCTGTCGTTCGCGCCTGGTTTGGAGGGAACTGAAATGTCAAAGTATCAAGAAAAGCTCAGTCATGTGTTGGCGGCCGCCGTTGTGGGATTGATCTTTGGCGTGGGTCTTGTGATCAGCGGGATGACGCAGCCTGGGAAGGTGATCGGCTTTTTAGATTTAACCGGAGATTGGAATCCGGCTCTGGCCTTTGTGATGGGGGGCGCGCTTTTGATCAGCACCTTCACCTATCCCTTGATTCGCCGATTGGAGCATCCACTTCTTGATCAACAGTGGCATGTGCCCACCTCGCGACTCATCACGCCTCGCCTTGTGCTCGGTTCAGTATTGTTCGGTGCAGGTTGGGGCTTGGCGGGCTACTGCCCGGGGCCCGCGATCACCTCGCTTGCGACTTTTACGGCGAAGCCGGCGATCTTTGTTTTGGCGATGCTTGCGGGAATGTTCGCCTATCATGCGTTTGAAAAATTCATTGGCCCGCGATTTCCGGGTTCGAAGTGAGTTGGTCCCTTGGATGCCGCGGCTTCCGCGACGAGGTGATGCATGGAATGGATGGGATACTTGGCCACTCTTCTCATGGGAATCACCTTAGGACTGGTCGGCGGCGGCGGTTCCATCCTGACTGTGCCGATTCTCGTTTACCTCTTCGGCATCGCCCCCGTATTGGCCACAGCGTACTCGCTCTTCATCGTCGGCTCGACGTCTTTGCTCGGTGGTTGGGGCTATCATCGTCGCGGCGATGTCGACTGGCGCACCGGCTTCACCTTTGCGGCGCCGAGTTTCATCGGCGTCTATCTCACACGCGCCTATTTGATGCCGAGAGTTCCAGATCCGATCTGGCAATCGGCGAGTGTGGCACTCTCTAAGCCCATTCTCATCATGGGTGTCTTCGCGGCCCTCATGCTGCTGGCGTCTTGGTCGATGCTCAGGTCACCTCAAGCCAGCACGGCGAACAAAGCGCCGACCCAGGCGCCGCGCTCTCTCCACAAATCAGGCTTTGCGCTGATTGCGCTCGAAGGGCTTTTGGTGGGCGGAGTCACGGGCTTTGTCGGAGCCGGAGGAGGCTTTCTCATCATCCCCGCTTTGGTGATTCTTGTGGGGCTACCGATGCGCGTGGCGGTCGGTACATCTCTCATCATCATCGCGGTCAAATCTCTGCTTGGCTTTTTGGGAGATGTGCAGACTCAGGCCAACTTGCAATGGGGTTTGTTGTTGAGCCTCAGTGCTGTGGCCCTCGTCGGCATGGCGTTGGGATTGAAGCTGGCTCCGCGTGTCCCGGAAGCCAAGCTGAAGCGCGGTTTTGGTTGGATGGTGCTCTTGATGGGGGCGCTGATCATGGCCGACCAGCTTCGTCAAATGTCCAACACCGGCAGTGGAAACTAAGTCGACTTCGACAACTCGAGCCGGCAGGCGCCACAAAGTCCTGTGAACTCGAGCCGATGCTGAAGCTCTTGATAGCCGCGTTTTTGAAGCGCGAGTTCGACGGCCTCCAGATCACAACTGGGAAGTTGCTCGCGACGATCGCAATTTCTGCACACCACATAATGATGATGGTGATGAGCGTGATCGATCGCGGCGACTTCGAACATCGCGTGGTCCTTGGAGAGATCCACGCGATGAATGATCTCCAAGCTCTGTAAGAGCTGAAGAGATCTGTACACCGTCGCCAAATCGACAGCCAATTCTCGTTTGAGAGCGCGGTGCAATTCCTCAGCGCTGAAGGGGGCTTTGCTGCGCATGACAGCTTTGAGAATTTTTCGACGAGGTTCAGTGAGCCGCTGTCGCTTCGCTTTCAAGGCGCTCTCGAGGCGCCGAAGCGCCGTGTTCAAATCGAGATTGGTGTGACAGCCTTTATCGTGTTTCATTTCTTGTCGCGCTTTGGAAAGAGCAGACTCAGTGCAATTGAGGCCGTGATCACGCCCCCAATGATGGCCAGTGACCACGAGATCGGAAACTTTCCGCCAAAGGCTTCGTTCAAGTAGGCCATCTTCGCGCCGACAAACACCAAGACGATGGCCAAACCGTACTTCAGCAGATGGAAAGCGTCGATGACGTTGGCCAAGAGGAAGTAGAGGCTGCGAAGTCCCATGATGGCGAAAATATTCGAAGTGAAGACGATCATCGGTTCACGCGTGATCGCAAAGATCGCAGGCACAGAGTCGACAGCGAAAATAATGTCCGTTGCCTCCACAAACACCAAGGCGATTAAAAGTGGCGTCGCATGCCATCGGCCCGAGAGTTTGCTGAAGAACTCTGGCCCTTCGATTTTCGTAGTTACAGGCATGAGTTTTTTGAGGCCACGCACCAAAAGGTTTTTCTCGGGCTCAATTTGCTGGTCTCCCGCGAACACCAACTTGATCCCCGTGAACACCAAGAACACGCCGAAGACCACCGCCACCCATTGATACTGCATGAGGGCCGAGCCAATCGCGATGAAGATGGCTCGAAACACCAAGGCGCCGATGATGCCGTAAAAGAGGATTCGATGCTGATAGATGGCGGGAATCGCGAAATAGCGAAAGACCAAAACAAAGATGAACAGGTTATCAACTGAGAGAGACTTCTCGATCACGAAGCCGGTGAGGAACTCAAGTGTCACTTGATCGGCCCAGAGATTCGCCATCTCCGGCGTAAACCCCGGCCACTGCGCCAGACGCGGGCTATTGAGAAATCGAAATTCGGCATATTCGTTCAGCGCAAAGCCGAAGCCGATCGCCATCGAGATCCACACGATGGACCAGCCGAGCGCTTCTTTGAAGCCGACCGCGTGGGATTTGCGGTGAAAAACTCCAAGGTCGAGAGCGAGCATCAAGAACACAAAGGCCGTGAATCCGAGATAGAACCACCAGTATTCCGACCAAGGAAAGAATTGCGGAAGCGTCGTCAGGGCATCAGTTGTCGTGTTCGCCAATGTCGTGTTCACAAATTGATTTCACTTTTTCGAGTTTGAAAGATGTGTCGAGAGGCCTCTCAGCCTTGCCCGTGGCTCAGTTCAAGGACTTTGGCCGCAGACTTTGGCTACAGACTGTGGCCGAGAGTAAAGTAGCGCCGACTTGATGACAACTCCGGGGCGGCCTCGCAAGCCCCCAAGTCTGACGAAAATCAAGATTCAAACCAAATGAATGACCCGGCTTTTGAGGCCGGGTCGATTCGCCAACTCAATTACTGACTTTCGCTAAGAGACTCTCACCAGCCGCCGCGAGCCGCTCCACCGCCGCGAGGACCGCGCGGTCCGCCGAATCCACCTCGGCCACCGCCGCCTCCTCCGCCGCCACCGCCTCGGACTGAGTTCTCAGGCGGACGAGCTTCCGCGACTTTCACGGAACGACCGTCCAGCTCTTTGCCGTCCATACCGGCCGCCGCTGCCTTGGCCTCGTCATCTGTCGACATCTCGACAAACCCGAATCCCTTCGAGCGACCTGTCTCGCGATCCATGATCACGCGGGCCGAAGCCACATTTCCAAATGCTGTGAAAGCCGCAGCTAGGCTTTCGTCAGTCGTGGAATAAGAAAGATTACCGACATACAACTTCGTTCCCATGGAACCTCCACCTGCATTCTCGCGAATCGCCGATTCAGCGACTCGACCAGACACCCCATGTATCTCACTGAGATGTACTTTCGTTTAAACGGACACTTTGCGGACGCGGTGAGGTTCCTGGTCATTCGTTAGCTCTTCCGCCTCCGCCGACACATCCAAACGTCTCGACGTGGCCGCCGAGTCTCCCGAGATCGTCTCGGGGCAGCTAAGAAAACAGGCAGCTCACCTTAAGACTGAGTTAACACCGCTGATGGTGAAAGCGCACGTTTGTTCTTGTACTCTGGCCCTATGTTCCGTCATCGCGTCAGCGACCAACTTGATTTAAGAACTGTTGCGCACTGGTTACTGCTTTGTTTCGTAGCTGGAAATGTAAACAGCGGCGGTTACTTAGCCTGCCATCGTTTTGTCTCACACGTGACCGGCTTCGCGACTCTCGCGGGAATTGAAGCCGCGGAAATGCGCTGGCTCGATGCGCTTGGTGTGATCACGGTGCCGATTTACTTTTTGTTCGGCGTGATGATCTCGGCCTACTTCGTCGATCGGCGTTTGCATGAAGGCAGATCGCCTCGCTACGCGCTGGTTATGGGACTTGCGAGCCTGTGTCTCTTTGTGAGTGCCGGTGTGGGCGTTGCGGGTTGGTGGGGTGAGTTCGGACATAGCCTGGTGATCTCGCGCGATTACTTTTTGCTCGCGCTTTTGTGTATGGCCAGCGGACTGCAGAATGCGGCATTGACCTCGTCGTCAGGCTCAACGCTTCGAACCACTCACCTCACGGGTGCGACGACGGATTTGGGTATTGGACTGGTGCGATGGTGGGCGCTGCCTTCGCAGGATGCTCGGCGCGAAACTGAAAAGCGCGTGGCCGTGCTTCGTCTCGGCAGCATCTTATCATTTATGTTGGGCTCGACCGTCGGCGCCTTTGTTTATCTTCGCTGGCAGTACGCCGGCTTTTTCTTGCCGGCGCTCTTAGGCCTTTATGTGACATCGATTGCGGCTCGCCAACCGCCGCTCGAAGCCTCCACATCCAAAACATAAAAAAAGCGCTCCGTATGAGGGAGCGCTTGAATCAAAGTCTGTCATCTCAGATTTAGGGCTGTGTGCTTTGGAACTCGCGCAGCTTGGTCGCAATGCTGTCGGCGTTAGAAACATCCTCGCCTCGGCAGCCGTTGATGCGGCAGCGGAAGGAAACTTGGCAGCCACCGCGCGGAGTGAAGTCGCGCTCTCCGCGGACCAAGAGACCCGCGATGCTGTTTGTTTTCGCGTCGAACACTGCTGAGCCCGAGTTGCCACCGAAGGTGTCGAGATTGGCAATGAAGTAGTCGCCAGTTTGTCGGCGAACTTCAGCGCCACCGGCGATCTTCGCGGGCAAGCCGACGGGGTGACCGATGACGAACACGCCTTCGCCGACTTGGTGTTGGCGCTGACTCAGCGGCAAAGAGGGGCGATTGGTCACTTGGCGATCGATTTCGACCAGCGCGAAGTCAGCGCCCATGCCGTTGACCTCGGAGTGAATCACTTTTTTGCAGCTCACCACTTGGTCCGCATCAACCAGCGCGGGATCTTTGCCACGCGAATCAATGTTGAAACCAAAGACGAATTTTGCACCCGAGCAGAAGTTCGGATCCTGCACGCAGTGACCAGCTGTTGCGATCACATTCGGCGCCACCAGAACGCCTGAGCAAAATGCGGGAATGATTTGGTCAGCGAATTTTTCCGACGAGCAAACCCCAGCTTCCTGTTGAAGTGTTCCGGCTTGCAGGCGATAGCCCATGCCGGCCGGTTTGAGCGAGTTCGCTGGCACCAAGGCGACCACGCTGCGAGCGAGTTCGCGTCGAGCCGCATCTGTCTCTTCAAAGACGTCGAGGCGATCATCATTGCCGTAAATGACGTAGGGCTTGTGCGAAACTTTGCCAGATCCGGGCGAGCCTGCGGCCTCGGCCTGTCCTGCGATGAGCATCAGCATCGCGGCCAAGGCCAGCGTGAGATCACGGCTCAATTGTCGAAGGACATTTCGACCTGAATCACTTCCTTGAACGAACATACGAACCTCCTTGTTATGTTCGACGACTCTTCGCAAGTCGTCCGGCCAGGGTCGTCGAAGCTCAGCGTGCTGCGCACTCATGAGCTTTGTTTCCCCTACCTCTTTGGATTCGATGATCCGTGAGAGGCGATTTCACTCTGCGACTCCTGGGAAGAGCGCCGCTACAGGCGCTCGGGGAGTATCGACTTCATGTCGACTCGCACTCTTCAGTGAATGCGACGAAAATCAGGCTAGGATTGGCGCTGGACTTTAGACAAGCGCCAAATTGGAACCACATGAATTTTATTTGGCTCAGAGCAGCGAGGATCGATAATTACGCTGAGGTTTTAGGCACTTGTGGAGAAGAGCATGGCGCTTCACAAAACAAAACCGGAGTGGCTCGCACTCCGGTTTTCAGTGTCAGGCATGAGTGCCTGGTCGGTGGATTTTGGGATGCAAGACTCGCGAGGCGAGGCGCCATGCGAGGTGCGATGCGTGGGTCGGGCTTAAGCCTTAGTTTCGCGAAGTGCTCGACGCAAAATCTTTCCGACATTGGTTTTGGGCAGTTCGTTTCGAAACTCCACGGACTTTGGAACTTTGTAAGCGGTCAGTCCCGCGCGTGCGTGTTCAATCACGCTCTCAGCGGTGAGGTTCGGATCTTTCTTAACCACAAAGACTTTCACAACCTCGCCGGACTTTTCATCCGGCACGCCGACGGCCGCGACTTCAAGTACTCCGGGATGGCTAGCGATCACATCTTCAACTTCGTTCGGGTAAACGTTGAAGCCCGACACCAAAATCATGTCCTTCTTTCGGTCGACGATCTTGGTGAAACCGTCGGCGTCCATGATGCCGACGTCTCCAGATTTGAACCAACCGTCTTTGGTCATGACGTTTGAAGTTTCATCCGGACGTTGCCAATAACCCTTCATGACTTGCGGGCCCTTGATGGCGATTTCACCGCGTTCACCCAGCGGCACGTCTTGGCCGTTGTCATCGATGATTTTGATGAAGGTCGAAGGCAGCGGCAGGCCGATCATGCCGGCGCGATCCGTGCCATCGATGGGATTACAGCTGGCCACAGGTGAAGTTTCAGTGAGGCCATAGCCTTCGACGATGGTGGTGCCCGTGACCTCTTTCCAGCGCTTGGCCACAGCGGCCTGCAAGGCCATGCCGCCGGCAACAGAAATTTTCACGTTCGAGAAATCGAGTTTTTGGAACTCAGGATTATTGAGCAAAGCATTGTAGAGCGTGTTCACGCCGGTGCCGACGGTCCACTTGTGTTTTCCCAGCTCTTTCACAAAGCCCGGAATGTCGCGCGGGTTGGTGATGAGGATATTCTCAGCTCCGTACTTCACCAGCGCCAGCGCGTTCACCGTGAATGCGAAGATGTGATAGAGCGGCAGGGCGCAAATCGCGACTTCTTCGCCCTCTTTGAGTTTGGGAAGCATCCACGCGCGGATTTGTTCCATGTTGGAGACAATATTTCGATGCGTGAGCATCGCACCCTTGGAAACACCGGTGGTGCCGCCGGTGTACTGAAGAAAAGCGATCTCATCGAGCTCCATCGGCACGCGTGTCCAAGTCAGCTCAGCTCCGCGTTTGAGCACTTGCTGAAACGGAATGGCCTCGGGCAGGGAAAAGTCCGGCACCATTTTTTTGACGTAACGGACCACGCTGTTGACGATCAGCGATTTCGGAAAGCCCAACATGTCGCCTAGCTCAGTGACGATCACATGGCGCACGCTGGTCTCATGCAAAATCTTTTGTAGGTTGTGCGCGAAATTCGCGACGATCACAATCGCAGTGCAGCCTGCGTCGTTGAATTGGTGCTTCATCTCGCGCTCGGTGTAGAGCGGGTTGGTGTTGACGACGACAAGGCCAGCTTTCAGTGCGCCGAACAGCGCGACCGGGTATTGCAGCACATTCGGCATTTGAATGGCGATGCGTTCGCCCTTTTTCATCTTCAGTTCGTTTTGCAGAAATGCCGCGAAGGTCTCGGCCTTGCGATTGAGCTCGCTGAAGGTCAGCGTGCGCCCCATGCAGGTGAAGGCGGGGCGAGTGGGGAAACGGCCGACGGCCTCTTCGAAAACGTCGAGCGCGGATTTGTACTTGTTGACCTGATCATCAATGGTGACAGGAACGCCCTTGGGATAGTTTTTGGTCCAGAAAGCGGCCGTTGACATCGAAGTCCTCCCGATCAAAACGCAAATTCGTTCATTTCAAGGTGAAGCCCAAGACTAACACGAGCCGCCGACTGCGCAATGAATTCTCACGACTCATTGAGGAGTTGTTGGGCGAAGCAAGCAGCGCGATCGCACCGCGAACTTTTCATGCGGCACAGCCCATGCGTAGACGTATTCGATGCCGCCATCATGACGTAGGGCCAGCGTGATTTCCTCGCGGAAGCGACTCATGTCCTCGGGATCGCCGAGGCGAAACACGGCACGCGTCGAGTAGGATCCGTCTTGCGTTAGTTCAACCAATGGCAGGCGCAACACACCAGGCGTGTTGGTCGACACCGTCCAAAGACAAAGGCCCGGCTGAGCCAAGTCCTCGCTGATCCAAGTGCGCTCTTCATGGAAGGCTTGCTCCGTGTCTTCCGCGCGAAATCGCAATTCAATCAGGCTGTCATCCAACTGTGCTTCGAGAAGAAAGCGCGCTTGAAAGCTTTCGCCCTCGTGATTCAAACCTTCGCCGCGATAAAGTCCTGTCGCCGCCTTCAGCGCCTGCAGAAGGGGAATGGATGTCGAGTTCGCGGTCATCGGTTGGTTCGGCTGTGTGTTCGACGGTGTGTTCGGCACTTCCGCTTTCGACATATCCGCAGTCGGCATGGGCAATCCTTTCAGCGAAGGTTGGGCTCAGCGAAGGTTGGGCTCAGCGAAGGTTGGGCCAAGATCTTGAGCAGTTCAAACGAGTGCGGAGCAAAACGCACTTTGCTCCGCACCAAGTTGCTTGCGCGGGGCGGCGCAGCGCTCCGCAGGAGTCTTCGTTACTCGGCATACCAGAAGGCGCGAATCACCAGCACCAGATCTTCAGTTTCGCTCAAGAAGTAGTAGAGGTCTTCGAGGCCCGTGCCGCTCATGTAGTTCGTTGAAAGACCGACGATCTGAGCTTCTTGCACGCGATGATCGCGGATCCAAGCGCGCAGCTCGGCCTCGCTGTCGGCGCTCAGGCCGCCCCACTCGCCTTTTGAAGCGAGAAGTTCTTGAACGGCGGCTTCGGGCGTCGAGGCCACAGGCGAGTAGCCATCGACCTCATAAGAGCGGCGATAATAGTCCTGACGAATGCGCTTGCCGACTTCATCGAAAATTGCCGCAGGCGAAGTGCGCGAGCTGCGCCCCGAGATCGCATAGATCTCGGCGGCTTCGATGTCGGGTCCTTGTGGGGTGAGGCTGGCGCGAAGTGCGGCTTCGGCCTGCGAGCCGACAAAGAGCAAAAGCGAAAGCATCATGATCGAAAACGAACGAAACATAGAACCCCCCCCCCCGGTTTGTTGGGCCTGGACATGGCCTTGGCGTGACGGGGAGAGGATTCGAGGATTCTGAGCGAATTGGCCAGTTGGGATTGTGTTCGGAGAAAATTCGACTTGGTTCAGGCGGCGAATCAGCCGGTGATTTGACCTTCGGCGAAGAAAAATTCTCCAGCCGGGCCTCGGCGATTGTAATCACTCGACATTGTTCGCCCATAGGCGCCGCTATCCAACACGGCCAAGCGGTGGCCGGCTTGCGGAGTCGGCAATTCGCGATCCCGAGCAAAGAAATCGGAGCTTTCGCAGATGGGACCCACCACATCGAAACTTTGGCGGACCTGCTGGGAGTCGGTGAGCAGCGGTGAAATGCGATGATGAGCTTCGTAGAGAGTTGGGCGCAGTAGCAGATTCATGCCCGCATCGACGATGATGAAGTCCTTCAGCGGCGTTCGCTTCACGTACTGAACTTCGGTGATGAGAAGGCCAGCGCGCGCCACCAGCCAGCGGCCGGGCTCCAACATGATCTCACGCAAGCTGCCCTCTTGAAGCAAAGCTTGCGTGTGGCGAGTGAGGCAAGCGGCGAAGTCGTCAACCAGCGCGACTTCTTGAGCCTCGTCTTCGGTTTCGTAGCGAATGCCCAGACCGCCGCCAGCATCAAAGCGATCCCACAACATGTGCGAATGACTTTTGCTTTGCAGGCGAAGCTCTTGTTGGAGTCGCAACGCCAGTGCCAGCGCTTCATCGACAGCCTCGAGATCAAGAAGCTGCGAACCGATGTGCACGGAAAGTCCGCGAAGCTGCAAGGGCGCTGGCGTGCGGCTCAGTCGCGCGACGGCTTCGCGAATTGCGGACTCGTCCATGCCAAACTTATTTTCGCGAAACCCCGTGGTGATGTACGGATGAGTTTCGGGGCAAACGTTGGGATTGAGTCGTAGCCCCAGAGCAATCGGGGCGCGCAGAGAGGATTTCTGCTCCAGCGCCATGGCTTCAATGCGCTCCAACTCCTCGAGGCTTTCGACATTGATCTGTTTCAGACCCGAGGCAAAGGCAAAGCTCAACTCTTGTCGTGTCTTCGCGACGCCGGAAAAGATGATGTTCGCGGCGCTCATTCCCGCGGCCAGGGCGAGTTTGGCTTCGCCTGCACTGACGACATCGGCGCCGATGCCTTCGTCTTTGAGAGCAGAGAGCACGCGCGCATGATCATTGGCTTTCACGGCATAGTGAATCTGCACGGGCAGGCCCTTGAGAGCGGACTTGAGTCTTCGCGCACGAGCGCGCACATGATCGAGGTTCATGAGCCAAAACGGCGTCGGGCAAGCGGCGGTGAGTTCCGCCACGCTGTAGGTCGTGCCGCTCGATGAATTGAGTCTCACTTCGTGAGGCCCGACGCTATAGGCGGAATTCATGCGCGATCCAAACCAAACTCAGTGTGCAAGGCGTTGGCCGCCGCACTCAAATTCGCTTGATCAATCACCGCGCTGATCTTGATTTCCGATGTCGTCACTAAGTGCACCGGAACACTGTGGCGAGCGAGGACGCTGAAGAAGCGCGCGGCCACACCGGGGTGATTGCGCATGCCCACGCCGACAACTGAAATCTTCGCCATGTTTTCAATGAGGCTCACTTCGGTTTTCGCTTCGACGAAGTCTTTGAGGACTTGGCGCGAGAGCGGAATGTCCTCTTTGGTCACGCTGAACGCAAGTCGCTGGCCTTCGTTCGTCTCGCTCTGAGTGATGATGTCGACCACAACACCTTTTGCGGCGAGACGCTCAAAGAGCGAGGCCAAAAACTGCGGCCCACCCGGGACGGGGAAGAGTTTGAACACCGCCGTGTTGGCATCATGAGTGACGGCGCTGACGACGGGTTGTTCGAGTTGCGTGTTCATATCGGCCTCCGGGAGAATCCAAGTTCCTTCGCGATCTTCAAAGGTTGAACGAAGGTGAATCTTCACATTGTATTTCGCACCGATCTCCACGCATCGAATGTGCAAGACCTTCGAACCGAGAGCGGCCATTTCCATCATTTCTTCGGCGGACACAGTTTTCATTTCAGCCGCGCGTGGTACCAGACGCGGATCAGCGGTGAAGACGGCGGGAACATCGGTGTAGATTTCGCACTCGCGCGCACCGATCGCGGCCGCTAAGGCCACAGCTGTGGTGTCGCTACCGCCGCGCCCGAGAGTGGTGATGTTGTCTTCCGGATCCACGCCTTGAAAGCCGGCCACCACGGGGATGATGCCCTTTTGAACCAAGCCGAGCAGCACGCTGGAGTCGATGGATTGAATTCGCGCTTTAGCGAAAGTGGAGTCCGTGCGAATACCAGCTTGGTAGGCGAGCAGCGGCTGCGCACGCAGTCCGCGCTTGGCGAGCGCGATGGACAAGAGCGAAATCGAAACTTGTTCGCCGCTGGCGACCAGCATGTCATAGGCGCCGCCGCGATAATCCGGATCGATTTGTTCGGCGAGTCCGATCAGCCGATTGGTTTCACCACTCATAGCACTGGCGACAACGATGGGCCGTTGGCCTCGGGCCACGTCTTTGAGAAGTCGATCGGCGAGATTTTCGATGCGCTCAATCGAGCCCACTGAAGTGCCGCCGTATTTTTTCACCAGGATGTGTTCGGCATGACGCATAGTTTTTGTTCCAAAAAGAGAGCGGATTTCGGATTATTGGCGAGAAGCGTTAAGAGGTCCAGCGCGATCGCGAAGTGAAATAAAAACTCCAATATTGTCAGAGCCTTGGCGCCGAAATGGGGCCTTTTGCAAGCACTCTGGTCGGGCCAGTTCAGGGGCGTGGTCGGACCAATTCGGACGGCTTCTGAGCGCAGATCGATAAGCGAGTTAAGCTCTTGGAATCTCAAGTGAAGTTGGCAAATGTGGACTTGCGGTGGGTTTGTCTAAATACTTGAAATGTCAGGGAATTCCGCGCTCCGTCAGACGTTGGCGGGGCCGATGCGGACCCCTAGGCTTGGAGTTGGGCTCGGCATTCGAGTCCACAAAAGGAGCATGCACATCATGGGACAGTCGCAATCACGCACAGTCAAAGCGGCCACATCGGACCAATCTCAGAGTCGGTTTTTAAATGAGTACCTTGTCTTCGCCATTTTGATGTTGGCGCTGGGGCTTTTGGTCAGCCTCACCGGTTGCTCATCAAATCCTCACAAAGCCGAAGAGATCGAAACCAAGATTGAAAACAAGGGGCAGTTGTCCGGCGACACGCAGTTGGGTGTAAAGGACGGCAACATGGTGGTGCAGCGTAAAGTTCTGATGAACGAAGAGCTGCGCCGTCTGCAGAATGAAGTCTTTGAACTTGAAGATCGAGTCTACGGAAGCCGCAAATACGGGTCGAAGGGACTTTATGGCGTGCTCAAAGATTGCCGAGCGGATTTGTCGTCGAAGGCCTTGGGCGGTAACGGCAAGCTCACGTTCACAGAGCCGATTGATCGCGTGACGGACAAAGAAGAGGAATTCAAAATCGGCTTGGACGAGAAGCAAGAGCTGGTCGGCGTGAGCGAAGAGTTTTTGAAGGATCGCATTGAGCGATTTAAAAAATATAAAGTGGTGTTGCAGAAGCGTCAGGACGAGTACGAAGAAAAAGTCGACATCTGCAAGAACGATCTTTCGCAAAAGCGCGCTGAATTGAAGATCAAAGAAGACGAAGCCAAGAAGTTGGGCGCGCCACAAGGCAACGCCCCTTCCGGTCAGTAAATACGTTGTTTGTAAATCCGTTATCTAAGGACATGCACTTGATCGAGGAAACAACTTCGACATCGAATGACTCGATCGCCGTGGCCAAGGCTGCGGCTACAGCTACAGCTGCGGTGGCCCCCAGCGTGGAGCTACCGCGAATTGAAAGTGAAGCTGAGCTCACTGAGATCGGCTTGGTTCGCAAAGTCGCGCCGATCGTCGAAGGTTTTCCGGATCGCTTGCCTCGCGCCGATGAAATTGCGGATCTCAACGCACACTTTGGTCCGGTGTTGACAGCCGTCGCCCTGGAGCAAATCTGTCGGCGGCTCAATCCGCATGCGGCATTTCGCGAAGTGGTCGAGGCCGCCGGCCGCGAAGCCGTGCAGGGGCGTGCGCCGCAGCTTTCTCCGGATCGTCGACCTGAAGTTCTCATTGTGGAATCCACGGATCCGTTTTGGCCGGGGCGCAAGTGGGGTCAGCATGTCGAGCCGTGGCGAAGTTGGGTGAGAAAGTCGGGATGCACGACAGACTTCATTCGCACCAGTGCCACCGCCGGCGTGCAAAGCAATGCCGAGAGCATCGTTCGTGAATTGAAACGTCAAACACATGCGCCGCTGATCTTGTTGTCGCAAGGTCAGGGCTCGCTGGAAGTTCGCTGGGCGCTGGAGCATTTGGCGGCGACGGCACCCGAAGCTCTGGCAGGAATCGGAGCTTGGGTGAGTGTCGGCGGAGGAGCGCGTGGCCTGTCGATGGCCGCGTGGCGATCGCGCAGTTGGTGGCGACTCACGCAAGCGGAAATGGCTTTGTCGATGAAAGGCCGACCGCCGCAATTGATGCGATCGCTGTCCAGCGCGCATCCGCGCGTGATGCGACCATTGGCTGCACCCTTTCGGGACTCAAACGGACGATCCATTTTGTGCGTCTCGGTTGTCGGCTTGGCTTTGCCTTCGGATGTGCCGCAAGCGATGTGGAGTGAGTTTCAGGCTTTCTCCAGATGGATCGGCCCCAATGATGGTGTCGCGTCTTTTCAAGATCAGGTCTTGGGTGTCGGCTATGTGCTGCCGATTCTGGGGCTCACCGCCGCGCCCGAATCGGCTCGGCTGGGACCGTGGCTGGCGGGCATTTGCTCTGTGCTCGCGCAAAAGCTATCAGCGCCGAACGCATAGGTTTTCTATCGTCGGATCTTCTCGCATGAAATTCGGCGAACGTGTGTTTCGCCAGTGACGCACTAATGCGCAAGCTCGATCGCGAAGTTGTCGGCGGATCTCGGCGCTTGACGGTGTGTCGGCGGCTGAAGAGCGAGCCAGCTTGGCGCGCTCTTCGCGACTTTCCAAAGTGGCGTCGCTGATCAACTGCACTTGCATTCGCAGGGCTTCACGCAAAATCAACTCGATGTGCGGATTCTGCTCAAATCCCGGCCAGCGATACACGCCTTCCAGGCGAGTGAGTGCCGCAATCCATCGGCCGCGTGCAGAGTGTTGAGCCGCAATGCTCAGCTCTCTTTGGATCACGCGAACCTGCAAGCCGATGAGCTGCTGGCGAAGTTCGCGTCGTTCGCGATCCGACCAATCGGCGTCTTCCAAAGCGTGGGCGAGACTGAAGGCTCGCGCATCGCCGGAGCTATCGCGAGAAATGCCCGTCGCCCACTCGAGCCAGGTGGCCTCGCGCTCAAGGTCCACAGTCTGTGCAGTTTGGGCGGATAAATGTAACAGCGCCCAGCGAAGTGCGCGCAAGTCGGATTCGGAGCGCGATTGGCGAAGCTCGCGAAGCAGCTTGAGGCCTTCCACGGCGGCGCGATAGGTGTCGCCGCTTTGTCGCCAAGTCTGAAGCGCGCGCACGGCTTGAGCGGGATCTTGGGATTGCAGCGCGAGCAGGTGTTCAGCTTCGGCGCGATCGCAGATGCTTTGCGCTTGGGCGCGAAGCGAGCGCGCTGAGGCGATGAGACTTTCGCGTGGCGGTGGACAGGTTGTCGCGGCATGGCTGGATGCGACTGGGCCCAAGGCCGAGAGCATGAAGAAAAGCCTAAGGACTT
>DDUL01000019.1:0-154 GCA_002344785.1 Bdellovibrionaceae bacterium UBA2339
GAAAATATCGTCCACGGCATCGAGGCTCGCACCCGATTGGCGAAGTGCGAGAATCCCAGCAGGATTATCGCCCACCATGGCACTTCGGCCCAACATCACCGGATAGAGCTTCTGAATGTAGTTTCGCTGACTATCAAGGTCGGAAATGTTGGCC
>DDUL01000019.1:387-1678 GCA_002344785.1 Bdellovibrionaceae bacterium UBA2339
CTATCAAGGTCGGAAATGTTGGCCGCTCGCAAGCGAAGCGGATCGTGTTTCAGCAGATCGCGCACCGTCGCCACGCAACCCAATTGCTTTAGCTGAAACAGGTTCTCGAAGTGCTGGACCTGACTCAACGTAGGCTGAGCCGAGTAGATCAACTGATAGGTTGCGCAGAAGTAGGCCCGATAGCCCGTCATCGCGCCCGAGCAGACAGGCTGCGGAGTCATGACCGGCGTCGGCGACGGTTGAGGCGTCGGCCCCGGAGTCGGAAGCGGTGTCGGAGCAGGAGTCGGTGCTGGAGTCGGTTGCGGAGTCATTTGGCCGTTGAATTGCGGAACTTTCGCAACCCGCTGTGCGAGCTTCTGGGGTTCCAACCCCAATTTCGCCAACAACGCATAGAAGGTCGAGCCAAAATCATTGTTGGGCTTCACGATCCAATTGCCGACATTGTCATTATCGTAAAACTGCCAGTAGAGAACCCATGGCATGCCCTCGCGAAGCGCTTGATCCATCGCGCGCACAACTTGCGTCGTGCGAGGCAAGTAAGCTCCGCCAAAAAGTTCAGGCACAGCGATCTCGGAGAGCACCACATGATTGCGCCCAAACTTGGGGCTGGCTTGCGAGTTCGCACGCAAGTACTCAATGGCCTTTTTGAGTGTCGCACCATCATCAGGCAACAAGGCCGTGTCATGGGCTGAGTAGCCAATCAAATCACAGTTGACCTGCGGGAGGACATCGCGAGCGAGGCTCTTTGCACCTGAGAGGACTGTCTCACGTAGCCGCACCACTTCGCACATGTGCAGAAGGCGCACATCACTTTGCACCGCTCGTCGAGCATCGTCGATCGCCTTTTGGCGAATCGGCCAATACTTTAAATAGTTCGCGTGACCGATGGCGGTGTTCTCACTGTAGCTTGATCCATTCCAAATCGCCGCGTGCCAATCGGCCTCGTGATCTTGCAATACAAAAGTCCGCGCACTGCCCTTGTATCGAGTCAAAAGATACACGCCCAATTCATAATGCTCTTGATAGATCCGGTTGAGCGCTGTCGGACTGAGCGGCACGGTTGCCATGTTCCAATAGTGAGACTGCGGATCGTCCAAACGAATCTCTGTGGTTTGCAAAAAGATGGTTTCAAACGGTAGCGAAAGCACATAATCATACGACTTCAATTGCGCCAGATCGCGAAGTGATTGCACCTGGCTCTCAAGCTGGGTTTGCGACTTCGATTCAAGCTCCGCCAAATGATAGAAACTGGGAATGACCAGGGCCTCGCGCGCCATGGAAATCTTAAAGG
>DDUL01000019.1:1874-2222 GCA_002344785.1 Bdellovibrionaceae bacterium UBA2339
CGCGCGCCATGGAAATCTTAAAGGTCTTAAACCCCAAGCGATGTGCCTCACGAGCCCCATCGACAAAGCCCCTCGCCTTCAGGCCCACTCCACTGTACGCGGGCGCCTGCAAGGAAACTCCCATTCCCGACGGCAACTCGCCAAGCGCCAACTGCTGCGCCACCGTCTGCGAGTTCTGCTGCTGACTGGCTTGAACGTTGAGAATTCCGGCCTGAGATGACAACGCTGGCGTCGTCATGGTTCCGGGATTTTGCGAGCTGAGATCCTGAGATTTTTGTAGTGGCGCGAGTGAACCCGAACAAGCCAGTTGCACGGCCGATGCGATCAGCAGGAATGTCCATCGCCCAC
>DDUL01000019.1:2456-2991 GCA_002344785.1 Bdellovibrionaceae bacterium UBA2339
TCAGCAGGAATGTCCATCGCCCACTCCACTGTCTCGTTTTGATACGAAGTTCCGCCATACTCGCTTTGCCTCGCCCTAAAAACGTTCATGGATCCGCATTCACCAGAAAAACAATCCAGCCACGTCATCTCATCACGCAAGTCCGAGGCAAGACTTGCGAAATTCATGGTCCGCGTAAGTGCCGAGGTGGTCAGGCGAATCTCATTGTAGGACAAAGTGACAGCTGCCCACACTTCGGTCGCCTGATTTAAAAATCGACACTGCCAACTTGCCCTTGCAGATTGAATTTCAATTGGGCCGGTCGCCCCGCTCAATCCATCCTCCCCCAAAGTTGTTTTCCCTTCGACATCGCAAGCCTTCAGCAACTAAGCTCATGCGTGATGAAACTGATTTGGCCAGCCTCGCCTCGCGCGCTTCTCTACTTCGACGGCTTTGGTGCGATTCTCACCGCAAGTTTCGTCGGCATCATCTTGCCGCGATTCTTTGCCGGTGTAGGCTTAGCACCAGAGACTCTGACAACAATGGCCTGGTACGG
>DDUL01000019.1:3256-3674 GCA_002344785.1 Bdellovibrionaceae bacterium UBA2339
TCTTCGCATACAAGCCCCAAGCTTGGATGTTCGGAGTGATCATGGCCGCAAACTCGCTCTACGCGTTGTTGGCCTTGCGCCTTCTGCAGTTACATCGCGACATGACACTCTGGGGACAGCTCTATTTCGCTTTCGAAATCTTGCTGCTCATCCTCATCGTCCTCATCGAATGGAATGTCTTCTCTCAACTTCGTCGCTCTCGACGATCGCCCTAACCTATGCTGAGGTTCGACTTTCGAAGTCGGAATTTCGTTTTAACGGAGGTACAAGATGATCACAGGCGTGCAAGACATTTACTACAACGTCTCCGACATGAAGCGATCCATCGCCTTCTACACCATGGCCCTGCAAATGAAACTTCGCTTCGAAGATGACGGATGGACGGCACTTGAATGCGGCGGTGTGCAAATCGGCCTTC
>DDUL01000025.1 GCA_002344785.1 Bdellovibrionaceae bacterium UBA2339
TCGTCGAAACGACGCTGCTCGCCGGCCAGCGTTTCGGCAAGACCCCGGCGTTTGCGGGAATCGCCTCGCCCCTGACCGTCGAGGGGCTGATGGCCGGCGGGGCGTGTCTCGTCGCCGGATCGCTGGCCTTCGTGCTGTTCCTCACGGACTGGCCCGTTACTCGCGCCGCGATCATCGCCGGCCTGATTTTCCTTTCGACGATCATGGGCCATTTCGGCGTTGCGGCGATCAAGCGAAGGGCAGGCATCGCCACGCTGCCGCTCCGCACAAAGGACGGGTTCAGCGCCCTCGAATTCGTAAATGGAGCGATCATCGCGGCACCGGTACTCGGTTTGGTCATGATGACGCTGTGATCTTCCCGTGGCAGAGGCAACGCTTGCGGCCAGCCTGCCATGCGACTAGTGGGATTCTTGTGCCCCGCCTAACGAAACGTTGAGGCTTCGCTGGCATCGACGGCCAGCATCCGGAGACAGCCATGCCGTCCAAACTCGAACAGCTCAAGGCCATGACCACCATCGTCGCCGATACTGGCGACATCGAATCCATCCGCGCCTTCAAGCCGACGGACTGCACCACCAATCCGACGCTGATCCTGAAGGCCGCGCAGATGCCGGCCTATGCCGCGCTGGTGGACGAAGCGGTCGCAGCCGCCCGCAAGGCCGGTGGCTCGAAGGAGGCTGTCATCGCGGCCGCCTGCGACCGCCTGGCGGTGAATTTCGGCGTGGAGCTGACGAAGATCGTCCCCGGCCGCGTCTCCACGGAAGTGGACGCCGACCTCTCCTTTGACACCGCGAAGACGGTGGAAAAGGCCAGGGCCGTGATCGCGGCCTATGAAGCGCGCGGTGTTCAGCGCGAGCGCATCCTCATCAAGATCGCCTCCACCTGGGAGGGCATCCGCGCCGCCGAAATCCTGCAGAAGCAGGGGATCGATTGCAATCTGACCCTGCTGTTCTCGCTTGCCCAGGCGGCCGCCTGCGCCGAAGCGGGTGTTTTCCTCATTTCGCCCTTCGTCGGCCGCATCCTCGACTGGTACGTCAAGGCGACCGGACAGAGCTATACCGCCGAGACCGATCCCGGCGTCGTTTCGGTCCGCACGATCTATCGCTACTACAAGGCGCATGGCCACAAGACCGTGGTAATGGGCGCCTCCTTCCGCAATCTCGGTGAGATCGAGGCGCTGGCCGGCTGCGACCGGCTTACCATCGCGCCGGCGCTGCTCGACGAACTGGCGAAGGCGGACGGCGCGCTGCCCCGACGGCTTTCGCCGGAACAGGCAGGCGAGAAGCCCGCACGCATCGCGACCGATGAAGCCTCGTTCCGCTGGGCCATGAACGAGGACGCCATGGCGACGGAAAAGCTCGCCGAAGGCATCCGTGCCTTTGCGAAAGACCTCGGCGCGCTCCGGGCGATGATGGCGGCCAGGCTGACTTGAAGCGCAGGCCCTGCCGGCTTTCGACTGCCCTGTTGCTCCAAGAGCGAAAAATCGGGTTCACTTTTCGCGGCCACGCGCTAGAAGCGCGCCCATGGCCACGCATCCGATTTCCAACATCCGCAACTTCTCCATTGTCGCCCATATCGACCATGGCAAGTCGACGCTCGCAGATCGCCTGATCCAGGTGACGGGCACGGTCGCCGCGCGCGACATGACCGACCAGATGCTCGACAGCATGGACATCGAGCGCGAGCGTGGCATCACCATCAAGGCGCAAACCGTGCGCTTGGCCTATAAGGCCGAAGACGGGCAGATCTACCAAATCAATCTCATCGATACGCCCGGGCACGTCGATTTCTCGTACGAAGTCTCGCGGTCGCTCGCCGCTTGTGAGGGCGCCATTTTGGTGGTGGACGCCGCTCAGGGTGTCGAGGCGCAAACCTTGGCTAACGTTTACCTCGCTATTGAAAACAATCTTGAGATCATTCCGGTCCTCAACAAGATCGACTTGCCGAGCGCCGACGTCGAAGGCGTCAAAAAGCAAATTGAAGAGACCATTGGTCTGGACACTTCCGATGCGGTGTTGGCGAGCGCGAAAGAGCGCATCGGCATTCGCGAAATTCTCGAGGCGATTGTCAAGCGAGTGCCGCCGCCCAAGGCGGATCGCGAAGCTCCGCTGCGCGCATTGATTTTTGACTCTTGGTTTGATGCCTATCAGGGCGTCGTCGTGCTCGTGCGCGTGATGGACGGATCGATTCGCAAAGGCGAGCGAATCAAGTTCATGTCAACGGATCGAGATTACGAAGTGCTCAAGCTGGGTGCGCAAGCGCCATTTCCTGTGGAAGTCGAGGCTCTGGGTGCTGGTGAAGTCGGTTTCCTCATTTGCGGTATCAAAGATATTCGCGATGTTCGCGTCGGCGACACCGTCACCACGCTTCGCAAGTCGGCCACCGAGCCCTTGGGCGGCTTTAAACGCATCAAGCCGATGGTCTTTAGCGGCATCTTTCCGGTCATCGCGAGTGATTACGAGCAGCTCAAAGATGCGTTGGATAAGTTGGTACTCAACGACTCCTCGCTCACCTTTGAAGTCGAGAAGTCCGCGGCACTTGGCTTCGGTTATCGCTGCGGCTTTCTGGGCCTGTTGCATATGGAGATCGTCCAGGAGCGACTCGAGCGTGAGTTCGGTCTCAATCTGATCACGACCGCGCCGACGGTGGTTTACAAATTGACCACCAGTGACGGTCGAAGCTTTGACCTCGAGAACCCGGCCTTGATGCCCGACCCGACCAAAATTCTCAAGATGGAAGAGCCCATGGTCAAAGTCGTCGTCCATACGCCATCCGACTACATCGGCGTGATCCTCAAGCTTTGCGAGGACAAGCGTGGCGTCCAGGTGAAGATGGACTATGTGGGCGAGAAGAAAGTCATGATTGAGTACAAGTTGCCCATGAATGAAATCGTTCTCGACTTCTATGATCGCCTCAAGTCGATTTCGAAAGGCTATGCGTCGATGGAGTATGAACTCATCGGCTTTCAGGAGGCGGACCTGGTTAAGCTAGACGTATTGATTAACGGCGAGCCGATCGATGCCCTGTCCTTGATCGTCCATCGCTCGCGGGCGCAAACGCGTGGCCGCTCCTTAGTTGAAAAGATGCGCGAGCTGATTCCACGTCAGCAGTATCAGGTCGCCATTCAGGCGGCGATCGGTTCAAAGATTGTCGCTCGCGAAACTTTGAGCGCTTTGCGAAAAGACGTTACGGCCAAGTGTTATGGTGGCGATATTTCTCGAAAGCGAAAGCTGCTGGAGCGTCAAAAAGAGGGCAAGAAGCGGATGAAGCAAATTGGCTCGGTGGAAGTTCCTCAAGAAGCGTTCTTGGCGATTCTCAAAGTTGAAGATTGAGCGAGGCCGACGGCAGTGAATCGAGACGACGAAGGTTCTCAGCAAAATTCCTCCGCGCCGCCGCCGTCATCTGACGCCGTCGGCGAACTCAACGACCAATTGGATCGCGAGCTCGGCGCAAATGAAGCTTGGGTGCGCCACTTCCATTGGTTAGAAGGCTGGGGATCGTTTTTCTTCGCGGTTTTGCTGGCGTTCACCATTCGCTGGGCCGTGATTGAAGCTTATGTCATTCCCTCGGGATCCATGCTTCCGACCTTGCTGATTCATGACCATATCTTCGTGAACAAGTTTGTGTACGGACTGCGCCTGCCCTTCACGGAAAAGTGGTTGGCGCGTTGGACAACACCAGAGCGCGGTGAGGTCGTCGTCTTCAAACATCCGCCTACGGGTGACACCTTTATCAAGCGAATCGTCGGCATGCCCGGGGAGCGCATCGTCTTTGAAGATCGAAAGTTGTACATCGATGATCAGCTCGTCGAACTTCAGCCGATTGAAACTTCGCGTGACTGGGAGCAGCTTCGAGACTCGGACTTTCAGCGCGACGACTATCAAAACCCCTTGGGGCAGCTCGATGCTCGTGCCAACTACAAACTCTATAAACTCAACTTCGGCAATCGCCAGCATGACGTGCTTTTTCGCGATGGCCCCAACGATGTCAGTTTGGAAGGCGCTTGGACGGTGCCAGAAGGACATGTCTTCGTGATGGGAGACAATCGCGACAACTCAAGTGACTCGCGAGCCTGGGGAATGTTGCCGATCGACAACATCAAGGGTCGAGCCATCTTGATTTGGTTGTCTTGCGAAGAGACCTTTCCAAAGCTCGACTTTCTTTGCAATCCGGCGCGGATGCGCTGGTCGCGATTGTTTCAGGACGTGCAATGAAGGATCAACGAGGAACTTGGCCGCAGGCGATCGCTTCGGTCGTGGGGTCGATCGGATTGATTCTCGCCCTACGCTGGATCGCCTTTGAGCCCTATGTGATTCCTTCGGGAAGCATGTGGCCCACACTTCGGGAGCTCGATTTCATTCTGGTCAATAAATTCGCTTATGGCGTTCGCTGGCCGCTTTCCTCGGAGTGGATCCATCAGCGCGAACAGGGGCCGCAGCGTTGTGACATTGTGGTCTTTCATTCGCCGCAGAATGAAGACACTTTCATGATCAAGCGGGTGATCGCATTGCCGGGCGAAAGCGTTGAGGTTTTACGTAGCGGTCGTGTGCGCATTGATGGTCGGGATTTGCCTTGGCGCCGAGCGACCGAAGACGAGAATCGAGAGCTCGGCGTCGAATTGAGTGCGCAAGATGAGCAGCGGTGGCGAGAGGGTTGCCGGGCAGAAGATGAGACGTCGCTCGACGAAATGGGGAGCTGGCACTGGGTTCAGACCAGCCCTCTTGACGAAGGTGAGGTCGAGGACCCTGTGGACTGGAGTCACGAAGTGCCGGAAGGGCATTTGGTGCTGCTGGGAGACAATCGACATCGCTCGGCAGACTCTCGTACTTGGGGCTCGTTGCCTGCGACCGAAATCTTGGGCCGGGCGAGTTGGATTTGGCTCAGCTGCAATGAGTCTTGGCCCGAGCTGCCGCGGGTATGTCGGCCCAATGCTATTCGCTGGTCGCGCATGGGTCGAGTCTTGCGCTAAGCGATCTCAGTTGTGCCTCGGCCCGCTCGCCTGGGGCTTCCCGCGCCCTCACTTGCGATAGATCCCGAGTCACACCTCTTCATCACCCTCTATTGCCAGCGCATTCGTTCATGATCACAATGAAGCATTGATGAGAGGCCCGAAAGGAAGCTGCGTCGGTGAGTGAAGATCAGCGCCAAAACTCAGATCAAAGCAAAGGTGCCGTCGAGGCGGAAGCTTCGAAGGATGCCGTGGCCTCGTCCGCAAGGCGGCCCGATGATTCAAACCCTCAGGCGAGTTATCGAGCGAGGCGGACTGAGGCGCGCTATCGACTGGCGCGATGGATCTACGCACGTGAGTTCTTTGAGCTCTTGATTGCGGCCGTGCTCGTGGCAGGACTGTTGCGAGTGTTTGTTTTCGGCGTCTACCGAATTCCCGGTGATGGTATGCGACCCACTTTGCTGCCCGGCGATTTCATCGTTGCGTGGAAGCCCAGTTTTGGTGTGCGTCTACCGATCTTTGGGTTGGCGTTGGAGGGACGAGGCGCTCAAAGAGGCGAGGTGGTGATTCTCCAGGATCCCGTCAGTCCACAACGCTCTGTCATCAAGCGAGTGATTGCGATTGCAGGCGATAAGATTGAGATCAGGTCAGGGCAGATTTGGCTGAATGACGTGAGTCTCGGGCTCAGGCAGGTCGGCGAAGGCTCAGGAGGCCGGATTTTTGAGGAAGGTGAGGGGCGCTACCGAATCCTGCTGCAAGACCCAGCGGTCCCTTCAGCTGGAGGTCGTGACGTGAAAGAAGCCTCAGCGGACCGGTTCAATCTTGAACCGCAGATCATTCCGCCGGGTCACATTTTCCTATTGGGCGATCAGCGCGACTTGAGCGAAGACTCTCGTGTTTGGGGGCCTGTTCCGTCACAAAGCCTTATTGCCCAGGCCGGTTTGATTTGGTTTTCTTTTTGTTGGGCCTCTGTGCCCGAATGTGCCGATTCGGCCCAATCCGGGCCGAGATGGGGTCGGCTTTTTTCGTGGGTCAGGTGAGTCGTCATTTGATGAGCTTTAGACCCGACCGAAGACAGCGCGAACGAATCATTCAAGCGATGAAATCGAAAGAAGAATTTTCGGCGGTCGCATGTAACTTGACCCCCTAGCTGTGCGGCCCTTAGCATGGCGCCTAATGCCGCTCTCTGGGGTTTCACTCCTCGATACCAAGCACCTTTCGCATCAAGATCTCCAGCTGATTTTTTCTCGCAGCGACTTGATTCGCGAACCGCTTTTGGCCAGCCAAAGAATTCAAGCTTGGGAGTCCTCGACGCCGCGGCGACCGGTGGTTTGCTGTTTGTTCTTTGAGCCCTCAACGCGAACTCGAATGAGTTTTCAGATGGCTGCTTATCGCCTCGGCCTCGAGGTGCTGACTATGGAGCTCTCTTCAGGCAGTTCGCTGTCCAAGGGAGAAACCTACGCGGATACCGTCTTGAATTTTGCGGCCATGAATCCGGATTTGATGGTCGTGAGATATGGAAATTCTCCCGAACTGGATGCGCTACTGCCAAATTTGAATTTGCCCGTGATCAATGCGGGCAGCGGCACGATGGCACATCCGACTCAGGGGCTCTTAGATGCGTACACCTTGCTTCGCGAATGGGGCAGCCTGCGAGATCGTCGGGTGCTGATTTTTGGCGATGTCGCCCATAGCCGTGTGGCGCAGTCGAACTTCGACTTGCTTTCGAGGCTAGGCGCAAAGATCGGCATTTGCGCGCCCCCCATGTATCGCCCCCAACAAACTCCGGACGGAGTGAGTGAGCAATTCGATGATCTTGATCAGGGCCTAGAATGGGCGGATGCCGTCATGGGTTTGCGAATCCAATTGGAGCGCCATGACACTTCAGCGCAACGCGAGTTCGCTGCCCAAGAGTATCATGCCAACTGGGGGCTCAGCGCTCAGCGCCTCAAGAAATTAAAATCCGATGCCATCATCTTGCATCCCGGCCCGATCAATCACGGCGTGGAGTTCGCCCCTGAGGTGATGCAAGACTCGCGTTGCCGGGTGCTCGCGCAAGTGACCAATGGTGTTGTGATTCGAGCAGCGCTGCTCTCGCTGCTCTTGCAATTGAAGCTTGATCAAAAGAGCTTGGAGTTTCCGAAAGTTTCAGGTGTCGAGTCGGGTCGAGCATGATCGACTCATGGCACATCGACGGCCTCGCTCAACAACAGCGGGGTCGCGGCGCGAATGCGCGCCAAAAAGCGATGGACGTCAGCAGGAGGACGAGGTGAATCAGAATATGAACGGCGGACCGCGAAGCGGAGCAAGCTCACATCCACAAATCGCTCCGTCACGCGGATTTCTCGTACTTGAATCTGGCGAAGCCTATGAAGGCGTTTTTCAAGGCGGTGAACCTCGAGCCGGCGAAGTCGTGTTCAACACTTCGCACTCGGGCTACGAGGAGATCGCAACGGACCCGAGCTACTACGGGCAAATCATGGTCATGACGGCGCCAATGCAGGGCAATTATGGCGTGAGTCGTGAATTCTGGGAATCTCGTCGAATGTGGATTGAAGGTTTTGTCTGCGTGGAAATGCAGTCATCGGACCGCGATCAAAGTTGGCTTCGGCAGTTGGCCGGAGCGGGCATACCCTGTTTTACGGATCTCGACACTCGACGTGTGGTGCTTCGGCTCAGGGATCTCGGCACTCCGTGGGGCGCCATTGTGAGAGCCGATACTCAAGAGCAAGCTCGTGAGTTGGCTCGCCCTCTCATCAACGCGGCGAAAACACGCGATGCGGATTGGGTGTGGGCGGTGTCGCGAAAGGAAGCGGAAACTCGTGCCGGGCTAAAGCTTACGGGGCCGCGAGTCGCGGTCATGGATTACGGAGCCAAAGAGAACATTCTGCGAGAGCTTCAGCGTCGTTGTTCAGAGATTCGTGTGTTCCCATCTCGTGCGACCGCCGAAGAGGTACGGGCGTGGAGTCCCGATGGCATCATGTTGAGCAACGGCCCTGGCGATCCCGCGGCCGTCGTACAAAGCGTGGAGACGGTGCGCGAGCTTTTGGGCTGGCGTCCGATCTTTGGAATTTGCATGGGCAATCAAATTTTAGCCCGAGCTCTCGGTGCTTCGACATTCAAGCTGAAGTTCGGTCATCGTGGCGGCAACCATCCGGTGAAGGATGAGTTGCTGGGGCGAATCTACGTGACATCGCAGAATCACGGCTACGCCGTCGATCCTCAGACTTTGCCATCAAATGTTCGAGTGACGCATTGGAACCTCAATGATCAAACCGTCGAAGGCTTTGAGTGCGCGGAAAAGATGGCTTTTAGCGTTCAGTACCATCCTGAAAGCCATCCTGGGCCTCACGAAGCTGTGCAGTTGTTTGATTACTTTGTTGATCGACTGAAGAAGTAGGAGCGCGAAGTGCGAGTTGAAGAGTTTGATCAGCGAATGGAACGTCTCATCCTACACTTCACTGGGCCTGGCTATTCCGCGCCCAGCGAAGGTGCTGCGCTTTCAGAAGTCGCTGAGGCCAAGAAAGAATTTTTCACCGACGCCGGAATTATGGATGAGCGCAGTGATCATTTCGAAATGCGCATGGTGCAGTTCTTGGATTGGTACTTGTTCACCCGACCCTTACAACGTGAAGGCAAGACTCCCGCGCGACTCGCGCTCGAGATTGATCAGTTTGTCATGACGGCTCAGGAGCGTCTCGACTTCGAAGCGCTTTCGGAGACCAAGCACTCTCTGTTTGAGTTTCTCAAGCTTCGCGGTCGCGACATCCACATTCGCGACTTGTTTCTCGATAAGGAAATCATCGTCCGCGACTCGCCGGTGAACTTGGGTTTCACCCGCGAAGAAATTTTCGATGCCCGCCTCGTTCCGGTTGGCGAAGAGCATTTCTTTGCACGTGGCTTTTGTTTTCACCCTGCGGATGCGAGCAAGTTCATTCGCGACGAAATCGCCAAATTGCCAGACTGGCCAGCTCACGAGGACAAGGAGCTGCTCATGCTTCGATTGATGAAGATGCGCTACAAGTATGAGCAGTTCCGGCACTTGCGCCTTGATATGATTTATTCGAATGAGAAGAAGGTGAGGTTCTAATGCCGAGGATTGCAAATCTCAAAAAGGTCGTGATCCTTGGAAGCGGACCGATCGTCATCGGCCAAGCCTGTGAGTTTGACTACTCAGGAACCCAGGCCTGCAAAGCGCTGATGCGTGAGGGGCTTGAGGTCATCCTGATCAACTCAAACCCCGCGACGATTATGACGGACCCCGAGTTGGCGACTCGCGTTTACATTGAGCCTCTTACGGTGCCGTTCGTTGAGAAGATCCTTGAAAAAGAAAAGCCAGATGCCGTGATCCCCACGCTTGGCGGACAAACGGCCCTGAACCTCGCATTACAGCTTGCGGACCAGGGAATTTTGCAGCGCTTAGGCGTGAAGCTATTGGGCGCCGACCCCAAAGTCATTCGCGCTGCTGAGGATCGCGAAACCTTCCGAAGCATTTTGGATACGGTCGGCGCCAAGTCCCCGCGTTCCGAAATGGTGAGAAACTTCGCGGAAGCACAAGCCGCGGCCGAGAAGTTGGGTACACCGCTGATTCTCCGCCCGAACTACACGCTTGGCGGCGGAGGCGGCGGGATCGCCTACACGATCGATGAATATGAAAGCATGATCACTAAGGCCCTCAAGGAAAGCCCCACGAGCGAAGTGCTCGTTGAGGAAAGCATCTTAGGGTGGAAGGAATTCGAGCTGGAGGTCATGCGCGATCACAAGGGAACCTTTGTGATCATTTGTTCGATTGAAAACCTCGACCCTTGCGGAGTGCATACGGGCGACTCCATCACCATCGCGCCTCAACAAACACTTACAGATCGTCAATATCAGGACATGCGCGATGAGGCGCGACGAATTATCGAGGCCGTTGGGCTGGCGACAGGTGGTGCAAACATTCAGTTCGCCGTCCATCCGACCACGGGCGAGCGTGTCGTGATCGAGATGAACCCTCGTGTTTCGCGATCGTCGGCATTGGCGAGCAAGGCGACGGGATTTCCGATTGCGAAGATTGCTGCACTTCTGGCTGTCGGTTACGAGTTGGAAGAAATCCGCAACGACATCACCAAGTCGACACCATCTTGCTATGAACCTGCGCTGGACTACGTTGTGACGAAGATCCCTCGCTTCGCTTTCGAGAAGTTTCCGGGATCGAAGGATGAACTGACGACGCAAATGAAGTCCGTCGGCGAAGTCATGGGAATCGGGCGAACATTCAAAGAATCGCTGATGAAGGCGCTGTCGTCGCTTGAGAGTCGCATTGAGGGTTTTGCTCCTGTTCCGTTTTCCGAGAAGTTGTTGTCGCACGCAAATTCGCAACGCATCTTCCATCTCGCCCAGGCATTTCGTGAAGGATGGACTGTTGATCAAGTGTATCAAGTCACACAGATCACCCCCTGGTTTTTGGAGCAGATTGAAGACATCATTCAACTTGAGCGAAAAGTTGAGAGCGAAAGTGAACTGACTCGAGACCTGATGTTGAAGGCCAAGCGCACGGGTTTCACGGACTCCGCGATCGCGCAACTCAGGCAAATGAAAGCCCAAGAGGTCCGCGCGGCTCGCCACGGCTTCGGCCTGCGGCCTGGCTACTCGCAGGTCGACACCTGTGCGGGAGAGTTTAAATCGGAAACGCCTTACTATTACTCGAGCTATTGGGTGGATCCGGCACTCTCGCCGGCGATTACGGCTCAATTACCGCGTGTCGTGGTGCTGGGAAGCGGCCCCAACCGCATCGGCCAAGGCATTGAATTCGACTACTCCTGTGTGCGTGCGGTGAAGCGCTTTCAGCAAGAGGGCCGCCACGTCGTGATGATCAATTCAAACCCAGAGACAGTTTCGACGGACTACGACACCAGCGATGAGCTATACTTTGAGCCGCTCACTGAAGAGTCGGTGTTGGAGATTCTCGATCGCCTCAAACCAGAAGGCTTTGTCGCGCAACTTGGCGGCCAAACGCCCATCAACCTCGCGCAAAAGCTGGTGCGGGCGGGTCATCGACTGATGGGATCGAGTTTGGATTCCATCGACTTGGCTGAAGATCGCGGGCGTTTCTCGGAGGTTTGTCGAGAATTGAATCTTAAGTTCAAGATGCTCAAGATTCCAGCCAGCGGCATGGCTGGTACGTTCGATGAGGCCGAAGCGATTGCCGGTCGAATTGGTTATCCCGTGATCTGCCGTCCAAGCTATGTGTTGGGTGGTCGCCGCATGGAAGTCGTCGAGAGCGTCGATGAACTGTGGAGCTACTTTGAGCGGCATGGCGACTTCATCTCCAAGGAAGAGCCTTGTCTAATGGATCAATTCCTAGCCGGCGCTCTCGAAGTCGATGTGGATTTGGTTCGAGGAGAAGATTGGGCAATCGTTGGCGGGATTGTGGAGCACATCGAGGCTGCAGGTGTGCACTCGGGTGATTCCATGGGCGTGTTGCCGCCACAACGCCTCAAAGACGAAACAACTGCGAGAATCGAAGAGCTGGCTTTGGCCTTGGCGAATCGCCTGGGCACCATTGGTCATCTGAACTTACAGTTGGCGGTCAAAGATGACGAAGTGTACATGCTCGAGGCCAACCCTCGCAGTTCGCGATCCGTTCCGTTTGTCTCCAAAGCCACGCGGATCCCGCTTGTCGATTTGGGTGTCTGGGCGATGTTGGGTCGAAAAGCCAAAGAAGTTCAACCCACTCGTTACAAGTGGCGCGATGTTCGCGATGTGTCCGTCAAAGGCGTGGTCTTTCCGTTCAAAAAGTTTCCTGAGAGCGACTCCATTCTAGGACCAGAAATGAAGTCGACAGGTGAGAGCATGGGACGAGGAGAGGATTATGCCGAAGCTCTTTTGAAAGCGAGCATCGCCAGCCATATCCACATCCCGCCGAAGGGCGAAGTCCTTCTGAGTTTACGCGATAAGGATAAGACGGAGATGTTGCCACTGGTCAGGTCTTTGGTCGGGATGGGTTACCAGCTCTCTGCGACCTCAGGCACCGCCAAGTTCCTCTACAACGAGGGCATTGATTGTGTGCCGGTAAAGAAAGTCCACGAAGGTCGGCCCAACTGTGTTGACCGAATTCGTAGCGGGCAAGTGGCTTTGGTGATCAACACGACTTCCGGTCGGAGGGCCGTCGAGGCCAGCTTCGCCATTCGCCGCAGCTGCATCGACTTCTCCATCCACTGCATCACCGAAAGTCATGCGGCCGAGGCCCTCCTGACGGCCTTGCGTAAACATCGAACGCGCGAGTTTAGTGTTTCTGCCCAAGATAAAATGATTTAAGCTTGAATCGCCATGGTTGGCGAATG
Source organism: Bdellovibrionaceae bacterium UBA2339 (assembly GCA_002344785.1). Taxonomy (GTDB): domain Bacteria; phylum Bdellovibrionota; class Bdellovibrionia; order Bdellovibrionales; family JAMPXM01; genus UBA2339. Next base: position 12,274 of record DDUL01000025.1, read on the forward strand.
GGTCTACGCGAACTCGCGTCGCATTTTAAGTTGGGGACTGAATTTCCGTGCATCAGGCACAGGGCTGCTCTTCGCCCTGGCGCTGATTGCGTCCGAGCCAAGTTCGGCAGCTGAAAGCGCCGGCAAGGTGGGCGCCTTGCCGATCTTGCGAATCGGCTTCACTCCCGGCGAAGAAAGCGATGGTCTCAGTTTAAGAACGGCTGAGCTTGGTCAACTCTTAGAGAAAAAGCTCGAGGCCTCAGGCACGCGGGTTCGTATTCAGACACAAGTTGGCCGCTCCTACGAAGATCTTGTCGAGCAACTCAAAAATAAAAAAGTCGACTTCGCGTTTTTGAACGCGCTGTCGTTTGTTCGCGCTGAAGAGGCGTTGCAACTCAAAGTCTTGCTCAAAAAAGTTTGGGAGAATCCTTATTACTACTCCGTACTGCTGACCCAAAAGCGCTCGGCCTTCAAGACGCTGCAATCGCTGCAAAAGGCCAGATTCGCGTTTGTCAGTGAAGGGTCGGGCTCCGGGCATCTCTACCCACTGATTGCACTCAAAGGAGCGAAACTCGATATTGCGACCTTGAAGCCCGAACAAGTTCGATTCACCGGAGCTCATGATCGGTCCGTCGAGTTGCTCAAGCGCGGTGAAGTCGACGTCATCGCGGTGTTCTCCAACACCAAGTCGGCTCTCGATTCAGCGTGGACTCAGCATGGCGGGCGGGTCGGTGACGTGCGCGTGCTTTGGGTGAGCGAGCCGATTCCCAATGATCCATTTGTCGTGCGGAAAGACTACTATGATCGTCATCCGCGGTTGGTGCATGAATTGATGTTGTCGCTCATTGAGCTCTCCGAGAGTGAAGCTGAGCGACCCACACTCACGCGCTTACTGGGAGTCAAGTCACTCATGTGGGCAACAGCCCAGCAGTACGATCCAGTTCGAAAGATCTCCGCTCTTTCTAAAGAACTTCGTGCTTCTTCAGCTCAAGACTCTGGAACTTCGCCCGAAGCGAACAAACCACCTCGGGAGGCCAAATGAGTTCGTCGGCACCCGTCCTGCAGGTTCGCGGATTGAAGAAAACCTTCATCACACCTTTTCGACGCCTACGTGTGCCGGCGCTCAAAAAGATCGACTTCCAGATCAATGCGGGAGAGATCACTGGCTTTTTGGGCGCGAACGGTGCGGGCAAAACCACCACAATCAAGTGCTTGCTCGAACTTGCCTTTCCCGATGAAGGGGAGATCACTTATTTCGGTCAGAAGGGCTTGAGTCTAGAGGCCAAAGCTCGCATCGGTTTTTTGCCAGAGCGTCCCTACTTTTACGAGCACCTTACGGGCCTTGAGTTTTTGCAGTTCTACGGGCAGTTGTCGGGGCGAATTCGTGGCGTTGACTTGCGTCGACGTGCCGAAGAGTTGCTTGAGCGTGTCAAGCTTCAGCACGCCGGCACGCGACCCTTGCGCGGCTACTCCAAGGGAATGTTGCAACGAATCGGAATTGCGCAGGCGCTCATTCATCGTCCCGACTTTGTCATTTTAGATGAGCCGATGACCGGTTTGGATCCGGATGGACGATTTGAGGTTCGCGAGATCATCCGCGAAGTCGCCAAACAGGGAACGGCCGTTTTCTTCTCGAGCCATTTGTTGCCCGACGCTGAACAACTTTGTCGTCGGCTTGTCATCGTCAAAAAAGGCGAGATGGTCTTCGAGGGCGGGACGCACGAGCTTCTCGATCAGGTTCAGCGAGGTTGGCTGATCCACTGGCGCAGCCCGGAAAATCCGAACGAACTTAAGTCGGAGACAGTCGCCGACCTCGTCAATCTGCAGGTGCAAATCGACGCCGTACGAAAGCGCGGTGGACAGATCGAAGATGTGACTCGTGTTCGCGCCTCACTTGAAGAGATCTTTATGAAAATTGGTTTTGAAGACTCCGCTTTGCTGAAGTCACAGCAAGGCCGTAGCCCCGAAGTCGTAAGGTAGGTCGAGCTATGTTCCAGTCCGTGTACGTCATTGCTCGCAATACATTTCGCGAAGTGATTCGCGATCGCATTTTGTATGGGCTTGCGGTTTTCGGCGTCATGCTGGTCATGTTTGCGCTGGCTCTCGGCCAGCTCTCATTTTCCGACCATGTCCGCCTCACCGCAAATTTCGGATTCACGGCCATTCACATTTCTAGCGCGATCTTGTCGATCTTCATCGGCAGCACTTTGGTCTCTCGCGAAATCGAAAAGCAAACCATTCTCACGCTGCTCGCGCGCCCCATCAGCCGAACGCAATTCATCCTTGGCAAGGCGATGGGCCTCATGGGTGTGATTCTCTGTGTGGATCTCGGCCTTGCTCTGATCTTGGCGCTGATCCTAGCCGGTATTGATTTTGAATTCTCGGTCAATTTCGGCGTCGCGATGTTCGGCGTTTTGATCGAGGCCTTGCTCTTGGTATCGCTGACGCTCTTCTATGGCACATTCGCCAAGCCTTTCATGACGGTGGTGTTCAGCGCTGCGAGTTTCCTGCTGGGGCACTGGATCTCCAGTCTGGATTTCTTTGTGGAGAAGTCTCAGTCCGAGGGCTTTCGCATCGTAGGCGGTCTACTGATGAGAGCCGTGCCCAATCTCGAGGCCTTCAACTGGCGATCGGCGCCGGTTTACAATCTTCAAGTCGCTCCTGGCGAAGTGCTCGTGGCTCTATTTTACGGACTGGCTTGGAGTCTCATTTTACTTTCGGCCACCTCGATCATCTTTCGGAGACGTGATTTTGTCTGACGACCGATCGGGTGCGTACGCCCACATCTTTTCGAGCCTCGAATGGAGCGCGCCACCCGCCGACTATCTGCTGGAAAGCTCGCTGATCTTCTTGCTTGGCGCCGTGCTGGGAAGTTTTCTCAACGTGGTCATCTATAGATGGCCACGAGGCGAGAGCCTCACCTGGCCCGGAAGTTTCTGTCGCACCTGCCTCACAAGTATTTCGTGGTGGGCGAATGTGCCGATCTTGGGATGGTTCTTTGTGCGAGGTCGCTGTGCACATTGCGGTCACCCTTATTCGTTTCGCTATCCCGCAGTTGAACTTCTGACCGCGCTTTGCAGTGTCGGATTGTTTTGGCGCATGGGCCTCAGCTGGAGCTTTCTTGAAACTTGGATCATGATTTTGATGCTGATTGCAGGCATGGGGATCGACTGGGATCACATGATTCTCCCGGACGAACTCACCCTCGGCGGAGTCGTGCTCGGATTGGTGGGCGCGGCGCTGAATCCGGAGCGAAGTTTCACCGACGCCATACTCGGAGTCCTGTTGGGCGGAGGATTCCTTTGGGCGATTGCCTATCTCTATATTGTTTGGCGAGGTCGGGAAGGTATGGGCGGCGGTGACATCAAGCTGCTCGCATGGGTGGGTGCAGTTCTAGGTTATCAGTCGGTGCCCTTCGTGATTCTTGTTGCAAGTTTATTCGGCAGTGTCGGTGGCCTGGCCTGGGCCGCATTGTCGAAATCCGCATCGGCAGATCAGGGTGGTTCTGAGCAAGTTGGATCCGGCCACGGCGATTCACATTGGTTGAGGCCGATGCCCTTTGGACCATTTCTCGGCGGCGCCACCATCCTCTACGTCCTCTTTGACGGCAAATCATGGGTGGCTTGGTATTTCGGACTGCACGGATTCTGAAGATCAGCAAAGCCGGTCAAGCCCCGAGATCTTCATCGCCAGATCCAGATCGGATGCCCTCAATCCCACCCCTTCGCGACGTCCGCAACCTTCGATGCTCGTTCACGCGGCGGTCGGGGGCGTACACGTGGCCCCATCTCGAGACACAGTTTGCGCTCTCGATATACACAACCACTCAAGTGGACCAGCTGATTGCGACTATTTCCCTTATTTTGACGCGGTGATTTGACAGGGCAACCTGGCGTTCGGTCTAATTATGTCGAGTGACTGCATCCTCGACTCCGGTCGAGGTCGCGGACACTTGGCGCGCGGATGACTTCGCTGACAAAACTTCGAAGCCGTGCACGCGACGCTCAATGTAATGGCGAAGAGTGAAGTGCCACGGATGAGGTACAGTCATGCTCGATAAACTCGGCGGCCTGCTGGGCGGCAACAAGGTGGTGGCGATTGATATCGGCACCAGCAGCGTCAAGCTCGCCGAATTAGACTCTTCACGCAGCGGCTACCAGCTCAAGAAGTTCGGCGTGATCAGCTTGAACCCCGGCTGGATTCGCGACGGCGAGATTGTCGAGCCCGCCAATGTCGCGCAAGTCATTCAGTCGTTGGTCGAATCCGTCAAATGTAAGCGCAAAACCGCATCGACCGGCATTTTCGGCAACGGTGTCATCATCAAGCGCATTCAAATGCAGCCCATCGAAGAAAATTTGATGGCCGAGGCGATCAAATGGGAAGCGGAACAATACATTCCCTTCGACATCAACGAGGCCGCGATCGATTACCACGTGCTCAACAAGGGCTCGGTCACTGCGGCGGGCACCACTGACGTTTTGCTCATCGGCGCTAAGCAAGAATTCATCTTCCGCATTCTCGAGGCCGTTGAAACTGCAGGCTTGCGATGCTCGATTATGGACGTCTCCGCGTTCGCCTTGGCGAATTGCTTTGAAGCGAACTACGGCGCTCGGCCCGGAGCCACGGCACTCTTGAACATTGGTGCGGGTGTCACCAATGTCGTGATTCTCGAAGAAGGCAACGTGGTCTTCGCGCGCGATGTGATCATCGGCGGGCAGAACTACACCATGGAAATTCACAAAGCCCTGGGTGTTTCAATCCCCGAGGCCGAATCACTCAAAATCAGCGCCTCGCTCGGCCAAGAAGTTCCCAATGAAGTGATCTCCATCATCACCAACACAACCGAACAGGTGGTCGAAGAAATTCGCAACGCCTTTGAGTTTTACACAGCCACGGGGGGCGGCAATAAGCCGGACCTGATGTTCGTTTCCGGCGGCTGCATTTTCATTCCGAATCTGGTGGAAGAACTCTCCAAGGTGCTTGGCGTGGGCTTTGAAGTGTTCAATCCCTTCCAAAGCGTCACCTACGATTCAAAAGTCCTCTCCGCGGAATACATTCAACAGATCCAGTCGATCGCGCCCGTTGTGCTTGGGCTCGGTATGCGGGGGTCTAAAGAAAAATGATTCGCGTCAACCTGCTCAAAAATTTAGGGCTTTCGGTTGGCACCGGCATCTCTGCGGCCGGCGGCGAAATCGTTTCCGTCGACGTCAAACGCCAGGCGCTGATCAAGCTGGTGATCATTCTCCTGTTCCCGTTAGTCTTCTATATTTACGAGAAGCTCAAAATTAATGCGTTGACCGACGAACTCACTCGTCGCCGCGGCGAAGTGGCGGCCGTCGAACAAGAGCGCGCCAGCTTCGGCGACGCCGGTCCGCGTGTCGAAAAGGCCAATCGTGAAAAGCGCAAGATCCAAAAGGAATTGGACGTCATCCGCGGCCTGGCCCGCCACCGCCTGCGTGAAGTGAAAGCCTTGGATCAACTGCAAAGCGTGCTGCCGCAGGGAAGCTGGCTCAGGTCCATCGAGCTCAAAGAGGGCAAAATCGCGCTCTCCGGCTACGCCATGAATGAAAAGGCGATCGGCGATTTGCTCTCACAGCTGAGCTCCAATGTTTACTTTGCCAACATCGAACCCAAGTCGACATCGGCCGTACGCCTTGGCGAGTTGGGCGAAGTGAAGGCGTTTGAAATTGATTTCCGAGTCGGGAAGGAAGAATGAACCCCAGTCAGTATATTCTCAGCTTAGGTGAGATGAGCTACGCGAAGGTGGTGACCTGGGGCATCGCCATGTGTGTGGTTTACTTCTTCACTTACTTTGACGACGGCACTTCGTTGGTCGCGCAAATTGCCGAGGCCAATGCTCAGCTTGAAAAAGCGCAAAAGAACCTCGCCGAAACCAAAGAGGCGATGGCCGATGCCGAACGCTTTGAAAAGGCCATCACGCAAAACAAAGAACAGTTCAAAAAAGTTCTCGAGTATTTGCCGTCCAATATCGACGCCAATGATCTCACACGCATCATTTCTCAACAAAGTCAGCTGACGAACTCCCGTGTTTCAAAGACCGAGCCCTCAGGGCTGCCGGAGAAAAAAGACTTCTACGAAATGATTCGTCTCAGCTTTGAATTGCAAGGCACCTTTTCGCAGGTCGTGGCGTTTATGTCTGCGATCTCCAAAGTGCAAAAGCTGCTCACATTCGAAGGTATAAAAATCGAGATGAACGAGGGGGCGGACCCGGAAAATCCGTCCGTCCGATTGAGTGGTATCGTGGTCGCATATCGTTATCTTCAATCCGAAGAGGAGGGCGAAGTTGCTCCGCAATAAGTCGATTCAACAAGCCTTCCTCGCGATGACTTTGATCGCCCTTACACTGGGCGCTGGCCTGGCCTCGGCGCAAGATCCGGCAGCCACAAGCCCGCCGCCCGCGACGGATGCCGTCGATATGACCGGCATTTCTGAAGAGCTGTTTCTACAAGGCCTCATGGACCCCTTTGAGTACGACCCTCGCGGCCGCAAAGATCCTTTTGCGCAGCCTCTGGTGGATCGTCCCGTCGAGCAGGGCTCTAATCATGGCCCCCTCTTGCCGCTGCAACGATTTGCCTTGGAGCAGCTGCAGTTGGTCGGCATCATTTGGGACGTCAAGCGCCCGCGAGCGATGATTCAAGATCCGCAACGAAAAATTCACATCGTTGGTCCGAACACGAAAGTCGGAACCAAAAATGGCTATATCGCCGTGATTCGCGAAGGCGAAATCGTCGTCGTCGAGACCATCCCGCAAGATGGAAAACTCGTATCCTCCGCGCAGATTTTGCGACTTGTGAGATAGTCGCACGCCCTCCGGCCCTCGGCGTGGCCATCCTGTTGACCACCTTGCCCAGGACTAGACTGGACTGGACCCAACGAAGCCTCGTCGGAAGGCTTGAGTTCTCCTATACTAGCGAAAGCTTAGAGCACCGGTTTGGGAACCACGGAGGGACCCCAGCATGCATCATCGATTTTCCATCCGCGTGACCTTGTCACTTCTCGTGGCCGTTCTGTTGATGTTCCTAACTTCCGTTGAAGTTGGCGCAAAGACGTCCAACAAATCCGCACCGAAGTCGGCCAAGAGCCCGGCTTCATCAAAGGCCGCGAAAACCACAGCTGCGCGGGCCACACCGCTTTTGCTGGCGCAAAACGATCTCGAAGATGACCTCGAGTCGGAGCTTGAGTTGGAAGGCTCCGAAGAAAGCGTGAGCGACGCTGAACTCGACGAAGACATTGTTCCCCAAGGGGAAGAGGTCGAGATCACTGACATTCAATACGACGGTCGTCGCGGCAACGGTCTGGTGATCGTGAAGACTTCGGGCGCAGCAACCTACCGCACGCGCAACATTCCCGAGCAGAGTCAAGTTGTACTCGAAATTGCCAATGCGAAGCTGCCCGACAAATTGAAGCGACCGTACAACACCAAGGACTTCCGCCAAGCTGTCGTTTCTGTGAACGCCTACCAAGATGCTGGAAGTTCCACGGCGCGGATCGTGATTCAGTTCCGTCAGCCTCGCGAGGTCACCGTCAATCAAAACGGCAAACTCCTCACGGTTTCGCCGGGCAATGAGCGTGGCGATGTGGCGATCATCGATCCTGATGACGACGAGGCCGCCGGCGACTTTGCTTCCGCGAAGGCCGCGGCGAACTCCGGAAAAATCCTTCCTTCATCGACGCTCGAAGAGTCGGAGTTGGGTGAGCCGCGCTACTACGGTAAGCCGATCTCCATTGAAGTTCGTGAAACGCCGATTCGCGACGTGATCAATTTGATCGCAGAGCAAGCAGGCGCCAACATCATCATCGCCTCAGAAGTCCAGGGCGCGATTTCGCTTCGCCTTCGTCAGGTACCGTGGGATCAAGCGCTCGCCATCGTCATGCGAGCACAGAATCTTGGCTATGTTCGACAAGGCGGCGTGCTTCGCATCGCGCCTCTCACGGTCTTACGCCAGGAAGCTGAAACCGCGCGCTTGATCCTCGAAGCTCAGCGCAGCACTGAGCCGCTGCAAGTGAAGCTCATTCCTCTGAGCTTCGCGCGTGCCGGTGATCTGGCCGCACAAATTCGAGAGACTTTACAGGCTGTACAGCAAGGTGCCGGCGGCGCCGGTGCGCAGGCCGCGCAAGGTGGGCGGGGAAGAATCGCGACCGATCAACGCTCCAACACTTTGATCGTCACAGATACTGCTGAGAACATCGCGCGCATCGAGAAGATGGTGAAGGCTCTGGATTCGCCGCCCTTGCAGGTCATGATCGAGGGCAAAATTATCGAAGCCGTCGAAACCTTCAGTAACGCCTTCGGCATCAACTGGGGTTATTCGGGTCAAGATCTCGGGGTTTTGGGCGGAACCCTCAGTCACGGGGCGCAAATTTCACCGACACTTGGAGGCGCAAACACCACGGTGAACTTGCAGCTGGGAACGATCGACTTCCTCGGTGACCTCAATGCCACCTTGACGCTCCTTGAGCGAAGCTCACAAGTGCGCATCATCTCCTCACCGAGAGTGGTCACGCTCAACAACCAGCAGGCGTCGATCTCGCAAACCGTGAACATCGCGATTCAGCAAACCGCGCAGGCCAACGGCGTCACCACCACCAGCACCGTCTTCCAACCTGTGCCCTTGCAGTTGAGCGTCACGCCGCAAATCACCGCAGGCGGTGACGTCATCATGCAGATCAACTTCAGTCGATCTTTCCTGGCTGCAAGCGCTGGCGCCACACCCAACATCAACCAGCGCCAAGTGCAAACCAACGTCATGGTTCGCAACGGCCAAACCTCCGTCATCGGCGGAATCTACCAGGCCGACAATCTCGAACAAGAAGACGGCACGCCCTTCTTGCGACGATTTCCGATTCTGGGCTGGCTCTTCAAAACTAAAAACTCCGAAAGCGTGAAGAACGAATTGCTCGTGTTTCTCACGCCACGAATTCTCAACGCGGACAAGAATCTGCCGCGAGCCGGAGGCAACAACCTATGATGAAGATCATCACCAAAATCGGCCATCAATTTTCGCATCTGCCTTCGCATCTGCGGACCGCCGTCCCGCGCGTCGCGGGCTGTGTCGTACTCAGTCTCTGCGCCCTCAGCTGCTCTCCACAAAAAGACCCGGGCGCCAACATCTCAATGGCCGTGTCTCCCAGCCGACCTTTCGTGGTGCCTGGCCGTGGTCTTTCCTGCATTGATCTTGCGAATTTGAAGGCCAATCCCACCGCCGACCTTCCGGGCAGCGTCGGCGCCAATCGGATTCTCTACTCGAACTTCCGACTGCAATGGCGATCCGATGAGGCCCTCACGCTGACCGCCATGCGTGTGAAGGTGAAGATCCCCGAGCGCCAGGCCTCGGGCCGCACGATCAAAAAGGAACAAGAAATCAGCTTCGACCAAGACGAAATCGAAGCCCTGCTTGGCCTCGACGACGCCACGATTCCCATCAACTCAAGCCCCGGCAGCGAACCGCGCATCGTTGAAATCAACTCCAACTCAACTTCCCAACGCGATGCCAGCTCCGTCTATGCCGCCTGCGGACTGCATGTCGGCGGCATCGAAGTCGGTGAAAGCACGCCGGACGCTTACTTTGCTGAAGTTTTGATCGAGGTCGCAGGCTACGCTACGCGCTCCGATGGCCAGCAAAGCCCCGTGCGCCAATCCCTCACAGCGCAAGCCGAAGGCTTCTAAGCGCGAGGTCCAACTGCATAAAGTGGCGGGCGACTTCGACTCGCCAGCCAAAACTTGCGCGTCCTGAGGAATATGCGTAGGACCGAATGCGCATGGATCTCTTCGACCAAGCTCTCGACCAAAACTCCCACAAGCCCCTTGCCGAACGCTCGCGTCCGCAGTCCTTCGACGAAGTTCTCGGCCAGGCCCAATGGCTCAGTCCTCAGTCCCCCTGGCGCCGCCGCCTCGAAGGCGGGCGTCTGCAGAGCCTCATTCTGTGGGGGCCACCCGGCTGCGGTAAAACCAGCTTGGCGCAAATTCTCCTCAAACGCCCCGACGTCTACGGTCAAAAGGTCCACGCCGTGGACACGGGAGCCAAAGACCTCAAGGCGCTCTGCGAGGCCAGTCGCGATCGCCTCCGCCAGGGCCTCACTCCCACCTTGCTCTTCATCGACGAAATCCATCGCCTCAATCGCGCACAACAAGACGTCCTCTTGGCCGCGCTCGAAGCGGGACACATCTACTTGGTCGGCGCCACCACCGAAAATCCATCGCATGCTCTCAATCCCGCTCTCATCAGCCGCGTGCAGGTCCTACCTCTCGAGCGCCTCAGCGACTCAGTCCTCCAGCAAATCGGCGAACGAGCCCTCAGGCCGCACAGCCAACTTCTATCACGTCTCAATCCCGCCGCTTGGACCGCCATCCTCACGCAAGCCGATGGAGATGCGCGCCGTCTGCTCAACGCACTTGAAGCCTTGATCGCCGATCACGAGCTGCACCCCTCTGATGCGCCTTATGAAACTCAGCGCCTCGCAGAGATTTGGGGTCAAGGCGCCATCGCTTTTGATCGCGACGGCGACCACCACCACGATTTGATTTCAGCGTTGATCAAATCGATTCGCGGCTCAGATCCAGATGCCGCCGTCTATTATCTCGCGCGCTTAATTCGTGGCGGAGAAAACCCCGAGTTCCTCGCGCGCCGGCTGATGATTCTTGCTTCCGAAGATATCGGCAACGCCGACCCGCGCGCACTGAGCGTCGCCGTCGCCTGCGCTCACGCCGCCGAACGCATCGGCTGGCCTGAAGCGCGCATCATCTTCTCGCAAACGGTAATTTATCTCGCGAGCGCACCCAAATCCAACGCCGCCTACCTCGCCATCGACGCCGCACTCGCGGAAGTCGATCGCAGCGGCTCCTTGCCCGTTCCATTGGCGTTTCGTTCGTCCAAAACAGCTCTCTCCAAATCGCTGGGCTTCGGGCGAGACTACAAATACGCGCACGAAGGAGACCGCGGCTTCGTACCGCAGACTTTTTTGCCCGAGGCCCTCGCCTCCAAAACCTTCGTGGAGCTCAAGGCGCGAGGCTTTGAAAAGAACATGCAAGACTATCTCAATTGGATGCGACGCCCGCCCTCGGCCTCTGAAGACGAAGCAAAATCGTAATTGTTCAATAGGCGCGTTTTGCGACAGCCGACAGGCAGGCCGATACGCCGTGCACCGTCTTGGAGTGCCGCGTGTTCGAAGGGATCTCAATCCGATCCCCCGGACGAAGCAGCAGCTCGTTACCCATCACGTTCACAATCAACATACCTTCCAGCACGATTCGCACTTCATCAAACGGATGGCGGTGATCTCGAATCGTCGAGTGCGCTGGCAAGCTTTCGATCTCCGGCACTAAGCCCTCGTTTTCGAAGATGGCTCGGATTTGAATCGGAGCTGGCGGCTCTGCGGAATTCCAACGCGTTAAAATCATGCCCACAAACTAATCGAAAATTTCCATCGCATGCAATCAGAAGTGGAGTCACGCAAACGCCGAATCCTCGGCAAGCGTCTTACTCCGAAACAGAGAGCCCCAACGGAGGTCGAGATTTCAGCCTCGCTTTGAGACGATGCCGAAATGGCGCTTCAGTGCGCTGGCGCGAGCGTCGATAGGCGAGATAGGTCGCCGAGGCGACATCAGGCACGGAGCCGTTCAGCCGCAAGATGCAGCAGGAGGACATCGACTTGAACGAACCGCAGGCATCCGCTGAACAACTCCGACACTTTGGTCGGCTCATCGACTTCTGTCGAAAGGCCTCCGGCTACCGCATCCTCCATCAGTCCGAGGACACGCTGATCATCGAGCAAATGATTGATCGTCGAGCTCTCCGCATCTGCGCCAATTGGATCGATGACATTCTCGATCGAGCCGATCCCGACGGACAAATGTTCTTGCAAGTGAACTTCGCCGACGATCGAAAGATCCTGATTACCGATCGCCTCATCGGCTTCAAGCCTCAGCCACGTTTGCAAAGAGAAGGTGCTGAGCACGCTGTGCGCCGCCTTCCGCGCGTCGTGACCACACCCGATCTCGCATCCGTATTGGGCGCCATGAACGAAAGCTTTGATCGCAGTGACGATCGCTCTGAGCTTGCGACCTTGCGAGTTCTCTACGATGCAATTCTTCGGGGCGCTTCACTCATTGGCTTCGAAGTTGCGGACGATCGGCGAAAGTTACTGCCGTATCTTCATGCAGAGGCTAGCGAATCCTCCGCACGCGCTATCGAAACGAAGTTCAAGACGAATGCTTGACAGCTCGAGGCCCACAGTGCGAAGCTGCTCGCTCTGTTTGTTGGGGGCATAGCTCAGCTGGGAGAGCATCTGATTTGCATTCAGAAGGTCGCAGGTTCGATCCCTGTTGCCTCCACCAACTTCCTCATCTGACTTGATCCGCATTTGCGGATCGAGTTTCAGTCAGAAACCACTTCTTCAAGTCCCATTCAGAATAAGGTCCGCCGAGAACTAACTCCAAAGAGAGTCCCATGTGATTTCAGCGGGTCGCGGCCCACTCTTGCGCGCGGATTTGCCCCTTGCTGCGCCCAACACCCAATTTGTTCGACCTCCTTTTTTCGAGGCCTCGGGCGCCGAAACCCTCAATTCACCCCTCATTCTGAGAGCCATTATCATTAAGCCGAATCGCCGCTTGCCTGCTTCTGAGGCGGATTTGCGAAGATCCTTGGCGTCTAGCCACGCCATTTGCTGACCGAACAAGCAACTCTCTCGAGCCATGGCGATTTTTTGCCTGGAAATTCGCCAACAGCAGCATCTCCGCAACTTTTTTGGCCCATTCTGGAACCGTCCGAACAGCGTCCGAAAAAAGCTCGAAAATATTTTGGTTTGAAAGTTGACGTGAGTTGGGGAACCCAGTAGAACCTGTGTCTCCGATTTCGATTCGTTCTTTGAAAACTAAATAGCTAGCAAATGGTGTTTGGGTCCTTAATTCGGATTCTCGGACGCGAAAGCTGATGATGAATGCAGACAACTCGCTTCGGCGAAGTTGTCGCCTCGAAAGAACTGGGTACAAGGTTCTTTCCTGCCGGTTAGGGTTTTAAACTTGTAGCCAAGAAACTCGAACTCTAGAGATTAAAGCTTTTAGCTTTTTAACTGGAGAGTTTGATTCTGGCTCAGAACGAACGCTTGCGGCGCGCCTAATACATGCAAGTCGAACGACGTAGCAATACGGAGTGGCGCACGGGTGAGTAACGCGTGGATAATCTGCCCTTCAGTGGGGAATAACCAACCGAAAGGTTGGCTAATACCGCATGAGACCACGACCTCTGCGGAGGTTGCGGTTAAAGATTTATCGCTGAAGGATGAGTCTGCGTGGGATTAGCTAGTTGGTGAGGTAACGGCTCACCAAGGCTACGATCCCTAGCTGGTCTGAGAGGATGGCCAGCCACACTGGAACTGAGACA
>DDUL01000053.1 GCA_002344785.1 Bdellovibrionaceae bacterium UBA2339
AAAGGAGGAAAAAATGACGACAGAAACTCAATCCGAACCCAAGCAGATAAAGAAGCCAGCAACCAGAAGGCAGACGTTTCTAAAAAAGATCGATGCCGAAACGGCGCGCCACCTGTCACAGTTGAAAGAACGAGCTAACAAAAAGCTTTTTGGACGAAAAGTTCGAGATGCCGAACTCATTGCGCTCGGTCTGAAACTGGTGGAACAGCGGCACCTGGCCGAGCTTCAAGAGCGGACCTACTCTGAAAAGGATCGCTTAGCCATTGCCCACGATGATTACCAGAAGGCGAACGGCAAAATTACCCTAGATCAATTTATCGGCCGCCTGATTCGCGGCGAAGTCCAAATTCAAAAAAATGATTGAACCCAAAGGAGAACACAATGGATAACGATTCAGTAGCCGCGGACCTTTCAATCGTTCAGTCGCAAATCGCGATCGAACAAGCGGAAGCGAAGCTTCGTTCTTTGACAGTTAAAAGATGGTTGAGAACAGATGAAGTGGCTCTCTATCTCGGCACCACGCGTGCTTCCATCAAGAAACTCGTTATGAGGCAAAGGTTAGAACCGAAGAAACTCTACGGTCGCCTTTACTTCGATAGACACGAGATTGATGGGCTCATTGAAAACTCCGGTCGAAGTGCCTCGCAAGCACAACAAAGGAGTAAGAGATGGCGATAAGAGAAGTTGTAGAAGATGGTCAGAAGTTTTTTGAGGTCTACATCGACGTCAAAAGTAAGTTTAAGAAAAGTGCCCGCGTCCAAAAGCGTCGAAAGCAGATTCGCGGACTTCGTGAAGCGCAGCAGATCGAAAAGCAGATGATCTCCGAAGCATCGATGGAACTTGCACGACTCGAAGACATGACAATGTCTTGGGGCGAGTTGCTCGATACCTTTGAAGTCACGCTTCGGAGCGGAACTGCGACACGCCCAAAGATGCAGATCGACATACTTCGCGAAATGGTGAGCTTTCTCAGGGCTTGGACGAGTGACTGGTACAAACGCGATTGTCGCGACATCACGCCGGGCGATGTTCGGCGCATCATCAATGCTATGGAAGAAAAAGACTATTCGCGAGGACGGCTTCGCTCGATGAAGTCGGCAATCAACAATGTTTTTCGATTCGGCATAGATGAGGGACATCTAAATGGTGTTCATGCGTCACCGGCGCAAAGCGTTCAGCTTCCGAAGTATATCGAGGACAAGCCACCGCAGATTTTGGGCATGGCCGAGATCCATCGGCTACTTGAGACTGCGAAAGCCGAAGAGCATCCGTGGTATCCGATCTGGTTCATGGCGCTCAATACCGGAATGCGTTCCGGTGAACTGTACGCGCTTGAATGGACCGATCTTGATTGGGAAAAGAAGCTCGTCACGGTTTCGAAGTCCTACAACGCTCGAATGAAGGGCGTGAAGTCGACGAAAGCTGGGTACTGGAGAAAAGTTCCCATGAACGCCGAACTTGAAGCGATGCTGATGGATCTTCGCGAGAAGACACCCATCACGCAGAAGAACGTCCTACCTCGCGTTTCGCGCTGGGGTAACGGCGAAGCCGCCAAGTTTTTGCGAGATCATTGCCTGAAGATCGGAATCACATCGGTGAACTTTCACGCGCTTAGAGCGTGCTTCGCGACGCACCTGCTTAACGCAGGGGTCTCGTCACCGATCGTGAAAAAGATCTGCGGATGGACAGAAGAAAAGGTCATGAACCGATACATCAGGCTCGCAGGCCTCGATGTCGCGGGAGCGACCGAAGCACTTAAGTTCCCAGGGTTCAGCTCGGGCGGAAGTCAGCCTATGGCGAACGTTGTGAACTTAGGAGACATGCGAGCGTTGAGACGTGGTTCGCCGCTAAACGGCGGATCAGAAGAGTAAGAGAGATTTTAATTTAACGGTCAGCCCCGATGGTCGGGATGCGATTTCAGAGAGAGTCACTTCGATGCAGAAAGCTTGTTTGAGCGAAAAATGCTGTTCTTGCCTCTTTTCTCCTCTAGTGTGGGTTAAATGGCTGATTTTACGTCACGAACTGACGATCACCCCATTTTTAGGTCTTTTCTATACAATCGCAGTTTGAGGATCAGTTTGACGCGCCGTTTTCTCGGCGCCGCAGTTTTCCCGTGCCTTTGCCCGCCCCCGTTCCCCCCTCCCGAATTGACGCTGGACACGCAGCCCTCTTTTCGCTTATATTTAACCAATTAGTTATTTAACAAAATAGTTAATTAACACGAGGAACCTCTTAATGAAATCCGACACGATCAGCCTCACCTTCGCCGCGCTCGCCGACCCCACTCGTCGCGCGATCCTGGTCAAGCTCGCCAGCGGCGAGCAGCCCGTGTCGGATCTCGCCAAGCCTTTCTTGAAGTCCATGAGCCTGCCGGCGATCACCAAGCACCTGCAAGTGCTCGAGCGGGCGGGACTCATCACCAAAGGCCGACAGGCGCAGTGGCGCCCCTGCCGGATCAATGGCGATGGGCTTCGCGATGCGGCTGAATGGATGGACGAGGTGCGAGCGCACTGGGAGGCGAGTTTTGATCGCCTGGATCACTACCTGCAGTCCCTGCAGGCGCAGTCGCCCAACCCATCTGCCAAGTCCGCACAGTACGCGACTCAGAAAAAATCCTCACGAAGCCAGCGAACGCAAACTCGCCCCTCCTCAAAGAAAGGCCCCCGCCATGTCGGACAAAAAGCCCGCCGCAAATGAACTTCGAATTCAACGCGTGTTTCGTGCGCCCGTGGACCTTGTGTGGAAGGCCTGGACCGAACTCGATCACGTGCACCAGTGGTGGGGACCGCGCGGCTTCACGCTCACGACACATCACAAAGAGCTGCGCCCCGGCGGCACGTGGAAATACACCATGCACGGGCCCGACGGCACCGACTACCCCAACATCACGCTCTACCATGAGGTCGAGAAGCACGCGCGCTTAGTCTACGACCACGGCGCCACGGAAAACACGCCGCCACTGTTTCGCGTCCGCGTGAATTTCAAAGAAGTGAACGGCCAGACCCACATGGACATGACCATGACGCTCGAAAGTGCCGAGGCCGCAGAACGCATCAAAGGCTTCATCCGCCAAGCCGGAGGCAACTCGACTTGGGATCGCTTGGCCGAGCACATCGACCATCAGGTCACTGGCCAACAGCGATTCGTCATCAACCGCACTTTCGCCGCTTCGATCGAACAAGTCTTCAAACTTTGGACTGAGCCTGAACACCTCTCGCGCTGGCTACCGCCTCAAGGCTTCACGATGCAATATCGCCGGGCGGAAATTCGACCCGGTGGCGTCTGCGTCTACTCGATGGCAAATGCGGATCGCAGCGTGATCATGTACGGCCGCTGCCTCTATCACGAAATCACTCCACCCACGCGCATCGTGTACATCCAAGAGTTCTGCGACGCCGACGAAAAACTGAGCAGCCACCCAGCCCTGCCGAACTGGCCGGCCAGCATGAAAACCATCATCACACTCGTGGCCGAGGCCGCCGACAGCACGCGTGTCAGCGTCGAGTGGGAACCCGGACCCGATTCCACGCCTGAAGAAGTGCGCGCCTTCGTCGAACATCGAAGCGGCATGACGATGGGCTGGACGGGCTCCTTCAATAAACTGGATGAAGTGATCGGCCGCGAAGGATTCTAATGTGCGCGAGGCCAAAGCTCTCCAATTTTGTTTGAACGATCTTCGAGCGGCTTGAGTCGCTCGTCGCTTCGCGAGACTCTTCGAGCATGCGACTGCATCTCGTGCTCGGCGATCAACTCTACGATCCGCGTTGGTTTCTGCAAGACTTCGATGCCGATCGCGATCTCGTGTTCATGTGCGAGTCACGCGCGCTCGCCACGCGCTATCGCTATCACAAACTGAAGCTCGTGTTGTTCTTCTCCGCCATGCGCGAGTATCGCGATGAACTGCGCGCACTTGGCATTCGCGTGCACTATGAAGAGCTGGAAGCCGAGGGCGATTTTTGGTCGCGTCTCGAGAATGTCATCCGCGCCAAAAAGCCCCGCGAACTTGTGCACACCGAGGTGGAAGATCAATTCTTTGAGCGCGAGCTTCTCGACTTCGCCACCCGACTTCAATTGCCAAGGCGCGAGCGCCCCAGTCCGGGCTTTCTGACCACGCGAAGCGAATTGGCCGCCGATCCGCGCCTCACTGGCGAGGCTCCGCGCATGAAGCACTTTTACGAAACTCAGCGCAAACGTTTACGCGTGTTGGTCGATGATCGCGATCAACCCACCGGCGGCCGCTGGAGCTTCGACGAAGACAATCGCCGAAAACTTCCCGCCTCGGTGGAGCCGCCGCCACCGCGCTTCCCTCAGCCGACCGCCCACGTCCGCGAGGTGCAGAAACTTGTGGCGCGCGAGTTCGCCTCACACCCAGGTGAAGTCGACAACTTCTGGCTGCCAGTTCGTCGCGCGGATGCGCGCGAATGGCTGCAACAGTTTTTGGACGAACGCTTTGCGCTCTTTGGTCCCTATGAAGATGCGGTCTCAACTCAACATGATTTCATATTTCACTCGGCGCTCTCGCCTCTCATGAACCTGGGCTTACTCACTGCTGACGAAGTGCTGCGCGAAGCGCTCGATCACGCAGAGGCGAGGCCTGACTTTCCCATTGCCTCGCTGGAAGGCTTCGTGCGCCAGATCATCGGTTGGCGCGAATTTGTTCGCGGCATTTATCGACATCATTCTGAGCGCCAAGAGTCTGCAAATTTCTGGGGGCATCGCGGGCGCGTGGGCGCTATTTGGTACGAGGGACGCACGGGACTACCGCCGGTTGATCTTGCGATCCGACGCGCCCGACACTGGGGCTGGACTCATCACATCGAACGCCTCATGTACTTATCCAACACCTTCTTGCTCTCGGAGCGTGCGCCGCGCGAAGTGCATCGTTGGTTCATGGAGATGTATGTGGACTCTGCCGACTGGGTGATGGGCCCAAACGTCTACGGCATGGGTCTCATGAGCGACGGCGGACTGTTCGCGACCAAGCCTTACATTTGCGGATCGAACTATTGGCTGAAGATGAGCGACTTTAAGCGCGGTGAATGGTGTGACGTGATCGACGGCCTCTATTGGCGTTTCATACGCCAGCATCGCGAATTCTTTGCCCGCAACCCGCGCATGTCGGTGATGCTCAGTGCCGCCGAAAAAATCGATCGCGCCAAGCGCGAACGCCTCGAGGCCGCAGCTCGCGAGTTTCTGAAGTTCGTCGACGCCTGAATCCCCAGCTTGATTTCGCCTCATTTCGCTTCATTTTTGAAACTATCTGCGCATCGTCAGCCTCTGGAGTTCCTGGCAATTTCTCATTCATCCGAGGCGACCCGAAATTGGGCTCCGCCTCGCAGGACTCGACGATAACGACCACAAGGAGGCACTATGCGACTCAATGTTCTTGGACCGAAAAGCATCGCCCGCGCCATCGCGGTAGCGGCATGTTTGACCGCCGAACTTTCCATCATGACACCGGCATTCGCGGGTGGCTCGGTGGGCTTTCCCATCACCTATCCGGTGATTTGCCGCGGTCCCGAAGCCCGCGCGATCTTGCATCTGCGCGCCCCGCTGGCAGCCGGTCAGCGCATGGTGCAGGCGACGGACTTTGAAGGGGCAGTCTTGCACTTGACGGATCGCTCGGAGATTCGCGCGCTCGAGGCCAAAGGCGTGATCGTCAACACGGGTCACTCCATGGCGCGCCTCCATGATGATCTGCGCACGCCCCAAGAATTTCGCACGGACCACGTGAGCTTTCTCACGCAATCTTCGCGAGTTCGTTACATCGGCGGCGGCAACGTCGAGTACCGCGCTGGCGCAACACTCGCCGTTGAATCTCATCATCGCAGTCCCGTTGTACTGGGAATGAATGAAGTCGATCGCCGGCTGAATCCACTTTTGCAGATTGATGTGCTGACCACGACGACGAGGGACCAGAGCGTTCAGTTGAATCTGCTCGTCAACGACTACCGACCCGAGGTTCGTCGTTGCACGCGGACTCGCCTTGAGCCGAATCCGTGGGCATCACTGTCTCCGAGTGTTCCGGCGATGATCGAAGTCTGCGATCAAGACACGCGCGTGACTCCCGAGACCCTGACCCCGATTCACTCGACACAAATGAACTTCACGGCTTGTGAGAACCTGAAGTTTTGATGAAGTCGACTCGATAGAAGTATGCGGATGAGATCTGCTGGACGGCCCCGTGATTCGCAAATGGCGGACACGGGGCTGTCGACTTTTTTGACGACCAAGTAGAGTCTACCTTGACCCTTGCGATGAGTCGCGGGAGCGCCACTTTCCCTCTATAATTGGCGCCAATGCGCGCACATCCCCTCAACTTCAATTCCCAGCGAGATTCGCTTTCGCTTCTCCGCAGCGGATTGCTGTGGTCCGCGCTCACAGTCGCAGTTGCGCTCGCAAGCGGATGCTCATTTCGCGAAGATCCCGATGCTGAGAAAAAGGCCGACCCCGCGCCGGTGCGCGAGGCCGTCAACAAGCACACCATTTCGAAGCGCGACTTCCGCATCGAGTTCCTGCCGCAAGAGCGCCCCAATGACTATCTCATTCGACTTCACTGGCCCGCTGGCAAAGACGTCGCATTGAACATCACGCGAGTTCGCCCACTGGACAACGCGGGTCGGCCTTTGGGTCCTCCCGAATATGAGCCAGTGTCAGCGCAAGACCAGACCTACAAGGTAGTCGGCCACTGCCCTGCCTCAGGCACATTTGAATTAACAATTCAGATTAACTCTCCACTTTCTGGATTCTCTGCTTCTCACGACATTAGCGGGGTTTGCCCTAGAGACTTCGAGATCAAGCGTTCAGAAGTCGTCTCAGTAGTGATGTCAAATTTGAACTATCATCCTGGGTCTCCAATTGGCCGACTGTTCATGTTAAATGGATCATTGCTCACAATCGATACGGACACCGACCTGAACCTAAGTGGGCTAATCATTGAAGGAACAGCATCAATTCGAGTGCTACCCAATGAGTCAATTTTCACCCAGCGCCTACCCGAACACTGGAAAGCCCCCAAGCTCCGCCTCAAAGCCCAGTCCGCGCGCGGCGGACATCTCAATCTCGTGCTTGAAGGACGCAATGGCGACGACGGCGTGCAGCCGCCTCCGCGCGCAGCGAATCCGCAACTCAACGGCGCGCCCGGCGAAGCGGCGCAGGTGCAAGTCGAGTGTCGGCCTCGACCGGCGAGCCGACTCAGCCCCGACACCGTCGGCGAAACCTGCAACAAAGTTTGCACGAAGCCTCCCACCAACGGCTCGCCTGGACGACCGGGCCAGCGCCGAGGTGAAGATGGTCGACCGGGACTTCCCGGCATCGGCACAAGTGAAGTTGAACTCGACATCGCGGAGCTTGGCGAGCTGCAACTGAGTCTCGAACTCAAACCCGGCAAAGGCGGACAGGGCTCGCGCGGTGGACTCGGCGAACCCGGCGGACGAGGTGGCGCAGCAGGCGTGAACACCGACAGCGCTTGCGCCCCCGCATCGCCTGGCCCGCAAGCGGAGTCAGCACCCGAAGGTGCGCGCGGACAAGACGGCGCGCATGGTGGATGCGGCAAGATCAAACTACCGCGCGCCTTGCAGTCGCGCACTAGCCTCAGAGATCTTCAGCTCGAATGTTCACGAGACCCGCGTCTCATCGAGTGGAACTGAGGGCACAGCCCGATGTCGCAAGCATTCGCTCACCAACGCGTACTCATCCTGACTGGCGCGGGGATCTCTGCGGAGTCTGGGCTCAAAACTTTTCGCGATGCCGACGGACTTTGGGAAGGGCATCGCATCGAAGACGTCGCCACGCCCGAGGCCTTCGCGCGCGATCCTGATCTCGTCTATGACTTCTACAACCAGCGACGGCGTTCGCTTCGCGAGGTTACACCCAACGCTGCGCATGTCGCGATCGCGAAGTTCGAGCATCAGCACATCGCTTCAGGCGGCGAGTTTCTTTTGGTCACGCAAAACGTCGATGACTTGCATGGACGAGCTGGCTCGAAGCGGTTGCTGCACATGCACGGCGAACTCATAAAGGCGCGCTGCCTGGATCGCGGCGAAGTCCTGAATTGGACCGACGATCTCGATCAAAGCAGCGTTCACCCGCGCAGCAAGATGCCCGGGCGCCTCAGGCCTCACATCGTTTGGTTTGGCGAGGTCCCCTTGCATCTCGATGAGATTTTCGACTTCGCTCGTCGCGCTGAGGTGTTCATTGCAATCGGAACTTCAGGCGTGGTCTATCCGGCGGCGATGTTGGTGAATGCGACTCCTCCGCATTGCCGACGAATTCTCTTGAATCTCGCCGCCGCGGAGAACGCGACGGCCTTTGATGAAGTGATGCTCGGGGCTGCGACGCAATTGGTGCCGCAACTTCTCGGTTCATCGAACTGAACTCGAGGCAGCTTCACATGCGAATGCAGAGCAGTGATTGCCGAATGACAAAGTCGCGAGTCGGCTGAGGCCGATCCAAAGTTGGGCTCTGCGAATAAGTCAGCTTCTCAATCTCGATCAGCACATCCACCACACGCTGGCGTGCAGCGTCTGTGGTGATGATGAAGCGAGCTCGACTCTGGCCATCAACGCTGGTTGTGCCGATGCGAAGAAGCGGCTGTGTACCAGGCAATGCGCGCAGCACTTGCCATGCGCCAAAGCTGCCGGTTTGCGCTCGGACTGAGGCCAGCAAGGTCCGGCCCGAAGGTGTCGAGGCCCGTCCACCAGGATCATGACAACTCCATTGTCCGACGGCGATACTGTCTAAGACGCCACCGACAATCTTCCCGACTTCTTGCGCATCGTTGACGACTTCACCTTGCAAGGCGACTGGCCCAACAGCACTCGAGGTCGGGCTCGCGGCTGCGAACTGCGGGATCATCGACATCGCGAACACGGACATGATCAAGCTCTTCATCATAAATCTCTCCTCTTGAGTGAGAACACCGGATTGCAAGTTAAGGCTGACACTGAATCGCACGGACAAGCTGAAAGCTGGGACCTTCAGTCGGATTATCCAGCGGCCCTGCGAACCTCGAAACAAGTCGCTCAAGTCCAATCTCAATTTCGAGAATTCGTGTCTTGTCGGCGCTCGTTTTGATTTTCAAAACGCGTCGCGATTGATGATCCGCAGGCGTGAGCCGCACATTCAACAAAGGATCCACACCACTCGTCGATCGCTCAACGCGAATCAAAACGAAATCATGTAATCCAGCGGACTCGATCATATTGCGAGGACTGCGCAATCGAGAGATCAAAGCTAGCCTTCCAGCCTGATGATCGCGACAGCGCCAGAAGCGAGAGGACAGTTCACCGCGAATGCCATTGACGATTCGAATCGCCAAATCCGCATCAGAAATGAGTTCACTGGATCTCGGAGTCGAGCTAGTACTCGCCACGGGACTGGCGCTCGCACTCTGCGCACCGCCGTACAAGGCGATCGTCAGCAGACTCCACGCCACAAATTGAAAACTTCGCATAATCACCCGCATGATGAACTCCTCGTCGCGAGACACTGGCCCTAAGGTCACAAAGAGACCTAGATGTATGGCGTTTTGCGCCAGTTCGCCATGAACACGTCCGAACATGAGATTGAAATGATGAGGCAATTTTGAGTTGCGTGATTCTCATTTGCGTCTTTCGCATCTCGCTGTCGATCCGTGAGAGCCCATTCGTTCGCGTTCCGCGTTGGCCTAGCTCATGCTCTCACCTCATGCACTCTGGCCCGTGCTGGTCAAAGCTCTGAACACGACGTCCGTCGAAGTTCGAGTTTGGCCAAAAACATGGAAGCGAAATGAAACTGATACGAACTGAAACAGACGCGAAATACTTTGAAAGGACGACACACGTGAGCCACTTGAAGTCTCGATTCACACATTCATTCATCTCAACCTGCAGCTCTGATCGAGCCCGCGCGCTCACTCTTTCCCTCTCACTCCTTGGCTTCGTCAGCACGGCAATCGCGGGAAACCCGTCGCCAGCCCTCCATCAACGCACGGAACAGCGAGCCCAACAGTCCGAGCAAAAGGGAATCACATTTGAAACCAATCCTGCCCCAATCCGACCCATCGTCTTGACGGTCACGGATCGGCCCTCGGCCTTCAGTGACTACAATTTAGCTGCGACCAATTACGGTGTTGCTGGATATACGATTAACGTCAACGGCGCCGCCCGACTGCGAATCTACAGCAACTTCTCCTCACGCGTCCCGCGCTACACCTATCTCAATACGACCGGAACACTCTCCGTCCACGAAAACTTCACGATGCCCGAATACACACGACTCTTGAACATGCTTCGTCGGGCTTCGTCTCACTGTCCCGTCCTCATCCATCTCGACGTCAGCTATGTCGATCAAACTCCTCGAGCAAAGATCCAACGCGTTCAAGAAACCTGCGATCACTTGTCGCAAGTCGAAACTCCACAAAGCGAAGGATGATTCAAGTCGATGAGCCTCCAACAAGTCGAAAAGGAAACACCATGCCGAACGCACCAAGCACCAAACTCAAATTACTGACATGCACGCTAGCTTCACTGCTCATTTTCTCGGGCGAGGCCCTCGCGGACCAAATTGATCCAGATCGCTTCGACATCGAAGTCCTTCAAGACATCGACACCGGGGCCAGCAACTTGACCAATGGAATTCAGCGCGTCTCGGTGGAACTCTTGGCGGCTACGATCCCCGAGCATGGCCGAAGCTCCTGTTACTTCACCACCCAACTTCCACCGCGAAGTCGCTTAGTGATTGCACGCGGCCCTTTGCGAGCGGCTCGCGCGATTCATGCGATCTTCGAGCTTCATCGCTTTAAAGCTGATGGCACCTTGGGTCCCTCCATTGGACGACTCGAGTGCTGGAAGGGACGACACGGCCTCGTCGAAGGCGACGCTCGACTCGTCGTCGAACGCATCAACTTAAGCACTCTCAACACTCACTTGCGAGCGCGCCTCATTTAAAGCCCGATCCAAATCCACCGAGTGAAGTACACTCCGCTCAGTGATTGAGGCGAGCGTCTGCGACCATCGCTAAAACGCAACACACAGGCCATCGCGATCACTCGCGAGGCCACCAAGGCAAGAGCGCGCGCGTGCGCCGGCGGTATTCGGCAAACTCAGGCCGCGCGGAGTAGCGGGCCTCAAGCAAGGTGATGCCGGAAACTTTGAGCAGAAGTAAATTGATCGTGAGACCAGGCAGAAGGCCCCACCACGCGACCTGCGGAAAGAGACTCAGGCTCACACCCCACCAAAACACAATTTCACCAAAGTAGTTGGGGTGCCGAGAATACTTCCATAGACCAGAGGTCAGCATACGATCTTTGTGCTCAGGCTTGGCCTTAAAGGCCGACTTTTGAAAATCCGCGACGCTCTCATAGACGAAGCCGATCAGCATCGCGAGCAGGCCGACAATTTCAATCAGCGAAGTTTCTTCTCGACCCAGCTTGGAGCGAAACGCGACGAACACCGGAGCGCCGATCCATAAAGAAATCGCCGCTTGCAAGAGAAACACACGGACGTATGCGATCGAGATCGCCCGCCGACCCCACTGCGCGCGCCAATTTGCATAGCGCGCATCCTCTTTTCCCAAGCGGCGAGCGCGAAGGGCGATGTATCCACTCAAGCGCAAAGCCCAAGCCAGCAACAAGGCGAGCGACCCAAGCCCCAGCACACTCACAGTCTCACTCATGCCCGAGCCAACAGCGAACAAGAACCCGCAAAGACCTGCCCACGCCAGACTAGGACCCCAGAACACGTCGATCACACTAAAGTCTTTGCGAAAGATCGCCCACACATACGCGAGGTGAAACAACACCAAAAGTCCCGCCACGTACACTAAGCCACTCACAAAAAACTCCGTTTCATTTTGGTACACGATCACCCAGTCATGATCGCACGATCTCGCAACCACAAACACGCATCCGACAGTCTAGGTTTTGTTCAACTCAAACCCGCAAAATGCCGAAAAGATACCCATGAGGCACGTCGACTGGACCCAGCTGAATTTCAGCATCTGCCGCCTATGGCCTGCCGCCAAGTCCCGCAAGCTCGCACGCGCGCACTCAACACACACAAGCCGACTCGGCGCGATCCCTTCACTGTTGTTGAGCCTCGCACTCGGATCCACAATCGTCGCCTGCTCAAAACGCCCAGAGCACTCCAAAGTCAGCATCAGCATACCCAACGCACCCTTTGCTTCACTCCCGCAATCCCCGAGCAAAGGCACAAGTACACAACAAAGCGTGGGCACACTTTCAACAACCACTTGGTCGAGTTCACTGGAACCGGGGAGCATCAGCGAGATCAACTGCTTTCTTGTCGCCGTCGGCGGACCTGAAACACTTCTGCAACGCAACTCGTGTTCGTCGACAGACCTCACTCGCGATTTCAAGTTTGGTCCATGGATCGGCGGCGTTCCCGCTGGACAAACACTGACTCTCGAAGTTCCTTCGGGCCCATCGCGCGAATTTTTCTTGGTCGGATTCAAGGCCGCTTCAGCCGCCGCTTGCGCAGACTTTCGTGGCGGCATCGACAAGGCCTCGCTCTCTTATCCTCGCATCATCGCCACGCGTACGATGAATCTTGCGCCAGGTAACGTCGACGTCGACCTCACCGCCAATCTGACAAACTCCGTGCAGATTGAAAATTGCTCGCTCCAGGACACAAGCTTGCAACCACCGCCTCTCGCGCAGTGTCCCTCGACACACGGACCAAATTTTGATTTCGGCGGAGGCAACATCCTCAGCGTCGCCGTCAATGGCGACATTGCCTACGTCGGCGGAAGCTTCTCCAAGGTCAACGGGCAAACCCGGAGCAACCTCGCCGCCGTCAATCTGCAGACGGGCGCGGTCTTACCGTTCGATCCTTCTTTCGACAGCGCGGTCTACAGCCTCGTCTTGCACGAAGGCATCCTCTACGCCGGAGGCAATTTCCAATACGGTAATCTCGCTCGTCGCACATCGGGCGCTGCCTTTGAACTCAGCACGGCGACCATGGTCGAAAACATTCCTGTGTTTCCCAATGGCATGGTCACAGCCTCCATTCCCGATGGCAGCGGAGGTTGGTATGTCGGAGGAACCTTCACCGAGGTCAACGGCCTTCCCCGTCAAGGCCTCGCGCACATCCAAAATGACGGTAGCCTCGGGCCACTCAATGTGAGCGTCAGCTCGGGACCCGCGGCCTTGGCCTTCAATGCTGGCATTCTCTATGTCGCCGGGAACTTTTCAAGTATCGGTGGAGTCGCTCGATCTTTCCTGGCATCGGTCGACACAACAACCAACTCACTCACCAGCTGGAATCCACAACCCAATGCCAATGTCTCCGCACTTCATGTGAGCGGATCTTCGCTCTATGTCGGTGGTTACTTCACCGCGATGAATGGTGGCACGACTCGAAACTACATCGCGGCATTTGACTTGAGCGCAGGCACACTCACGGGCTGGGATCCCAATTCGAACAACGCCGTGCTCGCTTTGGATAGCGATGGCGGCAATGTCTACGCCGGAGGGATCTTCACAAATATCGGCGGTATGACTCGCAACCGCATCGCCGCGATCGACGCCACCACTGGCATGGCGACAAGTTGGAACGGCAACTCCGCTGGGATTATCAACGCGATCAAAGTTTCTGGATCCTTGATCTATGCTGGCGGGGCTTTCACTTCCATTGGCGGCCAAGTTCGAAACCGACTTGCAGCCGTCGATCTCACGACGGGTAGTGCGACGGCATGGAATCCCAACGTGAACAACAACGTCACGAGCCTCCAAGTTGAAGGATCGAATATTTTCATCGGCGGACTCTTCACAATGGTCAATGGCTCGACCACTCGCAAATACATTGCCGCGATCGACGCCTCAACCGGCTTGGACACGGGCTGGGCGCCCACGCTCAGCGATGCCCCGCAAACCCTATCCATCACAGGCACAAAGATTTTTGCAGGCGGAGGCTTCGTCGGCGTTGGCGGCGCGGGCCGCTCACGATTGGCCGCGATGAATACGAATCTCGACACCAACAACCTCACGAGCTGGGCTCCAGCCGCCTCAAGCACCGTCACGAAAATTATTCGACATGAAAACTCAATCCTCGCTGCAGGAAACTTTTCGACTATCAATGCCGTCACTCGAAATCGTCTGGCTTCGATTGACATCACTTCCGGCAACCTGAACGCCTGGGCTCCGGCCGCCAACCTCGCCGTCAACGACATGCTCGTCATTGATGGCACGGTCTATGTGGCAGGCGGATTCAGCACACTCTCAGGTCAAACCCGGCAGCGTCTGGGCGCCGTGAGCGCATCGACGGGAGCCGCGACAGCTTTCAATGTGCCGATCGACAACACCGTGAGCTCAATTGCTGCCATCGGCAACACCCTGTACATCGGCGGAGGCTTCACAACTGTCGGCGGCCTTGCGCGAAGTCGCCTCGCCGCAATTGATGTCGCCGGAACAGGACAAGTGCTCGACTGGGCGCCCGAACCCAACGGCACCGTCATTTCACTGAGCGCCACCGCGAACACTCTTTATGCTGGCGGCATGTTCACAAGCATCGGCGGCCAATCGCGATCACGCATCGCCGCACTCGATCCACTGCTACCTTACGCCAAACTCTGGAACCCCGGCGCTAACAACAACGTCTACTCCGTCAACGCCACCGGCACTCGCGTGATCGTCGGGGGTCTCTTCACATCCTTCGGCGGATCCTCATCTCGGATCGGCCTCGCCAGCATGTCCGCCTGCCCGTGAACCTCGCCCGCAAGTAAAGCCTACTCGGTCGTCCGTCAAACTTTGGCCTCAGCTCCTCACCCGCCCTACAGAATCGACAAGTCCCGCCTCGCCGGTGGACGCCACCTCGGCTCTCGCCCTAAAGCGAAGTCGTGCGGGAGGTCGTGCCATGCACTCAGGTCGTCTTTGGTCTTTGCCCCTCATCAAAGTATATTTTGATTCGCTCGCTCTCTGGACGAGGCCAACGGCCCCGAACCCATCCTCGCGCGTGGCGCGCGTAGCGAACGCGATCACCGTCTTCGGACTTTGGGCCTTGCTCACATGGCTTGCCGTGTGGATCCCCGCTCATGCGCAAGCCCCCGCGACACCGAACCCGCCTTCGCGCTATGACGAAATGAACACGCTCATCAACGCCTACAACGCGCGCTTCGCAATCGCGGAATCGCGCCGCGAACCCTTGCGACGGCAATTCATCAGCTTGCAAAATCAAACTCTCGCGCACTGGGAAGCACAAGGCGCGCTTCATCCCATCCTGCAAGTGCGCAACGATCTTAAGCCAACGCTCATCTATTCAATCAGCGCACTTCACGATGAGTACGCCCGCTTCATGGGTCTGGTGTACGCGCAATCCGAATACGAAGACAGCGTCGATGAGTCGAGCCTCAGACTCTTTCACCGCGCCCATCTTGAAAGCGGAGTCAGCATCGCTGGACTGAAAAACCTCGATGCGATTCGCTTTCAAATCCCGAGTGGCACAGCCGTGGATGCGCGCGCGTTTCCACTCCGTCTCGCTTACGCGCTCGATCTCAAGAAACAAAGCTTCGCGCATGTGGATCTTTGGCTCGAGGCCACAGGCCTTGCCGCGCCCCACGCCTGGCGCCTGCGCGATCCCGCCACGGAGCGCGCACTCACGCAGGTGCACATCGAGTTTTGGTACTCCATCTTGTCGTTCAACGGTGGCGTGAAGCGCCTGACACTCGATTCGCGGCCGTAACGAGGCACTTGCAGAGTCTTTGTCTCATTTTGAGACGAGGTCTTTCATCTCAAAGTGAAACACGTCTAAGATGAGAGTATGCCAAAACCCCTCCCGGCGACTCGCGCTCTCTTACTCTTCATCAGTTTCACACTCGCCTGGCACATCGTGCCCTCTGGCGGAGATTTCACCCAGAGAGCCCGCGCCGAAGAGCGCACGCCGCTTGTGCGCGCCACACCGAGCGTGCGTGCGACGCCTGAAGTCCGCGCCACACCTGCGCCGCGGACAAATTCAAGCGATGAAAGACCGCCACGAATCAATCGCTGTGAGTCTGTGGATCTTCGCGAAGAGCGCTGCCCCAATGGCGCATCCCGAATTCCCGCCGCCCGAGATCAACTGCGCACGAACTACTGCTTCGCCAACACTCTCGCCGACGTCTATTCGTACAATGATTGCGTCAACTACTCCGCACTGCACCTTGGCCTCAGCTCACACCTGCAAGACCGCCGCGATCGCGCCGCCAACCCGCGAGCCGAACCACTGAAGTCCAACTCGCTCAACCTCGGCGCCTCCGTCGAAAGCACCAACGAACTGATCCGACGCGCCGGAGGTCTTTGTCTCGAAGAAAATTTCTCTTCACGTCGACGCGAGCTCATGCACCCCGCACAGCTTGAGAGGTTCTTGCAAAGTTTCGCGACACCTGCGGGCCAGTCGCGTCTCTCGCGGGCTTGCTCACCTCGCCAGCCCGGCGGCCTCGAGATCGCCACCACTCGACGTCGCGATGTGATCGCTCAGTATCAAGAGGCCCAGCCGAACATTCCCAATGCCCACCGAATCGACGGCCCCCTTGGCCTGACGATTCATGAGGCTCTCAATGAGCGCCAACCTGCGATGATCAATTTCGCGTCGCTGATTCTTTCCGGTCCTCCCGAGCCCGCGAAACCCGGTCAGCGCCCCGAAGAGCCGAGTCAACCCGATCACTACTCCAGCATCGTCGGCCGCCGCGAGATCAACGGCCGCTGCCATCTGCTCGTGCGCGACTCCAACCCCGTGAGCAACTCACGCTGGCCCCGCGACGGTCAGCTGCTGCTGATCCCCGAAGATGCTCTACTCCCACACATCAACGAGGTCGCCGTCCCCCAACCGCGCTCGCCCCTCGCGCCACTCCCACAAGTCGCCGCCACCCCATCCACCGAGTCCCAAGCCCCCGCGCGCCCCACACCACGCCCCGCCCGCTCCTCGCGCTGAAGTCTCACGACGCCGCTCGCTCTGCGGGTGTGGGCGCGGAGCTGATGTTGGAGTGGCGTAGTTGCGGGCCCTTGGTCGGAGTCGGCGGGAGATGGCGTCGCGCTCGTGCGCTGCAACCTGCATCCGCCTCCACCCCCGCCGCGTCTGTCCTTCGCTTTGCGATGACATCACTTGCGCCGCGATTCTCGCCGCATCGCGACCCGCGCCGGCGCGGAACGAGCGAACGTCTCCGTCAAGGCAGGGGCATTACCTCACAAAGGACATGGTCCAATTCTCGATTACGATGGGCGCAAGAAGTGTGGAAATTTTTTTGTTGCGCAAGAGATGACATTACATTGAGCGGTCCAACTTCTTGAACCAAGTCAACCACGCTCACTACGGATTGGCATTACGAATGCAGTCTTCAATCGGCCAGTTCTTTCGAAAATCAATGCAATTCACCACAACGAGAATTGAACATAAACTCGTCACGAGGAAATTAGGAATGAAACTAGACCGTGATCTCCAAGCCGAATTGAAGATCGTACGAAACATGGCCTTCATTTTTCTTGATGAATACAAGGAAGACTTTGCGTCAGCTCGACGGTGGAGCGATACAAGAGCCACCATTAGTGTAGGTCCTGATGGAGAAATGTTTGTTCCTCTTTCTTTTGGTCATACGAAGTTCGAAAATCGAATCCCTTTGAATTTTCCCAAAGCAAAGCGACTCGCGAGACGACTGCTCGCAGTCTACCCCTCCGGTGGTCGCTTTGAGATTAGGGAAGATGGTTGGAAGAAAATCGGTCTTTAATTGGGTCGCCTGCCACAATGGTCGCCTAAATCTCCAACACCGCATTCTGCGCACGGCGAACCGCCACGGCGATTCGCTCCGCTAGCAGGGCAACTTGCGTCGCCGTCGTCGACCGCCCCATACCAATTCGTAGTGAAGCAAATGCCTCTCGCTCGCTCAGTCCAAGTGCGAGCAAAGCTGCGCTGGGCGTGACCGAATCCGCATGACAAGCGGATCCCGTCGAAAGCCCAAACTCCGGCAATGCTGCAATCACTGAATTTGCATCAACCGAAGGGAATGTGATGTTCAAATTCCCAGGAAGTCGCGAATCAGGATCACCATTCAACTCCAAATCTGGAATCTTACCTACAAGCTCGGACCAAAGCTGAACACGCAACTGGGTGAGGCGATACACTTCCTTAGACAACTCACGAATCGCAAGCCGTGCGGCAGCTCCAAACCCTACTATGCCCGGTACATTCAATGTACCGGAACGCAAAGCATGCTCTTGTCCACCACCCAACATCAGCGCTGCCTCTTCGACCGCATCGGGACGCCGACGCACATACAGCGCGCCCACACCCTTAGGGCCGTACATCTTGTGCGCCGACAATGTGAAAAAATCTACGCCCCACGTTTCGACATCCACAGGACACTTACCTGCCATCTGCGCACCGTCGACAAACAACATCGCGCCCGCCGACCGGCATACTTGGGCCAGCTCCTCAATGGGTTGGATCGTGCCAAATTCATTATGCGCGCCAATGATGCACACGAGACCCGTATCGGGTCGAACCACCGCAGTCAGATCAGCGGCTGAAATCAGGCCACGGCGATCACGCGGTTTCAACACGCTCAATTCAAATCCATGACGAGTGAGCCATTGCGCCGGAGCATTCACCGCATCGTGCTCCATCGCCGAGATCACCACATGTCGACGCACACCACAGATCGATGGGAAAATAGCACGCAAAACCGTGTTGCAGCCCTCAGTGGCACCCGAATTGAAATAAACTTGCCGGCTCTTTGCACCAATCAACTCAGCGACTTGATCGCGCGCCTTCTCGACAAGCTGAGCCGCCTCACTTCCCCACTTATGACGACTGTTGGGGTTTCCAAAATTATCTTTGAGAACCGGAATCATAGCCTCGAGGACTTCATCCGCCAAAGGTGTCGTCGCATTGTGGTCGAAGTAGACGTAACTCATCTCAGTCCGCATCCAGTGCAGCGACGGCGCCCTCTTTGGACAACATCTGCGCCACATCACCGATAGAGCGCACCTGACGACCCAACATCATGATGCCGCGATTCAGATGTGCCCGCATCAAGTCACTTTCGTCGAGATCCTCAATCTGCAAGCGATCGCGGTAGGTCAAAATCAGTTGATGGAAGAGAAGGTCGAATTCACCGGAGATCGTATAGCGATTGTACTCCTTCGAGTCTTTTCCGCCTTGGACCAAATACTTTCGAAGATCTACGAGCTGTCGATCACCTAAAGACAAGCAGAGCCCTAACCGAGCAATCATCCAGTCCTCAAGCTGCGTCTTGGACTTGATGAACTTCATCCGCTGGGTCGCTTCTTCGCTCAATTTAATTTTATTCGGTAGTGCCATGAATCGCCCTCAATTCCAGAAGTAGCCTTCATGAATCTGCGTTCGCTCGTGCTTTTCATCAAATTCAAGCCGATAGGTTCGCGCCAAAGACGGCTTCAATTCGGCATAGAACTCTTCATCAATCTCTTCATCTGTCGACAGCACCACCATTTGGTGGCTTGCCTTCGTGAAGTAGTTCTTAACCAAGCTCGTCTTATGTTGCGAGTCCAATCGACCCAATGGCGTATCGATCACGATCGGCAGCGCACGGCCTGAAAGCTTCGAGAGCGCCCACAACAGCGAAATCGCCAGCATCTGTCGCTCGCCGGCCGAGAATCGATCTTTGGGCATCAGGCCATTTGTCTTGGTAAAGACTTTGAGTTGATAGCTCAAAGGATCAATTTCAAGACGGCTCACAACATCCTTTTTTCGCGCGAGCTGAGAGAAGATCACCAGAGTCTCATCCGCTAACGCGCGAAGGCGTTTCTCCGCAAGTGCCACACCAAAAGCCTGAGCCACTCGTCTCGCCTTCGAACCTCGGGTCAAAAGCAAGCTGTCGTTGGACTGATCAGCTAAGCTCAATGCCAAGTCGTCAAGTTTGCGGTCCACATCAGCCAGCGCACGCGACTCTTCAGACAGCTTGGTCTCATACAACGCAAGCTCGCTCTGAAGCGCCCCAATCTTTTGCGAAATCAAATTCAGCTCTTCCATCATCGGCGCCACAGAGTCTGCTGTCGGGATCCGGCTCAAATCATCGTCGGCCGCCGCAAGGGCACGTGCGGCCAATTCATAGTCGAGCGCCAAGCGCCGCGATCGTTCGGCGACCTCCGTCTCAATGACCGAGATCAAATTCAAAAGCTTTCCGAAATCCGCCAAACTCAGTTCAATTCGACGAGTTTTTCCTGGCGAAGTCTCAACATCGAGATCAGCCAAAACGCCCTCAATGTAGGCCGATAACTTGGCCCGCTGCGCATCCGTGAGACTCTTATCGAATTTACTCAGCGCCTGGGCGGAGAGCTTCTTTAATGCTGTCGCCTTCACTTGATCAAGGACAAGTGAAGCCGCGACGGCTCCTTGTGCGGATTGATTGGCTTCGAGATCTGCGCGTAGGTCCGCCAAGAGATCGCGACAAACAAGGAAGATCGCTTTGTCGTCGACTTCGGCGATGATTTGTTGTTTGAGCTGCTCAAGCTGCGTCTCAGCTCGCGTCTTCGCAGTCAAAAGCTCTTCGCGGCGCTGGGCATAAGTGCCACCCTGCTGTCTGAAAGTCTCCTCAAGCCGAAGCTTACGGCTGCTTTCGCGCGACAGCTGATCCTGGACGCGATGGACTTTCTCTTCCGCTTGCGTTCGACGCGCCAAGATCGCCTGACGTTCGTTATTCAATTGTTCCACGAGCTTCGCTGCTTCCGTGGATCCACGCGATGCGATTTGTCGCTCAAGATTCTGTAGATCGACCTGCAAGCGACGAACAACACCCAAACCAAACAAGGCTTGAACGGCGTCTTCGAGCGCGCGTGCCGAAGCGACTTCATCTTCACTCGCCAATTCCTTGATCCGCTCGGCATCAAAGAAGAAAAGATGCGAAAGATTCGCAGGCAAGATCTCATCGATGAAGGTTTGCCAATGCTCAAACGGCACGGCCGCAAGCGGGGAGCCATCTTCCAAAATCACCAGCTCTTCTTGAATGGCGTCATCCGCTCGGCGACGAAATTTTCGTGTCACCAAGTACGAATGCAAATCTCCACGCCGCGCTAACTCAAAGCCAACCGCGATCGACGCATCGTCAGCGCGATTTCCGCGATGCAAACGATGGCGAATCTCGTCGTGATAGACCGACTCAGAAACTCTTTCGCCCAAGCCGCGACGGCCATAGAGGGCGATCTTGATCGATTCCAAGATGTTAGTTTTACCTGCACCATTTTGACCGCCAAAGAGCACAACGCCCTTTCGGCCCTTTCGCGCGACACTCAGATCCACTTCATTTCGGCCTGCAAAAGGTCCGATGTTCTCGAGGATCAGCTTTTCAAATCGCATGTTAAGCCTCCCCTCGAAGTGTCGAATCGTTGCGAACTTTCAGCTTCATTTGCTCGAGCGTTTTGAGACGTTGAACCTCTTCATCCAAACTTCCCCAAGCTTCACCGAGTACCTTCTCAAGACGCCCAAAGATGTTGGATCGACGGGCCATGGAGTCGGTCTCAGCTTCAATTTCCAAAAGCTGCGCGACCATCTGCCACGACACACCCTCGGTTCCGGCTAAGCCCTTTAAAAGCTCCAAATCGTCTGAAGAAAAGCGAGGCTTTTCATCAAGCGGCGTTTCAAACTCAAAGCCAAAGACCTCAAAGAAAATTCGGCTGA
>DDUL01000039.1:0-123 GCA_002344785.1 Bdellovibrionaceae bacterium UBA2339
AATTGAAAGCTCGTATGAACCCACATCTTGGTGGCCTGATCGGCCGTGATGATGGCGCCTGAAATTGTCGACAAGATCAGGTATTTTTCGTTGAGCTTCACCCGGGGGCTCCTTCGCGTCGGA
>DDUL01000039.1:359-841 GCA_002344785.1 Bdellovibrionaceae bacterium UBA2339
ACCCGGGGGCTCCTTCGCGTCGGACTGTGGTCGAGTTTCTCTAGGCTAGCGCCCTCGAGCACTTTCCGCAAACCGTTGGATGCTTTTGGTCCTGTCCGATGTCTTCACTCCAATACCAGCAGCGTTCGCACTTTTGGCCGGACGCATGCTCGACGGCGATTTTCGCTGCACCTGAATGCAGTCGAACCTGCGAGACGATGAAAAACTCGGAAAGCAGAGACTCATACTTCTTCAACAGCTCAAAGCGCGAGCCCTCAGCCGTCACGCTCACGCGCGCATCAAGACCCGAGCCGATGCTCTTCGCTTGCCGCAAAGTTTCCAGCTCCTTGAGCGCTTCGCCGCGAACCTCAAACAGGCCCGAAAGGTCCTGAGCGATCGCGGCTTGATCCCACTCCTGATGAGCCTGAGGAAAATCACATAAGAAGATGCTGTCTTCCTTTGGTCCAGGCAGGTGTCCGTAAACTTCATCGGCGAGAAACGAA
>DDUL01000039.1:1156-33554 GCA_002344785.1 Bdellovibrionaceae bacterium UBA2339
AAGATCGCAGTTTGCGCGCTTCGACGCTCGCGGCTTGTGGCTTTGAAGGTGTACAGGCGATCCTTCAGCATATCCAAATAGCCCGCCGACAAGGTCACGGTGAAAAACAAATTCAGCGCGTGGTACACCTTGTAGAAGTCATAAGCCTCAAAGGCCGCGCGCGTTTCGCGAATCAGTTCGTTGAGACGCCCCAGCGCCCAGCGATCCAAGACGCTCATGTCCGCAAACTTCACTTGATCTTGTGTGGGATCGAAGTCGTGAAGATTGCCGAGCATGAAGCGCATGGTATTGCGAAACCGACGATAAGTTTCGGTGACGCGATCAAAGCTTTCTTTGCCGCAGCCCATGTCTTGGCCGAAGTCTTCATAGGCGGCCCAGAGTCGCAAAATTTCGGCGCCAGATTTCTTGGTGATCTCGGCGGGGGCGACGACATTGCCGAGCGACTTCGACATTTTTCGCCCCTGCACATCCGTCACAAAGCCATGTGTCACCAGCGCCTTGAACGGCGGCTCTCCGGTGCTCGCCATGGACGCGAGAAGAGAAGTCTGAAACCA
The DNA here is from genome assembly GCA_002344785.1 of Bdellovibrionaceae bacterium UBA2339. Classification (GTDB taxonomy): domain Bacteria; phylum Bdellovibrionota; class Bdellovibrionia; order Bdellovibrionales; family JAMPXM01; genus UBA2339. The sequence continues at coordinate 1,711 of DDUL01000039.1, forward strand.
GCCGCGATGCTGATCGCTGCCTTCCAAATAGACGTCGGCTGGAAAACTCATGCCGCTGCGGCGCTTTTGCACGGCCGACCAGCAGACACCTGAGTCAAACCACACATCCAAAATGTCTTGTCCGCGAGAAAACTCTCGGCCGCCGCACTTGGCGCAGCCGCGATCGCCGACAAAATCGCTCTCTGCGTGCGCATGATAAGCTTCAATGCCGCCTTCTTTTTCTATCGCATCAGCGACGCGATCCATGATGTCGGCATCCGCCAACACATGTCCGCAAGATTTACAGTTGAAGACCGGAATCGGCACGCCCCAAATGCGCTGTCGCGACAAACACCAATCCGGGCGATTCTCAATCATCGCGCGAAGCCGAGCTTCGCCCCACTCAGGAAAGAACTTAAGCTGATCGACGGCCTTCAGTGCGCGGGCGCGCATATTCGCTCGAGCCGATTGACGACCACCATCATCGTCCAAATCCATGCCCAAGAACCATTGCGGCGTCGCGCGGAAAATCAGTGGCGTCTTCGAACGCCAGTTGTGCGGGTACTGATGCGTGAACTCTTTGTGCGAGAGCAAGCGCCCCAGCGACTTCAAGCGCTCGATGATCAGCGGATTGGCGTCCCAAATCTTCGTGCCTTTGTACTCCGGAACTTCATCGGTGAAGCGGCCTTCGCCGTCAACGGGTGAAAGCACTTTCAGCCCGTATTGCAAGCCCACGCGATAGTCGTCTTGTCCGTGACCGGGAGCTGTGTGAACGCAACCCGTACCGGCTTCCAAAGTCACATGTGAGCCCAGCACCACCAAAGAGTCTCGCTCGTAAAACGGATGCCGCGCTTGCAGCTTTTCAAAGGCGGCGCCCTTCGCGCTCACGCCCGTCGGCTGCAAAATCAGGCCCGTCGCCTTTTCGACACTCTCGCGAAGCTCTCTCGCGAGAATCAAAATGCGATCACCCGCATCGACGAAGTCGTAGTCAAAGTCCGCGTTGAGAGCGACGCCCAAGTTGGCCGGAAGCGTCCATGGCGTGGTCGTCCAAACCGCGAAGCCCACAGGCTTAGCAAAGGCGCCAAACTTTTTCGCACCCTCATCAAAGGGCATGACAAAATAAATCGAGGGCGACTTGTGCTCGTGATACTCGACTTCGGCTTCGGCCAGCGCAGTTTGCAGAGTCGGGCACCAGTACACAGGTTTCTCACCGCGATACAAGACTCCGCGCCTGAGGGCTCGGGCCAATTCGCGGACTTCTTCCGCCTCATAGGAAGGGTGCATGGTGAGATAAGGCTCAGACCAATCGGCCAAAACACCCAGGCGCTTAAATTGCCCGGCTTGGCGATCCACCCACTTCTGCGCCTCTTCGCGACAGAGTCGGCGCATGTCGCGATCGGAAATTTCTTTGCGCTTCGGACCCAAGTTCTTGCTGACGTTCTGCTCAATCGGCAGTCCATGACAGTCCCAGCCGGGAATGAACGCGGCCGACCATCCCGCCATCGCGCGGTACTTGATGGTGAAGTCTTTCAAACACTTGTTGAGCACGTGTCCGATGTGAATGTCGCCATTGGCGTAGGGAGGACCATCCGGCAAGGTGAACACAGGTCGCCCGCGGTTTTTCTCCTGGCGGCGCTGGTAAATGTTTTGCGCGTCCCACTTCGCAATTTGTTGCGGTTCGCGCTCCGGAAGATTTCCCTTCATCGGAAAATCTGTCTTCGGCAACAACACGCTATCTTTCAGGGACGTCGACATCGGGGAGCCTCCACAAGTTGGGTCTGCCACCTAGGTGAAGTTCCGAGCTTAGCAAAGTTCGCTTTAACTGATGAGGGATTTCAGGCTCTTGAATCCTGCCGCGATCAGCACATTCAGCGCTTCCACATCACTCGACAGATTCAGCGCCTCTCGCACTTCGCCCAGCATGGCTTGGCTTCGCGGGTGGAGGGCCTCCACCGACAAGCTTGAGGCGCTTGTCGCGGCGGGTCGAGCGCCGCCAGCTTCAAGCTTCATGGCCAAAGCCGCGGGCTTTGGGCTTGAGACCTCGAAAGTGGCCGAGTTCACCGGCAGAGGTTGGGGTGAAGCTTGCGCATTCACCGCCGCTGCTTGAGGCGTCACGCGCGTCGCCGGTGTCGGCGAAGCATCGAACTGCTGAAGAGCCTGATTGATTTGCCTGAGATCTTGAACGAAGGCTGCGGCCGATGCGGGAGACTCGCTGGACCAAGTTCCCGAGGCTTCGGCCTGTGTCCCCATTGGAGCTCCAGATGTTGGCACGGCCGCTTGTGGTCGCGTGGCCCGTTGGAACATCGTCATCAACTTTTCCGTATCCGTCGCGAGCTTGCGAACACTTTCTGGTTGCTGCACCAGCCAATTGAATGCGGCCTGCAAATCAGATCGCGAAGGCAGCGGACGCGATTGCGTTTCGCTCGTGGTTGTCGCGTAGGTGTACGGATTTGAATTTGTCGCGGGCGTCGATGTCTCAAACATGGAATCGACGACGTTAGATTTGCTTCAGATGGCGCTCAACAAAAAATCTGCGCTTGCGGAATTCAAGGGCAGTCCGCTCAAAAAATCCCTGTGAGTCTCACAACTTCCACAGGTCTTCCACAGACTTTCCCACTGACCAGAACCAGATCGAGGCTGGGAGAGGACCGAGCCTCACTTGGGTTCTGTGTAGTCTCGCGCGTTGATTCCGTATTTTTCGATTTTGCGAAGCAAAGTCTTCTTCGGAATGTTGGCGTGAAGCGCGGTCTGATTGATTCGGCCCTTGAAAGTCTTCAGCGCCTTGACGATGAACTCGCGCTCGAAGGCTTCTTTGTGCTTGTTAAAGTCCAAAGTGTCGCCACCGATCGAGATCAAACTGTCGCCCGCCAACTCAGCTGAGATTTCCAAGTCCGCATCTTCGTCAGAATCGAAGTCCGCGTCGTCGCCGGAGTCTGCGCCCATGTCGTCCGCGTTCGCGGGAGTGTCCATGCTCTGCGGAGATTCGTCCCAGCGAAGCGCAACACCCACGGCTGACAGCACGCTTTCGGGAAGTGAGCTGAGTGTGAGTGTCGAACCATTTTCCAGAATGAAGGCGTGCTCGATGACGTTTTCAAGTTCGCGAATGTTGCCTGGCCAAGTGTATTTCTTCAGCACGGCCATGGCATCCGGCGCGACCGAAGTCACACGTTTGCTGTGAGCGGAGTTGAATTTCTTGATGAAGGAATTGACGAGATTTTCGAGGTCATTGATGCGCTCAGCAAGTGACGGCAGATAGATCGGGACGACGTTGAGCCGGTAGTACAAGTCTTCGCGGAAGCGGCCATCCTTGATCATTTGCTCGAGATTGCGATTGGTCGCCGCGATGACTCGCACATTGGATTCGATTTCGCGATTCGCACCGACCGGCGTGAAGGTCTTTTCCTGCAGCACGCGCAAGAGCTTCACTTGCATCGTGACGGGCATCTCGCCCAATTCATCCAAAAACAGTGTGCCGCCTTCGGCATACTGAAACTTGCCGATCTTGCGTTCGTGAGCGCCAGTGAAGGAGCCCTTCTCGTGACCAAACAACTCACTCTCAAAGAGATTCTCGGGAATCGCCGAGCAGTTGATCGCGACAAATTTGCCGTCCTTGCGCGAAGAGTTGTAGTGAATCGCACGAGCCACCAACTCTTTGCCGGTTCCCGAGGCGCCGCGAATCAACACCGGCGTATCAACTTTAGAGAGGCGGTTGATGATGTTGAACACCTTCTGCATTTCGCTCGAGGAACCGATGATCTTGCGCCCAGCTTCGGTCAGTACGGGGGCGCTGGCGGCGATGTTGGAAATCAGCGAACGCGCTTTCAGGGCGCGATCCGCCAAGTCTCGCAATTCATCGGCGCGAACGGGTTTCGACATGTAATTGTAAGCGCCTTCTTTAACGGCGATGACCGCGTCGTCGATGTTGGCGTGTGCGGTGAGGACGATGACTTGGATCGAAGGATCATGCTCCTTGATGAGCTTCAGGGCCTCAAGTCCGGTGAGACGAGGCATGTCGACATCCAAAGTGACCAAGTCGAAGTTCGTCGACTTGATCTTCTCCATGGCTTCCAGGCCGTCTTGGGCCTCGACGATTTCAAATTTTTCGCCAAGGGCCTCGCGCACGGAAAAGCGAAGTCCTGCATCGTCATCGACCACTAAGACTTTCAACATGCAACCCCCAAAACCAACGACCACTTCCGAAAACCCAAGGAACCGTGTCCTGAGCCGAGCTTTGAATGCTTCGACAGTTCGGGCCCAAATCACTATGGGCCGAGCGAGTTATACCCTGTTTTGGTCCTCAGTTGCTCGGTAATTCCACAGTAAACGTCGATCCCGCACCGGGGCTGGAGTCCACGGTGATCCTCCCCTTATGCAACTCCACGAAATAACGAGCAAGATAGAGACCCAGGCCAGAACCCTTTATCGTCGATGCCTTGGCATTTCGACTGCGATAAAATTTCATGAATATGTGAGGAAGTTCATCCTCAGGTATGCCGGGACCTTGATCCGCGACCTGCACGCTGATCCAGCCTTCGCCTTCCTCAGTGGACACCAAAACCGATGTGCCAGGCGGGCTATACTTGATCGCGTTCTCAATCAGGTTCTGGAAAACCTGGCGCATCAGATCCACGTCCATCTTGATGCTGAACAAAGGCTCAAGCTCAGTGCGAATTTGGATGTTCTTGGACTTCGCTTGATACTCCAGCTTCTGCACGACTTCCTTGATCAGCGAGTTCACGTCTTTGGAATGCAAATGCAGCTGAATAGCTTTGGATTCGATCCGACCGAGATTGAGGATGCTGGAGACGAACTCCAACAGTTCGTGGCTGGAATTTCTGAGTGTCGCCAATGCTTCGACCTGCCGTGAGCTGAGTCGATCGCGCTCATTCTCGACGATCTCCACCATGCCTTCGATGCGCGCGATCGGCGTCTTCAAGTCATGTGACATCATCGACATGAAGTTGGTTTTGAGCTCTTCCACTTGGGTGAGCAGTTTGTTCTTTTGGTAGTATTCCCACGAGCGTCGGTTCTCGATGATCAGGCGATACGGAATGAAGAAGTAATAGCCGATGAACACCGCGAGATAGGGCTGCGCCATGGAGATCCAAACGCCACCGAGGGCGAACATCAGCCAGCCAATGAGTGTGAAGCTCGCGACCGTCGCGAGCAAGACCATCAGTCCTAAGGTGGGTTTGAGCTTCAGCACCACGATCACCGTGAGCAGTGAGATCAGAGCCGTGAAGACGTGATCCACCCAAGCTGCCGCGCGAACCGGCGCATCGTTGCGAATCAATGTGTCGAGGGCGTTGGCGTGATACTCGACGGCCGTCATGGCGACGATTTCCCGCGAGTAAGGGGTTCGCACATAATCTTTCGATGTGGTCTGAATGTCGCGGCCAATGATCACGACTTTATCTTTGAATCGCCCTTCGGCGGATTCGCCGCGAAGCACTCGAGCGAAGCTTTGTGAGGGGTATGTGCCAGACGGCGCGAAGTTGACGTAGATCTGATCGCTTTGCAGCACATAGAGGCTGCCGCGCACAGCTTGGGCGAAACCGGCTCGGACTTCGACTTCGCCAGCGTCCTCGGCGGCGGCCAGAGGTGGCGAAGAGAGATTGAGCGCGGCTTTGAGGTCCGCATTGAAGTCGGCCGCAAGCGTCGGCCAAAGCGTTGGCTGGCCCTGATAGGCGATCAGCAAGCGTCGGCTGACATCGTCTCGCGCAAAGATGTTCGAGTCGCGCGGCACACTCGCGGAACCGACATTGAGCTTTTCAAATGGCGGATCGAGGCGAAGTCCGTTTTCTTCTCCGCGAAGCGCGACGTCGTTTCGGGCCACGACAAAGCCTGGCGTGGCCTCGGCCACCTTCGCGTATTCGTTCAGCTCTTCAAGCGAGCCCACGAACTCTGTGGGTGAAATCAACTGGACGATGTGACGAGCGCCCGCAGCCTGCAGTTTGATGAGCAGATCCAAATGATCGCGAGCTGTGGGCACTTTGCCGAGCGCGGAGATCGTCTCACTATCGACGTAAATCAACTCGATGTGGCCCGAGGGATTGGGAGCGGGCCGAGTCCGCAGGCGGGCATCGTAAAATACAGCCTCTAAGTAATCGAACTTAAACTGCGAAAGCGAGAAGGTCGTGAGGATCGCAAAGCCCAAATAGGCGATGGGTTTCAGCCACCACATGCCTGAGCGAGAGGCGAGCGGCGAATCGAAGCTGTCTTTGAATCGAGTCGGGAGTCGGTCACCGAGCTTGGTGAGAATGAAGTCGCGAACCCAGCTGCGCGCTTTTTTGGAAGGAGACGCCGGGGATTTTGATCCGGATGGGCCCATCATGGCGAGGGTTTAAACTGGGTGAGCTAGAGTTGCAACTGAACGAGTAACTGAACGAGTAACTGAACGAGATTCAACTGAACGAGTTCTAACTGAACGAGCTGCAACTGACCGCAATCCGCTGAGGGGCCTTTTCAAGGCCCGCCAGCGGACTTCGAATGGGATCTCAATCGCCTGATACAGGAATGCAGCCTGTGCCAGGTCGACGTGTGAGTTTCGCGCCAGCAGAGTTTGCTGTGGGCTCGGCTGATGTCGACAATGTCGAGGCCGCAGCCGGAGCTGTGCTTGGGGCTTTGTTGACCAGCTTAATGAATTTCACGTTCGGCTCCTGCGGAATCGAGGGTGGTGTTGTAACGAGCTTCGACATACTTTTCAATTCCTTTCAAAAGTGTGTGGCGGGTTCGATCGCAAAACGCGAGATCGCGTTCGTGCTTGTTTCCGTTCTTAACTTTATTCACGCTCATGCAACCGCCGCCGCACATGTATCGCGCCCAGCAGTTACCGCAATTGTTTTCGTCGACCAAGTCGCGCTCAAAGCGGGCGCGGCGCTCGCCTTCGTCCACCTGCACTTGGCCGCCCAAGTCCTCATCGCGTTGGCCGACAAACCATTGGCAGACGGTAAAGCGACCGTTGGTGTCCAACTGGAGGTGGTTCTTGCCAGCTAAGCAATGATTGCGCACGCGCAGTTGATCATCGAGGGTGCGAAACAAGTGATCAGCGACATGCAGACGCCGAAGCTCGGCCTCGCCACCTTGAGCGAAAGCCAATTCCATGACTTCGCAAAGGCCCTCGGCGAAAAGTCGACTGGCTGTCTCATCTCCGGCTTCTGCCGCAAAGTCGAATTTCAAAGTTTGAAACGGAAGTTGAGAAAGATATTTCCAAGCTCCGACGACGTCGAGATTGTGTCGGCCAAAGACCGCGCCAACGTTCAGTGAATGAAGTCGGTCGCGCACTTTCAAAAGCTCAGCAAGGCCCTTGAGCACGAGTTCACTCGAACCGCGGCCGCTCTTGGTGATGCGTGCGCGATCATTTTGCTCAGGCGCACCGTCCATCGATACGGTGACATGTGCGCCCAGTTTGGCGAGCAGTTCAGCGCGTTCAGCGTCGACCAAAGTGGCGTTAGTCACGATGTCAAAGCGCAAGCGCAGAGCGCGTCCCGCGGCCATCAGGCGCGTGTGGCGTGCCAACCGCTCAATGATGTCGGGGTGAAGCAAGGGTTCGCCACCCAAGAAGGTCAAGGTGAAGCTTTCGCCGTCAGGAAGTTGCCCGAGCAAATTCGCAATCTGCGCTTCGGTCTTTTCGAGATCTGGAGTCTTGGTCTTCGATCCGTAAGTTCCGTCGCCTCCCGCCGCACAGTAGGTGCAAGCCAAATTGCAAATCTGCGCCACGTTCACGGTGAGCGACCGCACCAGCAAATCGCCCTGAGCATCTTGGCCTGAGCGCGACGCCTGCCACTGCGCAAGCTCTTCGCGAATTTCCGTCGCGATCGAAGGCTCGAGGGCGGCTGCGGGTGACGACTCGTCCAGATTCCAGACAGCCGCATCAAGTTGCGCGACTTCGAGTTCGCGTGAATGCAAACCGAGAACTGATCCGCGAGGTGTTTTGATCAGCAAAATGTCGCCCTGGCGACGAGTTTCAAAACTTGGTCGTTGCGAAGGCGCAAGAGGCGCATCGAAATCCGTCATGTGTTTGAATCCAAAATTGAAATTGCCGCTTTTGGGATCAAACTTCGACATGCCTCCTCCTTTCCTTCTCACCGCTCGAGCGGCGTGAAATAATGACACCAGTGCCGTAACTCTCCCGAGCGAAGAGTTGAAGTCGGTGTCTTTTAGCACCAGAGATGGTCTTGGCTGAAAATCAATAAAACTAAGCTATTTCAATATCTTAAGTTCGATTTTCTGCGCGCGACTGTGGCCTCCGGTTGAGGGCTTGGGCCTCGGGCTCAAGCATCACCCTCAGCTTGTTGCAGGGTTCGGACCCACTTGGGGCGTGTGCCACCGCAAAGTTGAATCTCAGATGGGCTCTTGGTCTTCGGGGTCAACCGGCGAGGGCGTGGATTCGGAGGATTGGCTTCGCAAGCGCAATTCGATTCGTTGCGGATAGTTTGTCGGATAATTCGAAGGCAAAGGTGTTTCCAATTCCACGCTTCGGCGCTCAACACCCGGTGGCCAATCGAAGTCATTGAGCGACAGAGCCTCGGGCTCCAACACCGGATTCTCCATGCGTCGAATGAAGTCGGCCCAGATCGGTGTCGCGCCGCCGCCGCCGGTGAGCAAGTGAGGTGTGTTGTCATCGTATCCGACCCACACCACGGCGACATTGGCGGGTGTCATGCCGGCGAACCACGCGTCTTTTTTGTCGTTGGTGGTGCCGGTCTTTCCAGCCATCGGTCCCTTCATACCCAAGGCGCGAAGCAATTTGGCGGTGCCATAGTTGACGGCCACTTCGAGCATGCCGACGACTTGCGCTGTGGCCTCGGGATCCAGGGCTTCTTCGCCGGTGGGTCGAAAGGCGTGCAGTTCGCGCCCGCTGAGAGTTTCAATTCGGTAGATGGTCGAGAGCGGCACTCGCGAACCCATGCGAGCCAAAGTGGTGAAGGCTTGAGCGACTTCGATGGGCGGCAGCTCAAACGCGCCAAGCGTGAGTGACGGCACGGCTTCGAGGCGCGAAGAAATCCCGGCTCGTCGTGCGACGTCGATGACTTTCTTTAGACCGAGGTCAAAGCCCAAGCGCGCCACGGGGGCGTTGAGCGATTCGCTGAGTGAAAGCCAAGTCGGGACGCTGCCGCGATACTGGCCGTCGTAGTTTCGCGGTGTCCAGCGCTGGCCTTCGTATTTGAATTCGTGGGCGCTGTCGTCGAGCAGTTCGATCGGCGAATGTTGCTCGGGCTTGGCTTCAAACGCCGCCAGGTACACAAAGGGCTTCATCACCGAACCAATTTGCCGACGACTTTCCGTCGCGCGATTGAACTGTGTCGCGACAAAGCCTCGCCCGCCGACCATGGCGGTGATGAAACCGCTGCGCGGATCTGTCGCAATGAGCGCGGCCTCGAGGTGTCGGCCTTTTTCTTTCAGGCCTTTGATGTGTTTGTTCTGCGTTTCCAATTGGTCGAGTCCGCGGCGAACCGCTTGTTGGGCGGCTTCTTGAGCGCGCAAATCCAGAGTGGTGAAGACGCGCAAGCCTTGCGTGGGATCAAAGCCCAACTGCTCCAGCTCTTTGCGAGCCGCGCGGACGAAGTAGGGTGCGGGTTCGCTCAACGAGCGTGCATTTGAAGTCGGAAGCGGGGCTTCGACGATGCGTCGAACTGTGGCGTCGTCGATCATTTCCGCTTCACGCATTTTGTTGGCGACACGTTCGCGCCGTGCTTTGGCCCGCTCGGGCTTGGTGAAGGGATTAAACGAACCCGGCGAATTCAACACGGCGGCCAGTAGCGCGCACTCGTGCAATTCCAGATTTTCAATCGACTTGTTGAAGTAGTAGCGCGAAGCCGCCGCATAGCCGCGAACTTCGAAGGGACCATTTTGTCCCATGTAGATGAGGTTAAAGTAGGTTTCGAGAATCTCTTCTTTGCTGGCGCGACGCTCGACCAAAAATGCCATGGCGATTTCGGTGAGCTTTCGCTTGAGAGACTTTTCCGGCGTCAAAAAATAATTTTTCACCAGCTGCTGCGTGATCGTGCTGCCGCCTTGTGCGGCACGGCGGTCGCGCAAGTTCACATAAACCGCGCGCGCCAAGCCGACAAAACTCACGCCCACGTGCTCAAGAAATTTGGGATCTTCGATGGCGATCACAGAGTTCACACAAGCGAGCGGAATTTTGCCAAGATCCACTTCGTCGCGAAGCGTGGGTTTGTCGCCGTAGTATTGGGCGAAAAGCTCGGGGTCGAGCAGCGCGGCCTCGCTCGGCCTGGGATTGGCGCCGCTGAAGGTGCCGATGACACGCGAGTGAGAGTCGAAGGCAATGATCTGCAAGCTTTCGGTTTCAGGCGCCGCAGCTGCGGCGTCGAGCTCGGCCGATCTCAGACCGGAATTGGGACGAACGAAAAGCCGATACGCGAGGCACGAGGCCACATCATCGAATTGCGTGCCCGCACCGAGTATGGATTGGCATTCCGTGCCTTGCCACGAGCTAATGTCGCCCGGGTGAAGAGGTTGGCCGAACTGCCGGGTGCGGTAGTTTCGGCGGGAGAAAACTTTGAGTAATTCATCGCGCTGCCGATACTGGCCGCTGCGGATGAACTCGGGTGCCGAGTAGAATTCAACGGGCGGGGCGAAGCGCTTTTGCGCCAAACGTTCGGAAATCTCGCGATCCAGGCGTAGAAGCCAGCTTCCCAAGATCAGGGTGGCCAGCAGCATGGCACCGAGCGCGGAGAGAAAAAAACCGGTGAGCCATCGACGCTGTCGAAGGCTGAGTTTTTGGAGACCAAAGCGGCGTCCGAGCATGTGATTGACATTAAGGAGAGGCAAGGCATTAGTCCAGCGTGAGAGTTCTCGCGTTGGGATAATCTTTTTCGATCTGAGTGTTGAATTAAGGGAGTGTGGGAAGATGGCGAAGTCGAAGTCCAAAGCTCAAAAAAGCTCGAAGGCAAAAACAAAGGCTTCAAAGCCAAAGTCTAAGCCTCAGCCTAAGGCAGGCGTGAAGGCGGGCCCGAAAGCCAAAGCGAAAACGAAGTCTAAAGCTCAAAAAAGTTCGAAGGCCAAAAAAACTCCGATGAAAAAGTCGGCACAGGCCAAGCCGAAACTCGTGGCGGCGAGCAAAGTCACCGCAAAATCCAAGTCGTCGGCGCAGCCGCAGACCAAGGCGAAGCCGAAGTTGCGACTCGTGTCGACGTCGGCGGCGATGAACTTTACGCCGTTGGATGATCGAATTTTGGTGCAAGTGGAAGGTCGAGCCGAGCGCACGCCGGGCGGACTTTTCATTCCCGATACAGTCGCGGAGCGACCAAACTTGGGGCGTGTCGTGGCGGTGGGGCCTGGCAAGCGAAGCAAAAAAGGCCGCTTGCAGCCCCTCGATGTGCGAGTGGGTGATGAAGTGATGCTCGCGCAGTGGAGCGGACTTGAGATTGAGATGCCGGGCCAGTCGGGTCGGTTCTTGATTTTGCGAGAGAGCGATCTCTTGGGCGTTAAGGCTTAAGCTTTCGCTGAATCGTGTTCGATCGGCCTTTGGCGAGGCGCTGAGTTTGATCGGGAGCTTAAGTGCACTCGGCCAAAGGCGAGGTCGGTTGTTTCGAACTTGTGGCGCTTCGAGCTGGCCTCATGGCGCGGCGCGCTTTCCGCTGTGGAAGCGGATTTCCCAGCATTTTCATCGGCAGGTGGCTCGAGTTTTCAATAGCTTAGCCCGGCACAATGTATTGTGATGTATGGCAATGTAATGTTTTCGTTGACCCTCGGACGAGGCGAAGGGAGCGTGAAAAACGTCACCAGAATTTCTCGCCAAAAGCTCCAAGGCAAAACGAGAGGTCGCATGCGATTGGGTCTGCTGAAAACGAAATCGAACTCCCGAAATCTCAATTCCCTGTCCCATCCGAAGTCACCCATCATTCACGAGTTCAGCCGTCGCGGGCCGCGAAAGACTTTTAAGCTTTGGGTCGTGAGCTTCGCTGCGTTTCTTGCGGCTTGGCTGGGTATGTTTTCGGCATCGATGGCCGCAGATCTTCAGTGGGGCGGGTTGTATCGCTTTGAAGGTGTTCGCGTGAACAATGCCGAGCTCGATGGCAAGAACACCGACAAGGCCTACATGCTCCACCACTTGGTGATGAAACCGAAGATCGTCGCGGCCGACGGAGTCACGATTTTTGGACGCTTTGATTTGCTGAACAACTCCACGGTCGGCATGAACAATCAAGTGGGCGAGTTCATCGGCAAAGGCGTCGGCACGGGTACGCCGACGAACGCGGGGAACTCGAACGTCATTTCACGTCAGCAAGAGTCGGGTGGACTTGCCGTCACGCAAATGTACATGTCGTGGGCGCAAGAGTTCGGTCAGCTGATCGTCGGTCGAGCGCCACTGCACTTTGGCTTGGGCACGTCCTACAATTCAGGTGCTGAAGCTTTCGATCACTACTTCACCACGCTGGACATGGTGTCCTACAAAGTCATCGCCGGGAACTTCTTCATCATGCCGATTCTCGGGAAGGTGAACGAGGGCTCGCTCAATCGTGAAGACGATGTGAACGACTACATCTTGCACTTTCAATACGACAATCCCGAGACAGATCTCTCGATGGGTTTGATGTACGCCGTGCGCGTGGGCACGGGGAACGACATTCCCGTGAACAACTCGTACTACGGCGGCACGGGCTCAACTCGCGTTGGCGATTACAAGCATAACCTCATCAGCCTGTTTAGCTCTCAGCGTTTGGGAGCGTCGACGGTCGGGGTTGAGGCGCAGATTCTTTCGGGTGATACGGGTGTTCGCACCACCAGCGGCACAGATGTGAAACTCAATGCTTTCGCGGTCGCGGCGGAAGTCGACTGGAAGCCCGAGACGGGTCCCTGGTCGGCGGATGTGAAACTTGGCTTTGTTTCCGGCGATGATCCGGGTTCGCAAGACACGCACGAGGGCTTTGTGTTCTCGCAAAACTATCGCGTAGGAACCTTGATGTTCCAGCACCCCTTGGGTCGCGCCGACTTCTTCCGCACCGGCATGGTTCGCGACACCACCACGGCGGCCTCGACACACGTGAATGATGAGGCCGTATCGAATGTGCTTTATCTCGCGCCGACAGTTCATTATCGCCAGAGCGATACTTGGAGCTACTTCGGGCGAGTCCTCACCGCTCGATTGAACAAAGATCCGATTCAAAACTCGAACACCAATTCAGATCTGGGTTACGAGTTGGATTTCGGAATGGAATGGCGCCCTTTCGATCGTCTCCAGTGGGTGACGGAGATTGGGGCTTTGTTGCCGGGTGAGGCCTGGAAGGGCGGCACTTCGGCGTTCGACAATAAAGTGGTTTACGGAATTCAAACCAAGGCCGCGATTCACTTTTGATAACAGCTTGATTCGCAACTTGAAGACAACTTGATGGGATCGCGGTTGCAGGGCCCGGGGAGAGTGATCTCCCCGGTTTTTTTTGGCCTTACGGAACTCGGTTTACGCGGCCACCCAGAGTGGGGCCAGCGCTCGGAAAGCCGCTGGTGAAGGTGGGGCTTAGAGTTGAACCACCGGGAAAGCTCAAGCGGGGCGGCTGTGCGGGCAGAGTGATGCCGTGCGATCGAAGGCCAGTGCCGGTACCCGTGCCGAGGCGCATGCGAAGCAGATCTGTCGATAGCGGCATGCTCGGATTGAGCGAGGGGCTCAGTGAGCTCGGGCTCGTCATATCCAGTACGCTCGAGTATCGAATCTGGTTCGGATTCAAAGCCTGCAGCATCATGGCTCGCAGCTCGTCGACGGGGCGAGCGAACTCGCGATAGTCCTGACCCGTCAGGAAGCCTTGGCGATTGAAAGCCTGCATCTGTTGGAAGGGGCCCATCATGACTTCGCGGTTGATCGCGTCGTTGAGGATCGCGTGACGTTGGCGCAAGCTTTCAACCTGCGAGGCCGCCCACATGTTGGACGGATCGCGCCGCCACTCTTGCCAAGCCGATCCCATTTCGTCGCGCAGTCCGCGAGCTTCTTCCGAGTAAGTGCGAGTCGATCGCACCGTGCGGCCACCGGCGCGCAGTCCTTCCATTTGATTCACAAGGCGTGTGATCTGTCGTTGATCCAAGTCGTGGGCGTCGCCCAACTCGCGAATCGCCTCAATCGTGCGTTCCACAGCTTCGTCGCCTTCTTCTTGGCGAGTTTCATCTCGCGAGAGAAGTCTTGAGCGAATTTGCGTGCGCAAGGGGCCGTTCACCAGTGAGTTGATGCGCGACATGATGGTTCGGCTCTGAGCGCGATCATCACCTCGGCCGGGATTCTTGTCGGCCTCTTCGAGTTTGCCGATCAAGCACTCCAATTGTTCGTCTTGTGCGACATCTCGGCAAACATTGCGAGCATCATCGGCTCGATCGCGATCGCGGTCATTGCGACCCACGCGGCGCGGAGTTGGCGAAGGCGATGGCGAAGTGCGTGCGACGGTCTCAGGGCAAGTCGAGCCGTTTTGGCGCAAGAGAATTTGCACAACCGAAGTGATGGCGCGATCGGCGTCCGCTTTGTTGGACATCACATTGGCCAAAGTTCCTTCTCGCGTGATCGATGAGATATAGCAGGTCTCGCAAGTCGCTGTTTCTCGACGCGCGAGAATTTCAGTTTCCACGCGACCGTTGCGCTCGATTTCGCGATAAGTGATGCGGAAGTTCTCGTTACAAATCTTAAGGTCACCAGCCGTGCTGGGACGCGAAGGCGCGGCGGCGATCGCCGGAGCCGGCGTTGAGCGCACACCGAGGTGAGGCGGTGGAGTCGTGGTCGGTGCGGGTGCGGGAGAAGCGGCCGCAGGCGGCTGATCGCTGGGGCGAACAGTTTCCGATGCGAACTCGCCACTCATGAAACCCAGGTGGTCCCACGACACATTGACCGCCAGGACAAGAAGCAGCGCCGATTTCAAGGCTGTCTGTTTCGTGAGTTTCATACTTCCTCCTCGAGCCCGTGTTGGGAAAGCGACTGCTCCCCATTGGGGTTCTCTTTGGGTTTCCTAAGACCTTTACAGATCAAGGCCCGTTCCCGAGGCCAATGGCCGCAGTGAATTGCATAAGGCATTGAAAGAACTGGGCTTAAATCGATTCCTAGGACTTTCATGCCAAGCCTCAGTTTGTTGACGGGCTGGTCGGTTTTTTTGAGGCGATTTAAAAATCTCCCGAAGATCCATGACTTAGACTGCCCAATCGGCTGACAGGGGGGACGACGCAATTCCGCTCGCGACCGACAATGGATTCGAGATGTCGTCCTGAAGTTGGCCGCAGGCCAAATGCGGCCAGCCCCCAAATGTGGCGAGCCCAATGACACAAGCAATGGGCTTTGTTACTCACTGCCGGATGCGTTTTGAATTTCGACCGGCTCCGATGAGGTTTCCAAGTTCCGCGGGGCTCGAGCCTGAGGCCTTGGCTTCGGCTTGGGGTGACTGGACATGGCAGATGCGGCGATCTCTCACGCACCGATCGGACTTCGAGGCCTATTTTGAGCTGAGTCCGAGTGAACGACGTGGCTTTGAGCTGAGCGGCTTTCAAGTGCGCTGCACTCCTTATTATGCGGCTCTCGCGAGCGAGACAGCGGCCGGCGATGAATTCGATCCTCTGCGACTGATTCTCATGCCGCGTGCGGAAGAGTCCGCCGAGCAAGTGACCCAAGAGCAATGGGATCCGCTGGGGGAAAGGCGAAACCTCAAGACGCCGCGACTGGTGCATCGCTACCCGGACCGCGTGTTGTTTTTGGTCACGGACTTCTGCTCAGTTTACTGCCGCTATTGCACGCGCAAGCACTTCACGGGCGGCGAGCTGGCCTTTGCGCGTGAACCTGAGTATCGCGAAGCGCTGGAATACATTCGCGCACAAACCGGAATTCGCGAGGTGATTCTTTCCGGCGGAGATCCGCTCACGCTCAGTGATGCCATCCTCGATCGCGTGCTCAGCGATCTTCGAAAGATCGAACACGTTGAGATCATTCGCTTGGGCACGCGTATGCCCGTGGTGTGTCCCATGCGAGTCACTGAGGATCTGGTGCGAATGCTCAAGCGCCACAAACCTGTTTACGTGATGACACACTTCAATCACCCACGCGAGCTGACACAAGAAGCCGCGGTCGCGCTGGAGAAATTTGTCGATCACGGACACCCTGTGTTCAATCAAATGGTCCTACTGAACGGCGTGAACAACGATGCGCGAATCGTACAAGCGCTCTCGCGCCGCCTGCTCTATTTACGAGTGAAGCCCTACTATATGTTTCAGTGCGATCCATCGCGCGGCACGGATCATTTGCGCACGAGTGTTGAGGACTCCTTGCGTGTGCAGCGTGAGTTGTGGGGGCGCTTGTCTGGACTGGCGTTGCCGCAACTCTCACTCGACATTCCCGATGGCGGTGGCAAGGCCGGTTTAGTTCCGCAGTTTGAGATTCAATGCGAAGGCGATGAACAGCAGGGCACGCGGCGAACCTATGTCGGATGGGATGGCGTCGAGTCCGTCTACATCAGTCCTCCGCGATCACGATGGCGCGCGCCGCTTGATGCTTCAGCTTATGAAGAGGAGTGGCGCAGTCTCCGTCACGCACAATCGCGGGACGCGCAACACTCCGAAGGCTAGCGCCGGTGGCGCTCAGGCGCGTTCCAACCGCGCGTACTTCGCGACAAACTTTTTGACCGAATGATCGCCAAATCTCACCGACACGCGCATTTCGGGCCCCGTGCCCTCAACTTGCAGAATTTGGCCGACACCATAGTTGGGATGCCGCACGCGCATGCCCATCGCCAAGGCCATGCTGCCGGAAGAGCCCACATCGTCAAAGGAATCGCCGCCTTCGTAGTCGGGAAATGGATCTGAGGACATCAGCGGATGCTTTCCGTAACCGTCGCCGAAGCGTCCCGCGTCTTGATCCATGAAGCGAGGGCGAGCGCCGCTGGAAGATTGGCGGAGCGCATGCGAGTTGGGAATCTCGCGCAAGAATCGCGAGGCGGGGTTCATCTGTTCGGCGCCCCAGACTTTTCGTGAACGCGCATGAGTCATCACCAAACGCTTTTCAGCGCGGGTCATGCCGACATAGCAAAGTCGCCGCTCCTCTTCGAGATCTGAAGGGTCCTTCGAATCCGTGGCGCGACCGCTCGGAAACAAACCTTCTTCGCAACCAACGATGAAGACGAAAGGGAACTCCAGGCCTTTGGAAATATGCAAAGTCATCAACGTGATGGTTCGCGCGTTGGCATCTTCGGCTTGGCCGGCGTCATCCGCATCCGCGACCAACGCCATCTCTTCAAGAAAGGCTTGCAGATGGCCTTCTTCGCCGCGTTCTTCGGCGAATTGCGTGACGGCATTCTGCAGTTCTTCCAAGTTCTGAATTCGCGCGTCGGCCTCGGGCGTGTCTTCCAAAACCAGTTTTTGCACGTAGCCCGTCTTTTCGATCACCAGCGAGGTCAGCTCAGGCAACGAAAGTCGCATGGCCTCTTCGCGCAAAGTCTCCAGGAGGCTCAAAAAGCCACGCAGCTTCGATGTGGTACCGGCATTGAATTCCCGCATGTCCAGAGCGCGCGAAGCGACTTCGATCAGCGGCAGTCGGACTCCGGCTGCGATTTCGTCCAGGCGCTCAGAGGTGGTCTTGCCGATTCCGCGCGCGGGCACGTTGAGCACTCGCTTGAAAGCGACATCGTCGGAAGGATTTAAAATGAGTTTTAGATAGCCGAGGATGTCTTTGACCTCCATTCGATCAAAGAACTTCATGCCGCCGACGATTTTGTAGGGAATGGAGCGTGCGCGCAGTTGCTCTTCCAGCACTCGGCTCTGAGCGTTGGTGCGGTAGAAAATCGCGATCTCTTCGGGCGAGGCGCCGGAAGACAAAAGCTTGGAGATTTCGCCGACCACAAAGCGGGCCTCGTCGTATTCGTTGTTCTCTTCGCGAATGAGAATCAAATCGCCGCGCTCGCGCTCGGTGAACAAAGTTTTATCTTTGCGTTGGCTGTTGTTCTTGATCACGGTGCTGGCGGCTTCGACGATGACTTGGGTCGAGCGGTAGTTCTGCTCCAGCTTCACGACGCGCGCGTCTTCAAAGTCTTTTTCGAAGCTCAAAATGTTTTGAATGTCAGCGCCTCGCCACGAGTAGATCGACTGATCTTCATCGCCGACCACACAGAGATTGCGATGCCCATCGGCGAGTAAGCGAATGAGTTTGTACTGAATCGCATTTGTATCCTGGTACTCGTCCACCATGACGTAGCGGAACTTTTCGCGGTAAGCGTCGAGAATGGCGGGGTAGTCGCACCAGAGCTGATGCCACTTGATCAGCAGGTCGTTGAAGTCCAGCGCGTTGGCGCGTTTCATTTCCTCTTCGTAGCGAGTGAAAACGCGCAGCTGCTGTTCGTCCATGAGGTGGGGGCGCTGGGCGACTTCTTCGGGCGTGTAGCCTTCGGTCTTCACGGCGTTGATCCGCGCGGCAAAGGTCTTCGCAGGCGTGAGTTTATCGTCAATGCCGAGGGCCGCGCCGACTTTCTTCACCATCGCCACTTGATCGGCCGAATCGTAAATGACGAAGAAAGGTTTGTAGTCGAGAAGCTCGATGTGTTCGCGCAAGATGCGCGCGCCGATCGAGTGAAAGGTCGAAATCCACATGCGCTGGCGCTGTGAGGACTGCTGAAGCCCGAGTCGCGCTAACAGACTTTGAATGCGCGCTTCCATCTCACGTGCGGCTTTGTTGGTGAATGTGACGCAGAGAATTTGTTCGGCGGTGGCTCTTCCGCTGGCGACCAAGTGGGCCGCCCGATGCGTGAGCACGCGAGTCTTGCCAGAGCCGGCACCCGCCAAGATCAGCAAGGGGCCGTCCATGCATTCGACGGCCTCGCGCTGCGGGGGATTGAGGCCATTTGTAATGGCTTCAGTCACTTGGGGATTGTTCAGGGTTCGATTCACTTCCAGCATCCTCACGCCCTAGCTTCAGGATCGGACATCGCCTTTGGTCAAAGCTTCTAAGTAGCGAAAACCACCGAAAAATGCGAGAAATTGCTGGGCCTGTGCCTAGGGGCAATGAGTCAAGTCCGCGTGATCCGGTCGGCGGCCCCAAGAATGCACACATTTGGCGGACTTAAAGGCGCTGAGTGCGTTGGCCCCTTGGGCGTCAAACGGAGAGCTGCAGTTTATGTCGAATAATGGGCTTCACCGACTCATTCAGAAAGCACGAGGAGAGTGGGTTCACCTCGGGACTGCGCTTTCGGCGGCACTGCTGGCATTGCTCTTAGGTTTGGCGGCATGCACGCCAGTTCGCGAGGCCTCAGGGCCCAGCACCCTCTACCGGCTACCTTGGCCGAGTGAAGATGGCGCAAGTTACGAAATGCGAGACATCGAAATTCGCAGCTTGAATCGCCCGGAAGATCTCAAGGGCGAGCTCGCCGAGATCCTCATCGATCCACGCATGGAGGTCGCGGACTCTGCGACAGGACGACAACGATTGGTTTCGGCGCAGCCCTTTCCGAATTTGCTGCGAACAGGTTCCATCGTTCGTCCGGCGGATTACCTCAGCTTGCAAGCTATCACGCTATACGCGCATTGGGAGCGCCTGCATGAGTTAGAGCGCACGCATGGTTTGCATCGTGCGCTGACTTATCCGGCGCAGATCGGCTTGATGGCGCGCGTGCGTGAGTCCGATGCGAGCCGCGAACTGATGGTCGACAACGCCGTTTACGATGGCCGTCTGGATGCTTTGTTGGTGGTTCCCTTCCGCGGCGAAGGCTTGCCGCTCGCCTTCAACGCCGGCGTGATCGCGCACGAGCATTTTCATCGCGTCTTTCAAGCGCTGCTGCTTCGTCCGCTCGTGAGCCAAACTTCAGGCCGCCAAGGCGTTCATCGACATGAGTTCGGCGCTTGTCATTGGGGCGTGATCGCCGTCGAGGATGAAGTCAAAAGAGCCAGCGCTTCGTCGCGCACGCGAACTTCGGCATTGGGCTCGGCCATTTCAACGCAAGCGGTGAATGAAACTTTACTTCGCGCCGTCAACGAAGGATTCGCTGACTTTTGGGGCTGGAGCTATTCACTGGATTCGCAGTTCATCGCGCGATCGCTTTCGGTGCGCGAGCAAGAGGCGCGGAAACTTGATGCGCCCTTGGTTGGACTTCCCACGGCGGGCGATCTGCGCGCAGCACTGGCTGTTCGCGGCGATGAGATGGACAGAGTTCTATATTCCTACCGAATCGGCACTTTGTATGCGCGTGGGCTGAAGCGTCTGCAAGATGCGCTCGTGGCCTCGGGCATCGAGTCTCGGCAGGCTCGCGAATTGGTGCAAGGGGCGATGATCGACAGTTTGACGCCGCTTTTACGAGCGGGAGCGCAGGACTTTGAAAAGCGTGATCTCGAGCCGCGCCTGCCGATGCGTTGGGTGGCTGAGAATCTGCTTCAACGACTGAATCGTCAAACTGGAACCGGCAGCGAAAAACCGCGTCCTTCGATCTGTGAAGTGACGCGCGGACTCGGCATTCATCAAGATCTCGAAGCTTGTCGCGAGGAAACTCGTCCATGAGCCTCAGTTTTCTCACGCGGAGCTCGCTGCTGCTGGCGCTGATGGTGTGCGCGACACATTCAGTGCGTGCTTCGGAGTTGGCGGCGCCGAATGCGCTTGAGGGCGAAGCTCGACAAAGTGCTCTGAGTTTTCCTCAGTTCGAAATCGGTTTTGGTCTGCACTTCAACAGTCGTCGCGCTGTGGACGGACGCAGTTTTGAATTTGAATATCCGCCGGTTGTGAGTGCGGGTTTGAGTTGGCCGAATCTCGCCGTGCAATTGGATCGCGTGGATGTGGAAAGTTCGGATGGCAACGCCAGTCTTGCGGTCAGCCGTCGTCGAGAAGCTTGGTTGCTCAGCGCCAAGACTTGGTGGGGCGAAAACACCTGGCGGCCTGTGGCCTCGATCGGCTGGGGTGTTTCGCGCGAGCATGTCGCAACTCGTGTCAGCAGCGCGAGTGCGGACACCACGGAAATTGGCACAGGTGTGTGGACGGGTTACTTCAGCGGTGCGGCCGGTCTTCGCGCTGAGATTCGTCCGAGCGCGGGCGAGTCAGGGCGATTGGCCATTGATGTGTTGGCGCGGGGCGAATCCAGTCCGCAGTATGGTGTGTTCGGAAAAAACAACCCGCGCTGGGGCGCGGGTTTACAAGTCTTCTACGCTTTCAATTGACGGATCATTATCGCGAGATTTTTTGCACGATCGCCGAAGGCAGATCCGTCTGCTTGATCAGTTGCGAGCGATAGCGTTGAGCTTCGTTGAATGACTTGAAGCTGCCGACGCTCACGCGAAACCAAGTGCGGCCGTTGATTTGCGCTTCGACCGGAAATGCGGGAAAGCCCTTTTTGACCAGTTCATCCACATGTTCTTTCGCGCCTTGCGCGGTCGGGTAGCTGGCGACTTGCACGGTGAACTCGACGTCATTGGAAAGGCCCACGGTTTTCGGCAAGCTCGAGGGGATGCGGCTTTGCGCAGGCGGCGCTTCGACACCGACAGGAGCCGCATTCTGAGCTACACGTTGCGCAGCCTTTGCCGCCGCGGAAAGATCCGGGCGCTGTTGCGAGTTGGCCGCCGGCGCAGCGGTCTGAGTCGAAGCGACTTCGCGATTTGCGGGCTTAGGCGCCGGTGCGGCGGCTGCTGCGGTTGTGGTTTGGGGCGAATGGCCCGAGTTCGCACCTGATGCTGCAGTTTGTGCAGCGGAAGCTTGTGTTGCGGAAGCTTGTGTTGCGGGAGCGCCAGAAGTCGGTGCAGAGGACGGCTGCGCCGCCATTTGTGACTTCGCGGCCTCGAGCGCTTGATCGGCCATTTGCGCGACATCTTGTTCGGTCAAAGCATCGGCATCGTCTTGGTCTTGAGTCTTCGAATTGTGAGCGGCCTGTGCCGCGGCCTTTGAAAAGTCACCTTCGAGAGCTTGGCGCTGATGATCTGAGTCCGAAAGTTTTTTGCCGAACCATACGCCACTCGAGAAGGCGAGCAGGGAAACCAAAGTGATCGACAAAACTTTGAGAACGACGTCCCAGCTTGATGCTCCACGATGGTTGCCGAGAGCAGGCATCAATCGAGAGGGGCGAGATTGTGAATTCGGCATAGGGCCTCACTTTGAATAAAGCTGATAAGTCCATGATAGGTCTGAAGAGCCCGACTGGTCGAGTCCCAAAATCCATCTTCGAAGTCTCGGCCCCTCGAACAGGACACGTCTTCGCGGCGAACTGGTGATTGAGAGTGACATCTCAGCGAAGTTCTTAGACTTTGGTAGGGCCTTGGTCCCCGCCGTGGCTCGCCGAGCCGCAGCGAGATTGGCGAGTTCGCTGTCTCGATGTGGGTCTTGGAGGTCTCCCTCGGAGACGAGGAGCTTCAAGGTGGGGGCCGCTCGCCTGTGGCCTCGCCAGGGGCGCGCCAAAGGGCCATTTCCCGAAGGGCTATTCACCGAAGGGCCCAGCGAAGAACAGTGAGACGTGCCATGGCAGACGAGAATGTGAATCGAAGTTCGACAAAATCGCCGGAATTCGCCGAGCGCGCGTTGCGGGTCGCGCACCGAGCCTGTGATGCCGCGGCTTTGGTTCTCAATCGCCACTATGGGCGATTGAAGTCCGTGCAGGAAAAGTTTCAGGCGGGATTGGTGAGCGAGGCGGATCGCGAATCCGAGGATTGCATCAAGTCGATTTTGCTCGCGGAGTTTCCCGATCATCGAATCTTAGGTGAAGAGACCGGCTTGTCGGGAGAGAATGCCTCCGCCCTCTGGATGATTGATCCGTTGGATGGCACCACCAATTACGTTCACCGTGTTCCGTTTTGGTGTTCTTCCATCGGGCTTGAAGTCGACGGCGAGTTGCTGGTGGGCGTGATCGACGCTCCGGCTTTGGGTTGGCGCTATGAAGCCGTTCGCGGTGGTGGCGCCAAGCTCAATGGACAAAGCATTCGCGTCTCTTCGCGCGGCGAGTTTCGCCAAGGCCTGTACGCGACCGGATTTTCCAGTTCGGATCATGAACTGCATCCGCTCGATGAGCAGCTTGAGCTGCTGGCACATGTCGTTCGGCACGCGCGCGGCATTCGGCGATTGGGCGCGGCGGCTTTGGATTTGTGTTTGGTGGCCGAAGGCGTGTTTGACGGATTTTGGGAAAGCAATCTGCAGCCTTGGGATACGGCAGCCGGCGTGGTGATCGCGCGCGAAGCCGGTGCGGTGGCCACGGATTTCACGGGCCGCGAATTCGAGCCGCGCATGAAGTCGATCTTGTGTGCGCCGCCGGCACCTCATGGCGAAGTGCTGCAATACATTTCACGTCTTCGTCGCGCCTCGCTTCGTGACGACGGCTAAGGGCTTAGCCCAGACATACGGCCAGTCAAATTTTCGTCTCCGTCACAGAGGCTGAGTGGTGTCGGCTTGGCTGTCCTTTGAGCGAGCCCCAAGCCTCAGATCCACTTAAAAACAATTCGCTGTCGTTCACCGATTCGGAGAGCCCAGTTGTCTCGACTATCAGCGGGCTCAGTGTGGCAAATTGCTGTCGCGGTCGAGTTGGTACGAGGGTTGCTCCTTCATAGGATGTCGAGATGCTCAATTGGCGATCCCTTCGTTGGTCGAGTGTCGCAAAATCATGTTTCTCAATCAGATCTCTCAAGGACTGAGAGATTTACCGCGCAGGAGGCGAGTGTGGCGGAAGAGAATGCAGCGGCAGCAGGTGGAGCAGCGCCCGAGGGCAAAGGCTCCAAGCCCATTCTGCTTTATGCTCTAGTCGTATTGAACATGTTGGTCGTCGGCGGCGTGGGCGCCATGCTTTACCTGGGCAAGAAGAAAGAGGCAGCGCAAGCCACGATCGACAAGGTTGTCGAAGGCGAGGCGCAGGCCCAAGTCGAAGATAAGGCTAAAGAAGATCAGTTCGTCGGTCAGATGATTCCCATGGAGACTTTCTATGTGAATCTCGCCGGCAATCGCGGCAGTCGACTTCTGAAAGTGAACATGGAGTTTGAGGTCGAATCCGACAAACTACGTGATGAAATCGACAAGCGAAAGCCGCAAATTCGCGACCTGGTGATTCTGACCCTCTCGTCGAAGACCTTCAAAGATCTCGAAACGAGACAGGGTAAAGAGAATCTCCGCGACGAGATCCGCGATACGATCAATGCCTTTCTGACAAAAGGCAAAATCAAGAGCGTTCACTTCACGGAATTCATCTATAATTAAGCGAGGGGAATCGAATGAATCAGGTTCTATCGCAAAGTGAAGTTGATGCGCTCCTCGCCGCGGTCAATGAAGGCGAAGTTGGCGTCACGGGAGCCGAGGGGCAAGCCTCTGGCGGCGATGACCGCGTCGTTGTTACCTATGATTTAACCAGCCAAGACCGAATCATTCGCGGTCGTTTGCCGCAGCTCGAAGTGATCTACGAAAAGTTCATGCGGAGTTTCCGCGTGTCCCTTTCTTCGCAGCTGCGCAAGATCGCGACACTCAATCACGCCTCCACGGACTTCTTGAAATTCGGCGAATTCATCAACACTTTGCCGATGCCCACCTGCATGTCGGTGCTGCGTTTCAACGCGCTCCGCGGCTCGGCTCTCTTGGTGATTGAAACCAAGCTGGCTTACGCGTTGATCGATTCATTCTTTGGCGGCGACGATCGTCCCTACGCGAAGGTTGAAGGCAAGGAATTTACGCCGATTGAACTGACCATCATTCAGAAGGTCGTGCAGCTTGCCATCGACGACATGGAGCAGGCTTGGGCCGGCATTCACAAGATCGATTGTTCCTTCGTCCGAACGGAAGTGAACCCTCAGTTCGTCGGTCTGGTGCCGCCTACGGATGTGGTGATCGCCTCGACGTTTGACGTTGAACTCGAAAATGCCAACGGCACGATCACCATTGTCATTCCCTATGCGACTATTGAACCCATCAAGCAGAAGCTGCAAAGCGGTTTCCAGGTGGAAAGCGATCAGGCGGATAAAAAGATTTGGTCGGGCATCATTCAACAGAAGCTTCGTCAGACGGAAGTGGAGTTGAAGGTTTTCCTTGGAGAGTCGGAGATCACTCTCAAGGATCTCATGGGATTGAAGTTGGGCGACGTGATCACATTGGATCAAGATTCCAACGGTGAATTTGATGTGTTGGTCGAAGGCCAACCCAAGTTCAAGGCGTTCTACGGCATCAACCACGGCTCGGTCGCCGTGCAAGTCACACAAGTCTTAGCTTCGAAAGAAGTTGGGAAAGGGGAGAGCAATGGCGGACGATAAGGGACTCACCAGTCTGCTTGAGGGCGAGGCGGCGGCCACCGACGGCGGCAAAAAGGGCAAGGTCACAGAACTCAAATCGAAGGATCGCAATCTCGATTTGATCATGGACATTCCTTTGAAGGTCACGGTTGAGCTGGGCCGCACGAAGATGTTGGTCAGCGAGCTTCTCAATCTTGGTCAAGGCTCGGTCGTTGAATTGACGAAGCTGGCCGGCGAGCCCATGGAAGTTTTGGTCAACGATAAGCTCGTCGCGCGCGGCGAGGCCGTTGTGGTCAACGAGAAGTTCGGTGTGCGCTTGACGGATATCATTTCGCAAGCGGAGCGAGTCGAACAGCTCAAGTAAATTTGTCCAAACGCAATGACGGCGCCAGCGGCGCCGTTCGCCGCCCAGGATGGGCGGTGAGAAGCGATGACGATGCAAAGTTGTCGCAATCGAAACGGCCAGGAGGGCCTCACATGTTTTACACACTGACGTTTCGCCACTTCATGGCTTGGGCCGCACGACTCTTCGTCGCGATCTCAATTTTCGCTCTCGCATTGCCGGCCTCGGCCGCGTCGGTGCAAGTCAGTCGTGATTCCGATTCATCTTCAGTTCGAATTTTGGTTCAACTGCATGAGGCGTTTTCGGGAACCGACGCCATGGTGTTTGCCGCCGACCCTCAAACTGTCGAAGTGCGAATTCCCGGTGCCCGCGTTTTGCCGACAGGTCAGGCTTCGCGTCAGCTCGCAAGATTTGAAGATGAATGGGTGAGAGCCGTCTCGACGAATCAAGATGCGGGAACAGGAATTGTGCGTTTTAGCCTCAAGAATCGCTTGGCCGCCCAGGCCGCGGAAGTCATGACGGTCGGTCGTGCTGGTGAAGACGCGCGCGCCTTGGTGATTCATCTCGTGAATGTCGGTGCGGACTCAACGGCTCTCGTCGGTCAGCGACAAGTCGCGATCAATGAACTTCCTGCGGATGAGGCCACAGGCCTGACGGCAGCATCGACGGCGTCCCCTGCGGACTCGTCTCGCGAGATCGCTCCGACCCTCGTCGCGGGTCAGTCGGCGACGCGTGCTCCGGCTGTTGATCCTCTGACACCCAGTGAATCAATGGCCACGAAGACGGATGGATCCCAGAAGCTCAATGTAAACTCGGCCAAGACGGAGCGGCAAAACGAAGCCGAGATTCCGGTCTTCGGCAAATCAGCCAAAGAAGCGAAGGTTGCGCCGGCGGCCTCGAGCCTTGAGCGGCTGGTGGTGACCGTTTTGGTGCTGACCGTCTTGGTCGCAGCGGCGGCGTTCGCGCTCAAGAATTGGTCGCGACGACGTAATGAATTCAAAGATCGCGTGAAGATGCAGGTGATCAGCCAGCACTTTTTGGGACCGAAGAAGAGTCTCGCCGTGATTCAAGTCGCGGGTGAAGCGCTGCTGATCGGGGTGACGGATCACAACATCACGCTCTTGAAGACTCTGTCCTTCATCGACGATGAAGTTCCGGAGTTGGCGCCAAAGAATTTCGCCGACGAGTTGGAATCACACGGTGTGGCGCCCTACTCAGGTGCCTCCAACAAGCTTGTGGGCGCGTCGGCGATTCGGCGTGAAAGCCATGCGCAAGGTGCCTCAGCGACATCACGAGCTGCGTCCTTCGGGGAGGACCAAAACTTTCAGGAGTTTGACGAGTCGGAAAACTTTGCCGTGAAGGCGCTTGATCAAATTCGCGACATGGTCTCGACCCGCGTTCGAGGCATGAAGGACTTGGAATGATAAAGCGTCTTTGCTTCGCCCTCAGGTTGGGATTCAAATCACAGGCTTCGAGTCAGAATTTTCGACGCATCAGTGCCCTTTGCATGAGCCTTCTCGGCATCGGCGTGCTGGTCGGCTGGGCCGGCTCAGCCGCAGCTCAGGTCACACTTCCGACAGTGAGCTTGGGATTTAAGAACTCGCAAAGTCCGAGCGAAGTGGTGAATGCGGTCAAAATCATATTGCTGATGACCGTCCTCACCTTGGCGCCAGCGATTCTGATCATGATGACCGGATTCACACGTATCGTGGTGGTCTTGTCGTTCGTGCGCCAGGCGATGGGTACGCAGAATATGCCGCCCAACCAATTGCTCATGGGTTTGGCTCTGTTCATCACGCTCTTTGTTATGCGACCGGCATTTGATGAGATCAATACGCAGAGCTTGCAGCCATTCTTGCAGAATCAAGTGACACAAGAAGTGGCGGTCGAGCGCGCGCTGGCTCCGCTTCGACGATTCATGTTCAATCAGACCCGCGAAGCGGATCTCGCCTTGTTTCTGAAACTCGGTAAAGTGGAGAACGTCAAAACCCGCCAAGACGTACCGACGACAGTGTTGGTTCCCGCATTCATCATTTCCGAACTCAAGACGGCATTTCAGATCGGCTTCATCATCTTTCTACCGTTTCTCGTGATCGACATGGTGGTCGCCAGCGTTTTGATGGCGATGGGTATGATGATGTTACCGCCCATTGTGATCTCGTTGCCCTTTAAGATCATGTTGTTTGTCTTGGTCGATGGTTGGACTTTGCTGATCGGATCGATGGTTCGAAGCTTCGGCTGAGCCAGAAAGTGAGCGCGTAAATGACCGACGAACTTGTCATGCGATTGGGACAAGAAGCGTTGAAGACGACCGCCATGGTGTCGGCTCCACTTCTGGGTTCGGCACTCGTGATTGGTCTCATTGTCTCGATCTTTCAGGCCATCACGCAGATCAACGAAGCCACCCTCACATTCGTACCGAAGATGATCGTCATTGGCTTGGTGATACTTCTGGCGGGACCTTGGATGATCGAGATCATCACCGTCTACGCGCAAAATCTCTTTGATGCCCTCCCCGTCATGGTGAGGGAGTGAGATGGATCTCTTTCGCCTCAATGAGGCTGAAATCTTGCTTTTCGGTCTCGCGCTTCTGCGGATCTCCTCATTCTTTCTGACCTGGCCCGTATTTTCGGCCGCGAATGTTCCTTCGCCCATCAAAGTCTTACTGAGTTTGGCGGCGACCATGGCGGTGATGCCCGCGCTGCCTCGTACAGGCTTAGAGGCTAAGGGCTTTGAGCTGGCCCTTGCGGGACTCGCGGTGAAGGAAGTGGCGATCGGTCTTTTCATGGGCGCGATCGCGCGATTGATTTTCTATGCGGTGGAGATCGGTGGCGCATTCATCTCGACCTCAATGGGTCTTTCGAGTGCGACGATCTTCAACCCCGCGACAGGCAGCACGACTTCCATCGTCGAGAAATTCTATGTCGTGTTATTGACGCTCCTTTTCTTGTCGCTGAACGCTCATCACGCCTTTCTCGCGGCATTGGTCGAGAGTTTCACAGCCTTTCCTCCAGCGCATGTGACCTCGGGCATTGGCCCCAATTTTGAATCACTTCAAATTGCTGGAAGCTCGGCCGCCAACGGTGTTGCGGTGTCGGGTGGAACGGGATGGACCGGAGGGATTGTGCAACTGACTATGGTCGCGGGAATTAAAATGGCGGCGCCCGTAGCTGTCGTTATCTTCTTCCTGAACATCGCGATGGGAATCGTCGGACGCGCGGTGCCGCAGATCAACGTTCTCATCACGTCTTTGCCCGTCAATATCGTGGCGGGACTGTTGGTGATGATCGTCAGTCTTCCGGCTTTGATGATGGATCTGGACCAAGATTTAGTTCGCTTTGTCGATGTGTTGTTTCAAGTTTTGCGAGCGTCGAAGTAACGAAAGCCAGGAAGGCTTTTGAATGAACCCAGGACGGGTGAATGGCTGAAGATCAGCAGGAACGTACAGAAGAGGCGACCCAGCAGCGTCGAGAAGACTTTCGACGCCGAGGCCAGGTCGCGCAGACTCGCGAGTTGGCGAGTGTGTTGGCGCTTTTGGGTTCTGCACTTTTGTTTTGGGCATTGGGTCGCTTTGGACTTCAGCAAATGAGCGAAGCCATTACCTACACCTTTGGTCCAGAGCTCGTCTCTTCCGCACGCACCGGCGAATACGCGCCGATCGCCGCATTCCTGATGAAGAAGGCGGCTTTTGTGGTGCTGCCGATCATGGGCATGATGGCGGTGTTTGCGCTGGTGTCGAGCATCGTGCAGGTCGGATTCCTTTATAACGAAGAAGCTCTTGAGCCCAATCTCGAAAAGATCAATCCACTCTCCGGCTTTCAGCGAATCTTCAGCATGCGCTCTCTCGCCGAGGGAATTAAGTCGTTGTTGAAGCTGATTCTCGTGAGCGCGGTGGTGTGGTTCTTGGTCAAAGACGAGCTGGCGAGACTGCCGTACTTATCACAATTGAGCGTTCAAGAGATCATGAGTTACGCCGGCGAACTGGCCTTCAGGCTCCTGGCGGGTCTTGGCGTTTTCATGGCGATCATCGCTTTGGCGGACTACCTCTATCAGCGTTGGGACCTTGAACAACAGATGAAGATGACCAAGCAAGAGGTCAAAGAAGAACACAAGTCGCGGGAAGGTGATCCGCTGATCAAGGCCCGCATCCGTCGCATTCAGCGCGACATGGCCAACAAACGCATGATGAAGGATGTGCCGAAGGCGGATGTCGTTGTCACCAACCCGACACACATCGCCTGCGCGATCATCTACGATCCCATGACGATGCCCGCGCCTAAACTTGTCGCCAAAGGCGCCGGCGTGATCGCCGAGAGAATCAAAGAATTGGCCCGCGAAAACGGTGTTCCCGTTATGGAGAACAAGCCCTTGGCGCGCGCGATCTTTAAGACCATGAAGATCGGCCAAATCATTCCTCGGGAACTCTTTGCGGCCGTCGCTCAAGTGCTCTCGTACGTTTACCGCTTGCGTAAGAAGGTGATGCGTTGATGGAACAGCTCTTCCAATTCCTCAAGCGATTTGAAAAGTACACGAAGAACGCCGACCTGCTCATGGCGATCTCGATACTCGGCGTCTTGGCCGTCATGATCGTGCCATTGCCGCCGGTGATTCTCGATCTCGCGCTCAGCATCAGTTTGACCTCGTCCATCCTCGTGTTGTTGATCGCGTTCTATGCCAAGAAGGCTCTCGACTTTTCCGTGTTTCCCTCGTTGCTGTTGTTGACCACTCTGTTCCGATTGGCGCTGAACGTGGCGACCACGCGCTTGATCTTGAGTGAAGGTCACAATGGTGCGGACTCGGCCGGTGCGGTCGTGCACGCCTTCGGCAACTTTGTTGTCGGCAATAACTACGTCATTGGTTTTATCGTCTTCATGATCCTGGTGATCATCAACTTCGTGGTCATCACCAAAGGTTCTGGTCGAGTCGCGGAAGTCGCCGCTCGATTCACCTTGGACGCGATGCCCGGAAAGCAGATGTCCATCGACGCCGATCTCAATGCCGGCTTGATCAATGAAGAGCAGGCCAGAAAGCGTCGTCGCGAGATCGAACAAGAAGCTGACTTTTACGGAGCCATGGACGGTGCCTCGAAGTTCGTTCGCGGCGACGCCGTGGCCGGCATCCTGATCATGTTGATCAACGTCGTCGGCGGGCTCTTCGTCGGCGTCCTGCAGCACGACATGGACATCGCGGCGGCGGCCAAGACCTATACCTTGCTGACTATCGGCGACGGTCTGGTGGCGCAGATCCCGGCGCTGATCATCTCCATTGCCGCGGGCATGGTGGTGACCCGCGTCGGTGACGGCCAGGACGTTTCGCAGCAGTTCATCGCGCAGCTGTTCACGAATCCCAGGCTGATTTTCCTGACCGCCGGAATCATCGGTTTGCTGGGCCTGATCCCGGGTATGCCGAACTTCGTTTTTCTGCTGCTGGCCGTCATTCTGGCAGCCATCGGCTGGCGCCTGGAGAGGGGCGAGCGTGCCGTCGCACCACTACCGGTCGCTGCTGCACCGCTACCCGCAAGGGAAGCTCAGGAGGCGAGTTGGGCCGACGTCACGGCGCTCGACATTCTTGGCCTGGAGGTCGGCTATCGCCTGATTCCGCTGGTCGACAAGTCACAGGACGGCGAATTGCTGCGTCGTATCCGTGGCATTCGCAAGAAATTCGCTCAGGAAGTGGGCTTCCTCGTTTCCCCGGTGCACATACGCGACAACCTGGAACTGAAACCGAATGCCTACAAGATCCTGCTCAAGGGCGTCGAGATTGGCGCTGGAGAAGCGTTTCCCGGGAATCTTCTGGCCATCAATCCCGGTCGCGTCGCTGGCCAGGTGCCGGGAACGGCGACCAAGGATCCCGCCTACGGCCTGCCGGCGGTGTGGATCGAGCCTGCCTTGCGGGAGCAGGCGCAGGCCTACGGATACACCGTCGTCGATGCCAGCACGGTCACCGCGACGCATCTCAATCAGCTGATTCTGTCGCACGCCGCCGAGCTTCTCGGGCGCCAGGAAACGCAGGCGCTGCTCGATCACCTGGCCAAGGAAATGCCCAAGCTGGTCGAGGACGTGGTGCCCAAGCTGCTGACCATCGGTGTCTTCCAGAAGGTCTTGCGCAACCTGCTCGAAGAGGGCGTGTCTCTGCGCGACATGCGCACGATCATCGAAACCCTGGCCGAAGTTGCGCCGCGCTCGCAGGACGCCGAGGTGCTCACCGCGCAGGTGCGTATCGCCCTGGGTCGTTCGATTGCCCAGGAGCTGTTCCCGGGCGGCGCTGAAATGCAGGTCATGTCGCTCGATCCCCAGCTCGAGCGGATTCTTCTCCAGGCGGTTGCCGGTGGCGGCGACGGCGCCAGTATCGAACCGGGTCTGGCCGACGCTGTTGTCCTCGGCGTCGT
>DDUL01000029.1 GCA_002344785.1 Bdellovibrionaceae bacterium UBA2339
ACGGCCTATCCGCCACTCGTCCGAGCGTATCTACCGGGCGTTGAGCACCAGCGCTTTAAAGGTCGCCGACCTTGTGCGGTGGGATTTGGTGAGCTCAAGCGCGGGGGCTTTGATCCGCTGTTTAGTTTCAACCACACGGCGGCGATGATCCGCGCGCATATGAGTCGAATGCTCAGAAAAACTTGGTGTACGACAAAGAAAATCGAGTCGCTTGAAGATCACCTCTTCATCTACGCGAACTTCCACAACAACCAACTCCTCACGCTCAACCAGCGAAGGGCCTGAGTGCGTCTCGCGCTGGATGCTCTTGCATCTCACGGCTCGTGAGTCCCCACAATTTGGTCATTTCGATCGGGCGCCTAGGCTTGAGCGCACGGCGAGGTCCTCGAATTGCCCCACAAGCTCAGCTGCAGGCGCCTCGACCGCGCATCACGACCAGCCAAGTGAGCCAGCTGAAAAAGAGCTTGATGCCCCCTCCCACCAGCGCGAAACTTCCGGCGATGGCAAGACGAACTTGGGGAGATTGGCGTCGCGATTTTTTGGCCCGTTTGCGGGGAGCTTCGCTCGATCAAAACGAGCCGGCGCTCGGACGCGCCGAAATCTTGGCAATGTCGGCGCCTGAAACATGGCGGGAATTCGATGCTCGTCCTTTGGATTCGGTGCGAAGCGAGCTCGTGACAGCGGACTCGCGTCAGGCGGAGGCCGGCGGCGTGTTCGTCGCAGTACGCGGTGAGAAAGTTGATGGTCATGATTTTGTCGCGGACCTCGTGCAGAAGCGAAACGTTGGTGCGGTGATCGTTGAGCGTCAGCTGAGTGGCCTAGCGTCCAACAACACGCCTTGGTTGCACGTACAAAGTGCGCGTCGCGCGCTCGCGTGGGGCTCGGCGATTTTGCAGAATGAGCCAAGTCGCGAGCTCTTCACCGTGGCGGTCACGGGCACGAACGGAAAAACGACGTCGACTTATCTGATGGAGTCACTCCTTCAAGATCTTGGCTGGCCATGTGGAGTGATGGGTACCGTTGATCATCACTTAGGCGCGAAGGTGTGGCCGAGTGCACTCACGACAGCCGATGCGCCAAGCTTTCAGGCGCGTCTTCGCGAGTTCATTGATCATGGGGCGCTCGCCGTAAGTTTTGAGGCTTCTAGCCATGCGTTGGATCAGTCGCGCATTGACGGTGTGGAGCTCGACGTTGCCGTCATCACCAATCTCACTCGCGATCACCTCGACTATCATGGCAACATGGAAAATTACTTTGCCGCGAAGGCGCGACTATTTGGTGACTTGTTGGCGCAGTCGTCGAAATCACATCGGGTCGCCATTTGGAATGGGGATGATCCGGAGTTAGGGTCACGCGAAACGATGTGGCGCGAGCGAATGCGTACGGCGGGAGTCGAGTTTTGGAGCTTGGGTCGAGAGCTGCGAGCTGAGGTTCGTCGCGCCGATTTGAGCGGCACATACGGGGTGGCCCACACGCCGTTTGGCGAAGTTGAGTTGCGGCTTCCTCTGCCGGGTGCGCACAACCTTGCAAATGCGTTGGGTGCACTCGGCGTGGCGATCGCTGCACAAAGAAGTCGGTATGGACGTGTGGATTTGTCGGCGATCGCTCGTGCGCTGCAAGGCGCGCGAGCCCCGCGTGGGCGACTTGAGCGTGTGGTCTCGCGAGAAGGTCGCCATGTTTTCGTCGATTATGCGCATACCGATGATGCGATTCGATCCGTGATGGGGCAGCTCGCGCGAGTTGCGGGACTTCCAAAACCAAGAATGATTTTGGTCTTTGGTTGCGGTGGTGATCGAGATCGCGGCAAGCGACCGCTCATGATGAAAGCCGCCTGCGAAACCTCAGATTTGGTTGTGTTGACCAGCGATAATCCGCGCGGCGAAAATCCTCAGCAGATTATCGACGAGGCCTATGGCGGGCGAGTCGGCCAAACGCCCGTGCATCGGGAAGTTGATCGGCGTGCCGCCATCCGTTGGGCGCTTCGCGAGTCCAGACCGGGTGATGTCGTGGTGATCGCGGGCAAGGGTCATGAGCGCACACAAGAGATCGCGGGTGTACGGCATGAATTCGATGATGTGCAGGTTGCGGTGGAAGAATTGCGGCTATTGGAAAAGTAAGAGAAGTAGGAAAAGTAAGTGAGCCGAAATTTTGGCTTGAGGAGTGATAATGGCCGATGCGGAGTTGTGGAAATTGAGCGCCCAAGAGGCGGCCGCCGCGATCGATGCTCGTTTGGAGTTTGTCGGCTCCTGGACAGATCACGAAGCGGGCGCGCCAGCGGCTTCGACCTCGGACGTCATCTTTTCGGGAATCGGTACGGACACTCGGCAACCTCTGCATGGCCAGCTGTTCATCGCCCTTAAGGGTGAGGTGCACGACGCTCATGCGCATATCAAGGCTGCGATTGAAAGTGGCGCAATCGGACTTTTGATTCATCGAGATCTGACAAACGAAGAGCGACTCTTCATTGCGGAAAAGTGTAAGCGCGCACTGGCCGTCATTCACTGTGATGACACTTTACTGGCCTTGCAGAAATTAGCTCAGCACTGGCGACGGCAGAGGCGCGCGTTGGTGTTGGGAATTACGGGCACCAACGGCAAGACCAGCACCAAGGAATTTGCCGCCGCAATTCTCAGCTCACAGTTCAACACGCACTGGTCGAAAGGGAGCTTCAATAATCATTGGGGCGTGCCGTTTACGCTGCTCTCGCTCAACGAAGCTCACGAAGTGGCGATCGTCGAGATGGGCATGAATCACTTGGGAGAACTCAAACGACTTTCAGAAATCGTCGAGGCCGATGTGGTGGTCTGCACGATGGTGGGCCGAGGACATTTGGAAGGTGTGGGAAGCGTCGAAGGCGTCGCGCAGGCGAAGGCTGAGATTTACAAATATGCGCCGGCGAACTCGACCTTCATTTTCAATCTCGACAATGAACACACGGCGAAGATGATGGCGGACTTTGTGCCGTTGGTTCCTTCGGGACAGCCCGGGCGTCGTAGTATTACTTTTGCTGAGCGACGCAATGGCAACGAAGCGGGTGATGTGAGCTTCTCCGTCGACGAAGCGACAGATCAAAGCTTGCGACTCAGTGGCAGCATTCGCGGCGTGCCGGGTGAAGCTGTGGTACCGGTTTTTGGTCGGCACAATGTTGTCAATCTCATGGCGGCGTCAGCGCTGGCGCTTGCGGCGGGAATGACGCCAGAGAAAATTTGGGCGGCACTGCCTCGATGTCAGACGGCGTGGGGGCGCAACCAGTGGGTGGATTTGCAGTCAGGTGCGCGTGCGCTTTTTGATGCGTACAATGCGAATCCCGAAAGCATGCAAGCGGCGCTGGAGAACTTCGCGACGCTGACTGTAGGTCGTCGCTTCGCTGTGCTGGGAGAAATGCGTGAGTTGGGCGAGGCCACAGGCGAACTGCATCGCGAGATGGCAAGGAAAGTGGCGCTGGGTCCTTGGGAGGCGGTCTATTTTGTGGGTCCATCGGCCGATGTGGTGAAGGCCGAACTTCAAAAAAGCGGCTTTCGGAAAAGTATCGTTGTTTCAAATACTTATGAGAATTTTATTGCGAGCGAACTTCGTGCCATGTTAAGACCCGGTGACTTGGTTTTGCTCAAAGGATCTCGAGGCGTAGCGCTGGAAAAGTTTTTGGCGGATTTGCATCCATCAAAGCCGATTTCCAAGCAGAGCTGAGCTCTGTGCGCGCCGCTCGATCCCAGCGCGAATCGAGTACGAATAGTTTCGAATGGCGATGAATGTTTCGAACAATATTGTTCGAACCCAAGATTCGAACCCAACGATTCGAACGATTCAAAAAACTAGAATCTGAAGCGGCTCAAATTTGATTCTTCGAGACGACTTGTCGGTCGCCATCAAAGAAGTTCTGCACCGGGAGATCGACACGCTATGCTCTACCAGTGGCTGCACCAAGCCTCCGACTCATTTTCCGCTCTGAACGTATTTCGCTACATCACCTTTCGAACCTTCATCGCATTCTTCACCGGTTTCTTTGTCTGCTTGTGGATCGGACCTCGATTCATCCAAGGGTTGGTGAATCGGCAGGTGGGTCAGTCCATTCGCGACGACGGTCCGCAAACTCACAAGAAGAAAGCCGGCACACCGACGATGGGTGGTGGATTGATCCTCATGGGTCTATTGGTTCCAGCCTTGCTTTGGGTCAATATTCTCCACCCCTTAGTGTGGGCTGCGCTCATCGTGACTTTGGGCTTTGGCTATATCGGCTATGTCGATGACTCTTTGAAGGTGCAAAAGAAAAACTCTAAAGGCTTGCCGGGTAAAGTTCGCTTGGCCGGAGAGTTTTTGATCTCGGGCTTGGTGGTTGCGATCTTGATTTGGAAATTTGATTTTTCGACTGTCGTGAGTGTGCCGTTTTTCAAGAATGCGGCCTTTGATATCGGTTGGGGCTATGTCTTGTTTGCGTCGTTGGTGGTCACGGGCTGTGCCAATGCCGTGAATCTCACCGATGGTTTGGATGGACTTGCGATTGTGCCAGTGATCATTGTCGCGGCGACACTCGGGGTTTTCGCTTATGTCGCGGGTCATGCGACGATTGCGGGTTACTTGCAGATTCCTCACATACCAGGCGCCGGGGAATTGGTGCCTCTGTGTGGAGCCATGGTGGCGGCAGGGCTCGGGTTTCTTTGGTTCAACACATTTCCAGCGCAAGTTTTCATGGGCGACATCGGTTCGCTCTCGATCGGCGGCTTTCTGGGAATCTTGGCCGTGCTGACGAAGAATGAATTGGTGATGTTGGTATTGGGCGGTGTCTTTGTTGTTGAGGCCTTGTCGGTGATCACGCAGGTCATCAGCTTCAAGCTTACGGGGAAGCGCGTGTTCCGCATGGCGCCGATCCATCATCACTTTGAGCTCAAGGGACTTACTGAAACTAAGATCATCGTTCGGTTCTGGATCATTTCCATCTGTTTGGCGATTTTGAGTTTGGCGACGCTGAAGCTTCGCTAGGGGGCGCCGGCGTTGGATTTTGCGCGAAGGATTTTGAGTCAAGCGAACTCAACCGGAAAAACTGAAGCAGGTGCTTCGGTACAGAATTCGCGAAACAGAATTTGCGAAACAGATATTGCGAATCAAGTTAGCTGTTTGTCGATTTGAAGACGATTTGAAGACGATACGAAGGAGATGCAGTTATGACCACAACTCACCAAACACCCCCGACGGCGCCCGCGGCGCCTATGTCCGAGTTTCAAGATCTTCAAGGCAAACGTGTCTTGGTGGTCGGCTTGGCACGTTGTGGAGTCTCGCTCGCGCATTTCCTGACGGAGTGTGGAGCTCAAGTTACAATTTCGGATCATAAGTCCAAGGCGGAGCTTGCGTCTTCCTTGGAGCAGATTGAAGGCCTAGGCGTGCAACTGGATCTCGGCGGTCACTCGCCCAAGGTCTTCTTGCAGCAAGATGTGATCATTCTTTCGCCCGGCGTGCCTCCGAATCTTAAAATTTTCGAGTACGCTCGCTTTAATGGCGTGTTGGTTACGGGTGAATTCGAGTTCGCAACTTGGTTCATTAAGAAGCCGATCATCGGCATCACCGGAACTAACGGTAAGTCGACGACTTGCAAACTGACGGAAATGTTTTTGAAGGAGTCAGGGCTTCAGCCATGGCTCGGTGGAAACTTTGGCGAGCCGTTGGTTGAGCATCTTCGCGCGGTGAAGCGCGGCGAGCAGTTTGATTGTGTGGTCGCCGAGGTCTCCAGTTTCCAGTTGGAGCATTGCGATCGATTCACGCCGCAAAACATCGTGTTCACTAACTTGGCGGAGAATCACCAGGACCGTTACAAGTCCATGGAAGACTATGTGAACGCCAAACGTCGCATTTTCCAAAACGTGAATCAGGCAACGACCTCGATCTTGAACGCCGATGATGCGGCTGTGGTTGAGCTGGCGCGTGATCCGGCCGTTCAGCGCGGACGAATTTTCTACTTCTCGCGGAAACCTGCGCTCGAGCCGCAAATCATGACGATCGGTGGAGCTGTTTGCATCAAGGATGAAATCCGCGTTCGTACGGGTCCGGAGATTGAGTACTACTCTGTGAAAAACATGAAAATGCGTGGCAAGCACTCGATCGACAACATCATGGCGGCGATCTTGGCGGCACGAGAACACGGCGCGAAGCGCGAACACATTCAAAAGGTGATCGACACCT
Organism: Bdellovibrionaceae bacterium UBA2339; assembly: GCA_002344785.1. Classification (GTDB taxonomy): domain Bacteria; phylum Bdellovibrionota; class Bdellovibrionia; order Bdellovibrionales; family JAMPXM01; genus UBA2339. Next base: position 6,172 of record DDUL01000029.1, read on the forward strand.
ATGGAGGCATGCCGCATCGCCTCGAGTATGTGCGTCGCGTAGGCGGCGTTGAATTTTATAACGACTCCAAAGCGACGAACGTGCATGCGGTGATGCGGGCGTTGGATGCGTTTGACGAAAACGTCATCCTCATCATGGGCGGCAAGGATACGAATCTTTCTTACGAGCCGCTTCGTGAAATGGTGAAGAGAAAAGTCAAAACTCTGATTTTGGTTGGCGAAGCCAAAGAGCGTATGAATCGAGATCTGGGCGACTACTCGGAGACATTCCTGATCGGCACATTTGAAGAGGCGGTTTTGATCGCCTATCAAAAGTCGCGCATCAGTGATTCTGTGCTCTTGAGTCCGGGCGCTTCGAGCTTTGACATGTTCGATTCCTATGAAGAGCGCGGCAACTACTTCAAAGAGATCGTGGCGAAGTTTCGCTAAGATCGGATTGGCCTAAAGAATGTTGATTCGAATCAAGCGACAGACTCGCTTCGTGTTCATGGCTTGCGCCGCCGTCATGGCGTTTGCGGCGGGCAGTCTTTTGATGGTCGATTGGGGGGCGAATGAAGGCGATGGACTGGACATCGCGATCAGTGAAGTTCATGCCGAGATGGCGATTCATTGTCCCGAAGACTATGTCCGCGTTCGGGCGCGACCTGAGGTTGGCACTCAACATGATTTTTGTGTGATGCGAGCGCATGCGCGTTCTGACTCTCGTGAGCCTCGGCGCGATCGTGCGAAGTTGATCACAGATCTTTCGCGTCGAGCGGCCACAAACTTCATGCATCACCACGCGCAGCGCGCATGCAAAAATCTTGGACCTGGTTTTGCTCTGATCTCAAATGTGGAGTGGATGACGATTGCGCGCGATCTTGAGATGCAGCCGGAAAATTGGTCGAGCGGCAAAGTGGGCGTCGGAGTCTTCGTGCGTGGACATACCGATGATTCGCCTCGACACCCACTGAATATCGAGAATCTGAATGATCCCTATGATCAAACTGGAAATTCCGCGGTGGACAAACCCGGCGAAGGTTGGGAGCAGCGCCGAACCTTCGTCCTCTCAAGCGGAGAGGTGATTTGGGATTTTTCAGGAAACTATTGGCATTGGGTCGATTGGTACGTGGATGGCCCGGAGCGTGCGCGATCATTGCAACCTCATCTTCGTGAGGGCGATTGGTTGCATTTCGATGAAGTGGATCTCGCACAGGCAGCAAACTCGAAGATGCCACCTGAGTCATGGTCGCCGCTGCATTTGGGACGCGAGCATGGTTTGGGTCGCTATCTTCCTGGAGAGTTCGCCCACGGTGGATACGCGATGCGCGGAGGGTCTTGGCTCAATGACTCGCGCGCCGGAGTGTACTCTTTGAGTCTTGCATTTGCCGGGGCTTGCGCGCCGGCCGGTATTTCATTTCGATGCGTTTACCGGCCTCACGAAGCGGACTCGGAACAACCTTAGTTTTCAAGTGTAAGTCAGGACTTCAGTCTCCCCAAAATCTTCGCACGCGATCGCCGAGACTGAGTGCAGGGCGCTCGGCGCGTGGTTGCACGGCGCGAAAGCCGCGGGTGATGAGGGGCAAGTTTTGTTCAACCAGCACAGAGCTAAAACCCGTCATGCGAATATCTCGTGAGGCGAGCAATGCGCCGATCAAGCCGCCGGTTTCGATGGTGACGGAGTGCACGGCGAAGATGGTGGGTGGCGAGGCCTCGAGATTCGAGTTGCAGAAGATGGGGCCTCCGGAGTCTCCGGGGCGAACTTCAAAGCCGCGGAAGTCTGAAGCCATTCGAATCGCTTGGGCGCTGACCAGGCCAGCTTCGATTCGCGCGGGAAGTTCGCGAGGAATTTGCACGATGTTGATTCGGCCGACGCGGCCATATCGATCTTCACCAACACCCGCTGCCGCACAGTAGTGAGTCAGGTGTCCACTGATGAACGCGCGTGATGAGTCGGGCTCGGGCAAATTCACCGGAGCAATCGCGATGGGTTCGGCCAGTCGCAACACGCCGAGATCTTTGGCGGCGTTCCCGAGCGTGGGGCGCTCTTCGTTGGCTTTCCAATCGGGATTGCGGAAAAATGCCGCGACTTCAGAGCGGAGTGCGGTGGGCTGGCCTTGTGAATTGTAGCCTCGACATTCAACGACGGCCATACGGCGCGGATTTTTTAATTCACGCAAAGTTGCGGCGGCATTTGAATTCGGCGTGAGCGGCAAGGAGGGATCGCAATGCGCGGCCGTGAGTAAGTATCGGGATCGTTGCGGCGAGCTTGATGATGCCGTTGGGTTCTGTGACACCTGGGCGCGCAGCGAAGCGGGAAAGGACTCCTCGTCGATCAAGGTTCCCGTGCAAATCGCGAGGCTCACGCGTTGTTCGCGATTCTGCGCATTCAGCCCTCTCTCGAGAACATGCAATCGACAAGCGCCAGCGAAACGGGGCTCATCGGCGGGATCAAGAGCTTCGCCCATGATCGCGAGAGCCGGTGTGGCGTGAACAAAGCTCGCGATGCTTCCCCCGACCACAAGCCGAGTCAGACTTCGGCAGCCCGCCATGAAAACGGCTGTCAATTTTCCTGACAGTTGAGAGTTGAACATTTGATCACTCCTCACGTCCTACGAATCTTCCGACCCAACTTAAAGCGTTGGACGGAGCAAGTTTGGGGCTGAGGCCTCGGGCACATCTTGGGGCGAACTTGGCGCTCAAAATCAATAGGCTCCATCGGTGAACGTGGAAGGCGAAGTCGCTCAGCAACCGGGGACGAGCTTGCGCTCTTCGGTGACGGGCCACGCCTTTGGTCGAGGCCGCAGCGACTAAGTCACGATAATGACAAGAGCTTGGTCCACTTTGTGTGGCGCGAAGGCTAAGCTGATGGAGTTGTCGGATTGTGAAAGGCCTTGAGAATGAATCGATTGGACTTTGAGAGTTTGGCGCGTTGGCCGCGAGGTGGAGCGGCCCAGGGTGGCCCACTGGCGGGCGGCGTTGAAACACGAGTTTCGGGCTTGTGGTTGGCGGCGTTCATGCTGTTGGGCTTGGGTGTGGTGCAAGTCTACACGAGCAGCTACATCTTTGCTTTTGAGTCGCGAGGCGACGGACTCTTCTATGTTCGTCGGCAGTTTCTGTTTTCAGTGCTCGCGTTGAGTTTGATGATCGGCACGGCTCTCGCGCCCTGGCGTTGGATCGAGAGATTCGGCGCTATGCTCTGGCTCTTGGCGGCCGGACTTGTCGCGCTCACTTACGTTCCGGGAATCTCTATGCGTGCCGGCGGCGCGGCTCGCTGGATTCAGCTTCCAGGAAATTTTGTATTTGAACCCAGCGAATTGGTGAAGGTCGCCTTGCCACTCTTGATTGCGGCGGCATTGGCTCGCCAAGGTCGTTGGCCATTAGCGGGCGCCAGTGCGCACTGGAGTGGGCAGAGTTTAGCTTGGTTGGGATTTATGGCCCTGCCACTTTTCCTGGTGCTCAAGCAGCCTGACTTCGGAACCTTCGCGATCGCCGTGTGCACGGTAGGCGCGATGCTCTTCGTGTTCGGTTTGCGAAAGCGTTGGTTGTTCCTTCTCACATCGGCGGCGGTTCCCGCATTTTATCTGTTGGTGATGCGTGTGCCCTATCGCCGCGATCGCGTGTTGTCCTTTCTCGACCCCTGGTCCAATGCCGACGATAAAGGCTTCCAAGTCATTCAATCCATGCTGTCGATGCGAACAGGTGGACTGCTCGGTACGGGTTTAGGTGATGGCCAAGGCAAACTTTTTTTCTTGCCTGAGGCGCATACGGATTTCACCTTGGCTGTGCTCGGGGAAGAGTTGGGATTCATCGGCGTGGCGGCTTTATTGGCGCTTTATGGTTTTGTGCTGATGAGAATTTTTCGACTTGCGGCGCGAGCCCAAGATACTTTTCGTCGGGCTCTCGCGACCGGACTGGGCGTGGTGTTTGGATTGAGTGTGTTTGTGAATATGGGCGTGGCCATGGGGCTTTTGCCGACGAAGGGTCTGACGTTGCCGTTTCTTTCCTACGGCGGATCGAGTGCGGTGATGTCGGGTCTTTTGTTTGGACTGATTTTGAACCTCGAGAGGCAGGATCGAACCGCCTACCGTCGCGGCGAATTGATCTAAGCCTTGCCATGATCGACGTGGATTCATGCGATGTTCGCCAAACGGCGATGTGAGCTGGGGTGCGGGTGAGTGTTGTCGATGATCGACCCATATTGATTGCTGGCGGAGGAACAGGTGGACACATCTATCCCGGTGTCGCCATTGCTCGAGCAATTTTGGCCGTGCGCCAAGATCTGCGAGTTGAGTTTGTCGGAGCGCGCGGCGGGTTAGAAGAAAAAATCATACCTCGCGAAGGCTTCGCTCTGCATTTGATCCAAGTCGGAAAGCTTCACGCAAGTGTCGGACGTTGGACGCAGATCAAGACGGTCTTGGGCTTGCCGCTAGCCTTCGTGCAAGCTTGGAAAATTCTTTCTCGCACGAATCCACAAGCCGTGCTGGGTGTTGGCGGTTTTGCCTCGGGGCCGCTCCTGGCCGTGGCCGCACTGCGCGGCTTTCGAACTCTGATTTGGGAGCCCAACGCGCATGCGGGCTTGGCCAATCGCTGCTTGGCGCGAGTTGTAAATAAAGTCTTGGTGGTGTTTGAGGCCGCGCGAGCGCAGCTGCATCGACCCGACGCGATCACCACAGGATTGCCTGTACGTGCGGAGATTCGTCCAAAGCCTCGACGCGATCGACAGCCGGGGCAATTGCGCGTGTTGGTGTTTGGCGGCAGTCAAGGCGCGCGCTTCATCAACCAGATTGTGGCGCAAGCTGTGCGCGAGGGCGGCGCATGGCTTCAGGGCGTGGAGTTGGTGCATCAGACTGGACGCCTTGATTTTGCGAACATCAGCCCCGTCTACGCTGAGCGTGGTAACCCGCAGCTGACTTGTCACGAGTATCTCCACGACATGCATGAGCGCTACGCATGGGCCGACCTCATTCTTTGCCGGGCGGGCGCGTCCACGGTCGCGGAGATCGCGGCGGCTGGCAAGGCCGCCGTCTTTGTGCCGCTTCCGACTGCGGCTGATGATCATCAAAGAAAGAACGCCGAGGTGCTGGTGCGTGCGGGTGCGGCCCTGATGATTGAACAGCGAAATTTGAGTGTGCAAAGTTTCACGGCGTTGATCGAAAAGCTTCGCGATGACGTACGGAGTCTCGTGGAGATTGAGAAGGCCGTGGAGAAGTTCGCCGAGTTCGATGCGGCGGGAAAGATCGCGCGCGAAGTTTTGGGTGACTCAGGCCTTTCGAACAAGTCATAAAAGAGACCTATGGCGCAAACCCCTGGACAAGCTCGGAATCAACGCAGTCTCTTTGCCGCTCGCGTGCACTTCATTGGCATCGGCGGAATTGGCATGTGCGGCTTGGCGGAACTCCTGCACAATATGGGCAGTTCGGTTTCGGGCAGTGATTTGAGCGAGAATCCGAATGTCGTGCGATTGCGCGAGTTGGGCATTCAAGTCTTCATCGGTCATTCGCCACAGAATGTGCAAAATTGCGATGTGGCGGTTTACTCCTCGGCTGTTAAGCCGACGAATCCCGAGTTCGCGGAAGCGCGTAGGCTAGGCGTGCCGTTGATTCCGCGTGCAGAATCTTTAGCTGAGATCATGCGACTCAAGCGCGGCATTGCCGTCGGAGGATCTCACGGAAAGACGACCACGACTTCCATGATCGCCGCCATTTTTCTCGAAGCGGCTGCGAATCCGACCATCGTGGTCGGCGGTCGACTCGATCTGATCAAATCGACGGCACAACTTGGAAGCGGCGAATGGATGATTGCCGAGGCTGATGAAAGTGATGGCAGCTTCTCGCGCCTCAATCCCGAAATCGCATTGGTCACGAATATCGACAATGATCACTTGGACCACTACGGAACTTTTCAACATCTCAAGCAGGCGTTCTTCGAGTTTGCCGGCCGAGTTCCATTTTACGGCGCCGCCGTGGTTTGCTGGGATGACGCCAGCATTCGTGAAACTTTCGAGCATTTTGGCAAGCGTTTGTTGCGCTACGGATTTCGCGAAGACTGTGATTTGCGACTTGAAGGAGACCGGGGCACGTACTCGGTGTATCGACATGGACAACTTCTTGGAGGCATCACGCTCAACGTGCCGGGGCGACATAATGCTTTGAATGCGGCTGCGGCGATTGCGACGGCGCTTGAGGCCGGCGTCGACTTCGCGACTTGCGTGCGCGGGTTGGAACGCTTTCGCGGCGTGGATCGGCGATTCCAGCTTAAGGGTGAAGTGCGAAACATCCTTGTGTACGACGACTATGGACATCACCCGACGGAAATCGAAGCGGTGCTCCAGGCCTATCGCGAACGTCATGGTGATCGTCGGCTGATCGTGGCGTTTCAGCCGCATCGATTCACGCGCACAAAATTTTGTTGGGATCAGTTTCTCACCTGCTTTGCTCGCGCCGATCAGCTGTGGTTGGCGGATGTCTACGCCGCAGGAGAAGATGCCTTGGTGGGGATTGATAGTGATTCCATGCGAGCGGGTGTTTTGGCTTCAGGGCAAGCCCCGCGCGAGGGAGTGCTTCGTCTCGAATCGAAGACGGGTTTGTCGACGAACTTGACTCAACACGCTCAGTCCTTAGCTTCCGCACTCAAGCCCGGTGACGCGCTTTTTACGCTGGGTGCAGGTGACATTCACAAACTCGGCACGGCGGTGCTGGAAGTGCTGAGCCGTCCATGAAGCAAAGACCAAGCGGACTGAAAGAAGCTTGGCCTCTTGCACCTTTGACTTCTTGGCAAGTCGGCGGGCCTGCGCAGTTCTACATCGAGCCACAAACCGAAGCTGAATTGCGCGCAGGTCTTGAATGGGCATTGAGCGAAAATCAGCCGATTCAAATTTTGGGCGGTGGTACGAATGTATTGATTCACGATCAGGGCATTCGCGGATTGGTGATTGGCCTGCGTCGATTCGCGAAACTTGAAGAACAAGTTTCAAATTCTGAACTGCAATTGAAAGTCTTGAGTGGCACCGCCAAAAGCGAGCTTCTGAAAGTTTTCTTGAAGCATAAACTTGAGCCGGCTGTTTTCCTTGCCGGTCTGCCGGGCGATGTCGGCGGCGGAATCGTGATGAATGCGGGTGTCGGCGAGGCCTGGCGCCCTCGTGAGTTCGTCGAATTGACTCGTTCCATTCGTGTGTGGGATTGGTCGTCGGGAAAAATTCTCGAGCGCGAGTTTCAGCGCCAAGATCTGCATTGGGAGTATCGTCACTGCAAGGGCTGGCAGCCAGGAGTCATTGTCAGTGCGGAACTTTCTTGGCCCCTGCAACCTCAAGCCGATGTGCTTGATCGAGTCCGCAAAGCGAATCAAGTGCGCTTGACCAAGCAGCCCCTTGATCTGCCTTCTTGCGGAAGTGTGTTCGTCAATCCACCCGGGGATAAGGCCGGAAGATTGATCGAGGCCGCTGGCCTCAAAGCGTTTCGCATCGGTGGCGCCCAAGTTTCGCCGAAGCATGCGAACTTCATCGTCAACGTGGGTGGAGCGACCGCCGCCGATTTGGAGGCTGTAATTCGCCATGTGCAAGCTCAAGTCTTGAAGCAGTTCGGAGTGCAGCTGCGGACAGAAGTGGTGTTCTTGGGACCCTGGGCATAGCGGGCTTGATTGAGTGCGCGTTGGAAACCAGGGCCAATCATAAATTTGTTGAGAACTCGTCGAGACACTTTTCCTTCAGTTCATCCGAATCAAGGTGAAGCTGGCGACTTTCGCCCCCTATCAGAAGCTTCAAGTCGAGACCTTGGGTTGCCGAAAAGTCGACTGCGTGAACATGCGAAATCCGAGAGGGATTGACCTGATCTTGGATGCCAACACCCACGCGCAGGAGATGAATCATGTCTCAAAACAAGACAAGTCAGCGAACTGGAAGCTTAAACGCATTGACGACATTCGGATTAACGTTTGCTTTCGTCGGGCTGACGGGTGTGACCGCGCAAGAGGCGAGAGCCGAGTCTCCGCCTCCGCCGGCGGCTGCGATGCAAAAACGCGAGGAAGTTCGTGAGGCTCGTCAGCAGTGGCGAGATCAGCATCAAGACAAAGTTGAGGCCGCGAAGGAAGTTCGCAAGGAAACTCAGGAGCTTCGTGACCTGCGCCGCGATGGAGCGTCGAAAGAAGAGCGAGCGGCGGCTCGCGAGGATGTGCGCGATGCACGTCAGAATTGGCAGAAAGAAAAACAGGAGGCCCATCAGGCACGTCGTGAGTGGGGCTCTGAAAGGCGCGAAGCGCGCGATGCTCGCACCGAGGCTCGCGAGGCCCGACAAGAGCAGCGAAAAGCTCGCCGCCAGAAGTGAGTCGACTTGAACTGTAAGTCACAGTGTCGATCTCAGAAGGCATTGATGAATTGCCGTGATGTAAGATCTCGCGGCCAACGTGAGTTTTCGTTGGTGCAAAGGGGTGTCTTCGTTTCCTTCAGGGCGGCTGTAGCTTTGTTGATTTGGGCGACGGCGGTGGGCTCAACTCAAGCCGAAGCTCGAGTCGATGAGGTCCTGGGGGCCGCCTTGATGACGGATCAAAGTTGGTCGTCAAAACTTTTCGAAGGTCGTATCGCTGATGAGGATGCTGCCGAAGGTTCGGACGCTGAAGCGAGCTCGCCCGAGCCCCAACAAGCGCGCGAAGCCAATGAACCGCCTTATCAACTTGAGAGGGCCGACACACACATCCGGGTTCGACGAGACGCCAGTTGGATTTCTGAGGATGACTATGTCATCAGTCCGACGAGTGCAAAATCGAGAGAGCAGTTTGCCAATTTTCGATGGATCGCCGAAACCGAGGACTTCAGTTCCGAACTCCTAGAAGCCAGTGTGATGGGTGCCAGCCCGCGACGGGTTGATCGAAAGTTCATTCTACTTCGACCTATGGGAGATCAGCGAGAGGGCGTTCGCGATGCCAAAGTCTTCTTCATTCCCTTTGGGCGGCTCGATCAGGGCGAGCATGTGCGAATTCGCGTGCGCCGCAAGTCCAAACCCAACTCGCTGATTCGCGGGTACTTCTTTGCGGGATTTAAATACGGATCGGACGTCGTTGAAAAAACCGGAGTCACCCAAGTCGAAAGCGAAATTCCGCTCTACTTACATCGTACGGCAAGCATGCAGAGCGACCAATTTGATTGGACGACGGAGCGAGTTGGACAAAGTGGAACTCGCGTGAAGGTGCGAATACGGCGTCCGGTGCTGCGCAGTCAGATCGAGCCCATGGCGCCGCCGACGGAACAAGGTCATTTGCGATGGACACTCAGTTCGGAGCCAAATTTCGTTCGCCTCAATCAAATCTTGGTTCCGAAGTATGAGAAGGTGCTACAAGGGCAGTTGCCGATTCCAGTCCAGCAGATCGTGAGGCAAGCGCAGGGACTGCCGACACCGCGTGAAAAGATTCGTGCGGTGATTTCAGGAGTACAGGGGCTACTCACGTATTCGGGCGATTGGCGGGGCAACGAGCGCGCCTTTGTTCCCAGGTCTCTCATCGAGTCCATTCAGCGACGCTCGGGTGACTGTAAAGACTTTGCTTCGCTGACGGTTGCGGCGCTTCGACGCCTGGGCCTCGATGCCGATGTGACGCTCGTCGATCGTTCCGAGTCGGCGCAGGCGCGACTCGTCATCGATGCGCCTCCACAAAACGGCGGTTTGACCTATTTCAATCACGCGATCGTCAGTGTTGTGATTGATGGTCAACGTCAGTATTTTGATCCCACCAATCACGTGGCCTGGGCTGAGGGACTCTGGTCCGATTTAGCATATTCTTGGGCTTGGACACTGAAGTCTTCATCGGTCGCTGGGTCTGCAAAAGCCCCAAAGGCCGCAAGGGCCGCCAAAGCCGCAAAGGACGCAAACATCATCCTTGAGCGCATTATGCCTCAAGGCCGTGCCTCTTCAATTCAACTGCAATCGAAGCTCTTTCCGGCTCCTCGTATGGCGCCAAAGCGCAGTGAGTCCGCGGTGCAGTCTCAGTTTCAAACGCCCATCGATGTAGGGTTTGACGTCGGCTTTGAGATCGTCGGCGAAGTGCGAGGGCCGGTTGCTGCGGAAGTGAAGAACTTGATGTTTCGAGTAGGGCCAGAGCTTTCCAAGCAAATGCTGTCCCAGTTTGTGAGTTTGCCGAAGGGTCGTGTGCCGAGCTTGAAGCTCGAAACCGATTTTAACGATCGAAACGCTGAGATCTTGAAGTTCACTCTGCGTGGCCAAGCGCAAAGTCTGATTGACCCCAAGGACCGAAAAGTTGGCTCATTCATGATCACTCCGACGCCGAGATATTTAAGTTTCATCGCACTGATGGCGCTTCCACGTCGAGCACCTCTATTGAATCTGGATAGTGTTCAATATCAGGGTCGCGTCTCTGTGACGGGTTGGGATTTGGTCAATGAGACAGAGTTCGCTTGTTTTGCTTGGGCGCCGCAAGTGCAAGTCGAGCGAGACTTTGTGAAGCTCGATAGTGGCTTTGAGATTTTTGAGAACTCCGCAGTGCAGCCGTTCAATCTTCGGCCTCAACCCCAACCTCTACTTGGTACACGTACAGAAGTTGTGGATACGCTCCGGTGTGGTGAGTTGGCGGCCGCATGGGTGCGCCCGCAAGGCCAAGGCCTCCCGGTGGTCTCTTGGAAAGAGGTCGTGCCCCAAGTTTCAGATGAAGAGGCGGCGTTGATGAGTCAGCCTCTCCAGCAACTGTCACTCAAAGCGATGCGCGAACATCAACCGTCACCCATGGTTTGGGAGGCTTACCGAGTTCGACTTTGGCAGGCGGCGCGACGAGCCTTGCATCGAAATCCTCAGGATCTTGAAGCCAAGGAGGCGATGACCAATGCGATTCTCTCGAGCCTCTATATCGAAAGCGGGAATATTCGACCGACGCATGCATTGATGGCCAAAGAATATCTGCGAATGTTTAGCGCCGAGCAGTTGCAAGACGTTCGCGTTCAGCGACTGCAGGCTCGATATTATGATCTCATCTCCGCGAGCCAACAGGCGCTAGAAATTCGGCGCAAGGTGTATGAGCAGACCAAGCTGTTGCGCGACGCCATTCTCTTGGCCAATCTGCTGTCGGAAGCAGGTGATGCCGCTGGCGCAAAGGCTGTGTTATTGCCTTGGATCCCTCGCTTGGACGCGCCATCCACCGATCCTGAACTGAAGGAGAGTCTGAGGGCTTCTGCATACCAGGCTTTGACCTATGTTTTTGTGCGGGCTCGGGAGTGGGAGGCTGGCATGGAACACTTCGCGAAAGCCAATGCGATGCTTCCGCGAGATGCTTGGTTTCGGTCCAACATTGGTCACGAACTTCTCGTTGACCAAAAGTTTGAAATCGCCGCACTCACATTTGCCGATGCACTTCAGCACATGAAGTTTGGCGCGGCCGTGAGCGGCCTCAAGGAGTCCACTTTCCGAGCTTTGTTGCATCGCCTTGAGAATTCCGACCCCTCGGCGCCGACATCTGTGTTTCACAACGATAAGATTCTTGATCGCTTGACGCCGGCGATTGCTCGCCTCGAGGAAGTGGATCCGCAAAATCCCAGTGTCAGTTTGCATCGCACTTTGATTTCGATGCGAACGGGATTGAAGACGCAAGATCAGGCCAAAGTGAGTGCGGGCCAGCAGAGTTTGCGCGCGCTCATTCCGACGCTTGCGAAAGTGCATGCCAGTAGTGCGGAAATTTTGTCGCGCACGTCTTCGGAAGTTTTCCAGTTCTCCAAGCAGGCTCCCAATTTGACTTACGCAGATCTCAAAGATGATTTCACCAGCCCTGCGGGCTCTCGACAGTCGGCTTCGGGGCGGCCGGAAGTGGTGATTCCCGGCTTGAAGCCTGGAGCGAAGGGACCGCGTGTGTTCATCGTCGATCAAAATGGGCGGGAAACGCCGGCGGTGGCCGTGCCTCTTCAGCAACCTGCGCGACAGCCCACCCGACAGCCAGCGAGCTCGGCGCACTCGCGCTAGGAATTGCTAGACCTCCGTCGAGGTCCAGTTCGGAATTCGCCACATCGCCCGCGTCTGGGCTTTCCGTGAGCTGCGCATTAGCCTCGGACTTGTGGACGGCTTCTCTCAATCGCAAATTAAAAGTCAGACGGCCGACTCGGAAACGAGTGCGCTGGATCTGAGCGCCGAGAACTTGGTGGCGAAGGCTTCGAACTCCAAATCGTCGCAGACACCAGGCTGGGCGAGAATTGCACGAATCGTGATTCTCGCCTCTGTGTCGAGCGCGATGTTGGGTGCGGTGGTCTGGTCAGTCATTCATCAAAAGGATTTGTTTGGCGTTCGGGCCGTGCCGGTGGAGTGGACGGAGCGCATGGGTAGTTCGCGAATGGCCACTCAGCTCACCACCTCGGTGGAAGCCTCGATCGGCGAAACGCTTCGCGGGATTATGGGCGAAGTGCCGTGGAGAATTTCTCTGGATGAGATCAGCGCGAAGCTGCAAGAGAATCCCTGGATTCGCGAAGCACGAGTTCGACGTCAATTTCCAGATCGCGTTTTGGTTTCCATCACGCCTCGTCGCCCGGTCGCGGTGTTGGTGGAGCGAAATGGTTTTCGACCATTGGCCGAGGATGGAAGTCTGCTGCCGCTATGGACGGGTGAGAGCGTGCCGGATGTGCCGTTCTTGCGCTCCGAGGTGCTTCTCAAAGATGGCGCTCGTCGAGCCGAAGCCGTGGAGATGCTGCGCGAGTTGCCGGAACAAGGCGTGCTCAGCGTATCGAACATCGCGGAGATTGAATTCACCCGCGAGAGCGGATTCTCTTTGGTGTTGATTTCGCCGCGATTGGAAGTGCTTTTGGGAAGTGGCGAGATCGACACCAAGCTTCGGCGAGTGAGCCACGTGCTCAATTACCTTTCGCAGAACTCGAAACGGGCGGCGGTGATCGATGCGACTTCTTCGAAGAAAGTTGTTGTCAGGGCGCGGCAGCGACCGTAGCCTTGAGTCGAGGGTGATCCGCCCAAGGTCGGGCGAAACATTCTCGGCTTCAGCACATTGATCGGTTTCCGAGTGAAGAAGCCGGAGGATCGATCGACCAAGCCGACCCGACTGGACCGCCACATGGGCGTCCAGGGAACTGGCGGGGCCGCGATTGCGGCGACTTGGTTCTGAAGTTTGAGTGCGCCGAAAGTCTTTTTTGGAAGATGGACGGCCGGGGGTTATGGATGACAACAAGTGAGCGCGGCTTAGATCACAATGCGACAGCGGCTTCGCGCCCCACAAGCGGAGCGTCGAGTTCATCTCTGAGCTCGATGTCGGTTCGAAGTTCACTTCGAGAACGCCCGGCATTTCGCGAAATTCTCCTCGCTGGATTGGACATTGGCTCCAGCAAAGTCAGCGTCGTTGTCGGCCTTGTGCGGCCTTCGCCGAATGCAGGACCGCTGCTCACGGCTAATGATTTGCAGATTGAAATTGTCGGCGTCGGAAGCGCCGCATCAAGCGGCATTCGTCAGGGCGTGGTCGTCAATGTTGAATCCACGATCGAGGCGATCGCGAAAGCTCGCGAAGAAGCTGAGTTGATGAGCGGCTACCGCATTGAAGAAGTGCTGGTGGCTGTCGGCGGTACACATGTGAAGTCTTTCGATTCGCGCGGCATGATCGCGATACGCAATAAAGAAGTGAAGAATGAGGACATTGCACGCGTCATCGAAGCGGCCAAAGCCGTCGCGGTGCCGGCGGATCGTCAAGTTCTGCACGTTTTGCCTCGCGAATACAAAATTGACGAGCAGTCGGGAATCTCTGATCCCATCGGCATGAGTGGTGTGCGCTTGGAAGCGAATGTGCACATCATCACCGCCGGTCAAACAGCTTTGCAAAACATCATCAAGTGCTGTGAAAAAGCCGGCCTTCGAGTTCGCGGTATGGTTTTGCAACAGCTGGCCTCGAGCCTCGCGGTGTTGTCGGAAGACGAAATGAAATTGGGCGTGAGTGTGGTCGACGTCGGCGGTGGCACTTGCGACATCGTCACTTACGTACAGGGCGCGGTGGCGCACACGGCGACAGTGCCTGTGGGCGGTTCGCACTTCACGCAAGATGTGGCCATGGGTCTGCGAACTCCGCAGTCGGCAGCGGAAATCGTCAAGCGTAAGTACGGTTGTGCGATCGCGGATTTGGTCGATGAAAATGAAACCATCGAGGTCGAAGGCGTCGGCGGCCGCAAGCCGCGCTCACTTCTGCGTCGGCATCTCTGCGAAATCATCGAGCCGCGCGCCGAAGAAACCGTGCTGCTTCTGTGGCAAGAAATTCGTCGCTCGGGCCTTGCTGATCAAATCGGCTCAGGTCTAGTGCTCACCGGCGGCGGCAGTTCTCTGGAAGGTTTGATGGAAATGGGTGAGTTTGTTTGCGAAGTGCCGGTGCGCCGCGGGATTCCCGAGGGCATGGGCGGCTTGACGGACGTGGTGCGCTCTCCGGAGTACGCGACGGGCGTCGGTCTTTTGATTTACGGGATCGAGAATCTATCGACACAAGAAAAACAACGCCTCGCTCAAGCATCTCGCGAAGGAGATTTCTCAGTGGGAGAGACCTTGGATCAGGTCGCTCGCAAGGTGAAAGACTTCTTCAACGGCGCCTTGAGCTGAACGGTTCAGTACGAACGGAGGGGTCATGTTCGAACTTGAAGAAAACATCAATATCGGCGCCAACATTAAAGTGGTCGGCGTCGGCGGCGGCGGCAACAACGCCATCACGACGATGATCGACGGCGGCTTGCAAGGCGTCGAGTTTGTGATCGCGAACACCGACAAGCAGGTGTTGGCGGCTCACAAAGCGCAAAAGCGCATTCAACTGGGAAGCGAGCTCACCAAAGGTTTGGGTGCAGGCGCGAATCCTGAGATCGGCAAGCGCGCGGCCATCGAATCTTACAACGACATCGTTGAGGCACTTGAGGGTGCCGACATGGTGTTCGTCACAGCCGGCATGGGCGGCGGCACCGGAACAGGTGCGGCTCCGATCGTCGCAAAAATCGCGCGCGAGCTAGGTGCTCTCACCATCGGTGTGGTTACGCGCCCCTTCTTGTTTGAAGGCAAAAAGCGCATGCGCAACGCCGATCACGGCATTCAAGAGCTGCGCGAAAATGTCGACACCCTCATCGTGATCCCCAACCAAAAGCTGCTTTCGATCTCCAGTGCGAACACCACGCTGGTCGATAGCTTCAAACGCGCGGACGAAGTTTTGCTTCACGCGGTTAAGGGGATCTCGGATCTCATCAACGTGCGCGGTTACATCAACCTCGACTTTGCTGACATTCGCACCGTCATGGCTTCTAAAGGCATGGCGATCATGGGCACAGGCCGAGCCAAGGGCGACAATCGCGCTGTTGAAGCTGCGACAGCAGCGATCAGCTCGCCGCTGCTCGAGAACATTTCCATCGATGGCGCGACAGGCATCATCGTCAACATCACTGGCGCGAACTTGCTGATGCACGAAGTGGATGAAGCCACTATGCTCATCACCGAAGCGGCTCACGAGTCCGCTGAAGTGATCTTCGGTGCGGTGATTGACGAATCGATGGGCGATGAAATTCAAATCACTGTGATCGCCACAGGTTTTGGACAAGATCCGCTGTCGATGCAGGCCGGTGAGCACATGGCGCAGATGCAAGCACTTCAACATCAAGTGCGCGTCTCCACGCAAATGTCTTCGCATATGGCGATGCCGCCCCAGGCGCCAGCGAACTATCCTCCTCAGCCTGGATATGCAGTGACTCCGCAAAACTTCGCGGCGCCAACGCACGCGATGCCCGTGGGTCAGCCCGCCTATGCTCCGCAGCCCGTGGCCTCGCCCTATGCGGCTTGGCCTGCGGCTCCGATGTCGAGCATGCCCGAGGCCCACGCCGCTGTGTCGGCAGCGCCCTCTGCGCCGACTGTCACGGCGTCACCGATGCCGCACGCGCCTGAAGTGAATGCGCCGATGTCGCGCGAAGAAGGTCTTGATGTCAATTTGAACGGCTCGGCTGCGCCGACGTCTTCAGGTGACAAGCCTTTGCCCCGCGATCTTTTGCTCGCCAAGGTTCGCCAATATCGTGAGTCGCAGTCCAAGCGTGCGGGCGGTTTGCCGCCCGAGCAATTGGCCATGCAGGTTGAAGAGCAGGAAAGTTCGTTGGAGATGGCCAGACGACTCGCAAGTGAGATCGTGCGATCGCCGTTTGATCCAAAGAATTTGGACGTGCCGACGTTCTTGCGCCGAAAGACGCGAGATGAAGAGCAAGATGGAGCTCAGGTCTGAGCTACTGATCTCGTCGGGTGTTGCGCGGCCTTGAGGTCGGGCGGCCAAGAGGTGGTCATAGGTGAAACCCAGGTCGAAGGATCTGGGTTTTACTTTTTGGCTGATGCGGTCCGCGAGGGTTCACGATTCGGCCCAAATAACGGACCAGTTGCCGGACAAGTTCAAGTCCACCTTCTCGGATGAGACGTGCTAGTCTCAGTTTCATGCGAGCGATTTTTCTCTCCGATCTTCATCTACGTGGGGCGCAAGACTCGCGGCTGAGCCTTCTCATCCAGCGTTTGGATGAGGAGATCGCCGTGGGCTCGCTCACGCAGTTATTTTTGCTCGGCGATATTTTTGATCTCTGGGTGGGAGCGCATCAGCACTTTGTCGCGGAGTACGCCGAACTTCTGGGGCGATTGGCGAAGCTGCGCGAGATGGGTGTGGAGATTCACTACTTTGAGGGCAATCATGATCTGCACTTGGCGGGATACTGGCGCGAACAGTTGGGAGCGCACATTCATGTCGAAAGTGTGGTGATGGACTTGGCGGGATTGCGAGTTCAGATTGAGCATGGCGATCAAATGAATCCCGAGGATCGCGGCTATCTGCGATTGCGCGCATTTTTGCGAACGCCATTCATGGCTTGGGCGGCTTATGCGCTGCCAGGTGTTGTGACCGAAGCCATCGGTAAATCGATGAGTCGTGCCAGTCGGAAGTGGACCGCAAGCCCCGTGATGTTTCGCGATGAAAATCAAATTCGCAGCATGATTCTCGAGCACGCTCGGCGAGCTTGGGCCGAAGAGGACTTCGATGTGTTGATCGCAGGCCATGTGCATGTTCGCATCGACGAGCAAATTCCCATGGGGCCGTCAGGTAAGAATGTACGAGTGATCAACTTGGGCTGTTGGCCAGGGGCGGATCGGCGCAGCCGCATTGAGGATGTGCAGGTTCTTGAGCTGACGGCAGGCGGTGGATCGCAGGCTTCTCCCCATGCTCGCCCGGGCGAGGCCACGGCGCGGTGGCGATGGCTCAACTGGAGTGCGGGCGCGCAACTCGCGAAATGAAGTTGCGATCAGATGTTGCGAGCAAATATTTCGACCAGAAATTTGAGCCAGAAATTTCAACCAGATGCTCCGGCTTGGCCCGGAAGCTCAGTATCGAGACTTAGCGCATATACTTCTGTTGGACATTACAGCGAGGCGCCATGCAGGCCATACGCACGCGAATGTGTTCGCGCCATAGATCTTGCCAGAAAACTTCCAAGCGAACGCCACCGCCCATGAAATCGTCGAGCTTCAAGGAGACGCGGCGATCTGTGAATGCGTGGCGCACCCAACCCTCAGCCAAAGTGTAACCGGTTTTCGCGTCAATCAAGGCCACCCAAGTTTCCGCGCGACCATTCGGCATGCGTCGAGTTTCCATCCAGATCTGAGCGTCGCCTCCGGGCATTTCATAGATGCCTTCGGCGAGTCGAATCGGAAAGGGGCAATCGCGGCAAGCCGATGCCGTCTCAGGCCAGAGTGCGAGCGCAAGGCCCACGATGACGAGTCCCACGAAAAATTTCAGCACGCGAGTCTTGAAGACTTGGACAGCCTTCGTGATCGGCAAATTTTGAGAAGTGGAGTGTGCTGTGGTTTTCATCGCGTCAGGTCCTCGGGCTTGGCTTCAATCAAAAGCACGCGGGCCTTGGGATTCAAGTAATATCCTGTTTTGCCGCGCAGTATGTATTCTAGACCGCCGTCGCTTTCCAGAGCGCGTCGAAGGCGTTTGATGTTCACATAGATTTTGTTGTCGTGCAGAGCGGCCGAATAACGTTGATCCCAGACGTGCGCGACCAACTCTTCCTTGCTGACCGTGCGGCCTCGGGCGCGAATGAGACACAGCAAAAGATCGCGCAGCACATGCTGGCCTTCAAAACGAATCTCGCCGCGTTTGGACTCTTGCAAGACGCCGGTAACCAGATCGACGCGCAAATCATAGCTCTGGGGCGAGGCCGTCGTCTGCTTGAGTAGCTCTTGGATCCGCGAGTGATTCTCTTCCGCAAGCCGCGCCACTCGCGGAAATTCTTGGGCCTTCACACCTCGGTAGGCCAACTCGGTGTAGAGCGCGGCCTCGCAGAGTGAGCCCATTTTCTCGTGAATATGCCCGAGTGCGAGGAGGGTTTGCAGATAGAGCACGAGGTTGGGCGAGGTTTTCAGTTGTTGAAACGCCGACCAAGCGGACTCGAGCGCGGCCGGGTACTGTCCCATGTTTCGCAAGATCAAGGCGTGCAGCAAAGGGACAGAGGCGGCGAGCTCGGGCACGGGCCAGAGCTGCATGAGCGTCGTGAGCTTAGCGAGCTCTTTGAGAGCATCATCGTAGCGCTCGCGTGCGTACAGCAAAGTGGCGGCTCCGTACAGCGGCCAAGCGAGACTTGCGCGATCGCCGGATTCAATCGCCGCTTGGATCGACTGCAAGAAGTAGCTCATCGCCTCATCATGTGAGTCGGGCTGATAGACGGAGCAAAGTCCAAGGACATACAGCGCGCGCGCCTTGAGTTTCAAATCCAGGCCGGGTGTCGCGGCCCGAGCTGACAATCGCTTCTCGAGGCGTTCGCGAAGTGAATGAATCACTTCAAACTCTTCGCGCTCAGCCAAAATTCGCAAAAGATAGCTTTGGCATTCGATCTCAAGATTGCTTTGACCTTGTCGGACCGCGGTTTCAGCGAGGCGATGGAAGATGTGCTGAGCGGAGATGTAGTCACCGCTTCGATAAGCGTAGATCCCCGATTGGAAGCGGGCGTTCTGCAGACCAAGTCCGACAAGTCCAATTTGCGAATCGTCTGCCGCGTCGATCGTCGCTTCGGTCGCCGCGGTTTTCGAGGTGATCGGATTCGAACCTGATTTCGACTCACGGGCCGTGCGCCGTGCTTCGACTTCCGTCAAATAGGCATCGAGTTCCAAAGGCGAATCAAAATGCGTCGGAGAAGAAGCTTGGAGGTTAGCTGAGGTCGTGAAGCGAGACGTTGGTGATGAAGAAGTCTGTGATGAAGGGAGAGAGTCGCTTGAAGGCTTTGGGCTCGAAATGGAATTCGAGATTTCAGTTCCGGAAGCCGCCATCATCACCCTCAAGATCGCAACGCCAACACGATCTAAAAATCGAGTCGCTACGCTGACAAAATCTTGATGTGAGAGCAATCAAAAACGCAGCGGGTACATCAAGATGAATATGAACCGATTATTAAAAATATCGAGTTCGCCGAAGTTCAGAGAATGGAGTCGAAGCTCTTGGAAACTGTATGAAGCGAAGGAGGCGGCCGTTCAGTTTTGATTCGCCCCCGTTGGTTTCATTCGACGTCGTCATTTTTCGGTGCACTTTCGGTGGTTCTACAGTTGCCGCTTGGGCCTCGAGCTGCCTTCAGCGGCTGGCTGTTGGCTTCTTGCTCGCCGCTTTGCGATCGACGTCTCGGCGAGATTTGGGGCTTTTGGCCATCGAGTCTTTTGTGCTCAAACTCGTGGGCCTGGATTTATCCACAGGCTTTTGCCCAGCGGATCGCGGCAAATTCTTTCCGACTCGATCGGCTTCTTCTGCGGTCGAGTTCAGCTTGATGCGGGCAGCATCGCTGAGAAGTGTCTGCGCATGGGCCATCGAAGTGGAGTTCAATTTCTCGCCGGAGATCAATCGCGCGATCTCGCGAATTCGTGCTTGCCCGTCCAGCTCCGTCACGCGCGTTCGTGCAACACTCGTCGCCGAGGCCTTTGCACCAGGGCTTGAATCCGAGAGATCTTTGGCGATGAAAAAGTGCGCTTCGCCCATGGCGGCAACTTGCGGGAGATGCGTGACGCCGATGACTTGTTGGCCGCCGGCAATGGATCGCAGTCGGCGACCAACTTTTTCAGCGGTCTCGCCACTGACCCCCGTATCGACTTCATCAAACAAATAGGTGCGTGGATATTGGCCGACGCCGACGACTTGCTTGATGGCCAAGAGAATGCGCGAAAGCTCACCGCCCGAAGCTGTCTTCGCCAAGGCGCGCGGCGGCTCCTGCGAAGAAGTTTTCGTCATGAATTCCACGGCTGAAATCCCGCTTGGCGAAGCTTCGTCCGAAGCGGAAATCTCGACGACGAACTCTAAGCCTTTCATGTTGAGCTCGGAGAGTTCCGCGTTGGTTTCGCGTGCAAAGAGTTGCGCGGCCTCGACGCGTCTTCGGTGAAGTTCCTCCGCCAGCTCGGAGCGTTGTCGCTCGAGTTGATGTTCGCGATCCGTCAGAGATTTGAGGCGTAAATCACTGCTTTCAAGTTCACCAATCTCCAGTTGCATCTGCTCCAAGGCCGCGAGGATCTCTTCGGCCGTCGAGCCAAACTTTTTTTGCAATTGACGAAGGCGTGAAAGGCGCTCCTCGGCCCGATCCAATGCTTCGGCATCAAGGTCCAAGCTCGAAGCGTAGTCGCGAAGTTCAGCGGCCACATCGAGGATTTGTGAAAGCGCGCTTTCCAGTCCCGCGACTCGATCTGGCAGGGAAGGGTCAAGTCCACGAAGTTCGTGGGCCCGTGAAATCAATCGAGTCAAACGGACAGAAACATTGTCGTCGTCGCTTTCGATGGCGGACTCGAACATTTGCACGAACTCGGTCAAGCGCGCCGCATGTTTGATCCGCTTGGAAGCGGATTCAATTTCGACCTCAGCTCCTGGTGTCAGTTCGCAAGCTAAGATTTCGTCGCGCTGAAACATCAAGAAGTCGAGGCGCTGGGCGCGCTCGCGTTCGGAGGCGAGGATTTCATCAATTTCGCGCCGAAGCTCTTGTCGCTCGCGCCATAAGGTCGCGTGCTCTTGGCGAAGTGCCGTCGTGCCAGCGTATTGATCCAGTAATTCCAAATGATAAGCTCGCGACAACAAGTGTCGGTTGTCGTGTTGGCCCGTCATTTCGATCAGCGGCACGGCCTGACCCGTGACCTCGACGAGTGGTGAGACGACTTCGCGGAGCGCGCTGAGTGTCGAGAGCGCGCCATTGATGTAAACGCGGGCCTTGCTCGAAGCACCGACAACACGCCGAACCACCATGATCGAATCGGGAGATTCAATACCCATCGACTCCAGACGTTTTCGAACATCCGGCCGAGATTGAAGATCAAAACTGCCTTCGACGACGGCCTGTTCAGCACCTGTTCGTACGGCGGTAGCGTCGGCCTTGTCGCCCATCAAGAGCGCCAGGCTTTTGAGCAAGATCGACTTTCCGGCGCCAGTTTCCCCACTCAGAATGTTGAGGCCGGGGCGAAAGCCGATTTGAATGTCTTCGATGATCGCAAAGTCGCGCACACGCAATTCTTGCAACACAGAATCCCCCTTTTGGTCCCCTTGAGCCCGACATCGTGAAGGCCTGAACCCCTCGAACCCGCGGACTAGGCCCGCTCACCGAATTTGAGTTTTTCTCTCAGCAAGGAGAAGAAATTGAAATCCGGATCTCGTAAAGCCACATGATCGACAGCATGGCGAGTGATGCAAACTTCATCGCGATCCGTCAGCTCGCCACAGCGAACTCCGTCGACTGTCAGGATGGCTTTGTGATGACTCTTTTGAACTTTGAGTCGCAGGGACTGATGGTCCGGAAAAATTAACGGACGCGAAGTCAGCGCATGCGGGCAAACTGGAGTCACGACGAATGAACGCGCTTCGGGATGTAGAATCGGCCCACCGGCGGCTAAGTTGTAAGCTGTCGAACCCGTGGGTGTGGCGATCACGAGGGCGTCGGCCTTGATACTACCGACCAGGTGATTCTCAGAGTGCAAATCGATATTGATCAAATGTGTGATGGAGCCGCGTTCGACAACCGCATCATTCAGCGCAATTTGATGTGAGAGCCGAGTTCGTCCGCGGCGCACTTCGACGGAAAGAAGTGAACGCATTTGCGGTTGGAGGCGATCTTCCAGGGCCGCCTGAAGGCGAGGGAAGAGATCCTCGACTCGCGTATCGGTGAGAAAGCCGAGTGAGCCCATGTTGACGCCAAATACGGGTATACTGCGATCCCCAATCAGGCGTACGGCACCCAAATACGTGCCGTCGCCGCCGAGAACCAGCATGAGATCCAATTGTGCGAGTTTCTTAGTGTCGAGTGAGGGCGCGTCGCGCGCAATTTTTTGCCCAGGAGCCGCAAAGACGCGATGGCCTCGATCCGTCAGCCAGCGGGCCACTTCAGCGGCCTTCTTTACGGCCAAGGGTGAGTTCGGACGATGCAAAATTCCGACGGATCGCGGTTCGTCTTTTGTCGATGAAGAGCGTGTCGATGAAGAGCGCGTCGATTTGGAGCGCGTGGACTGCTGAGATTTCGCTGAAGCGCGCATTCGTCAATTCCCCAGTTTACCGTCGGTTCTTGCCGGCCCAGTTAGACCGGCCTTGCCTGTAAAGGCCGTACGCAATTTCCAAAAGCTTCGGATCAGGTCGTGGGCGTTCATCGAGACCAGCTCGCGAAAACTCCACACCTGATCTGCCTTCACATCAACTCAGCTTGCAGATCAAATCAAGCCATCACGGCGAAGTAAAGCATCCGGGTCCGGCTCTCGGCCGCGGAATTTCTTGTACAGCTGCATCGGTGGCTCGGTGCCGCCTCGACTGAGGATGTGATCGCGGAACGCCCGCGCCACCTCTTGATCGAAGAGGCCCTTTTCTTTGAAGTACTCAAAGGCGTCAGCATCCAAAACCTCGGCCCACTTGTAGGAGTAATAGCCGGCCGAGTATCCGCCAGCAAAAATGTGCGAGAACGCCGTCGAGGTGCTGGTGCCTTCCGTCGGCGCAAATAAGGCGCTACCCGCCGTGGCCGAGCGCTCAAAGCTCACCACGTCTTGAATCGTGTTCGGATCGACGGTGTGCCATGCCAGATCCAGCATAGCAAAGTTCAATTGGCGGAGCGCGAAGTAACCGGCTTGAAACTGCGAGCTCTTGCGAATCTTCTCAATGAGCTCGTCCGGCATCACCTCGCCCGTCTCGTAGTGCTTAGCAAACAATGCCAATGACTCCTTCTCCGTGACCCAGTTCTCCATGATCTGCGAAGGCAATTCGACAAAGTCCCAATGCACATTGGTGCCGGCCAAGGTGACATACTTGCAATCGCTGAGCAGGCCATGCAGAGCGTGTCCAAATTCATGAAACAGTGTTTTCACTTCATCCAAGGTCAGCAGTGAAGGTTGGGTCGATGTGGGTTTAGTGAAGTTGCAGACGATCGCGACATGCGGCCGCAGCACTTTGTTGTCGGCGATGTGCTGAAACAAACCTTGTTCGCGAAACGACGTCATCCATGCACCGGAACGCTTGGAAGCGCGCGGGAAGAAGTCCGCATAGAACAATCCAATGTGACGGTTCGTGCCACTCTCCACCACCTCATAGGTTTTCACCTCAGGGTGATAGACGGGAAGATCGCTTCGCTCGCGGAATTCAATTCGATAAAGGCGCCGAGCATGTTCGAACACGCCCGCGATCACATTCTCGAGCTTAAAGTATGGCCGAAGCTGCTCATCATCCAGGTCGTGCAACTTCATTTTGAGCTTCTCGCTCCAGTACGCATAGTCCCAGGGCATGAAGCTCTCATCGCCGGTGACCTGCTTCTTATGCGCCTTCACCGCGGCCAGATCGCGCTCGGCAGCGGGCTTCACTTTTTGCAGAAGTCGCGTGAGAAAACTGGCAACTTGTTCCGGCGTCTCCGCCATTCGCTCTTCGAGCACAAAGTGCGCATGCGTCTTGTAACCGAGAAGTCGCGCGCGCTGATCGCGAAGCTGTACGATTCGCAGCACCAACGCGGGGTTGGTGTCGAGGGCGCGTGCATTGTAGGCGTGCCAGAGTTTTTGGCGCAGCTCGCGCTTTGCGGCATAGGCGAGAAAGGGCGCGATGCTCGGTTGATGAAGCGTGAACACCCAGCCGCTCTTGCCGCGCTCTTTGGCCGCTTCCGCCGCCGCGTCGATGGCTGACTCGGGCAGGCCCTCAAGCTCAGCGGCCTCGGTGAGATGCATTTCAAAACTGTTGGTGGCCTTCAAGACATTGTCGCTGAATTCAGGTGATAGCTTCGAAAGCTCCTGATCGAGCGAACGCAGTTGCGCCTTCTTGTCGTCGGAGAGCAAAGCGCCGTTTCGTGCAAATCGCTTGAAGACTTTCTCAGTGAGCTGGCGCTCTTCGCCTTGCAGGGCCGGAGAGTGATCGCGCGCATCCCAAACACTTTTCACGCGCTGAAAGAGAGCGGCGTCGAGCAAGAGATCACTGTTGTAAGCGGCAAGTTTCGGCGAGATCTGCTTGGCCAACTTCTGCATTTCGTCGTCGCTGAGCGCGCCGAGCAGATTGAAGAACACGCCGCTCACCTGTTCAAGCTCCTCAGTCGCGGACTCGATGGCGAGCACGGTGTTGGTGAAGCTCGGGGTCTCGGTCTGTTCCTTGATTTTCGCGAGTCGTGTCTGCGCGACCTCGATGCCGCGCTCGATGGCGGGCAAGAAGTGCGAAGTTTGGATCTGAGCGAAATCTGTCGCCTGATCGGGGTGGGGAGAGGTCTTAAAAAATGCGCCAAAATTTTGTGTCGTCATGCCCATCGTTTACCCGATGGAATGCATCAGCGCCCAGCGACTTTCGCTAGGAGTTCAGCTTCGATGCGCAAGGTCACAGGCCTTCGCCAATGAGTGTCAGAAGTAGGGCCTTCAGGACGAGGAGAAAGATCAAGGAAATCAAGGCCGCCGACACGAGCTCGGCACCGAGGCGAATCAAGGGTAAGTGCTTGATGAGTTGAGCCGTCATGTTTCCCAACGGGGCGGCAGATCCGACGGGTTGACGCCACGGATTTGCAGCGTTTGAGGCTTGCGGCGATTCGTCATTGAACGGGGAGATCTTGTCGAATGGTGGAAGCGGCTGAGCGGGCCTGATGCCCGCCTGTGTCGCGCCCGTCTGTGTGGCGACTATTGTCTTGGACGTTTCCGCGCGCGTTGGCGTAGCCGCAGATTCCAGCGAACTCGAGCGCGACTTTTGAGATCGAAATGTCGGTCGCTCAAAATCCATGCGCATCATGCTGTTTCCTTAGCGAGTGCAAATGCCGAGGCTGGCGCCGGGTCGAATCGGCGCACAGAAAGATCCCGCACCGCAAGAGTTCGAGCCCACTTGGCAGGTGACGCCGATTTGATTGTTACAAGCCAAAGCGCCGCTTTGCCCGATGCTGCCCGGCTGTCCCACATGCGAGCCCACAGGTGCGCCACCCCAAAAGCCACTTTGCGGATTGGCTGTGCCGTAGCCCGCGTAACCATGGAAGTAGAATCCACTGTGCGACCAGCCGAACCAAGCGACTTGGTGACGACGAAAACCATAATGGGGAACGCAGGTGAGTCCGGCCTGACCATCGCAAACCGCAACATAGCCCGAGGGACAGTTACAGAAGTTGGGCTGTTGCTGGGGAACGACGGTGTGGACGACGGTGCCCGTCGGGTAACCGTGGCGCGCATACCATCCCGAATAGGGAATTCCGCCATAGTAGGCAACCGGCTGAGCATAGAAGTTCGGCAGCGTTTGTCCTTGCGCGCAGGTCGACGAGGGCTGCACGTCAGGCGGCGGAGTGGTTGCGACATTCGACGGCGCAGGTGAACCACCATCTTTGTTGCCGCAGCCTGTGGCGAGTACGCCGAGCAAGAGCGCGACAGTCATGCTGAAGATCACGAAAGGTCGTGAGTGGGGACTGCGAGCGCGATCCTGAGACTTCGCCCGAGTCGACGATGTCGTCGATGATCTTGCGGCCAGGCCCACTGTTAATTCTGAAGTCGCACGGCGAATCGCCGAGAGTGTTGTTCGGAGTCGGAGAGAAACAGAACCTGAACCCTTGGTCCCAGAACTTTTGCTCAGCGACGGGCTCAATTTGTTGTTCGCATGATTCATGTGAATCTCCCTGTGCTCGTCCCAAAGTTCCAGAGGAGGCTTCGGGGGAGGAGCAATTTGACGAGGACCTTGGTTCAACAGTTTCGTAACGCCAGTTGTGAATCTGAGAGGTTACGGGAGGAAAGGCTGCGAAAATCGTGCGCGTTCTTAGAACTGATCTCGTCGGGTGTTGCGGCTTTAGCTTGCGATTGAGGGGTGTTCCTGAGGAAAATCGCAAGATAGGTGATGGCCCTGATTTGAAGGCCTTTCAGGGTGGGGGCGTGAATGGGCATTTTGGCTCCAATCCAAGTGATCTCGTCGGGTGTTGCGCCTGACGGCGGCCCACGTGCGGGCATGCCCTGCGTGCGGAAGATCGTCCAACGAAAGTGGATTTCTACGAGAAACTTGGTCGGCGGAATGGTCGGAGTTTTCGCTGCGGCCATGTGGACGACTCCCGCGATCTCGGCAATTTCGCCCAAGTCAGCAAATGATGCAGTTGTGGGCGGTGGGCGATCCGAGAGTCGAACATCCGACGCAAGCCAAGGCAAACTGAGCGAGGACATTGAGATTCGCAATGGCCAAGTTCGTACCGGCGGTCGTGCTCAGGCACTCCTGCGCTGGCAAGGTGTTCGGGCTCTGCTGGATCAGCGTGAGCTCAGCTTGGACTTTGTCGATACCCAACTTCGGCCGCTCAAAGGGAGCTTGCCGTATTACCAAGTCAGCCTCGATGCGCGAGGTCGTCGCTTGCTGTTGAGTTTTCCAGGTTTGGGCTCAGCCGTAGATGAAAGTCGATTTCGGCGAGAGGTGGCGCGATTGAAGCTCGTCGGCGTGCCGTGGAGTGCTGCCGGCGTGCGAGTTGATCCTGCGGACTCGACCCTCGTGATCTGGCTGGAGATCGGCGAAGCAGCGAACCTGGCCGAGGCCACTGTCGCACAGGGCGCGCGAAACGCCTCGGAGCCGAGACTGCGACTTCGTGAAGTCGAGTCGGGTTTGCGCATTGCCTTGATCTCTGCGGGCGCTGCGGCTCAGGCGCGAGTGTCGCAGCAAAGTTCTGCGAGTTCTCAAGCGGACAAATCCAAAGTTGATCCATCGAAAAGTGATCGATCCAGAGATGAGGAGCGGCCGTGAGACATGAACTTCGGTTGAGGCGAGCGACTGGGTGCGGGATGCTACTGTTCGTCATAGCGGTTTTGTCGGCCGTGATGTTTGTTGGCGGCGTTGAGTCGGCCGAAGCGCGGCGATTTGAAATGGCGAAGGAAGTGATCGCGCCTTATGTCGGCGGGACGTATGGCGTATCGAATCTCAGTGACTCCGCTTACGGGCGATCCTCAGGTGCTTCGACGTTTTTCACCGAAACCGTAAAGCAAAACATGAGTGGTGAGCTGGGCGTGACCTTCAATGTGCAGGCCTTTGTGTTGCGCTTGGGTGTTGAATACATTTTCGGGCAGACGATGACGGGTGTGCAGGGGAAGAGTGCGTCGGGCACGGAGCTTTTGAATTTGGACTCGAAAGTTTCCGCCATTGTCCCTATGGGTGCGATTGAAATTCCGCTGACCGTTGGCATGGAGTCGCGACTGCACATTGGTGTTGGCGGCGGATACGCCTTGGTCAGCGTCGATAATGAGTATCGTCTGACGGCGGCGGGGCAAAGTGCTTACCCCGGAGTGCCAGAGACTTATTCCGAAAAGGGAAGTGGTGGAGGCCTGGCCTACAAAGCTTATCTGGGAGGCGAATTTCTGCTGACGGATACGGTGACGTTGGGAATGGATCTGGGATATCGGCACGTCATGGCGACGAGTCTGCAAGCTTCAAAAGCGATGACGACGTTGTCAGGCAACTACACGGCGGGCGGCGATTTGTTGCTCAACAACGGCGACCCGCGATCCATCAATCTGGGTGGTTTGTTCTTTGGCACTCAGCTCAGAATTTACATTCCTTACTGAGTTCGCTGAAATCCTAATAAAGCGAGTCGATCAAATCTCGATAGCGCTCGTCGACGATTTTTCGTTTCACCTTGAGTGAAGGCGTGAGTTCGCCGCTTTCAATGCTGAAGTCGCGCGCCAGCAGCGCAAAGTTCTTGATGGACTCAAAGCTTGCGAGCTGTGCATTGGCCTCAGCGACAGCGCGCCGGAATAAATCCTTCACTTTGGGATGTTCGATCATTTCCTCAAGCAGATGCACGCTTTGTTGAGCTTGTAGGTTCTGCTCATTCGCCCAACGCCGGAGGTGATCTTCGGCCACAGTGAGAAGTGCGACGCAATACTTGCGTTGATCGCCGTGTATGTGAGCGTTGGAAATGAAGGGTGAAAGTTTTAAGAGCGATTCGAGGCGTTGCGGAGCGACGTACTTTCCGCCAGCTGTCTTGATCAAGTCCTTTTTTCGATCCGTGATCTTGAGGTGTCCTGAATCGGTGAGTTCGCCGATGTCGCCGGTCTTAAACCACTCACCGTCGAAGACTTCAGCCGTGGCCTCGGGATTTTTGTAATACTCCTTCATCACTTTCTTGCTCTTGACGAGGATTTCTCCGTCTTCGGCAATCTTGATTTTGACTTCGCCCACGGGCTTACCAACTGTGCCAAACTTGTAATCGAAGGGTGTGTTCACGCAGATCGCCGCTGTCGTTTCGGTCAAGCCGTAGCCCTCGAGGATCAACAGGCCCGCGGCGTGGAAGAACTCGGCGATTTCACGACTGAGCGGAGCGCCTCCGCACACGGCGAAGCGCAAGCGACCGCCGAGGCGATCTTGCAAGGCTTGGAAGACGAGTCGTTGAGCCGCTAAGTACTGTGCCGCCGTTTGCAGTGAAACGCTGCGCTTTTCTTGCTTGCACCGACTCACTTCGCGTCCGACAGCGAGGGCCCAGTCAAAAGTCTTTCGTCGAATGGGTGAAATGTCGGCTTGGGCTTGAATGCCAGCGTGAATCTTTTCAAAGATTCGCGGCACGCCGATCATCACCGTGGGCTTCACTTGCATGAGGTTATCTTTGATGCGTTCGATGGATTCCGCATAGGCGATGCGGTGACCAACGACAGCTTGGCCCCAAATCTCGATTCGACCCAGTACGTGTGCAAATGGAAGGAAGGTGAGCGCGACATCTTGCGAGGACACGCCGAGTAAGGGAAAGGCTTCGACCACTTCGCTGAGAATTTGTTGATGAGTGTGCACAACTCCCTTTGGGCGGCCCGTTGTCCCTGAGGTGTAAATGATCGTGGCCATTTGATCGACATTGAGCTTTTGTGCCGCCTCGACAAAAAAGTTGGGCTGGCTTTGTCGAATGGCCACGCCTCCTTGAATGAACTGCTCAAGCGACAATTGCGACCGAGCCTCGGAGTTGGTTGATTTGCCGACTTCGAGGCAAACGAGGGCCTGCAAATTCGCGCCAAGCTTTTCATCCGAGGCTGCGGAGTTTGCGCTTTGTGCTGGCAAATGAGCGCTTTGCGCCTGGATCGAGGCCTTAAACTTTGACCACGCGCCTTGGGACTCGATCACCAACACCTTGGCTTCGCTGTCTTGAAGTATGAATTGAACTTCTGTCGCCGTCGAAGACGGATAAATCGGCACGGTGACGGCGCCGAGACCGAGAGTTGCGAGATCAAACGCAGCCCACTCCAAGCGAGTTTGGGCCAAAATCGCGACGCGATCGCCAGGCTGCACGCCCAAGGCACGTAAGCCCGCGGCGAAGGACTGCACCATCTCCAAATAATCTTTCCACTGCAAATCCATCCAGCGTCCGTTGCGACATGTGCTCACGGCCACTTTGTTCTGCAATCGATCAGCGGTATCGAGAAAACGTCGGACAACTGTATCGTTCATGCCGGTGAGTTTGCCTGAGTTTGGCGAGCGACTCAACTCTTGTGGCTGGGTTGAAGGCGATACAGGTTACCGGCGGCTCATAGGTTCCAACCTGTGCAGGCCCAGCTGTTGAGGTATTGGGGTGTTGAGTTGTTGAGGCGTTGAGGTCCAGCTCGGGATCGCCGGCTCGAGTTGAAATGCGACGTGCTTTTTACATGGGGTACTCGCGCCGAATGGACGCGAAAATTGTGGCCGAAGGTGCGAAGCTGAGCTGAGTGATCTGGACCGCGGTCGGGCGATCGATTAGGGGAGTACGCGCGGCTTGTACGATTGACGGGGAATCAAGGTCACGCGGCGGTTGGCATTCTCAGCAACTTGCAGATGAACCTCGTCGCCAGACTTCGTCACAGGATCAAGCACGAGCACGACAAGTTTGGTGTCGGCCGGTACAGTGATGCGACCGTTTTGCGCTTGTACAGGCTCGCCATTGATCGTGAGTTGACCCGCACCCATGATCGCAACTTCGAGATAGCCGACACGAACGCGACTCATCGCCGCGCGAACCGACATCTGGTTTTGTTGCACGCGCACTTCTTGACTGTACTCGAGGTAGCCCGGTGCGCGCAAAGTCAGCTTCACCGTTTTGCCCTCAACGAGCTTGATCGTCGTCGGTGTGATCTCACCCACGGGTTTGTCATCGATCAGCACTTCTGCTCCAGAGGGCTCAGAGGTGATCGCGACTTTTGAAATGCGTTCGGGCGAGGTCGACGCCAGTTCAACTTTGTCGGGATCTTTGGGCCCGGGTGTGACAACGACAGGATTCGGTTTCGTTGTCCCTAAAAGCTGGGCGATGATGCTGTTGAATTGTTTGGGGTCGTTCACGTAGAACACGCCGCCACCAATCAACACACCCAGCACCAGTAAGATCACGATAAGGCCGCCGTAACCTGAGCTCGGCTGGCCATAGCTGTTGGAGGCCTTGGAGCGAGTGCCGTTGTAGGTTCCGCCATAAGTTCCGCCGTACGCCGCATTTGTTCCATAGGGACTTACGCTGCGAGTGCCGCCGAGATTCGTGCCCGCGGCTGAACGTGAGCCGGAGTAGGAATTGGCAACATTCGCCGCGGCTCCATCCATGCGGAGATTCTTGGCTTCGACCTTTTCATTCTTAGCTTCGATGATGTTCATCTTGCCGTTGGTTTGGACGTCCAAACCTTCAGTGGCAGGGGGAACATCTTTGACACTTGTGGGCTGTGTGCTGGTGATCGCCGTATTGACGGAAGTCTTCTCCGTGGCGATGGGATTGCCGCCGGTTGCGACCGAGACATACTGCGAGAAATCCGTCTTCGCATAGTCGAGCAACTTGCGACTGACTTCTTCGATTTCTTTGGAGAACAAGTTTTTGAGAAACTTCGCGAAGTCCGCTTTTGAGAAGTCGGGGTACTTCACGTTGAGGAACTTGTGCAGATCGCGATGGAAGTCATCGGCGTTTCGGTAGCGAAGATTGCGATCCTTGGCCAGCGACTTTGCGACGATCTTCTCAAGTTCAGGCGGCACTGTCGCGTTGAGTTTGCGCAGAGGCTGGATGTTGCAATCTTTGATCTTACGCAGAATCTCAATCTCGTTTTTGCCAACGAACAAGCGATCATTGGCCAGCAATTCCCACATGATGATGCCCAACGAGAAGATGTCCGTGCGCTGATCGACCTGCTGAGCGTCAGCTTGCTCGGGCGACATGTAACCAAACTTGCCTTTGAGAGTTCCAGCGCGCGTGGCCTCGACCTGTGTTTCGGCTTTTGCGATACCGAAGTCGACGACCTTAACTTCGCCCTCAAACGAAATCATCACGTTGTGGGGCGACATATCGCGATGGATAATGTTGAGCGGCTTCGCCGTCTTCGGATCGATACACCGATGGGCATAGTCGAGGCCTGCGGCGATCTCTTTGCAAATGTAGACGATGTGCTCAATCGACAAAGCGACATTGCTCGTCTTCACCTTGTTGAGGATCTGCTTGAGGTTTCGTCCATTCACCAGATCCATGACGATGTAGAATTGGACTTTCTCTTCGCCGAATTCATTGATCGTCACGATGTTGGCATGCTGCAAGTTGATCGCGATGTTCGCCTCTTCACGAAACATCTCGATGAACTCGGGCTGTTCAGAGAACTGAGGCAAAATGCGCTTCACGGCGACAAACTTGCCGACGCCGGAAGAACCGATGCTGCGCGCGAGCCAAACCTCAGCCATACCACCCATGGCGAGTTTCTCGAGCAGGACATATTTGCCAAAAACTTCGTAGTTCACAGAGCTCCTCGAAATACTGACGGCTCTCTCACAAATGTTTTTCGGCCAATCTTGCTGGGGGCTTGAATGAATTTGGCCAAGGGCGCTTGGGCCTAGACCAGGGACTAGATGTTTTCAGGACCTTGGTCGCATGCTCGCCGCGCGAGAAGCTCGCGGTGCTCTTCGGTGAGTGACCAAGACCATGTTGATGAGGCCGAATAAGAGTGGGGCGAGTTGCCTTGCGCGATGTTGGGCCGAAGTTGAGTGTGAGACATGTGCGGAGTCAGCGTGTGCGCGGCTTGTTTGGCGGCAGGTTGGAGTGTCGAGTTTGAAGCGAGTTGTTCGGAGTGCGGAGCGAGAAGTGCGGAGTGTCGATTGTCGAGCGTGGAGAGCTTAGAGCGGAGTGCGGCGAGCAGCTTGAGCGCGCAGGCTCAGTGGGACGGATTTGATTGGCACATAGAGCTTTGAGGAGTTGATCAACTTGGAGCGAAGATGAAGTGGATCGGATTGACTGGTGGGATCGCTTCGGGAAAGTCGAGTGTCGCGGCTCTGCTTCGCCGTCATGGCTTTCAAGTGGCCGAGGCCGATCGACTTGCTCACGACGTCATTCGTTCAGGTCAGCCGGCATTCATGGAGATCATTCGACGATTTGGGCCTCAGATCATAGATGGCACAGGTGAAATCGATCGAGCCGCGCTCGGAAAAATCGTCTTCAGTGATTCGTCAGCACGCATTGATCTGGAGAACATCATTCATCCGCGTGTGCGCGAACTCACTCAAAGACTCAAAGACGAGTGGCGACAACAAGGTGTGCGTGTCGCATTTTACGAAGTGCCCTTATTGTTCGAAAAAAACATGGATGCGGATTTTGATGCGATTTGGGTTGTCGACTTACCTGAAGTTGAGCAGGTGGCGCGACTGCAGGCGCGAACAGGCCTGAGCGTGGATGAAGCAAAGAAGCGAATTCTGGCGCAAGTTTCGCGTGCCGAACGAGTTCGTCGTGCGACGGAGCTGATTGATAATTCGGGTACGGTGGGGGATTTGGAGAGGCAGGTGGCGCGGTTGGTGGCTTCCCTCTAACTGCACTCGGCGGGTGTTGCTTTTATGCTAGCCAACTGCGATTTGCAGATCGGACACTGCGGACGCAGGATGTGTCGGAGTCCAATTAGACGCTCACTCGCTTCGGGGATCGCAGGCACTCGGATTAGAATGATGAAGTTGCGCCGATGAGTATAGGCACCTGTATTCTTCCTGGACTCAAATTGACTCCCAACTCTCCACGAAGTGACCATGACTTTCCCCATGGCCATTGCCATTCGGCCCCCATGGCGCCGCGAATTTGCCAATTCTGAATTTTGAGAAAAGTGACGAGTTGCTCGTTGGGTACGATTCGAATAGCGAGACCGTAGCTGAGGTATCCTCGTAACTGACCTCGTCCCGTGTTGTTTTTCTTTGAAACGTGAAGTGCACCGGTGCCGTCGCTGACTAAGTCGGCTCCAGCCTCAAGTGAAACTCCGTCCGTTGGTTGCCGCCAGTATTTCAAGCTGAGTTGGGTGTCCGGATCTTGAATCGCATCTGTTCGATATGCCGGACCTACCATGGCCGACAGACTTTGACGATAATGGTAGAAGAATTCGCGCTCAGTGGCGCGCTGGGCAAGCCGCTCATCGCTCTCTTTTGGATAGGTCCAATCCAATTCTTTGGCTCGTTGAATTTCTGCGCTCGATGCCGGTTGAGCCTCAGATTGAGTCGAGGTCGCGGCATTGACGTCGGCCGGGGTGGGCGCGGACTGGACTTCTGGCGAGTAGGCGAGAGTCATACATACTAGAATTTGGATGAGGCCCACGCCTAACTGGTCTCGGCGGGTGTTGCGCCCGTTGGGGGCGGGCTCAGGTCGGAAAGACCGAGATGGGCCCAGTGACTCTTCGGGATCCTCATAAAGATTGTTGAATAATTGGTCCTGTGTTCGACGCACGTCACAACTCCTCTTCGTATTGTATCCCTGGAGTTTCAGTCAGACTACACTTTTAGAAGATCAGTTGGCGGAGCGGAGTCTCCGGAGGTGATATGCGTAGAGTGAGTGCGTTTGTTTCGTTGTTGAGCCTTGTTGGTGTGAGTCAGATGATCTGCTCAACTTCGGCTCTTGCGGCCGTCGGTGACTTCAAAGACTTCTCGATTCACCAGCATTACATTTCAGCGCGCGCCATGGGTATGGGCGGAGCGTTTGTCGCGGCGGCCGACGATGCAACGGCTTTGTTTTACAATCCGGCAGGCCTGGCAAATCTCGGTGAGAGTCATGTCAATCTGTCGTTAGCTCAAGTCGGCGCGGACTCGAAACTCCCAAAGCTGAGCTCGGACATCAATGCGGCATCGAGCACGAACAATATCGCGGACATGGTGAGTTTGCTCGAGTCCAATTACGGCAATCACTATTCTGTCCGAGTGGGAGCGTTGCAAGCCATTTGGGCGCGGCCTCGTTGGGCGCTAGCTGTGATTCCCGTCGATTTGAACTTGGAGATGGAGATTCACCAGACTGTAGGGCCGCAGCTCGCCGTCGTGGCCCACCAGGATACGACGATCGCTTACGGACGTGGGTGGAAATTGAATGTTGCGGATGGCTCGATGAGTGTCGGTGCGACAGGCAAGGCGATTTATCGCGGCTACTACAACAAGTCGATTTCCGCGATCGAGCTGGCATTTGATTCGAATATTCTCAAGAAAGAAGATGTGGGCGAGGGCCTGACCTTTGACTTTGATTTGGGCTGGATGTGGAAACCCAACATCCCGCAGTCGGGTTTTTGGTCGTGGATCAAGCATGTGAAGCCGACAGTTGGCGCAACAGTTCGAAACGCCGTTGATTATGGCTTTAAGACGAACATGCATGTTCTGGATAAGAACTCGCGTGAGCCCGCAAAACTTCAGCGACGGCTGGATGTCGGAACGATGTTTGAGCTGCCTGACTGGTGGATTTGGCGCACGCGATTCGTGGCGGATCTTCGCGACATTGGGCACGAGAACTTCACGGTGAAGAAGGGAACTCACATGGGCGTCGAGTTCCTCTGGAAATTGGCTTCTTGGTGGCAGGGCGGCTGGCGTGCTGGCATCAATCAGGGATATTTCACAGCGGGATTCAATGGCGACTTCGCGCTGTTTAGGCTGGATCTCGTCACCTACGCGAATGAAGTGGGTACGAGCAGCAGTCCGAAGGCGAGCCGTGTGTATATGGCGAAGGCCTCGTTGGATTTTTAAACTGATCTCGGCGGGTGTTGCGAATTGGCGTCCGGCTGTTGGACGCCTCGTTCTTCAGGGATAATCCGACGGCTTGCTTGGCCTGGTCATAAACTTGGTTGCGAACTCCATCGTGACCAAATCAATCAAGTGCCCATTTTGCGAAAGAGCGAGTTCCAACACGTCGGCAGGTTCGACGGCGTTATCGCCTATCAACGACAGGTCGTCGAAATCCGCAGTACGTCGATGGGGAAAGTATTGGCGTGAGTGCGACGGCGTCCATCTGCCGCGTTTTCGATGTATGAAGTGTCACCGCACGTTTTCACGAGCCACCGACTGCATATACAGAGGAACAAAGCGCCGTGATCTCGCGAAAGTCATGGTTCGAGAGGCTTGTTCCGCGAA
The DNA here is from genome assembly GCA_002344785.1 of Bdellovibrionaceae bacterium UBA2339. GTDB lineage: Bacteria > Bdellovibrionota > Bdellovibrionia > Bdellovibrionales > JAMPXM01 > UBA2339. The sequence goes on from DDUL01000029.1 coordinate 41,886, forward strand.
GTCGCTACGTCGCATCGCGAGTGACTCGCGAGCGGCGTTTAGCACTGTCCTTCGGCACTTTGATCTAGCCGCGCAATGGTGCGCTCGGGAGAATCGACTGATTCGCCACCACCGAATGAAGACGGGCGAGTTCTACTTTGATGAGATGGGCACAAGTATACAGAGCTATCTAAAGCCTACGTGGATCGGAATGCTTTTGAGCGGTGATCGTGAGATTTTAGATTTTGATCTTGCGGCAGCGCCTGCGACAGGTCGCTTGGCGGCCAAGGCTCGGCGTGCAGGTATTGTTCGACCCAATCAGCGACGAGAAATGCGGGCGGGAATTCTTCGTCGGCTTTCGGAGAGTTCAACCCTCAAGCCCGAAGTTATCATCACCGACCTCTGGAAGAGTTACGCGAATCAGATTCGCAAGATTTGTCCAGGTGTGCCACATCTCCAGTTCAAAGCCAAAAAACCAAGGAGAAATTCAAAACGAGAGTTGCGCTCGGGTGGATTTGATGAACTCTTTCCGCTTAACCACACGGCGACCAAGATGCGCCACGAGATCGCGCGACTTGGACGGCAGACTTGGTGCACCAGCAAGACGATGGAAGGCCTGCGGCGGCATCTCGAAATCTTCATGTACTATCACAATGAAGTTTACTTACCCCAGTTTCGCGCTCGTCGCGAACGCCAAAGGGCGCGCCGAGAATCACTGAAGTGATCCGCTGATTGGGTGCATAAAGTTTTGAGCTCAAATTTCCTTACGATCACATCCGATCACATCCAAACGGATTGATTGCTTTCGCTTCGTTTGCGCCGAGGAACCTTCGATCTAGGTAACTCACAGTCACATTGTCACAAAAGAAATGGGCGGCCTGGAATGGGCCGCCCGAAAGATCTTCTTTCTCCGCGGTGACGCAATTCGCGCAACACCCGCCGAGATCAGTTACAAAGCCTGCAACTGCGAAAGCAGCTGACTCCCAATCGTCTGCAAATTTCCACCCGCCGACGTGATTGCGTTCGACAAGTTCTTGCAAATTTCCGTTGTCGAGAACGAAGAGCCTTCATTGCAGTACGCGGTGTTCACTTGCACAGCGATGTTGCCGAGGTTCTCTTTGTCTTGTGCGGTGCCGGAGCCCACCAAGGTGTTGATCGCGTTGACGACGGCGTTTTGATCAAAGCTTCCCGAAGCTGGATTGAGGTTGGCCAAGTTGGCGCCTCCCGCTGTGGCGACGAAGGTCGCCAGCTTCGCCATCGTGGCGAGTCGCTGCATGGAGCGGACACCCGATGCGGTGCAGTTGGTGACGGCATTATCGCTCGTGTGAATGGTCGTAGCGGTATTGGTGAATACCAAATACGTCATGACTGTGGCCATCGGGTCGGTGCCGGACGAGGGGTTGTCTTTGAGGCGCTGAAATGCGTTTGCGAAGCGCTGGCCGGTGAAGCCTTGAGCGATGAAGTGCGATGAGCAACGAATGAGATTGGCCTTCTCAGTGTTGATCCCATCGACGAGCCCGTAGCAGCGATCGGCCTCGGAGGAGTTGAAGGCTGTGTCGAGGCAGGCTTGCGCCTCGGCGAGTTTGACGTCTTCATTCTTTTCGCAGCCGAGCAGGCCTGTGCTGGCGATGAGAATCGTTCCTAGAATTGTTAAGCTTCGTGCTTTCATTTTCACCTCGCAGATTTTATTTTCGTTAGGGAACGTTCGAACTTCAAGTGTTCGCACTTTGCGTCTCATCTTGAGGTCGAGTTTGTGACGCTGCCGTTGGCGGAAAATGACAGAGGTTGGCGAGGGCTGGGGAGAATCTCGTGAATTTCGTCGAGTCGAGCGAGTTTGAGCGCGGACTCGGGCCGAAAGACGCGACGATCGTCGAGACTTTGTGCGCGGGGGCTCAGGTCGCGGAGGGCTTGTGCCGAAATGAGACAGGTGGGAGGGGTGTCATGGACGACGCTTCGAAGACAGTTTTCGCACAGGGATGGCACGCGATGCGTGGGGTGATGAGTGCAGCGACGAAGTCGGCGCTGATCGCGATCATTGTGGCGAGCATCGGTTCTGCGAGTCCCTCGGTGGCGCAGACGGCGCAACCTGAGAATATGTTCAATGGCGAAATCGACGAGTTTTATACCGGCATTCGGCAGATGTCGATGGGCGGCGCTTATGTGAATGTCGTGAATGACGAGACGGCGCTGTTGACGAATCCTGCGGGGCTGGGCCGATTGCGAGATTTGACGTTCACTGTGTTTGATCCGGAACTGCATGGGGCTTTTAAGAATACGGAATCGGTCACGCTCGACAATTACTCGGGTGCCTTGGACATTCAGCAGTTGCTGGAAATTCTCAATCGCACCAAGGGCAATCACTGGCATTTCAAGGGACAGGTTTTTCCATCTTTCATCGCGCCGAACTTCGGCATTGGTTTATTGGCGAAGTATCAATACAACGCGCGAGTTGATCCGACAGGGACAACTTATCGTTTGGATTATGTCAGCGATTGGGCGGCGGCGATGGGCGCGACGCTCAGATTTTGGGATGGAATCATTAAGTTTGGTTTTGCGGGGCGACTCGTGAATCGCACGGAGATTCACAAGGACTTACCGGCGAACTCGACCGGACTTGAAATTCGCTCACAAGCTAAAGAGGGAATCGGTGCGGCCGGAGACGTGGGTTTGTTGATCACCGCACCTTGGAAATACCTGCCTTCAATCGGTGCCGTTGTGCGCGACGTGGGTGACACGAGCTACACGCTTCGCGAGGGGATGTTCTACGGCACAAGTGAGCGGCCTGACAAAACCGATCAGCGCGTGGATGTCGGCTTGTCGTTTCAGCCCATCCTTGGGAATCGCGTGCGCATGTTGATCGCACTCGAGTATCGGGGCGTTACCTCGCCGATCGTCCCGGAATATGAAGATGCGATCAAGCGTTCGCATGCGGGAATGGAGCTCAACGTCGCCGACTTCTTCTTTTTGCGCGCGGGCGCCAATCAAGGATATTGGACAGGTGGCGTGGAGTTCGCGACGGAAAAGTTTCAATTGCAAGCTGGTTCGTATGGGGAAGAGATCGGCACGCCGACGGGGCGTCGCGAAGATCGTCGATGGATGGGGAAGTTCTCACTTCGATTTTAATGGCGCGCACGGAGCGGGAGAGCGAGTGCCTCGCCTCGCGTTCGGTCCAGTCGAGGTCAAACGTTTGACTCAATATCCGACCTGCGCTCGCGCTATTCTAAGTGCATGAGTTCGGATGTGAAATTACCGAGCGGTTTGGGTTCAAGGCTCATGGCGATTCTCATGCTGATCGCGATGGCGACGGCGTCGTGTGGGCAGAATGCATTTTTGGAGTCGGCCAAGCGCGACTCGGATGCGGCGCTTTTGTTTGAGGCCCAAAAGTTGATGAACAAAAGTCAGTGGACCGAAGCCATCGAGAAGCTGCAATTGATGTCGGTGACGGGGCGTGCGAAGCGCGACTCCAAAGCGGCTTTGGCCTCGGCCTATGCGGGACGTTGTGGTTTGAACTTGATCGCGTTTGCGGATGCCGTCGCCAACGCGTCGGGAAATTTGTTTCCCGTGTTTCTGAGTGTCATGCGCAGTTCGGACTCGCAGGATATTTCAGATTGCATCTCGGCCGAGACCACATTGCTGTCGATCAACGAAGACGCCGCCGCGAGGACGGCCAACGAAAACATGCTGATGGCTTTTGTGGGCTGGGCAAAAATCGGTGCGATTCTCGCGGTTGAGGCGGACACCAATGACGATGGATCGGCGGACGGAGGTTGGGATGCGTGCACACTTTCCGCAAGCCTCAAAGGTGAGATCGGTACGGGCCTGACCATTTCAGTGGCCTCACTGGCGCAAACCGGCACTTCGGTGGGCGGCAGCTTGTCGAGTTCGATCAACTCGATCTGCACGACACTCGGGCCTCCCTATGACTTCTGCTCGATCACGGACTCGAGTGCTTTCACGACAGATCAATTGCGAGCCATCGGTGCTCTGACGAAATCGACGGATCAACCCGGTGTCGGAACCTGCGCCGGAGATGTGAGCACTTGCATATGTCCATAAATTTTCTCCGCGCAAAAGTGGGAGCGAAAATGCGGGCTTGCAGCGCGAGCCCTCGTCCTGCTTCTGTGGGGCGTGGTCGCTTCGGTTTGTGGGTGCTGCTGATTAGCTGTGCGCTCAGCATGGGGCGGACGCAAGCGGCTGAGTTGATGGAGTCGTACACCAGCGTGCGTGCGCTCGGCATGGGCAATGCCTTCACGGCGGTGGCTGAAGAAGGTGATGCGCTGTTTTACAATCCCGGATCACTTTGTCAGGTTTCGGGATTTCATTGGACGATGATGGATCCTTACGCGGGCGTGAATGGTCCGCAGGCGCTGGATGTTGTGAACTCGATGACACAAAGTGGATCGAGCTTCGTCGACAAGTTCAACAATCTCTACGGTAAAAGTATTTGGGTCGGAGCAGGTGCGAAGACTTCCTTTGTTTTGCCATGCATGGGCATCGCCGCCTACGGGCAGGGAAATGCCAGTATGTCTTTTGCGAATCCGGCCTATCCGCAAATCATGCTGGCCTACAATGTCGACTACGGTGTGGCACTCGGTGGCGGAGTGCCGTTGATTCCGGGCTTTGTGTCTTTGGGATTGACGGCGCGTCGTGTGAATCGAACCGGTACGAATCTTCCCATAGGTGCGGTGACTTTAGCGCAGTTGGATACGGATGCGATCGCGGCGCAGTTGAAACGCCGAGGCACAGGCTACGCCTTGGATGTCGGTTTGTCGGCGACGATTCCAAGTCCGGTGAAGCCGACACTGGCCTTCACGGTTCGAAACGCCGGCCTCACGACGTTCAATCACGAAGAGGGTCCGGGTGCTCCGCCCGCAGCCGAGCCCGACATGGCGATCGGTGCCTCGCTCTCGATTGATTCGTTGATTATGACGATCACGCCGTCGATTGATTATCGCTATATAGATCGCACCGACATTCAAAACGGCAAGAAGCTGCATTTGGGATTAGAGTTCGACTTGCCGTTGCTCACTTTGCGAACGGGCTACTATCAGGGTTACTACACGGCGGGTGTGGGATTGGACATGGGAGTCTTAGCGCTCGATGCCGCAACTTATGGCGTGGAGTTGGGCGAGTATCCTGGGCAACTCGAAGATCGACGCTATGTGGCTCAGATGACGATTCAAATTGGCTTAGACGGGAGCTTCTTTTCTCTGTCGGGTGCCTCGGGCACAGCGGGCGGCGCGCGTCGGCGTCTGAAGCAGCGCCGCTAAGTGAAATTCACGGCATCGAAGTTCTCGACCTCCTGAGATGAGGAATCTAAGCTGAGCCTCGCATGAATAGCGCGAGCTCACAGCCCGGACTTTATATTCGACGACTTCGCTCCAGCGCGGATCGAGCGCATCGTCTCGCGCAATTCAACGGGCGCGATGAAACTTGGTTAGTCTCTGACCTTCGCTCCAAATTGGAAATTCAACGAAAGCTTTTGGAACGAAATGATTTTGCTCGGAGCGAGAGTGTTTTGCGAGCTCGCGAGTTTTGGATCATGCTGCTGAGGCGCCAGCGACCCAAGCTGCAAGTCGTGTCCAAAGAACTTTTGTTATCAACGATCGCGGAGCTATTGCTCGAAATTGCCGAGGAAGAAACTTCGCCGTCCCAAGCTTCGCCAGCCAGCACCTCGAAGCTGGGCGGCGAGTTTGATGTTACGACTCTGCAAACTCCGGGGGCGGCGCGCACGGTGTACAGCTACATTCAGCAGTTGCTGCCGGTGCTGACCTTGGATCACGAGTTTGGATTGCGGGCTTGGCTCAGTGGTGAGTCGGATGAGGACTCAGCCCATGATCGAATTCGGCAAAGTGCGCGTTCTCGTTGGGGTCAGTGGTTTGAATTGGCAGAGCGGGTGTGGAAGAGGCTCTTGCAGCTGCGCTTGGTCGCACCGGAGTGGGCCGCAGCGGTGCTTTCGGCAGATCGTTTTGAAACGCTGAGAGTGTTGGATGAGGAAGCGAGCGAAGAGATCTGGCCGAGGCTGAGCTTGCAGGAAGTTTGGCGAAAGCCGTTGATCGTCGATCTTGGATTTGCGATGTCGCAGATTGAGGGCGATCTGCTGTTGGGTTGGGCGCAAACCACACGCGTGGAGATTCTCATTCCACTTGTCGATGAAGTTGCGACCTCTGGGCCTGGGCTCAAAGAGAAGTTTGCTTCGACGACAGCGATCCAGCAAGGTTCGAGGTTCATGGTGCCGCAAGAGCTTCAGGCTTGGGCGGGGCTGTTTGAAAAAGCGAATGCGAACGGCATTGTGCCGCAGATTTTAGACTTTGATGAAGCGGGCCATGGCGATGAGACGATCAGCTCTGAGACCTGGAATGGAAGTTTTCGTCGTTTTCCCTCGGCTTCGGCGGAGGTGAAAGCGGCTGTCGCCAAGTTGAGATGTTGGCTCGATGACGGCGTCATGCCGTCGCGGATTGCCATCGTGCCGACAGACGTTGAGGAGTATTGGCCGTGTTTGCGTGAGCATTTGGCTCATGAGGGTGTGCCGGTGGCTAAGGCATGGATGGCGCCCGCGCACTCGCGGCCCGATGTCGCGCGATGGTTGGCGCGGCTTCGAACTTGGGCCGCTGCTCCGGATCGTTATGATCTGCAAGTGGACTTCTTTGCTCAGTCGACGGCGTCGCCAAAGACCAACACTTCGAGCGAAGCTCATTTTCCGATTCAGTACGCGCGTTTTCAGGAGCTCTACCGGCGCGTGTACGGAGTCGATGATCTGGGCCTTGATCAGGCGGTTCAGTCCCACTATGCGCGACTGGCTCAGCATGATGGCCCGGCTCAGTCGCGTTGGACTCGGGATGAATTTCTCTACCGAGCTTTGCATCGTGTTCCGGAGGGTGCGGACTTACTCGTGGCCTCGCGCTTGGCGAAGTCGCTGCTTGAAGAATGTCCTCCACAGCTTGAGCTAGCGCCCGCGTCTTGGACTTCGTATTTGGCAAATATGGCGGCGCTGGTGGAGTTGCCGATCGAGCCCGCGCAGCAAGGTGGCGTGCAAGTTCTTTCAATGTCAGCGCTGGAAGGTGCGGGCTGCTCGCATGTCATCGTCTTAGGTTTGCACGACGCTTCACTTCGCCAACCTGCGGGCACAGCTTTGCTTGAATCAGATGTTCGCGGCATCGAAGCGGCGATGGGCTGGGTCTTAGATGCGGAAGATCGGCGTCGAGCGGAGCGCGAGGCCCAATGGGTGCTCACGCAAAACTATTCGGCAGTTGAGATTTACTTTGCGGAAACCAACTTTGACGGTGCGGCGCTCACGCCCTCATGGCTTTGGCTGGTCGGCGCACAAAACTTTAGGCGCGCTGGCGGACGCGGCGGTGAGCTTGAACTTCCCGAGGCAACGAGATTTGACGAGATCCAAGAGGCGCGAAGAGCGATCGCGTTGGGCTCGACGAATCTAGCAGATGTTGAAGACCAAGATGATCGCGTGGCGGGGGCCGGGGCTGGGCTTGGGGTAGAGTCTGCTGCGATCGCGGACTTGCGAATTCGTCGCTTGCGTGAAGCGCGCGATGAGAACTTTGCGCATGAGGCCTTTGCGGCGGGACAGATTGAGGGGCTGACGGCCTCCCGGCTCAGTGCTCTGTCGACTTGTGCGCGTCGCTTTGCCTTTGATCATATTTTTGGTCCTGATGATCGAGGCGAGTTGGATTTCGATCCGGATCCGCGTCGTCGAGGCAACTTGTTACATAAGACTTTTGAGTTGGCGGGGCTACGTGGCTTTCCCGAACTCAAGCGCGAAGAAGTTGAAGCGCTTCTCGATGAGGCGCGAGATGAACTGGAAGGTCGAAGTCGACAGGCGCCAGCGAAGTTTGGTGCTTTCCAAATTGTGCGCGATGAAGCGCATTGGCCGGGGCTGCGCTCTCGGCTCGCGCGCTCGGTGCTACGCATGTTGCACAATGAACGCGAGCGTCAGGCCCAGGAGCCTCGGCTCAAGCCGCTTGGCTTTGAAACTCAATTTCGCGGACTCATCCAAGATGTGCCATTTAATGGATTCATTGATCGCATCGATGCCGATGTTGGCGCGATCAGCGAGAGTGAAGCTTCTGCTGGCGAGGAGATTCAGCTTCGTGCCGTGGTGATTGACTACAAATCTTCGACACCGGCTGCGAGTTTTAAGAACTGGGTGCGCGACAAACATTGGCAGCTTCTTGTGTATGTGTTGGCGCTTGAGGGTGGTTTGATCGAGCTTGAGAACTTGCAAGTGCGCGAGGCCGACGCCGCGACGTCGGATGTGAAAACGCGGCGACCGCCGCCTGGCACGAAATTTCGCGCCGTCGGCGCTTACTATCACGATGGAAAGAGCATGAAGCGCAGTGGTGGACTGCGACTTGAGGATGAGGCGAGCGATTTGTTTGATTTCACGCAGAACTCACGCACTAAGCAAAGGCGCGAAGAGTTGGATCAAGCTCTGGGTGAATTGCGGGCCGAGATTTTGCGAGTGGCGGAGATTTTACGCGACGGCAAATTTTTTCCGTTACGTGAAGCGGATCCGGCTTGTGATCACTGTGGATGGAGGACGGCATGTCGAGCCCCGCACCTGAAGGCGTAAAGCTTCGGCGGCGCGAGCTGTTTCAGCTGCCGTCGTCATCACAAGACCCGCAAGTTGCCGCACGCGAAGCCAGCCGTCGCGCTGATCCTCGACATCAATCGCCAGAGCGAAATGCACTTTGGCGCGCTGGTGCGGGCGCTGGAAAGACGTTTAACCTTGTTCGTCGAGTGTTGAGGATGACTGACGAGTTTCGACGCCGCGAAGGGCGTGAGCCTCGATTGGTGATCACCACTTTCACGCGAAAGGCCACGCAAGAATTGCGGGAGCGTTTGGTAACGGCGGCATTGCAAGAGGCACCTGACCTTCTGGCGTTTGTGACCTCGCGCTCGCAGTTGCAGCTTTCGACTTTGCACGGCGTGATGGAGCAGTTTTTGCGGCGACACGGATTGCCGCTTGGCCTAGATCCCGCGTTCCGCTTGGGCACGGCGGAGGAGATCGAAGTCCTCGCCCGCCAAGCGCTTCGCGCGTTGATGTCTCGGCCCGAAGAACAGGAAGCGGCGAACTTGTGGCTTGAAAAGCGGGGCTTTCGACCGACTTTGAAACTTCTTAGGCGAGTGGCTCAAATCGAGCTTGAGAATCCCCAAATCGGTCCGGCATCTCCAGCGCAGCTTCTGCAACTTCTTCAGCAAACTGAAAGTGGTCAATTGCATCGGCTTCGCGAATGGGTGGAGTTTCTCAATCGCTCGCACGCGGATTGGAAGCCAACAGCAGATCGAATTCAGTCAGCTTGTGAGCTTTGGTCGCAAATCCATCAGCTTGGAGAATTGGCGAAGTCGCAGAGCGCTCGAAGTGAATTGACGCTCGCGATTCGCGAGATTGCGACCTCCAAACCACGCAACCAAGGGGCGCGCAAAATTGAACTTCCGGATGCTTGGGACTTTGCTGATTTCAAGGCATTGGCCGATGAGCTGGAGGCCACGGAGACCGAGATTCAAACTTGGGACTTGGGTTATCAAGATCAGCTCCAGCTCCAGAAATTGGCGCGAGGCTTTCAGCAGGAGTTCTTTAGGCTCAAGCGAAAGCGCGGTTGGCTTGAAGTCGAAGACTTGGAGCTGCTGGCGTTGCAATTGGCGCGCGAAGCTCCCGAGGCGGCGCGCGACTTTTCTGAAACTTGGGACTTCTGGCTCATTGACGAGTACCAGGACACTTCGCCGCGACAGGTGAAGTTGATTGAGGCTCTCGCGGGGGCTCGCCCGATCTTCGTGGTGGGAGATCCCCAGCAAAGTATTTATGCTTTTCGAGGTGCTCGACCGCATGTGTTTCACGATCGCGAAACGAGGGCGCGCCAAGAGTCTCACGAATATGAGCTGCTCGATCAGAACCGGCGATCGCATCCGGAGCTTTTGAGCTTTATCAATCAGGCTGTCGCCGGTCTCAATCAAGGCAGTGCACTGGGCTTTCAACCCATGCGTCCACTCGAGGATCTGCACGGCGCTAACGATTTGGGTTTGAAAACACTAGGTCGCGCTGTGCTGCTGAGAGGCGGTTGGGACGAAACTGAGTCGTCCACTTCTAAGTCAGAAAAGAAGAAGGGCCCGAACGCGGCCGAAGCTTTGGAGCTTGAGGCCAGAGAGCTTGCGAAGGCTGTTCAGCTTCGATTGAGCGATGGCGCCAAACCTCAGGATTGCGCGGTGTTGGGGCGAACTAATGCCGAGCTCTCGGCCGTTGCGCGCGAGCTTCGGCGCTTGGGTATTCCGCATCAGCTCTACACGTCGGGAGCCTTCGCTGAGCGTGAAGAGATTCAAGATCTCTGCGCGCTGCTCACTTTTCTCGAGAATCCTCACGATGACGCCAATTTCATACATCTGGCGCGCACACCTTGGCTGCCTGTCGCCGAATCCGTATTGGCTCAAGCAGGTCGGAGAAGGTCATCGCTCTGGATGGAGCTGCAACACAAACCTGAATTGGAGATGTGGACGCGACTGCAAGAGATCGCCATGAATTCAGGTTGGACGGCGGCCTTTCATCATGCTTTGGCGAGCACGCGATTTTGGGAGTGGTGTCGCGAATTGGATCCGACAGGTCGGCGCGAGGCCAATGCCTTCAAGTTCATGGCGCAACTTTCGCGCGCCGAACGACAGCCGGGATTTTTGCCGAGCCGATTCGTCGAAGAAGTCTTGGGCTCAGACGGGGCCGAATCTGAAAATGCAGATCGCGATGCGGCCGGTAGTGTGGAGCCCAATCGCGTCGCCTTGATGACGGTACACTCATCCAAAGGCCTGGAGTTCGAACATGTCTTCATGGGTTTCTTGGCTAAGGCGGGCAAGTCGGAGCGGGTGAATAACGAGTTTTGTTTCCATGAAGAAGCTGAAGCTTGGTGGGCGGGGCTTCCTGACGCCGAGGAAAATCTCAGCACCGGCGTATTGGGGCGACACTGGCGGGACGTGTTCAACTCGTGGCTACGCGATGAGAATCGTCGGGTTCTTTATGTGGCTCTCACGCGCGCCAAATCGAGTTTGTTTTTGTCGGCTCGAGGCGAGTGGCATGCGGATGCACTCATTCGCTTGCTAGGCGCGGAAACTTGGTCGCAAGTGGATGCGAGCAAAAGTCCGATCCGCGTCTGTGATGAACTTCCTGAAGTGAGCGCTTGGCGTGTAGCACCCGTTACGGCCCCGGTCGTTCGCCCGCTTTGGACGCCAGGGCCGGCTGCGGCATCTGCGTCGGGCGAGGCCGCAGGACCCCAAGTCTTTCGCAGCATTTCAGTCACCAAACTTGTTGAGAGCATCACGTCGGCTAAGTCCGGAGAAGCAACATCAGCGGTGCGATCGAAGCGTATCGAGGCGAGGTCCGAAAATGCCGTCGCCGAGATCACTCGGCAAGCGGGTGTGGCGGCACTTGGGACGCGCGTTCACGCGGTGCTTGAGATGCTGCATCGTTGGTCTCGTGCGAATCTACAAGCCGATCCTCAGGCGTGGCGTGAAGTGATGCGTGCCGAAATGCAGAGATGGTTTCCAAACGATGAGACGCGTGTGTTGGATGCCTTGAACTGGCTTTTGGATCAGCAAGACTTTCCTTTTCAGGAGATTTTGCAGTTTGGAGAAGTGGAGTGGGGCTTCGCACTTCGTGAAGGCGAGAATGTCATCGAGGGTCAAATCGACTTGTGGGCGTCTCAATCACTGAAGCAGGGACAATCGCGCCCTGAGGTTTGGATTGCGGATTACAAGACCGGAAGCCTCGCGGGAAAAATCAAAGCCATTGTGCAGCTTAAGATCTATGCGTGCGCGGTGGGCGCAAGTCTTGGGCTCGATGATGATCAAGAGGTGAAACTTGTGCCGGTATTCTTGTTTGAGCAGGAGGCAAAACCAATCACTTGTCGCCTGGGTAATTTGCGTGCTGAGTTGCGCCAGCGGTTGGCGCACAGTTAGGCACATTGGGCGCGAATCAAGGCAGAGGCTGAAAGTTCACAGTTTGCGTGCCGAGGGGACCGGTGATGGTCAACTGCACCACTTGCGATTCAATGGCCATCGTCGACACCGGAAACGTCAGAATGTAGGGCGAGTTCCAACGCGTGTGATAGGGAAACAGCGACTGCAGCTCGACGACAAGTCGTCGATCCTTTTTGACTTTGGCTTCATAGCGTCGACCGCCGACATCCAAAAGCGCGCGCCAAATTGACTTCGTATCAGCGAGATTGTCGTTGCGTCGCTCGGGCGTGAAGAAGCTCAAGAAGATCACGGTTTCGGCGCTGGCTTCTTGCGTGCTGCGTTCGCGTTCCGTGGCCAGCTTGCTGGAGTCCCATTGATAGCTCTCGCCCTGACGCTGAATCAGCGCCTCGCGGACTCGAGAGTTGAGCAGTGTCGCGCGAAAGTCGAAGGTGTTGTACAAGCCGGCGTAGTCCAAATTGCCGGCACTTCCAGACTCAATCACGTCTTGGTGACTTGTCGGGACCTTGAGGCCCGAAGGTCCCTCTGAGCCTGTGCCAATCAGCGGGTCGTTTGAACTTCGAGGTGAGCTGGTGCAGCTCGCTGTCAGCAGCAAAGCGATGAACACGAGCCTCTTAAGTGCGCGAGCATGTTTTGTCATTGAGTGGGCTGGGTCACGAAGGGACGGGAATGTCGTCATGTGTTCGATCCCTTTCCATTATCCGTCTTGGCGCGACTGTTTTCCGGCGCCACGCTTTGAGCCGGCCGTTCGCCATGAAGTTGGGCTTGCAGGAACTGATGGAGATCGGCGAAGGCCGACTCGCGCTCGAAGTCGTTGTAAATCTCGTGATAGGACTTCTCGTAGATGCGCAATTCCTTTTGGCTCGAACCGAGTCGCGCGTACAGCGCCTCGGAATCAGGTCGACTCACGATTCTCTCGTCGCCCGCCAGCTGCATGAGAATGGGCAGTTGAATTCTTCCGGCACCGACACGCACGGCCTCCATCGCATCGAGCATGCCGAAGTACATTGCGGGTGAAATTTTATCGTGGCGAAGAGGATCGCTAGGGTACTTGCGCCAAAGCGAGTCGTCATGCGTGAGATGCTCATACTTGATGTCATTCGGAAGCGTGACTTGCGGAAGCCACTTGAGCAGGGCCTTAGCGGCCAGTTCCTTGAGCGCAGGAACGGGCATGGAAATTCCCATCGCGGGCGAACTGAGCACGCAAGCTTGAGCCGGAGTTGAGGGGCCCCATTCGACCAACAATCGCAGTGTGATCAATGCGCCCATCGAGTGACCCATCATCACTAAGGGCTTTTTGGAATTTCGCAGTGGACCATGCTGAGGACTTTGCAGATAGGCGACAAACTTTTCGAGATCGCGGGAGAATCGATGAAAGTCATCAATGTAGCCGCGTCGACCTTCACTGCGCCCGTGGCCTCGCAAATCCATGGCGTAAATGTCGTAGCCCATCGGCACGAGTGCTTCGGCGGTTCGAGCGTAGGCATCCGAATGTTCGGCAATGCCATGAGTTAGGACTAAAGTCGTATGCGCGCGTTTGCTGGTCCAGCTCTGGAAAAAGAGTTCGCCACCGGCGCGTGGAATTTCTCCGCGCGGCAAGTCGCCTTCAAAGTGCCCTTCGGCGCGTTGGATCTCGCGTGAGTTTGTCGAGGCGTTGGCTTGAGTCGAGTCGGCCGGAGGGATCATCGGTTCATTGTCGGTTGCGTGCGCAATCGAGGTCAAGAGCGGTTGGACGTCGCCGAGAATCTGCGTAGACTGTTGTCATGAACTCACTTGTTCCGCCCCCCAATTCAGTCGCGAGTGGGTCGAGGTCGCGTCGAGCCCTCATTGCGGGGCTGTTCGCCTTGATCTTGAGTGTCGGCACCGAGACGGCTCGCGCGCAGTCAGGAGCCGAAGATGCCGGCTCCGAACTTTCGCTGCATGTGGGTTATCTTCTGCCGAATCAAATCCCGGGAGTGACTGAGATCATGCCGGTCTTCGGCGCTCGCTACGCGACACCGTTCATCGGGACAATGGGCGAGTTCGCTTTCGGAAACACTCACGCCGAAGGCGTGGACTTCACCACTTTCTCCGCGGGAGCTCGCATTGATCTGCCGGAGATTGATCAGTTTGTCGGCTTTGTGACCGCAGGCTTGGATCTGCATTGGTACATTCCCAATGGCGCGACCAAGCGTCAGACCGATACCGGATTTCACCTGGGCACCGGCCTAATGATGCGCGCCGTGGAAAGTTTGTGGTTGAGAAGCGACATCAAATTGATGGCCCAGCCCGGAACTGCCTTGTACATCGGCTTTGGCGTCATGTTTCGCCCAGAGTCCTCCGCGGCCCAATGATCCAAATGAAAAAGCCGCGCGAGCTTTTTTTCGCGCGGCTCAATGTTGAGCGGAATTTTTAGTGTTGGATCCGCAGCTGCAAACGGGCCAAGCCTCAGAACTGACAATCCATTTCTACGCGATGCAAACTCAGATTTGCCGAGGGAATGTCGAGAGTCACAAACGCCGTCGCGCGATTTCCTTGCTCAGGAATCACCATGTAAGCCAAGCCGTCGCTTCCGACTGCCGCAATTTGACCATTGGTGAATGAGGGAGTGCCGTCGGCCTCTTTCAAGACGACAACGCGTGATGATTTCACGCTTTTGAACTCGGCCACTTGCGCACCGTTCGAGCTCACGGTGAGAAAAGTCGGATCAGCGTCAAAGAAATCGATACCCACCAAGATGTCGATCTTTGTGCCGTTGATGGTCTTCGAACATCCGATGTCGCCGGGTGTTGCGTGAGCGATGGATGGGGTCTGCAAGGCCAGCAAAGCGGCAGTGGCTGCAAACATAAAACTTAGGGCTTTCATAGGAACTCCTCGTCTGTGTCGTGCGCTGAGGGTCTTCACTTGGGCCTGACCGCATTTGCTGGCGGCGGGAGAGGCGCAATCGTGGGGGCCAAAGAAGTTCAGATCGCATTGGGTTTGGTATCGAGTGATATCATAGTTGATTTCGAAATGCTTCAGGCGCAACGCACTTGGAAGTTGCTTCACGATGGAGTCGGTAAATTTGCGTCGGTGATGGCGCGGTAATGAGGTTGCGAGGTTGCGAGGTTGCGAAGTTGCGAGGGTGCGAGGGTGCGAGGTTGGCGTTCGGTCAAGTTCAGCGAGGCGTGATCGCGCATTGTTCGGGCCCGGTGTGTCTTGATGTTTGCGAAGCGGATTGCAAGGCTTCTTGAGCGGAAGAAGGGCGGCGACATGACAGCAAGTGAAGAGTGGATCGATCTAGGTGAAGCCAAAGAGTTGGCGCGTGATCTCGAGGCCAATGGCCTCGTGAAAGAGATTGTGCTCAAGGACAAACGAATCGCACTATCTTATCGCGACGGTGCTTTTGGCGCGATCGGCGCACTTTGCAATCACATGGGCGGACCGCTCGCTGAGGGGCGAATGGTCGGTGAGGCTCTCGAGTGTCCCTGGCACTATTGGCAGTTTGATCGCCGCACGGGCGAAGCCGTGAATGCGGCTCATGAGCCTTTGGCCTCGGCCGGAGGGCGCTTGCCAAGCTATCCGTTGAAGCGAGAAGGCGATCGGTTGTGGATTCAAATCGCAGGTGAAACTCCGCGCGTTCGCCCCAACTACAATCCCGGTCACCCGGTCGGCCGCGATCCTGAACGAGCCCCCGGGCGACTTCGTGTGTTGGCGCTTTCCACCACCGTCATTGATCCCGCACACCCTCGCTACTCGACGTCTGAAGCCTTGTTGACCTCAGCTCTTTCGCGAGCCGAGCGTGAACTCGATGTGGAAACCCGATTCTTGCGCTTGGCCGACCTAAAGTTCCGCCATTGCGAAGGCTTTTACTCAAAGTCGGAGCGCGCTTGCACCTGGCCATGTTCAATCACCAAGATGGATCCGCAAGATGAAATGGCCGTGGTGTACGAGGCCCTCGTGCATTGGGCGGATGTGGTGATCATCGGCACGCCCATTCGTTGGGGATCAGCAAGCTCGCTCTACTACAAGATGGCGGAGCGATTGAACGCCGTTCAAAATCAGATCACACTTCGCAATCGCGTGTTGATTCAGAAAAAGGTCGCGGCGCTGGTGATTACGGGCGGCCAAGATAATATCCAGGCTGTCGCAGGACAGATGCTGAGCTTTTTTGGCGAGCTGGGCTTCACGTTTCCGCCATTCCCGTTCGTCGCCCACTCGCTGGGTTGGTCCGCTGAGAAGATGGCGGCGAACATGGAGTATGTTCGCAGCAGCGAAGACTTGCATCAGCACGCCTATGAGTTGGTCGAGCGCGCGGTGGCGCACGCGCGAGTCGCGGTGGGTTGAGTTGTTGGCGTGCGCCGGTGAGGGGTGTGGTGTGCGGCGTTGTGGGCCGGTGCGGGTTGATGGACGCGGTCGTGGGCTGGGGTCGTGGG
>DDUL01000062.1 GCA_002344785.1 Bdellovibrionaceae bacterium UBA2339
GATCTCCATCGGCAAAGACCGCCCAAGCTCCACGCGCTTGGCGTTGATTTCAAATTCGCCCTTAGCCGCATCGACAACACGAAAGCTGACACTTCGCGAAGCATCGCGAATCAGATAGCGCCCGCTGCCCATGGAGCGAAGCTCTGGCATGGTTTGATCTTTGATTTCATCAGCGCGAGCTTTCAAAAAGTTGATTTCGTCAGCTCGAAGAAAAGTCGACATGCGCTCAACAAAGACCGAAGGCTTGGGGCGATCTTTCAGAGCCAATTGGGCGGCGCGAATCGGATCAACCTGTTGAGCCTGTGGAAGTCGTGAGCTTTTTGATCCTGCTTCGTTCGTGAGTTCGTTGGCGTAGCCTGTGGGCGTCAGCGTGATCATTGCGGAAAGTGATCCGCAGATCGCACCCCGAGCCACTGCACCCCGAGCCACTGCAAGAAAATTCCGAGAAAAACTCGACATCGAAAGTTTCGACATTGTTCACCCCGCCTTCTCAAATCATAGCAATTTCCAGTGCTTTCAACCGAGTGTTTTGTTCTGAGGCGTCTCAATTTGAGACGCGAAATCTGAGACGCCATGGCCTCGACAGAGGTCTGGGCAGCGTGGAGAGTGGAATGACCTTCAGCCCTGTAAAGCTCACGATGATCATATGACGCGTGGACAGGCCGGCATGCTGATCGCGGGGGTCCTTTGGCCGAACTTAGCGGTCTGGTTTTATTTCGTGGACCTCTCGGCCGGACTCTATGTGGTCTGCAAACTTGTGCAATTCGCACTTCCCTTTGTGGCGATCACCGTTTTCGCTTCGCCACGAGATTGGACACTGCAAATCACGCGTCGAGAGACATTAGCGGGCGCGCTCAGCGGCTTGGCGATCGCCGTCGGACTCATTCTCCTGTTTGAATTTGCGCTGAAGGATCTCAGCTTCATCGCCGAAGCGAAATTGCGGATCGCTGATAAACTCAGCCAATTGAATCTGACTCAGGCAGCACCTTACTTGGCGCTCGCGTTGGGAGTTTCGTTGGTCCATTCATTTCTCGAAGAGCTGTATTGGCGGGGCTGGATTCATGAGACGCTGCAACGACGATCGCCACTGACATTGAATCAAGCTCGTTGGCTGAGCTCATTGGCCTTCACCGGGCATCATGTGGTGGTGATTTCACAATACGCACCGAACGAGAATCGCTGGGCACTGACCGCCTTGTTTTCCGCCTTTGTGTTCGTAGGTGGATGGATCTGGGCCTGGTGGCTGGATCGTGAACGCCGAGGTCTTAAACCAAGCAACCTCTGGGCTGTGTGGCTCAGCCATATTGCGGCGGATTTGGCTATCTTTGTCATTGGATGGCGACTTTTACAGCTCGCCTGATGCCCTCTCCGCAAGGCCCCTCGATCAATTCGAATCCAGCGGTCGAGATTTTTTCAACAGGCCTACTCCTCGATGATGATTCCGTGTGAGCCTTGTCGACAAAGACTGTGCCGCCAACTAGAAATGACTCGAGTTCCTTGTTTAGGCTCCTCAGAACCCACGACGCGCGAGATCCCAGCATGAAGTCACTCATTCGATTTTTCTACAGCCAACACCTCTTTGCGAATCTCATGACGGCCTTGGTGATCGGCGCTGGCGCCATCTCGTTGTTCACAATCCGCAAGGACTTGTTTCCCAAAGTCGAGTTCGACGTCACGCTGGTGACGGCCGTCTTCCCTGGGGCTTCGCCTGATCAGGTTGAAAAACTGATCGTGAATCCCCTCGAACAAGCGATTCGCGAAGTCGACGGACTTAAGAAGGTTCAAAGTCAGGCGCTTGATAGTCGTGCGGTGATCACCATCACTCTGGATCCGGACGCTCGCGACCCTGACAAGACCAATGACGACATCCAACGCGCCATCGATCAAGTTGACGACTACCCGACGGATGCCGAACGCCCCGTCGTGGTGGCTCTGGAGAGCGGGCAGACGCCGGTGATTGAATTGTCGGTGACCTCGGCCACACTGAGCGAGCTGGAGCTGCGTGCGGCTGCGAAGTACATTGCCGATGAGATTTCAAATTTGCCGGGGGTCGCGAAAGTCTCAAAAGACGGATGGCGCCGCCAAGAGTTTAAAGTCTTGGTCGATCAGGAAAAACTCACGCGACAACACATCGCTCTTTCAAACATCGTCGATGCCGTCCGCTCGCACAACGTTCAGCTTCCCGCCGGCGAACTGCAACTTCCCAATGGCCGCGAAATGTCGGTGAAGACGGACGGAGAATTTCGTTCTGCCGAAGACTTGGCCTCGGCAACAATTCGCTCCAACTTTGAAGGCTACGGTGTGCGCATTGCCGACGTCGGCGAAGTGCAATTGGGATTGGAGAAACCATCAATTCTCTATCGCACCAATGGTAAGCCTGGCTTCAAGCTCACCATCATCAAGAAGGAGCGTGCTGACGCGCTCAAAACTGTCGAAGTGGTCAAAGCCGGCATGGAAAAGATCAAGGCGAACCTACCGTCTGGAGTCGAAACCGCCTTCATCAACGACTTCACTTTCTATCTGAAGAACCGGCTGTCAACGCTCGGCGGAAATATGGCCATGGGCGTGATCCTCGTATGCGTTGTCTTGGCCCTGTTCTTACCGTTTCGCGTTGCTTTGGTTGTCGCCATCGGCATCCCGTTTTCCATGCTGCTGGCCATTCTCACGATTCAATACTACGGCTACTCGCTGAATTTGATTTCGTTGATTGGTCTGATCATTGTGTCGGGCATGTTGGTCGACGACACCATCATTGTGACCGAGAACATTTGGCGACGACTTGAAAATGGCGAAGATTTCACAACTGCGATCGTCGATGGCGCGACGGAAATGATCGCGCCGGTGACAGCATCTGTACTCACCACGGTCGCCGCATTCGGCCCGATGCTGTTCATGACGGGAATTTTTGGAAAGTTCGTGTTCGAAATTCCTCTGTTGGTCATCTTGCCGCTGCTATATTCGCTGATCGAAGCCTTCATCATGGCCCCCGCCCACTTTCAGCTCCTGATCGGGCCTCAGCTTCGCGCTTACCTCGCCCGAAGAAAAGCTGAGCAGCACCAAGCTGTGCGTACGGAAACTCATTGGTATGAGCGTTGGCTGCCGAAGTACCGTGCCCTCATCGCCATGACCGTGCGTCGTCGCTATGCGGTCCTCGGACTTTTTGTCGGAGTCTTGGTGGTCACCGCGATTGCAACAACTCAGATGCGCTTCATCTTGTTTCCGCCGGAAGGGATCTACACATTCTTCGTTCGCGTCGATGCCGAGCCGGGCGCCTCGCTGGATGAAATGACCGCTATGCTGGCTGAAGTGGAGCCGCAGCTTGCGCAACTGCCGAAGTCGGAGCTTGTGGATTACACCACAATGGTTGGAATTCAGCAGGAGGAGCCCTCCGACCCGCTGACCAAGCGCGCTTCTCACTATGGCCAAATCCTCGTTAACCTTTCGCCTGAAGGTGAACGAGATCGCGGCGTCAATGAAATCGTCGAAGAGTTGCGCCAGCGAATTCAAAAGCCGAAGGGCGCAACCAAACTTGCCTTCTCCATTGCCCAAGGCGGCCCGCCTCAGGGACGCCCCATATCCATCAACATTTATGGCGAAGACTTTGCCGTGCTTCGTGAGATCGCCAACAAGGTCAAAGTCATCATGAAGGAAGTTGAGGGCGTGCAAGACATTGAAGACTCAGAGGTGATCGGCAAGCGCGAGGTCAAAGTTTCGCCGATTCCGTCTTTGGTGAGTCAAGCCGGGCTCACCAATCGCGAGATCGCGACGACAGTCCGCGCGGCCTTTGCGGGTCTCGTCGCGTCCAGTTCGCGAACTCTCGATGAAGAAATCGACATTCGCGTGCAACTGAAGCCACCACCCAAGGGCGCCGAGCAACAACTCAAGGACCTCAAGATCGGCACCTTGCAGGGCAATCTCGTACCACTTCACAAAGTGGCTCAGTTCGAAGAGACAGATTCGCGCCTGATCATTCAACATGAACGCTATAAGCGAATTCTGAATGTCTCGGCATCGGTGAATTTGGATAAAACAACAGCCATGGCAGCGACAAAACTGCTGCAGGAGAAGTTGAAGGACGTTCTTAAAGATACGCCCACCTACGAAATTTCGTTCGCTGGAGAAAATGAAGACACAGCCGAGAGCATGGCGAGCCTTGCACGCGCCTTCGTTGTGGCGGCTGTGCTGATCTTCCTCATTCTCGTCCTCACTTTCCAAAGCTTCCTGCAGCCGCTCTTGGTGCTCTTGGCATTGCCACTGGGTTTCATGGGCGTGGTGTTCGCCCTGCTCCTACACGGCAAGCCCTTGAGCTTCATGGCCATGCTCGGCATCATCGCGCTCGCCGGTGTCATCGTGAACAATGCGATCGTCTATATCGACTTCTTCAATTCAAGACGGGCCGATGGCTTAAGTTTGGATGAGGCTCTCGTCGATGCGGCGACGACTCGCCTGCGACCGATCATTTTGACCTCGCTCACAACCGTCTTAGGTTTGATGCCGACCGCCTATGGCATCGGCGGTAGCGATGGTTTCGTCGCAACTCTGGCCTTGGCGTTGGGATGGGGACTGATGATGGGATCTTTCCTGACAGTGCTTGTATTCCCGGCGATTTTGCGAATCGTCGCGGATCTGCAAGAGATCGGCGCTCGAGGCTTTCGTCGCTCGAAGCTAGGAACCACTGAGAATTGACTGTGACCCTTTCGCGTCAATTCGAAAGGGTCACGCTTTGCGAGAAGCGCACAGTGCTTGTGGCGTGAGCGATTAGCGCTGAGCTTCGATCTGCGCCACACTGGAGAGTGAGCAGCTCTCATTGACGTGGTTCACTTGTCCCCACAGGGCGACGCTTGTGTGACATTCAATCTTCAGATTCTCCAGCTGCAAGCTCACTCGCGCTACAGGAATTGCAACCTGATCCGCATGCAGGAGACGAGTGTGTGCCAAGCGGACCTGAATCTGCTTTTGGCTCACCGACTCTTCCATCAATCGACGAACAAGCAAAGAATCATAGCGATGATTCGAAATCATGCCGTCGCGACCCATGCTAGGAGCCAGCACCAAAGCTTCGCGAGGCTTCAAGGCCTTCAGACGAGCATTGAATTGAATGGAGTAGTAGGGAGCTTGATCCGACGAACGCTTCAGCTCACCTTCCAAACGAATCACGCAAACTTGTTCCGAACATCGAATCGAGCGAAACGTCGAGTAGTCGGAATCGCTCGCGACTTCCGTCGCCAATAAGGAATCTTCGCCAAGGATTTGGCGCAAAACCTGCGCCTGCGGTCCCGAAAATCGAAGCTCAATGAATCGCTCGTGATCTGACACGCGAAATTGCGAATTGGCTTGTGCTGTGGTCGTCGCGATCACCGCCAAAACCCCAGCGACAACGCTGAAAATATTGCGAGTTAACGAGCCCAAAATTGCGCCTATTTGGCGTGACGAACAGTCCTTCATACGACCTCCAGAAGGAGCCTGATCATGAGCCAAAACGAATTAAACCAGGTCGACTCGGCGGGTGAGTCAACGAGCAGGCATTCATTCTCGTACACGACCAGACTTGAATGAAGACGGCAGTGATGCGAATCGACGGCCGTCGATGAGTTTTTAGAGTCGAATCCGTGATGTGCAAATTCGAGGTCATGCCGATCTGGGGCCGGTAGGGACCGATGAAGCTAGGCCTCAAAGTCCCTCGGGGTGGGATTTCAAATCCAATGGATTTGATCCCCGCTCCCTGCGTCGCAGCGTAGGCCTCGGGCCGCTTGAGCCGGGATTTGGGCCTTGGCAGAGTCTCGCTTTGCCCTGATGTCGATCTGGAGGCCCTATGAAGCTCATGTTTAAGTGGCGAGAAATCAGCGAACGCCATCGCGGACTCACCTTTGATGACGTACTTCTCATGCCGCAAAAGTCCGATGTGCGATCACGTCGAGATCCTCAGCTCGACACGCAGGTCACGCGTCGGCACCGACTCCAGATCCCCATCATCAGCGCCAACATGGACACCATCACTGAGCTGGATATGGCCCATGCGATCGCGCAAGAAGGTGGCCTCGGTCCCATTCACCGCTTCATGCCGGCTGAGCAACAAGCGCAGCAAATTCGTCAGCTCAAAGATCGTGGCGTGCGTTTGACGTCAGCGAGCATTGGCGTCGGCGACGAAGGCCGCACACGCGCTGAGCTTCTGCTGGCCGCAGGCGTAGATGTCATTGTCGTCGACATTGCTCACGGTCACTCTGTGCAGATGATGGAAACGCTCAAGTGGCTCAAAGACAAAGCCCCGCAGGTTGACGTGATCGCGGGCAACGTGGCCTTGCCCCACGCGGTTCGCGATTTGATCGAAGCCGGAGCTGACGCGGTTAAAGTCGGCATCGGTCCAGGCTCCATGTGCACCACGCGAATCATCACCGGTTGCGGAGTTCCCCAGCTCACAGCGATCGCCTTATGTGCCGAGGCCGCTGTCGGCACCGGTGTACCCATCATCGCCGACGGAGGACTTCGCACCAGCGGTGACGTCGTGAAGGCATTGGCCGCGGGTGCGGATCTCTGCATGCTCGGCTCCATGCTTTCGGGCACGATGGAAACTCCCGGCGAAATTAAAAGTGGGCGTAAGCAATACCGCGGCATGGCCTCGAAGTCCGCGCAAGTCTCGTGGCGCGGAGGCGTGCCCGACGGCATGGCCGCCGAGGGCGAGAGCACCATGGTCAGTATCAAGGGACATGTGCGCGATGTGGTTCGCGAAATCTGCGGCGGACTTCGCAGTGGCATGAGCTACTTGAACGCGACATCGGTCGGCGAAATTCGTGACAAAGCATTGTTCATGGAAATGAGCCCGGCCGGCACGCGCGAATCGCACGCTCACGGTCTGTGAACCTCAGTGATCAGCGAGGAAAGTACGCCCGCACCAGTTCGAAATCGGCGGGCGCCCAATTCACCAATTGCAAAACATCCGCGGCCTGTGTTTGGCGCGACACCCATCTCCAGGCCGCGACACCAAGAGCCTGAGGTGCCGCTGACTGCGCGTGAACTTTGGCCCTAAAGCCCAGCAAGATGATTTGCTGAGGTGTAGAACCTCCCGTCACGAAGTGCGACACGCCGAATGTGCCACCCACTTCGATCTTCAAGCCCAACTCTTCTTCAATTTCCCTCTCGAGCGCCCTCTGAGGGCTTTCACCAAATTCAATTTTGCCGCCTGGAAATTCCCACAGGCCGCCGATCGCCCCTCCCGCGGGTCGCTGCGCGATCAAGACTTCGTCAAGATTGTTTTCGATTGCCGCGGCAACAACGAGAATTTGTTTGCTCATCTCTAGAAGCTTTCACAAACTTCCCGTCATGCCAACTGCAACTCGCCCCTTGAGCGTCCTGATCAGCGGCGCCTCTTCCGGCATCGGACTCTGCACGGCCCTGCATCTCGCCGCCGATGGACACTATGTGTTTGCTGGATATCGAAGCGATTCAAGTCGAGTGGATCTC
This sequence comes from Bdellovibrionaceae bacterium UBA2339, assembly GCA_002344785.1. Classification (GTDB taxonomy): domain Bacteria; phylum Bdellovibrionota; class Bdellovibrionia; order Bdellovibrionales; family JAMPXM01; genus UBA2339. The sequence goes on from DDUL01000062.1 coordinate 7,459, forward strand.
GAGAGTTTCGCCAAAGCACGAGGCCTTTCCACGCTGTTTCCCGTGCGACTCGACGTGCTTTCCGAAGCCAGTGTGCGCGAGGCCCAAGCTGAAATTCGCCGGCGACTCAGTGAACTCGTCCAAAATCGACCGCTCGATGCATTGATCAATAACGCCGGCATCGCCCGCGGCGGACCGATCGAAGCCACGGCTCTCGATGTTTGGCGCGAGCAATTTGAAACCAACGTCTTCGCCGTTATTCGCCTGACACAATTGTGGATGAAAGATCTGCGTGCCGCGAAAGGTCGCATCGTCATGATTTCATCCGTCAGTGGCCGCGTCGCTTCTCCTTTGCTCGGCCCTTACGCCGCATCGAAATTCGCGCTTGAAGCCATCAGCGATTCTTTACGACGCGAAGTCATGGGCATGGGCGTGCATGTCTCCGTGATTGAACCCGGCCCCATCGCGACACCGATCTGGGAAAAGGGACAAAGCGAATCGGAGCGGCAAAAGTCACAGCTTTCAGACGAGCTGCGGCCTGTCTATCAACGGATGATCGATCGAATGGATGAGCTGATCAAAGAGGTGTCGAAGACCGCCGTACCTCCCGAGGAGGTCGCGCGGCTCATCGAACACGCTTTGATTTCGGCCAAGCCTCGCCTTCGTTATCCCGTGGGGCGCGGAACGAAATTGCAACTTTGGATGGCGCGACACTTCGGCGAAGGCGTCATGGACCAACTACTCGCTCAACGAATCAAGCTGTAAGGAGAATTCGCATGCTGAAGCACCTCTTCACCCGAAATATTTTGATGTTTGGCCTACTGCTCGCTGGGGCTGCAGTTTTGCAAATTCACTCCACGGCGCTTGCGCAAACTCCTCTCAAGACGCATTTGCAAAAGCCAAAACTTGTTTTGGTGGTGGTCGTCGATCAGTGTCGCAGCGACACGCTGACGCGCTTTCATTCTCGCTTCAAAGCCACCCACGGTCTGAAGATGCTCATGGACAAGGGCGCCTACTATCCCAATGCGACCTACGACATGTTGCAAAGCATGACTTGCCCAGGACATGCGACGATTCTGTCGGGTGCTTATCCTTATGCGATGGGTATTCCCCTCAATGAATGGTATGACAATCGCGCTCAAGCTTCAGTCTACTGCGCCGAGGATCATCAAAGCCCGCTGATCGGCTTGGAAAGTACCAAGCCCGAAGATGGCATGAGCCCGCGACGACTTCGCGGCTCTACGGTCGGCGATGAGTTGAAGCTTGCCGGTTACAAGTCGCGAGTGATTGGCATTGCGCTCAAAGATCGCTCGGCGATCATGTTGGGTGGACATCAAGCTGACATGGCGATTTGGTATGAAGAAGGACGTTGGGTGACTTCAAAGTACTATGCGGAGTCTCTTCCGGCCTGGGTGAAGTCACTCAATGCCGAATTGGCAGCGCAGCCCAAGGTCTTCAAGTGGACCGTACCCGGTCAACCTACGGGTCTGTCACTGGCAGGCCAAGTCACGCGCGAAGTGAATGTCCAAGACAAGGCGGCGATCGCCACGCCTTATGGAACACATCTCACCACGCAAGCCGCGATCCGCGCACTTCGCGAGCTGAATCTCGGCCAAAGCGAGCACCCTGATCTACTCGCCGTCTCATACTCTTCGCATGACATTCTCGGACATCAAAAGGGCCCCAACTCGCTCGAGATGGAAGAGTTCTCGGCCCACGAAGATCAAAGTCTCGGCGAGTTGCTCAAAGAGGTCGATCAGCGCGTTGGCCTCGCCAACACTCTCGTGGTTTTCACAGGCGATCACGGCGTCGCACCTGCTGTGAGCGAAGCGAAAGCGATGAAGATGCCAGCTGGCAGTATCAACGGCAAAAAACTTCTTGAGGCGCTCAATCAAGAGCTCGTCAAAAAGTTAGGCAAGAGCCGGGAAGGTGATTGGATTCTTCGAATTCGCTCGCTCAATGTTTATCCGAACCTCAAAGCCATCAGCGGGCAAAAGCGCACGCGAGCGGAAATCGAGGCGGAAATTCAGTCGGCGATCCGGCGAATCCAAACCGAAGGCCTTGCCCATGTCGTCACTCGCACAGAAATCCTGCGCGGCGAAGTTCCTGCCGGTCGCTATGGCGAACAGCTGCGTCGCAGTTTTGTTGAGGGTCAAAGTGGTGATGTGATCATGATTCCAGCCGCATTTTGGGTCGACGAAGGCGCCTATGCCACGCACATGTCGGGCTACAACTATGATCGCGAAGTCCCCTTGATCCTGATGGGCGCGCGATTTAAACCGGGAGTCTATGGTCAGGCCGCGCGCGTGATCGATATTGCGCCGACACTGACGCATGTGTTGGGCACAGTCTCGCCGTCAGGTAGCGACGGTCGAGTCCTACATGAAGCCCTCAAGTAACAAGCGACGCGTTCTCTTAGTCGGCGCGGGTCATGCGAATCTTGAATTCATCAAGAGCTGGCGCGCGTCGGATCATGAGCTGGCTGAGTTCACATTGATCACACCGCATACGCATGCCATCTACTCCGGCCTGCTTCCCGCTTACTTGCGCGGCGAAGTAGGACTCGATGAAATGCAAATCGATTTGCCTTCTCTTGCCGACCGTCACGGATTTCGCCTTCATTTCGGAAAGATGCGGAGCCTCAGCGTCGAACATCGGCACATTGTGCTTGCGGATGGATCCTGCCGGGAGTTCGACGATTTATTCATCAACACCGGAGGCCAACCGCCGTCCGCATGGCAAAGCACATCTACACGCTGCCTTCACGTCAGGCCGTTGGCGAACTTTCTCGAGCTTTGGGAGCGTGAAGGTCAGGAAATTCAGCGCATTGCCGTAATCGGCGCCGGCGCGGCGGGAATTGAGATCGCAGCGAGCCTCGTCGGCTCGGGAGACTTTGCACCCACGCGCGAAGTGCACTTGTTCGAAAGCCGAGATGATTTGGGCCTGCAAATTTCAAAACATGGACGGCTTCGCCTACGAAAAGGCCTGCAGAAAATCGGAGTGCAACTCCACTTCAAAGCTCATTTCACGGGTCTTCCGCGCTTACCTGAACTGGCATTAGGCTCATCACGATTGAAATTTGATTTGGTGCTGGCGACGACCCCAACATCTCCGCCGGTGTATAATGTCGATCGTCGTGAGCAAACCTTAAGTGTCGATGAACAGTTACGCCTACAATCAACTCACGCCGATCGTCGTTCAGGTTCTCATGTATGGGTCACGGGTGATGCGGTCGCAGAGAGCCCTTGGCCCAGGTCCGGCGTCAGCGCTGTTCGCCAAGGACAAGCCTTGCGACAACTTTGGCGCGCGTCTGTGACCTCGGGGGCAGGTGGAGCAATTCGCAAGTTCCCAACTCAAGCACGCCCTTTGAAACTCCAATTCCGCCAACTCAAACTCTTGCGCGTGGGAAATCAAGTCTTCGGCCTCTGGGGTGATCGCGTGCTTGGGTTCTCCATGATTTTGCGGTGGCTGAAGTCGTGGATTGATCGTCGATACATGCGAAGCTTCAGTCGCTGCGCCGAGAAAACGCTGCGTTAGAAATTTGAGCGCTTCACCTCGGCGCAGTCCCGCTTTGCGAATTCCGCCCTCCATCTCGCGAGTTGATCCGAGATTCGGAGCGACCTCGATCCCACATCAATTGGAAACACATCAAATTGGACGCCTGGCTTGGCCTGTCAGTTCCATGATCGTTCACCATCGAAGATGGAAATGGACTTGGAGTCGAAAGAAGGTGCGTATGAACTTGCGATCTGTTGCGAACACCACGCTTGTTGAAAGAACTGAGCACTTGGCTCAAAAAGAGCGCGAGCTACTCACAAATGTTCTGCATCATCTGCGCGAGATTGATCGACGGCGCTTGCACTCAGCTTTGGGGTACAAATCGCTGTTCGACTTCGCCGTGCGAAGACTCGGATACGCGGAAGACCAAGCCTATCGTCGAATTTCAGCGATGAAGCTTCTTCGGGAAATTCCTGAAATTGAGTCGAGGATTCAAGCAGGCGAGCTTTCGCTGACGCACATTGGATTGGCCCAAGCTCTATTTCGACAGGAAAAGAAGCAACATCAACGGGAGATGTCCCGAGATCAAAAACTATCGGTCTTCGATCAGATCGCAAGTAAGCCGGTGCGCGAGGCCGAACGCATCACTCGATCGTTGAGTTCCGCACCAGAGGCCCTTCAGCCGGATCGTGTGAGATCGCTCTCTTCAACTCACATCGAAATGAGATTTACAGCTTCTCAGGAACTGCGAGAAAAAATCGAACGCCTCAAAGGCTGGCTCGCACATCGCCATCCTCAAATCTCGCTCGGGGAACTCTTTGAAGAACTCTGTGACCTTGGACTGCGTGAGTGGGATCCGTCGAAAACGGCGGCGCCGAGAAAACGGTGCGTCAACAATGAGAAGTCCCAGGCTCAAGTCCGCCGCGAAGTCTTCAAAAGAGCGGGCCACAAATGCGAAAACTGCGGCTCGACCTACGCGCTTGAAGTGGATCACATCCATCCGCGCGCGCTAGGCGGTTTATCAACGCCTGAAAATCTTCGGCTCTTGTGTCGGAGTTGTAATCAGCGCGCAGCGATCGACGTCTTCGGTGTTGATCAGATGCAACAGCACTTGAGTGCGCGTTCAAAAGGTTACGCTCTGTGACCAACAGTTGAGTGAGGAGATCCGAGGAGATCCGGAGATCCGAAATTTGATAAAAACGCAAAAGTTGGTAGTGAGGGGCGGACTTGAACCGCCGACCTACGGATTATGATTCCGTTGCTCTAACCAGCTGAGCTACCCCACCACATTGGCCCACCACATTGGCCCACCACATCGGCCTTCGAAATCGACATTTTTCCAGCCGATTCGATTGAGCCGCCCAACTTACTGGGCAGCGGCGAACTCGTCAATTCCCTCTCCGCGGCCTCCACACAAAAAACGCATTGCCCTGCGTTGCTTCGAACTCACCGAAATTGACTCTATCCCCAAGCAAAGTTGCAATTTTTCCGTGCGTTCCGCCACGGCTGATTCACGGGGACGAATCGGCGCTTTTCGCGCTCACAAGGCGCTCAACACTAGGGAGGGTTCATGCGTTCAATGCTTACGCATCGCCATTTGTTTATCGTCGCAGCTCTGGCTGTTCTAACAGCCGCCGGTTGCGCCCCCGAGAATGGACGTCTCGGGTTTTTCGGCCAGAATGGCGCACAGAAATCGACTCCGGCGACCACACAAATCGCCGTTTTGAACGCCCTCGGGCAGCCGATCGCGAATGCCAAGATCCTGATTGGTCTTCGCGCCGGCGTTCCCTTCCCCGGCAATGAGCTGGTGACAGGCGCGGACGGACGCGCAGATTTGCCTGCGGCTTGGACGGACGCTCAGCCCGTCACGATCGATGCGCCCGGCTACGTGCGCGCCACATGGCTTGCGCAAACACCGGCTTCGGTGAGCCTCAAACTCCGCAGGGCGATCACGCCCCAGAAGCTCGAGCTCAAAGGCCAAACATCAGGCTTCGGGAACCTACAGAAAGACGGCTGGGTCGATGTGGGTATGGTGTTTCCGGCTCTCAATCGTGGCCAGTTGGCATCCTTGCAGGTGACCGACCTGATCAGCCCCGAGATTGACACCATCCGCCCCGGATTTGGACAGACCATTGAACTGCCAAGCAACATCACCTTGCCCAAGCAGTCCGAAACGTACATCTTCCCGATCACGTTGGATAAGCCGGTGTACCGCGCCTTCTTGCACGAGCCCCGCACTTACACCATGGTGGCGGCGCACGCGCGCTTTCCGTTTGAGAAAGTGGTGGATGAGCTTCGCGGCGGCAAAAGTTTCTACGATGTCTTGAACTACTTTGAGTTCAAATCGGCGACACTCACACCCGTCAATGTCACTGGCCGCAGCCAGAGCCAAGATCTCACCGTGAATAAGACCAAATTTTCGCCTGCGCTCGATATCACGGCACCGCGATTCGCTTCGAATTTTGCGATGCTCGCTGTTTCGGTCATCGAAGAACAAGGTCTTCTCTATCCGACCGATGTGAAAAGCCTGAAGCCGCAGCAAAAAGTTCGCTTGGTTGCGCCTCCGAATGCGCCGGGCCTCGTGGTGGGTGCGCTTCGCGACTCGCAAGCTCCAACAAATGGCCCAGAAGCTGACGCGATGTCGGTCGTCGTTGCGCCGAACAATCAATCATCGGGATTTGATTTCATCGACATTCCGAATGCACCGAAAGCTGTCGCGACAGCTTCTAGCATGTCTTTGCAAACGCATCCGCCCAAAGTTCCCACTGCATCCATCGATGCGGCGGTGACTTATGCAATGCTGACGAAGATCGACACCATTCAGTCCGGCAAAATGCAAATCGACAGCAAGTTGGCAGTTTGGGACGTTTATGCACCTGGCTGGGTGAATCGCATGGAACTGCCAGCGATCACTGGACTTAAGGGCGAGCATCGTTGGGAAGTGATGTTCGGCGCGGCGGCCAAAGGCCAAAGCGTTCCCATGGGTCCAGGCTTCGCAGAAAGCGTGAGCCACGTCGCGAAGTCCGCATCCAAACTTTAATTGAAGAGAAAGTGGTTTAATCAGCCATCGACGCCCCCAGATCGTGATGGTTGAACTGAAGAAATCTCGAAACTCGCGGGCCGAAGTGACAACTTCGGCCCTTTTTCTTGTCGGCCCTCGATGAGGCTTCTAGACTGAAGTGGTTATGCCTATTTTTCCGCGACTCCTCAAACAGCTCGCCGCATGTGTTTTGCTCGTCGCGACCGCGAGCGGCTGCACGACGGCCACCGAACAGATTGCCAAGCGTGAAACGCCACCGCGCCCGTACTCACGCCTGTTCAATGCCAGCTATGAAGAGGTCGAGATCGCGCTGAAGCAAGCCATGCTTCGCTACTCTCACAAGGTCGACAACACCGAAGCTGGAATTTTTGAAACCGACTTTGTCCGCGGCGATGCGCGATTCATCGCTCCACACAAAACGGAGAAGTACCCGCCCGGCTATCGTTATCGTTTGATTGTACGCCTTGTGCGGGGACGCAAAGGCAGCAAAGAAACTATAAAAGTGCAGATCACCAAGCGCCCCGAGATCCAACGCGACTTTTTCACAACGCCACAGGAAACCACAACGGATGGTTTCGAAGAACAGATGATTCTGTATCGAATTTATCGCGAGTTAATTCTCAATCGCGCCGTGGCTCGAGCGACTGAAAAGGCCAACAAGAAGAACATGGAAGAAGAGCTGCCGTAGCGAAGACCGCATGCAAGGCGCTATCCCACCCGCGAGACTTGCCATCTGGTCTGATGGTCTGGGCAGGGTAGCGCAGAGCCGGGCCGGGCCTCACTCGCGCCGCGAGCTCGTCCACCATTGCTGCCACATCGCTCGGCGCTTATTCAAACTGATTTCCTCTTCGCCAATCTTAGCGCCAGTAACGCGCGCAAGACCTCGCATCGCGGGCAAGTGCAATTTGGCATCGCCATCTTCAAGAAGCGCGATGAACTTACCCGCGCTGCCGCGCCCTTCGAGTTTCGCCAGTGCCTCAACAATGCGCGGCCGAATGAAGAGACTTTCGCCGCGATGGAAGTTCCGCTTCTCGCTGAGTTCTTGCCACAAAAGTGGAATCGAATCGCGGTCACCGATTTCCTGCAAAGTCTGCACGGCTTGCAATCGAACCATGAGCGCCGGGTCTTTCAAAAGCCGTCTGGCCCACTCGCCACCCAGTTTCTTATCAATACCCACGACCGTCACCAGCGCCGCAGATCGAAGCTCCCAAGATTTCGCGCGTGAAGCGCGCTCAAGCTCGGGAAGCGCAAGATTTCCACCCAGCGCCCCCACGGCTGTCACAGCTCGCCAACGCGATTCGATTTTCGAAGTGGGATCAAACATGATCTGCCGCAGATTCTTATAGCCTTGTGGGCCTTGCGCGCGAAGAGTGTCGATCCGCCGATCCAGCGGTAGACTGAGCGCCAACTGCGTTTCGAGAACTGTCGCCTGACCCGCGCGAGTACCAGTCGTCGGATTTGCGGCGCGATCTTTCGAGCGCGGCGGGATCGCAGCTTGCGCGAAATTGGAAAACTGTAAAGCCAATACGGCGACGCCGAGGCTTAGACTCATCGTCAGAACGGAATACTCACGTGCACTTGTCTTCATGACGCTCATCCTTTTGACTTCGTGTCGTTGGTGTTCGGTGAGAGATCTTGAAATTCGCCAAGCAAATCATCTTCAAGTTCCACTTGCGGGATCAGGTCAGCACCGGATTGGTCGCGCGCAGCGCCGGCCACGCCTGGCACGCCTGCCGCACCCGCAGCAGCCACGGGTGGCGTCGGCGCTGCTGGGGGCAAGTTCTTTGCTGCACTCGTCGCGGTCGGAGCAGACGCCACCTGCGCCGGAGTAGCGGCCGGCGGCGTCTGGCCTTCCTTCATTCCGCCAGCTTCCGCCATGAGCTTATCTGTATCGAAACTCATTTCGCCAATGGGCTCATCCGCCGCTTCGGCAGAGACCTTGAGCTCCGTGGCCTCGGCCAATAGTTTATCCGTATCAAATGCCCCAAGATCAAATCCGTCGGTGCTCGGGAGCTGAGGGGGCGACTCCGCGGCGGCGGCCTCAAGTTCCGCTAATGCAGCGGCCGCCGGGTCCAAGCCCACATCGACCTGATCGCCACCGCGCATGAGCTCTTCGATTGCCGCTTGAGGATCAACCGCGACTTCTTCATTCGTAATCAGCGACTTTTCTTTTTTGATTTCGGGAGGTGGTTTGGCCGCCACTACGGGCTCAGGCTCCAAAGGCAATTCAATGCGCTCGGGCTCAGCCTGCAGTCCCTTCATCGCTTCCGCATACTCGCGCATCACATCGTCAGCCGGGTCCAGCTGAAATGCAGCCGGCGGTGTCACCGCTTGAGGCGGAGTCGCAGCCTGAGCTGCGGGCAGAGGCGCGGCTTCGGCGACAGATGTCTTAGCGGACTGCACTTGTGTCTGTGCAGTCTCAAGTGCCGCGCGAAGTTTATCGAGTTCGGCTTTAAGACGGGCGTTTTCTTCAGTGAGGCTTGAGACGTTCGAAATGTCTTCCTCGAACAATTCATACTCAGCGAGTTTAGCTTGAAGCTCCGAAAGCTGCTTCTTCATCGCCTCGGCTTCTGCCGGATCGCCACCATTCACTGCAACTCCGCCTTGAGCTGTCGGCGCCAAATTCGCCGCATTGGCCTCGATCTGCCGCTTCAGCACATCAAGATCTGCAAGCAAAGCTTCAATCTTGGCTTCCTTCTCTTCGAGTGCCGCTTGCAATTCGCTATCGGCATAGCCCTCGTCCGTCGCACCCTCTTCACCCTCGATGGGCCGAGGCCTGGGACGATCTTGCTTGAGCGCCTTGCTCAAGGCTTGCTCGAGTGCGGAATTCAACTGATCGACATCCAAGGCCGGTGCCGCGTCTTCTTCCTGCGACGCTGCTCGCCCCTCAACAACACTGCGAATCAAAATGAGTACGGTGAGAATGAGAAACAGTACCAGCGACACGCCGAGTATCAGTTCGTTATGATCGTATAAGAACCGCACGGCGGCGCCGAGATCCATGCAACTATTCTGGCTTGTGAAAACAGGATCGACAACGACTCTTCTCGCCAGCACCTCGACTGATGTCGAGGTTTACTCGCAGATCGCGCCGGATAGTGCGGTCGCGTGAGCCACACGACCTTCGGAGTCGTAGCAAACATGCTGACAGAACTCCGAAGAACTGCGTGAGATTTCAACAACACAACTGAGCGAGCCCGCATCGAGCGCCGATGGCAATAGCACCTTCAAGCTCTCTCCGGATTTGACCACTTCAGCTTCACATCGACGCTCCAGTCGCAACTCAGCGGGCGACTTCGCTCCTAATCGAGCGACAACCTTCACCTCAGCTCCGCAATTGAGAACGGCAAGCGGACGAAGATCCACCGCAAACTGCCCGTCTCGACATTCCGTGTGGCCACTGAAGACCACACGCCCTTCGCTATCGCTCAAAGTCCAACTCGGCCGCGCACCTTCTTGCGCAACCGAACATCGCCCCTGAAGGAGCAACTCACCTGTGGACGAGGCCACAGCGACTTTATTTTCGACAAACTGTAAGTCCGATGCGGGACTGACGGGATTGATCACCGAGACTGGCGAACCTGAATCTGTCTCAATTCGACCGCCCACGCTCGCGTTCTCATCCGCACAGTTTTGAAATGCGAGCAACAAGACCAAGCCTGAGATGAACATGAAAACGAGGGGACGCAAGCGGGCACCGCCACGCTGAGAGCGCGTCGCCAGATGCCGTATGTCTTTGAGCGAAAGCCCGACCCGCAAATTTTGCGAACGGAAAGTCAATCGAATCACAAATCACCCCACGTACCGTATGAGCGACCTCACGAATGCTCCGAGCGGCCTCGGGCAAACCACAAGTCGTTCGTGCCGCCAAGGCAAACTCAAATCGACGTCGTTCTGCCGATCGCGAGCTCACCCTGGGTTTCCTCAACGAATATGCAGAACCAAGACCAGCATCGCCGCTCACGTCTGCGTCAGTCTCGCCACAATCGCGATGGCCACCAAATTGAGAGGCTCAATCGTCTCAATTCGAAACATCGGCTCATCTCAATGACGAACTTGTTCACAACTTTTCGGCCACGGCTTTGAATTTCCCAAGAGCTTTCCAAGCTTTCACAGGAAAGCGTCGACAATTACTCGGCGTCTAAACACAAGACGTGGGGCCATGGCCCTTTAAGATCCGGAGCGATTGAACTTGCTCGCCACCAACCTTTGAAACACTCCCGGCACATGTCTCGCCATCCAAAGCCCGGCGCGCGTTGCACCGCGAGGGTTAAGCTCCTCCACTCCAGCTTCGATCGCATCGCAAACTTGCTCCGCCCATGCCTCGGCGGAAATCGCGCCCTCCAAAAAATCCAAATCCAGATGCGCACCATAGCGCTTTGGGATCTCGTCAAACATTCGAGTCTTGACTCCAGGTGTGAGCAAGCTGAGGACTCGAACGCCTGTACCCTGGGTTTCTGCGCGCACACAATTGGCGAGCGCTAGAACTCCCGTCTTCGCTGCCGAATAGGTCGAGGCCAAAGGAAAGTTCATCACGCCGGAAACACTCGAGTTGACCACGACACAACCCGAGCCGCGCCGAAGCATCGCCGGCAACATTTCTCGTGTTAAATGCGCCACGCCCACGAGGTTGACCTGCAAGGACAAGTAGATCTCGTCCACACTTTGCGATTCGATCAAACCGCCCGTCAGTACGCCTGCGTTGTGGACCAATACATCAGGAGCCTCTCGCGCCCCCCAGCGCTTCAGAAAGTCTTCGATATGAGCGCGCGAACTTAAGTTGAGTTCGATGACTTCAACGTTTGCACCTAAAGCCTCAAGCTTTCGTCGCATGTCTTGTGCGGTTGAGTCCGCCGGATCTCTCACGCCCAAGATGACACGCGATCCACGCTGAGCCGATGCCGTCGCAATCGCCGCACCAATGCCACGATTCGCGCCAGTTATAAGAATGCTTTGATTTTTCAGCGAGTATTTTGCCATGAACTACATGCTGACAGCGTGGGATTTTCTCACAAGCGAAAAGTAGATGGGTCCCGCATTTTCTGAACGATCCGGCAAGATCCAATAGCCCCAAGTCGTCGGCTCAAGTTCAACTCGCAAGTCATTTGCCCTTGCGAGCAATTCCTGAGGCAAGTCCATGCGCTCAAACTCTGCGCCACGACGTTTGGCAAGCTTGGCCATGACGGCATCATTTTCATCTTCCGAGATTGAGCAAGTCGAGTAAGCGATTCGTCCGCCCGGTTTCGCCGCCGTCAATGCCGAAGCTAGGATCGCATATTGGCGAATGGCCAACTGCGAACTTCGCTGAGGGGACCAGCTTTGTAGTTCGTCGGCGTCTTGAAGCAAATGCCGTTCGCCCGAACAAGGCACATCCGCCAAAACAGCATCATAGACATTCGCCTCATGGAGTCCCCACTTTTGCGCATCGAAGCCGGTAACTTTGACTTCGAGCATTTGCTCATCCGTTAGAAAGTCATGAAGCGTGGCCTTCAATCGAGCACGTCGAGGATCAGAAACTTCGTTGGCAATCAATCTCGAGGCCCCGGCGGCCCACATCACCAGGCTCTTGCCTCCAGGTGCCGCACAAAGATCTAAGACCTCTTCACCCACGGAGATCTGCAATGCCAAAGGCGGAAACAAAGAACCCGCGTCCAAGTGATAGACTCTTTCACGAGTCGCAAGCGCGCGACTGAGCTCATACGCCACCTTACGCGCTGGTTGACGGAGTGCCTCGCGCAAACTCAACCAGCGCGAGCCCCAACGCGCTTCGTGATGTCGATTGAAACCGGCCTCACCTCGCCGCTCTTGCCTTGCTTGTCGATCTTTGGCCTTCATGCCCCGAATTTTACAGTTTCGCGCGCGAATGAAAAGCCCAATTCGGAGCCGAAGCCACTCCATCGCGCAATCCAGCAGCGACTGAGTCTGAGTCTCAATGTTTGCAGTCTCTGATGATGCTTTAGCATTCCTTCAGCAACTGATTGAGCGTGAGTTCAGCAATTGATTGTCGAAGATCAAACAACATACGTAGAATTCGAACAAGGTCGGCCCGAGAAAGAAGCGCGCTGCGCGCCTGAGCATTTGTGAGGTTTGTCAAATGCTGGGAAGACTAACAACACGCGGAATTTCACTCGTCGAACTTCTCATTTACGTCAGCATGATGGGCGTGATCGCGTTGACGATGGCCATGATGTTGGACTTCCAACAGAAGCAAGTTCGCTTTCTTTCGCAAAAGCAAGACAGCGTGGATCTCAAACAGCAGATCATGCGCCAGTTCTCCAACCCGGATGTTTGCAACTGGCAGATGAGTGGACTGACCTTCAATTCTGCAACTCCCAATTCCAATATTCCGATCGCAACTCTCTATTCTGGCACATCCAACACCTCACCTGTGCTGGCGCAGTCCGGCGAATTTCTCCCCGGGTCCAACTACAAGCTGCGCGTAGCCAGCATCGCACTCAAAGATTTGGTCGCGACGGGTGTCGCCGAAGAGTTTCAGGGTTTTTTGGAAATCACATTCGATGCCAGCACCATGGCGAGTCCACTGCAACCTTTATGCATTTCGCAAAACGTGCGCGCGACATCCAGTCCGCCTGTAAATCCCAACAAGACCATTGTGAGTTGTGACTCAACGAGTGTGCTCCCCACGCTCAATGTTCGCGTGTTCAACTCTCCCGGCAATCCCGCGAATGTGTTTCGTCCCACGCAAACCGGCATTCACAAAGTCACAATTGTCGGCGCAGGTGGAGGTGGCGGTGATGGACAAAACACGATGGGTGGCCCAGGAGCCAACGGCATCGTCATCATCGAATGGGCACAGGGCACATAAGTCCCTTCACCAAAAAAAAGTGGGAGTCTTACGACCCCCTCTGGACCCGTCCCCCAAAAAAAAGAGGGGGTCGTTAGATCCCCTCTGGACCCGTCCCCCCCCCAAAAAAAGAGGGGGTCGTTAGACCCCCTCTGGACCTAGGATGCGAATTCTCGCTTCCCCCAATTCTGATATTAAAACTGAACCGAGACCTGTGGCCTCGGCCCAAGTGTGATCACCGCGCTCAATCTGCGCCTGTCGCCTTCATCACGCGACGGATGAGGCGAATGTTCGCCTCGGCTCGCGCGATCTCATCACTCAAGCGACGCACGCGAAGCGGAGCCACTTTGCCGTCAAGCGTGGACGACATCACTTCCACAGCGAGCTTCGCCATGTCTTCAGCTTGCGCCTTCAATGTTTCCAACTCGCGACGCTTTTGTGCTTCGGGAGTTTGTTCGCAAGCCGCATTCACCGGCTGAGTCGCTGGCGGTGTCACCACAACAGGAGCCGCGCCATCGAGCGGCTCACCGGTCGCAAGACCCGTCACAGATCCCGGCGAAACACCAGGAGCCGTGATGTTGTTCGGCTGACCGGCACCCGGTTGAGCAGGTGCAGTGCCCGGATTTGGACGACCCGCATTGCCAGGGCGCGAATTCGCCGGAGCATTGGGCGGACCACAACGGCCCGTATCGCCCATTGCCGTGATCAGCTCGGTCACAGCTTGTTGCGCGCGAACAAAACGGCCCGCCGCCTCTTGAGCAAAGTTGATCGTCGTGAACAACGGCAGCTGATCCACTCGGCCCACGATCGTCTTCATCAGACCCCATGCACCCGGATCACGTCCCTGCACACCCACCAATGCCTCAGCGGCTTGTGCCAATTCCGGCACCCGACTTAATGCTTGCGCATAGGCCACGAAACGACCTTCGCCTTCAGACAGCTTCATCAAGTTGTCTGCGTTCTGATCGTTCGCCTTGCGTTGCTTCTCCAACCACTCATCGCGTTGCTTCGCGATTTCAGCGGCCGAGCTCACCAGCGAGAATGCGATCGAGTCGTTCTGCAGCGTTTGCACCGCGCGGAACTGATCTTGTCCCGATGCCGATGTGAACTCCACAGATCGCTGACCCATGCTCGTCAAGCAACCGCGTTCGTTCGTCGAACACACGCGCATCTTGTCGATGACGGATTCATCTCCGTCCGCGACAAAATCTGTGAGCGAAGTCACCGTCGCAATAGCCTGCGTGTCACGGTTCATCGACGCCTCAACCATACCCATCACGGTCTGGCCGTTGCGAAGTTTCAAGGGCACCGAGGCCACGCGACCCTTCTGATTTACGAGCGCATCGAACAAACGCGTCGTGAATGTGCGAGTCTGCGGGTACGAGTAGGCGTTGCCGGTCATCGAAATCTGCGAGTACTTATCCACGCCGATATCTTTGATACCCAGAGCAATCATCGCCACGTACTTATCCCAGAACGAACCGATGTTCTCTTGACGAGTCCATGCGCCACCCGACGAGGCCGACGACATGAACGGACGACCGTAACGGCCCAGCTCGAGCTCACCGATGAAGTTCTTCGCCTGCTCCAAGAAACGCGGATCGTTGATCCCACGCTCTTCAGCGAAGGCCGCAAGCTTTTCTTCATCCGTACCGCCAGCACCCAAGCGCTCGAGCATGACTTCGCCCGATTGTGTGGGGATCGCCAAGAAGGTACCCGGCTCCGTCGAGCCGATGGTGTTCGCAAAGAAGATTTTCGCCATGGCGTTGGAGAACAGCAAGTCCGCCAAACCACCGGGCACATAGCTCATCGGCGGCTTACGGAACTCGCCCTGCTCGTTGAACAGTGCGTTCTCGAATGTGCCGATGTCGGTTGGATCAACGCCCGCTCGCTCTGCTGTCATCGGATCGCAAATATTCGCGATCTCACCTTGCTCAACAGAGATGCGCATGAACAGAGAGTCACACTGCCCTTGCTGCGCAGGCACCGTCGGCGAAGTGATCAACGAGAAGATCATCTCGTCCATGACCTGACGAATCGGGATCATGTAATTGACCAAAGCGCGCATCGGATAATTGCGAGCAATGCGCTCGAAGTTGGCTCGACCGCGGCGCGTGTGGCTGAGCAGCCAGTTGCGCTCAAAGCGATCGATCAAGCTCTGCGTGATCATCGAGACGTTCGAACCCTTGTCAAATCGACGGCAAGTGATGGACTCATTCACCTCATGATCCGTACAGAATGCAAAGCGCGCCTGCACGACCGGGTCTGACTCCTTGTTGATGCCGCGGTTGTAAGCGTATCGGATCGCAGCCTTATCGTACGGTCCAAGTCCTCCGGCCTGCGAATAGAAGTCGCCACCGTAGTCCATGATGGACGAGTAGGCATAGGGCTCAAGATCTTCCGGCTTCACCGAAGTGTCACCAGCCGCGAGCTTCTGCATGATGTTGCGATACTCAGGATGGTAGTGCCGTTGATCCGCCGAGCCTTCGAAGTTGTGGCGCAGACCAAAGGTATGACCCATCTCATGAAGCATCGTCGAATAGAACGTCAGCTTTTCCACCTCATCTCGGATCACCGAGCGCTGAGCGGCGAAATCCTGAAGATTCGGATATCGCTCCAATACACGTTGGATGTAGCGAACGGCCGCTTCTTCAACCAATTCTTGGCCGTGAATACCAGTCGCCGCCTGCTGAACCGCCAATGCTTTTTCTTGGCGAAGTGCCGCACCGAATTCATGGAGATGCTCAAGTCCGCCCAATTGCGCGGCCCGAGTCTGTGCTTGCGCTGAACGAGCGCCTTTCACGTCGAAGACTTCTTCGAACGCGGCAATCCGACCACCGATGCGCTCCAAATCCGCGACTTGGAACAATTCGGGTGCCTTGCGCATGAGATCGCGCTTGCGCTCAACGCCGCGTCCGCGGGGCTCGGCCAAAGCCGTGCGCAACTGCTGTTTTTGCTGACGCAGAGATACGCCGCGATTTGCTGAACGCACATCGCTCATCTTCAATGCGCGATGCAGTTGATTCAGCTGTTCGCGAACGCTGGGACCTTCGGCATGCGAGTGACCGCGATGCGCTGCCGGTCCTTGAGCCACGTGCGCCGGAGCGCCGACTTTCAAGAACATCTCTTTGAAACGCTCGTCGGCCAAGATGAGATCAATGATCTCATCAACCCAACCCAAGGTGCCGCGAATTCCGTCTTGGTAAACTGTCGCGCGCACGGCGATCAATTCGCCAGTCATTGGATTCGACATCCACTGAGCGACGCCCAACAATCCGCCCGGCGACTTCGGCTCATAGAAAGCCAAAGTGTGCTGGCGCGGATCAATCAAGTCGACTTGCGCCGACTCATCCAAGACCACGACGTCATCGGAGCGACCCAAAGCCGTTTTGAAAGTTTGATTCCACTCTTGCACAGCCTGACGAGCCAGAGGCACGAAGCGCGCAGGGAATCCCTTCGTCAATTTGAAGGATACTTTGTTGGTCGAGCATGAAAGCGGCTGACCCGATGCTGACTTGCGACCCGGCTCACACACGTTGTGCATCAGCGCGAAAGTGTGGTTTTCCAGATCCTTGTCCAACAGACCCTTTTCAGGATCTTCGAACTGCTGCATCGTGAAGAAGTAGCCAAAGCGCGAGAAGTCTTTCTCGCGATAATTCACGGGCTGATAATCCGATGCCTTGAGCGGCACAAGGTGCGTGCGCGCGACAACGCGTGAACCCATGTAGGGGTCGTAGGGCAACCACGACGGCGGTGCCGCCTTGAGGCTGAACTCCGTCAACCAAGAAATGTGACCATTTTCATTCTTTGGAGTCTCCAACAAAACCGTGTTCTCTTCACGAGCCGTGAGATCATCCGCCAAGCGCGACAAGCTCGACAGCGAGTTGGAAGGACGAGTCCAATCCACACGCATGTAAGCGCGCTGCTGCCAGGGGCGCTCGCGGTTCTCCACGATTCGATGAGTCTTTTCCTTAAAGTCGTTCTCTTCGCGCTGAATGTCGAAGTGGTCGACGATCGGGAATGACGCCAGAATCGTACGGGTTTCCGCACGCGTCTCCGGGTTGAAGACTTCCACGAATTGAATTTCGCGTTCGGTGATTCGCACCGTCACCAAGCCGTAGTCTTGCGAGAATCCAGGAACCGCGCCGACGACGTTGCTTGAATCCGCTTCTTCGATCCCGCGAACCAAAGAGAAGGTTTTCCCTTCAAAGTCCGACTTCGGCACGTAAAAGCTCGTGTCGACCATCGACTTCTCAGTTTTGGCCTTCGTACAGCCGACGACCGAGGTCCCGACACTCAAAAGTGCCAGCGTTACCGCAACCGCGCGGAGGAGAAGAGCTTTTGTCTTCAACAGCCGATTCTTCATGTCGGCTCCTTTCTCAAGAGAGAAACCTGCAACCTAAAATTTGTCGCCCGTCTTACAGCGAGATCATCAAGTCAAAGAAGTACTGCGCCGATTCCGGAGCAAAGAACTTCACTCGATTGATCTGACCGTCGGGCTCCAAAGTGCCGCGTTCTACCGCCACACCCAAAGAGGCCGCGAGTCGATTTGAAATCATATAGTCGACGCTGGCCGAGGACGATTGCGTCGCTCGACCCACGCCTTGAAAGCTCACCGAGTAGGCATAGGCAAATGAGCTGCTGAGTGCGAGTTGATCCGTCAAACTCAACTCCACCGAAGATGTGGAACGATAGGTGTTCGGCGAGTTGACCACGCCACTATCGCGAATATCGTATTCGAAGAAAGATCGCGAATATCCGAATCCCTGACGGAGTGTGAACCGTCCTAAGGACTTCGTACCCGTCAGCGTCAGCGAGTTGGACCACAAGAAAGTGCGTCGAGCCGCTTCACGGTTGGCGCCCACAGAAGTCCCGAAGGACAGTGAAAGCGAGTCAATCCACGGGATCTCGTAGTCTTTGCCGTTGCGAAAGCTCTTCGCGATGCTCAGCGACGGGTTTTCCATCGAGCCGTTGGAGCCGTCATCTCGTTGGTAAGTGTACTCTTGAGTCCATCCCAACCGCAGACTGGTTGAGATCGCCGTCTTCTTATGAACAGCGTTGGCTGTCAGCTGATACCATCCGCCAAAACTTTCGCGATCGTCCTCGTTGGCGTTGCGTGTGGTCTCGATCAAAATCGTTCCGCCGAAACGGAACGGACGTCCGTCTTCACCGGCCGCCGCAGCGAGGGTCGCCGGATCGTTGGCCGAAGAAATACTTTGCGCCAAAGCTGAAGATGCCAGCGTCAGCGACAAGCCAAGAAGAGCGGCCGCCAGAGACATGGGCGAGCGGGCCTTCGATTTCGAATTTGAGTTCAGCGTATTTAAGGACTTCAAACTCATTTCCCTCTTCTTCGATCAAACAACTGATCCGCCGTTGGTCCGCCGTTCGGACTCACCCGCTTGGCCTTCGGACACCGGTGCTTAGCAAGGCTCTCGCCGCCCAAATTGGCACCAGCCCAAAAGAGCCCAGCGTCGCAGGAATTTAGCATGCTTGGAGCCGCGCGTCGTATCTCAGATTTGAAGTTGAGAAGGGATTTCAGGGTCAGATTGCGGGCTTCTTTGTCAAAGCCGGCCCAGATCAAAGCGTGGCTTGGGGTGACCCCAGCTTCGCGCTTATTGAGCAGTTAGATGGCCTGTCAATTCTATGATCAGTCATGAACAATTGGCATGAACAATTGGCATGAAAATTCGGCGTGAAATATTGGCGTGAAAGTGGGGCGAGCAAAGCGCGCAAGAGATGGGGCCGGGTGAATTCGCCGCCGTCATCACACCGGCCCGTTCATGAACTTCGACCTCGACCGCGCCCGTAGGCCGGTGAATTCGAGTCGTGTTGAAAAAACGCGAGTCGCGCGATCGAACACGCGAAGCTCGCGTCGCAACACAATCATCAACATCAAGGAAGAGATTAAAAGACACGTCCCCACCCTCCTGCACGCAGCTCAACATTTTCGAACTCATGTCGAGCTTCGGGCCGATGTTGTGGAGAAACTCGACGCACTAAAGGCTCACTCAGCAAATGCTGAAGTGCCGAGGCCACTGGCCTCCACACCCGAGCGACTTCTCGCCATCGAACTCTCTTCTTTTCCTGCCACCAGACTTCCCAAGCCGGTCGACTCAACGCCCACATCGGCTGCTCACTTTCTCGCGCCGAATTTATTTCGGTGCGCTCTAAATTTTTGACGGGCACACTCACCAAGACTTTCAGTCCAGGTTCCGCGCCTGATTCGTACTTTGCTGTCGGAAGCGCGGTTTCCATTTCGGAACTCGCAACCGACGAAATCTTCTGAGGCGATGTCATCGCCAACCTCCTCGTCCGCAGTGGACGTTTAAAACTTTCACATCGACAACTTGCTGAAACTGAAATGACCGAGTTCAGAGACGACAGCTCGATGGCTTCGGCGTATGAGGCGCCAAAGCCAAGATCAGCCCAAGCACGGCGAAGCACTGGCTGCGCGCTCAGGTTGAAGAATCGTCAGAATGGAATTGATGAACTCAGCAGACGCGGCGGAGGCCGCCCATGAATGCTGGAATATCAACTCCGCCAAAGCCTGTGCGGATCACATCAAGAGATGTTTCCTTAAGGTTCGTTGCCGTCGTCGTAAGCCGGGCCATTAGCTGGATCGGTTGCTGGATCATTTGCGACCTCCTTTCGATAGATTGGTTGATCGAGTTGCGCGGGAATTCTCACTTGAAAAATGAGTTCTCGGTTTTCGATCGAACTTCATTTCATGCTCGCAAATTCCGGGCCGTTGTCACGTAGAATTTTCAAGCGCTGAATTGCGAATGCTTCGCCCTCGCCGATGGAAACGCGCACGAAACATCAATTGGGAAGAACAACGGCGCCGTTTTGGTTCTTCACGCCTGTGATCTGGCTCCATTCTGCAACTGCATCTCCGCTCAAATTACGGCAAGATCGACAGTAACTCGGAGATCGACGCGCAATGCGAGCCCATGAGGAGAAGTTGTGACGCCCAACAAAGCTGCAACCCAACAAGTTTCAGACAATCAGACCGGATATGACCTGCACGTATTCGTTTGCACCAACAGACGCGAGAACACCACTCGACCTTCGTGCGGCAACATGAATTCAGAAGCTCTCCGAGCGCAGTTGAAAACATGGCTCAGCCAACGGATCAAAACTGATCCAACGACGGCTCACCTCAGAGTGCGAGTTAACTCCGCCGGCTGCCTCGATTATTGCGAGCAAGGCATTGCTGTGGCCGTCTACCCAATGGGGGAAATGCATCTTCAGGTCAACTCGCCCGAAAGTGTTGAAGACCTCAAAGCCAGAATCGAGGCCGAAGTTCAGCGACTCATTCAACTTCAGTCGGAGTCAAAGTGAGCACCAAGGTTTCTCCGGCGCAAAATGATGCTTGGTCGAAGCTGCAACTACGAATCATCAATTGTCGCAGGTGTCCTCGGTTGATGGCTTACGGACAAGCGGTCGCCACCGAGAAGCGGAAAGCGTTTCGCGATGAAGACTACTGGGGACGTCCGGTGCCCAACTTTGGCAGCGCGCCGACTTCACTTCTTGTGGTCGGTCTCGCGCCCGCGGCTCACGGCGCGCATCGAACGGGGCGCATGTTCACCGGCGATCAAAGTGGTCGTTGGCTGTATCGCGCACTTCACAAATTTGGTTTTGCGACGACGTCAGGTTGGGAACGCGCCGAAGACAATCAACTGCGACAAGCCGTGATCACAGCCGTCGCTCACTGCGCCCCGCCTGACAACAAGCCGTCTCGAGATGAAATCCTCAACTGTGCGGAGCACTTTGACGCCACACTGGCGACTGCGCGGACTCGCGCCATTCTTTGCTTGGGAAAGATCGCCTGGGATGCCGTCGCCACGCGGGCAAAAGTCGCGACCAAGGTGAACAAACAGGCATCACGTCCTCCGGCCTTTGCACATGGTGCCAGTTACTTCATGCCCGACATTTGGGGAAACTCGGATAAGGAAGTTTTCGTGATCGGTAGCTACCATCCCAGCCAACAAAACACTTTCACAGGCCGATTGACTGAGGAAATGTTTGATGAAGTTTTCCGCGAGCTTCGGACGAAGCTCAGCGGAAAACCCAAGCTCGGATGAAATGGTCACGGCTCTTGAGTTGCGAAACTCAAGGGGCGATCTTTTGCGCCTCAGCTTGAATCAACTTGATCAAATTAGGAGGCAAGGGTGCGTAATGCAAAGGCGTGGTCAGCTTTTGCCCATGCGCCATCGCCCAGTTCATAAACTTCACAAGCTCTGTCCCGGCAGGAGCTGGCGTTTTAGGGTAAGCCAGCAAAAATGTGAAGGAAGTCATCGGGTAGGACTTTTTCCCGCTGGCATTGATCAAAGAAATGCGTAGGTCGGCGCTGCCTTTGCCCGCCGCTTTTAAGCTTTGAGCCGCGGCCTCGGTCATTGAATCGAGGCTTGCAGCAACAAATTGTCCTTCCTTGTTCTTCAACTGTGCGGTCGCCATTTTTTCCGCCAGAGCATAAGTGTTCTCGATGTAGCCGATCGCACCGACGGTGTTCTTGAGATTGGCCGTGACGCCTTCATTGCCCTTGCCGCCAAGACCTGTCGGCCATCGCACGGCTTTGCCTGCACCGACTTCCTTAGCGAAGTCCGCATCAACGCGCGAAAGGTAGTCGGTGAACACACCTGTAGTGCCCGAACCATCGCTGCGATAAATGAAGAAGATGGGTTGATCCGGAAGGCTCACGCCGGGATTGAGTGCGGCAAGCTTTGGATCATTCCACTTTTTAATGTGACCTCGGGCAATGGCCGAGATCGCGGCCGGATCAAGCTTTAGCGCCACCTTGAGGCTGGGCAGATTGTAGGCCAGCACGACAGCACCGATGGCGACTGGGAAATGCAGAACATCGGAGCCAGCCTTTTTGATTTCATCCGCTGTCATCACCACGTCGCTTGCTGCAAAGTCGACGGTTCGCTTGGTCAAGTCGGTAATTCCCTGACCCGAGCCCTTGGATTGGTAGTTAATTTCGACTTTTGGATTCAGCTTGTTGTACTCGGAAAACCACTTAGAAAAGAGTGGGTTGATGAAGGTCGAACCCGAGCCCGTCATCAACAAGGTGTCACCGCGCATATTGGCCGCGTAGGTGGGAGTCGCAATTCCCATGACGAAGGCGCAGAGCAGGCCCGCACCGACTCGCAAGGCAAGGCCATGCGACTTCACGTGGAGTGAGAGCTGAACGGCGAACTGGCTGAAGAAACTCGTAAGCATGCGGACCTCCGAATTGAGTTGGGCAGTCCCAAGTTCCCTCACACGCCTCCCGATTTGAAGCATTTTGCGAAGCGGCCTGAGTTAGGATTCTGTCAGGGCCTCGCTCAACGGAAAGCCAGAGCCCTGGCTCAATTCACGGCGATCGCTGCATTTTCCGGCAACTGGCGCGGCTTTCGACTGATTAAGCCCGCAAGGCCTGAGGCTGCATCGGCATTCGGCGCAAGGGGAGCATGTGACTCATCAACTCAGGCTCGGACCAAAACTTGAACTCAAGGCGCTGTTGGCGGATGGCTTCGAGATAGGCCTCGGGATTGGGTTCACCTCGGCGAAGATGGAGGAGTGTCTTCCACGCATGAATTTGTCGGGGATGATGCAGATCACTGGTGGCCAACATCGGTAAACCCGAATCCGCGACAGGCTTAAACCACTTCGTCCCGCTGGCGACTTCCCAAGCATCAAACTCGTGGCGAAGTTCTTCGCGGCGATGCCACAAGTGCAAGGTCTGAGGTTCCCAGCTGCCGGTGTGAACAGGATGTGCGGCAATGCTCAGCGCGCCTTGATCTCGAAGCCCCTTGGTTAGACTCAGAATGTCCAACTCGGCCGATAACCACTGACTGACGCCCAAGCCAAGAATGTGGGCCGAGCGATGATTCGACCAAGAGTTTTTGCTCAATTCATAGCCCGGGATCAAAATCATTCGATATTGATCCCAAGCTCGTTCGGCCTCGCACTTGATGGTCTCGAGATAGACGTCGAAATTTTCAGCCGACAGCGTGTAGCGAAGAAGGCCCGCGGCCTTACCCCAAATCCCCTGCTCTTCGCAGATGTGATCCGTGATGGCGATGCAGCCAAACTGTCGCTCTCCGTAGAAGTCCACAAGCTCAGCCACGCTGAGCTTTCCGTCACTGAAGTTGGAGTGCACATGCAGATCCGCCATGATCATTTTGAGACTCCTTTCGGCTTGGGTCGTTTTCCTCGCACCACCTGACACTTCAATTCTGTCCCGAGAAGCGAACTGCGTGTGTCAGCTTCACGTCGGCTTGAGGTTAGGAATTGATCAGCGCCGTCCCTGGAGACACGACCCCGACCATTTCGCTTTTCGCATCAGCAAGGGATTTGCGGCCTTGCGCCGAACCAGGATTTGGCTTCAGAATGGGGCATGGATGCATTTCAGGACGCCGGGGCGAAATTGAAATTCCAGCCTCCGGGATCCTCAGCGCCGACCTCGACCACGTCAGGTCATCGATTGGCCGCCATTGATGTCGGTTCCAACGCGATTCGCTTGGTGGTCGGGGAAGTCGATCGACGTGGACAGATTCATATCCTCAAAAAATATCGCGAAGGCGTTCGCCTGGGGCACGATGTGTTTTCGGGCCAAGGCGAAATCAGCAAAAAGACTTTGCAGCGGACGGTTGAGACTTTCATGAAGTTTCGCGGCTTTATGCGGGAGCATGGCGTGAAGCGCGTGCGGGCGGTTGCAACCAGCGCGCTTCGCGAAGCCAAGAATTCGGCCGCTGTCATTCAGGAGATCGAAAAGCACTCTGGCGTGCGCGTCGAGGTGATCGATGGCCTGGAAGAGGGCCTTTTGATCTTTCAAGCGATCTCGCAAAAAGTCGTTCTCAAGAACCGTCGTTCCGTCATGATCGACATAGGCGGCGGAAGCGTGGAGATCAGTCTCGCTGAAGGCAGCAAGGTTCTGGCCTCGCAGTCGTTCAAGCTTGGCACGGTTCGACTCCTGGAGCTTCTTGAGTCTCGGAAGCTCAAAGAAAAACACTTGGCTGAAACCATCCGCGATCAATTCGCTCCGGTTCGTCAATATTTGCGCGAGCATCTCAAGGGCAAGGTGGTCGACTTTGCGATCGGCACGGGCGGCAACTTTGAGTGTCTGGGCAAACTGCGCGTTGCGCTCCTCTCCAAGACATCGATTTACTCGATGTCTCGTGACGAGTTGGCCGAGCTCACCGAGCACCTGGAAAGCATGAGCTTCAAAGAGCGGGTCCAGTTTCTGCGCCTTCGCCCCGACCGGGCGGACGTCGTGGTCCCCGCGGCACTGGTCACCTTAGCCATTATGGATTGCGTGGCCCTGGACACCTTACTCATCCCCCATGTCGGATTGCGAGACGGCCTGCTTAACTCGCTACGCTAGGACTTTACATTGCCCGGCCATCCACAAGACTAGAGGGACCTCGCGAATGGATCGCGAGATAGAAAGTTTCGTCGGCTTAAGAATCGACGAAGGAGTTTCAAATGAAAAACGCTATCAATTCAGCGTTTCGAATGATGATGGCGGCTCTGGCCGCACTGACACTGAGCTCGACCGCGCTCGCGTCGGATGATCACGCTGGTCACGATCACTCCGGCACGGCGGCTGAGGCACCTGCTGCGGCACCTGCAGCTGCTGATGCCGGCAAGGATGCAGCGGCTGATCAAGCCGATGCCAAGCCTGCAAAGGGCGAAAAGAAAATGGGCAAGAAAAAAGGCCCAAAGAAGGCGAAGAAAACTGAAGGCTGATCCCTTCGTTTTTATTCTTGTACATCAGGACGGGCGACCTTTGGGCCGCCCGTTTTAATTTTAGGTCAGGCTCTGTAAATCGCTGAGACCTAGGTCGCCTTAGAAAGCACGCGCAACACAGAAGGTGGCATCGACCACATCAGACGAGCTTCGCTTGGAAACAGCGCCTGTCCCAATTCCAAATTCAGTGCTCCACCCTTTTTGAAGGGCGTGCGCGCCTTCACTTGGCCAGTCAGCCACCAGTGCACGGCTTGCGAAAGTTCAGGTTCATGGCCAATTGCCAGGACCACGGTTCCGGGAGGCAAGCGCCCCAGCTCCCCGCCTCGGACCCTGTCATACAGCCAGTTGCGAAAGTCTTCGGGTGAATGCCCGGGCGCCAAAGTCTCCGTGGCCAGAATTTGTGTACCTGGGCCCTTTCGGCGATTGAGTCGCTTGTGCTTTTTCCGAGATTTCTTTTTTCCCGCTCCATCCGCCTGATGCAATTCTGGATAAAACACTCTCTCCAAAATTTCCGCTGTCTGTCGAGCCCGCACCAAAGGTGACGTGACGATGATCGGGCGCGAACCATGCTGATCCAAAACGCGCTCCAACAAGCGCCGAAGTCCGCGCGCATTGTCGAGCATTTTGCGTTTACCTTCAGCTGTGAGCGGGCGAAGTTCGTCGTCCGCATCTAGGCCACGCTCGATGCAATAGCGCGAAAACTCCTCGCGCTCCATGGCGATGGCGTGCCGAACATAAATCAAATTCATTTTCGCTCGCCCTCGCCGCTTTCGTTCAACCGATTCATGCGACGACTCATATCCGTCGCGGGATGCTCCGGCGTCGAGGTCTCGGCAAGCTTCGCAAGCTCTTCGCGATGCCGTTCGCGAGTCATCGACATCAACTTCTGATGCGTGCCAATTTGCTCAACTGTCGTGCGCGGCTGGTACTGCACGTAGCTGCCATCACCTTGCATATCCCAGCTCGATCTTCGATCCGCGAGCATCACGTCGATGAGCTCCCAAAGCCGCAACTTCGCTTCCGTATCTTCAACGGGCGTCATGGTTTCGATTCGGCCGAGCAGGTTTCGATACATGAGATCGGCGGAGCCAATCAAAAACTCGCCGTCTGCAGGCTTGGCCGAACCGTTGGCGAAGTAGAGGATGCGGGAGTGTTCAAGAAAGCGCCCGATAACGGAGATCACGCGAATGCGCTCGCTCATGCCCTTGACCTTGGGTCGCAAACAACAAAAGCCCCGAACGATGAGATCAATCTCCACACCGGCCGACGAAGCCGCGTACAGTTCGCGCACCAGATCCCGCTCTTCCAAACTGTTACACTTGACGATAATGCGCGCGGGACGCCCCGCCCGCGCATGTGCCACTTCGCGACGAATGCGTTCGATAAGTCCCGGCTTCATGTCGTGAGGTGCCACCAAGAGCTTTCGATAGCTCCGCTTGAGGCTTCGGCCTGTTAGGAAGTGGAATAGCTCCACGACATCGTCGACGAACTCTTCGCGCGCAGTCAGTAAGCCGACGTCCGTGTAAAGCTTGGCGGTCTGCTTGTGATAGTTGCCCGTGCCGAGATGCGCATAACTTCGCACGCCCTCGGCCTCGCGCCTCACCACCAGTGCCACTTTCGCATGCGTCTTCAAACCCACGACACCGTAGACCACATGCACGCCCGCGTTTTCCAACTCTTGCGCCCAATGTATGTTGCGCTCCTCATCAAAGCGCGCCTTGAGCTCGATCAAGACGACGACTTGCTTGCCTTGTTCGGCGGCGCGGATCAAGAGCGGGATGAATGGCGAATCGTCGCCCGTGCGATACAAGGTCATCTTGATGGCGAGAACATCGTGATCCTCGACGGCTTCACGTATGAAGCGCTCCACCGATGCGCCAAAGCTCTCAAACGGATGGTGCACCAAAAGATCACCTTGGCGAATGACCGAGAAAATCGAAGCCTGCTCGTCGATGAGACGAGGCGGCACAAGCGGCGTCCAAGGTTCAAACTTCAGGTCCGGACGAGGCGCATCGATGATGGGCTTGAGGTCCGAAAAGTCGAGAATCGATGGAAGCTCGTAAACTTCGTTTTCCGTCAGCTCAAGTTCATCCATCAGAAACCTGAGCATCCAGGCGTCGGGCTCGGGGCCATGCTCAAGGCGCACAACTTCACCAAAGCGACGCTGCTTCAACTCTTCGGCCACCATTTCGAGAAGATCCTCGGCATCTTCTTCATCGCGTTCGACTTCCACGTTGCGAGTCACGCGAAAGGGCATGACATCGAGGATCTCCATGTCAGGAAACAAGTCCCGCAGATTCGCCTCGATCACATCCAACAACGAGACATACTTAATCGGCGCTTGCGGCGAGTCTTCGCGCGGCACTTGAATCCAGTGCGGAAAGATCTTGGGGACTTTGATACGCGCAAAAAGCTTCTCGTCGCGATCCGGAGCCCGCAAGGTCACGCCGAGCGAAATCGACATGTTGGAAATGAACGGAAACGGCAGGCCCGGATCAACAGCAAGAGGCGTGAGCACGGGAAAAATGTTTTGCCGAAAATATCGGGCGGCAAACAGCCGTTCGGCACCTGACAGTGACTTGTAATCACTGATCTCAATGCCCTGACGCTTTAACTCCGGCTTGATGTCTTGTCGCCAAGTCCGCGCCTGACGAGACTGCTGAGCCATCACAAGCTTGCGCACACTCGCCAAAAGCTGAACCGGCGTTTGGCCCGCGGAAGTCCGCTGACTGCCCGAGGCCACTTGGGCTCGCAAGCCTGCCACTCGCTTCATAAAGAACTCGTCGAGATTGGAGGTGTAAATACCTAGAAATCTCACGCGTTCGAGCAAGGGCGTGCGCGCATCTTCCGCCTCATGCAACACACGCGAGTTGAACTCCAGCCAGCTCAAATCTCGGTTGAGAAACTCATGCCCGCCGCTCATCAGATCTTGCGGATCGATCCGTCGCGCCGCCGCACCCTTGCGCCGCGCCTTCTTGCGCGTGGTTGCGCGCGAAGGCGATCCGCCTTCGGGCTGCTCGACACTTCGTCGGCTCATTTTCTTTTTCGAGGTTCTCGAACCTGTTGTGGACATGCCGTCATCATGCTCCCACGGGGGCGGCGAGACAAGCGCCGCGATGCACCCGGAGCCGGCCCAGGCGTGCTCTACGGCCTGACGCTGTGTTAGGTTTTCGTCATGGAAGTCAGTCACGAACTCTCGTCATGGTGGGGGCGACAAGTCTTTGTCGCCGGTCGCGCCGACCTCTGGCAGATCGGCAGTTTGAATGTGCAGGTCGAGCGCAGCGGTCGTGCCTGGCACTTCGCTCATGACTATGTTTCGTGGTCCGAATCGCTTCGCCAAGGCCGCCTCAGCACAACTCCACACGGGCAATGGCCCAAAGCCCGCCGAATCAGTGGTGTAACGAGCCTCTTGCAATCGGCCGAGGCCCCGCCTCATCGATCGGTACTGACATCTCGACCGACACTGCGATCGCGACCCATCTCGGCCAGCGCCGAAGGCTTTGATCTCATTTTTCAACCGAGCCTTCTGGAGCGAACTTATGTCGCGAGTTTACTTTCGCCCATCAGCCTGGCTCCGGAGGAAAAGCTGAGCCTTGCCGTCAAAGTTCCTTTGAGCCTGCGAATTGACGGTACGACCGGAACCGGCGCGCTACGTCCGCTCTTTGAAGTTCCGCTGGAAGATGTGCAGGACACTTGGCATGGGCCAGCTCCTCGCGAAGGCGAGCTCGCGTGGGCCTGTCCCAGTGATCGCGAAAGCCTGGAGCGATTTCCTTCGCAACTCTCTGAGCGAATGGGTGAGATGAATTCGGGGCTTGGGCACGTGATCGTTGCCGTGGAAATTCGAAACTCTGGACCGCTTCGCATTCTGGAGCACTTCCCGATTCCATGCCCGCAACTTTCATTGTTTCACGCTACAAAGACCGGATTTTGGACGGATCGATTGAGTCTCGAGTGGACCGCATTCGGCCAATGGCACAAGCGACCTGAACGGCAACCTCCTAAAGAATGCGGCTCGCACCAGCTCGTCGCTCATCCACGCAGTCAGGCCTCCGAACCCGCGATCAAGGCGCTTCGCGGTCTGATGAATCACAATATGTTTCGGGAGCGCTAATGGATGCACTGACGGGAAAGTTCCGCGAACTTTACGAAGAATGGGCCAAAGCTACGGGCAATCTGCTCACCTGGGATCGACTGAGCGATTTGCTCACAGCTTTGGTTCTCCTCAGCGTGATGTTGTTTGTCGCACGCCGAGCCCGTCGGTCCATCGGCCGACTCACACAGCTGGAGTCCAATCAGCGATTGCTCGTGCAACGCTTGGCCTCGTTCACCTTCACGACTTTGGGATTTGCGCTGGCGCTGGATCAGCTCGGCTTCGATATCAAAGTGCTCCTCGGTGCGGCCGGCGTGCTGACGGTCGCCGTGGGTTTTGCCGCGCAAACTTCTGCTTCGAATTTGATTTCGGGATTCTTTCTCATTTTCGAGCGGCCATTTGTTGTCGGACAAACCGTCGATGTGGGTGGCCTTCGCGGTGAAGTCATTGCGATTGATCTGCTCTCCACAAAAATTCGCACCTTCAACAATTTGATCGTGCGAATTCCGAATGAGACTTTGGTGAAGTCCCAGATCACCAACTTCAGTCATTACCCGATTCGACGAATCGAATTGAACATTGGCGTGGCCTACGGATCGAATCTCGATGTGGTGGAGTCAACGATCGCGCGCGTTCTGGATCAGCACCCGCGCGTGTTGAAGAACCCGCCGCCGCGAATTCTCATGCAAGGCTTCGGAGCCTCGTCGCTCGACTTCATCGTCTACGCTTGGGCCGCCACGGAACTCGCCATCGATTTACCGAGCGAGCTGTATCGCGAGATCGAGGCGGCATTCCGTACGGAGAAGATCGAGATCCCCTTCCCGACACGCACCTTGGTGGTTCAACATGTGGGCGCGAGCGCAGATGCCAATGCGAACTTGAACCGCCCACAGGTTCTCAGCCAACTCGTCGACGAGTGATCGACGAACTTCCGACGCCTGTTGGGCGAAAAGTGATTTGTTTGAAACGCGAAGGCGTCAGTCGCCGTCGTTGCCGATGGCCTCGACCGGACAGCCTTGCATGGCTTCCCGACACTGCTCTTCTTCTTGCGGACTGTCCGGCTGCTTGCTGAGAAAGGCGTGGCCTTCCTCTTCGTGCATTTTGAAATTGCCTGGCGCCGCGATCACGCAGGCGTCACAAGCGATGCAAGTTTTGTCGACGTAGAATTTGCCTTTGGCGTTTTGTGGCCACTGATCCGATTTGTTCGGCATCTCCATCTCCTCAATTCACTGCATCTGAGTTGACCGACATCGGCGCCAACAGTTGTGCCTTGAGCCAAGGCGCGACCCAAATCAGCGCCGGAACACCAAAGCCCAGATCCGCAATCAAACTTGAACGCCAAAATGGCAGAGCCATGACAAAGCAATCGACAAGGCCGACCCAAGTCATCGGATAAATTCCGCCGACCAAAAAGACGCCGAGGTTCGACATGACAAAAAAGCCCAGTGATGCGCCACCGGCCGCCACCAGCGAGCGCCCCATGCGCTGCGAGAATGCACTCGAAGAGCCCATCGATCCCGTCGAGCTCATCGACCAAGAGGCCAAAAGTGGGCCGAATGCGAGTCCCGCGTAGACAAATGGCAGAGTCGAATGCAGGCCGAGCGCGAGATCGCTGATCAACACTCCCAGCAAGATCAAAACATTGGCGCGAAACAGTTTTCGCGGCAACAAGGCTCCGGCGAGCAAACTGGCCGCCGTCAACAAGGTCACATTCGGCGGATGCGGCAACAGCCGGCTTAAGCCCGCCAAAATCGCGAGCGCCAAGATCAGCAAAGTCGCCGCACCTTCTTGTGCCGAACCATCTTTTGCCGAAGTTGAAGATTGCGACGCCGAATTCTGTGAATTGGAATCCAAGTTCATATGACCTCGCCCTACTCTATCGGAGCTGGTTATCGAAGCTGGTGTGATCTTAGGCTCGCCAAAAACGACCATCCGCAAGAGCCACAAAGCCCCCAGCTCGCAATTCAAAATACGTGACGATGTCTTACACGAGGCGGCGTGCGTTTCCAAGCCCTCGCTCAGCTCTCCAGCTCATGATGCGACCCAAAGCCCCGCCGAGTGCTGCCGCAGCGCCGATCAAGATCAAGCAAAGCTTAATATCTAAGCTCCAAGCCAATTCAAACCATGCAACGCTGACCCACCAGGAGGCCAAAGCGCCCAGACTGGCCCCCAACACGGCGCCGCCCAAAGAGGCCATCGCCAATTCCGCGGTCAAAAGCCACCTCACCCGCACAGGATCAGCACCTAAGACACGAAACAATTGCAATTCAGCTTGGCGCGAGTGCGCTGAAAACCAAATGAGCGCGAGCAAAATGAGCGTCGCAAAGCCAACGGCCAACGCGGCCGATAAACCGGCGGGCCCCAACAAGGCGCCGAGCATTTGGGCAATACGACCCAGTGTTTGCCCCACATCGATCACGGAGATGTCGGGAAAGCGACGGATGAGCTCGCCTTGCCATTGACCTCTTTTCGCATCGGGAACTTGCAGGTTCGCCAGCCAAGTCTTCGGCGCGTCTTCCAACACTCCGGCCTGAAAGCTGATGAAGAAGTTGGGATTGAAGTCCGTCCACTTCACGCGGCGCAAATTGGCGATCTCCGCCTCCATGACCACGCCCTGCACGTCAAACTTGAGCACATCGCCGATCTTGAAATCGGAGCGTTCAGCGAACTCGACCTCAACGGATAGCTTGGGCCGGCCCTGCGACTCATCATAGCGTGGTGGCAAGGCTTGACCCTGCACGAGGCTTTCACTGTCGATCAGCTTTTCCCGCCAGGTCACGCGAACAGGAAAGCGCGCAAAGCGCTCGTCGGTGAAGGCGACACCGTTTTTCGCTTCAAGTCGCGCCAGAATCATCGGCGAAACAAAATCCAAAGTGGTGCCTCGCTCCTTGGCGAACTCCGACAACAGCGGCAGTTCGCTCTCTGGAATGTTGAAGAGAAAAAAGTCTGGCACGCGATCCGCGCGAAGCTCACGCAGATCACCTTGCAAGGCCTGCACGCTTTGTCCAACAAGTGAAATTGCAAATGAGCAAAGCACGATGGCCAGAAAAGCCAAGCGCACGGCAAACCTCGCGCGCGTGAGCTGAAGGCCCAGCAAGCGCCACCAACCCGACCCCGTCCACCTGAGGGCTCGACCCAAAAGCGCAAACGCCCCCCGCCCCAGCAAATCGCCGATCACCAAGAGCGCCAAAAGTCCTAAGGCCACCCACATTCCGCGCATCGCGCTTTCAAGTAACCAGGCACTGAGAAGTCCAAGTGCACTCAGTCCGAGGCCCAAGGCCGCAAGCTGCATCCTTCGCGCGCCCGGCTCACGCGCATCAGCCGCATCCGAACGCGTGACGGTATCGGCCAAAAGATCGGCAAGACGAGCGCTGCGAAAGCGCTGCTGAAATGGCAGCAAGAACGCCAAGGCACCCAACCATGTGGCCAGGGCCAACACCGCGAAGTCCTGCCAAGGCCAGAGCAAACGAAACTCGCCGGCGGTGGAGCGCGCGATGAGCTGCTGCAAGCTGGGCTCAGCCATGCGCGCGGTGAAGTAGCTCGCGGCCTGCGCGCCGATGCAGGCGATCAGGACCACGAAACTGACGCGCAAAAATTCCGCCATCACATGCGATCGAGTTGCGGCGCCGAAAACTGAGGCGATGCCCGCTGTACGCAAGCGCTCATAGCTCTGCGCGCGAAAGATCGCGAAGGCCGCAGCCCCAGAAAGTCCAAGCAGCAAACTCGAGATCAGTGACAAAAACAACGTCACGGATCGCGTGCCGCGCTCAAGCCCCCGACCCGAATCGCCGGGCGTTCGCACGAAGATCTCAGGATTATTCAGCAGATTCTGCACTTGTTCGTTGAGCGGAGACTTGGGCGAAACCGCTGTCGGAAAGGGTCGATCATCCAAACGCTCAAGATTGCGAAAGACGCGATGGTAAACTTGGGCGCCGAAATCCAGTAAGCCCGTGCCTTCAGCTTCGGCCTCGCGAATGTAAACTCGCGGCGCAAATCCAAAACCCGCGCGCGAAAAACCTGGCGACTGCTCGAGAATTGTTTCGACGCGAAATTCGCTGCGCCCTAAGCGAATTCGATCGCCGGGCTTCACTTGCAGCGCCATCTCCGCATCACGACTGAGCCACAGCGACCCTTCGCCGATGTCGGCCTTTGGCCGACGACCCGATGAGGTGACAAACTCACCCACGAGAGGAAAGTTGCTCGCCACCGCATGAACTTCGACAAGCTGGCCGCGCGGCGAAGGCGCGCTGGAGTCCGGCGAATTTCCCTTGCCGGCATCGCCGTGATGGGGTGAAGCCTCGACCACACCGGCCATCGTCACAAATTCAATCTCGCGAGTTTCATCCGTGGTGCGCCAGTAGCGATCCACAACCGCGAGATCCGAGGCGACCAATCGGCTGTAAGACGTAAGGGAAATGTCAGCGGTCAAAAGCAATCGCGCATTGACGTCCAGGAAGCTTTGCACGGAAGTTCTCAGCACGGCCGAGAGCGCGAGGCCAAAGAGCCCCAGCCCCAGTATGCCTGAGACGAGCAGACTTGAGCCCATCAGACGTCGAAAGTCCAAACGACGAAATCTCGTCATCGCGAGGCCTCCGCCTCGAGCCGACCTTCGCGCATCGCAAATCGACGATCACAGCGAGCGGCCAATTGCGGGTCATGCGTGACCAGCACCAACGCCACGCCAGCTTCGCGCGTGGTCGCAAACAACAGATCCATCACTTGCTCACCCGTCTTTTGATCCAAGCTGCCGGTCGGCTCATCGGCGAGCACAATGGGGCAGCCGGTGGCTAACACTCGCGCAATGGCCACGCGCTGACACTCACCGCGACTCAGTTTGTCGGGGAAGTGCTCGGCACGCTCACTCAAGCCCACGCGTTGCAACTGTTCCAGCGCACGTCGATCGGCCTGCTCGCTCGGGAGTCCCGCCAAATCCAGCGGCAAACGCACATTCTCAAGCGCGGTCAGGTGATCGAGCAATTGGAACTGTTGAAAGACGATGCCGATGTTTTGCGCGCGGAAGCGATTGGCTTCGGCGCCTGTGGCCTCGCTCAGAAGCTTGGAGAAGTTCTGATCCTGAATCCAAATCTCGCCTTCGGAAACCGAATCCAATCCCGAGAGACAGGCGAGCAGCGTGGACTTTCCGCAACCGGATCGCCCCATGATCGCCACGGATTCGCCTGCGCGAACCGCGAAGTCCACGCCTCGCAGCACCTCAAGGCGCGCGCCGGGTGCCGCCTGGGAACTTCGATCCGGGAAACTCTTGCGAACGCTCTTGGCTTGCAAAACAGGAAGTGTTTCGCGCGTCATGGTTTCACCTCACGCAAAATGATTCGCTCTAAGATTTGGCTCACGCGCTCGGCGATGCGCTGATGTCCAAGCGCATTGGGGTGCCGAAGGTCGCTTTGATTCAAGCTCTTGTCCAGCGCGACACCTTCGAGCAAAAACGGAATCAGTTCGACTTTATTTTCCTTGGCCAAGTCATGGTACACGCGCTCGAATTCGCGAACATAGTCCGTGCCCAAGTTGGTCAGCATCTTCATGCCGCCCAATACGACAGGCAGTCGCTCAGCTTTCGCTAAATCGATCGCCTTTTGCAAATTGGCTTTGATCACCGCAGGTGGCGTGCCTTTGAAACCGTCGTTCGCACCCAGCGCGATCAAGACAAGATCCGGTTTGGATTTGAGATACCACTTGAGCCTTCGATCCGCTTCCGATGTGACGGAACCGCTGATGCCCGCGTTGATCACCCGAATTTGGCGCTGACTTGTGATGCGCTTAGGCAGATTTTCCCGCAAGCGCTTCTCGACCAAAGCCGGAAAGGCCTCTTCACTGCGCACACCGTAGCCTTGAGTCAGTGAATCCCCAATCATGACGATCACAAATTCTCGCTGAGCCGTCTCAGATTGAGTCGGTGATGCAGCGAGAGCTTGGCCGCGCGGCCCCTGAGGACTGGCCCAAACTGGCCCCGCCATCACGAGGCCCAGAATCAGGATCATGCCGGCACAAACTAAAATTGTCGCCATTCGAGAAACAGCCCATTTCCAGGCCATAGTCCGACTCCTTGCTCGCCACAAAAGGCTTCGAGCTCGCATCGAATCTGTCTCAAGACCAGCATCAAGACAGCCAAGTTAAATTCTCAGTTTAGGCAGCCCGACTCAGGCGGTCAAAGAACGCGCCAATTTGAGCCTAAAAAACTCGGCTGAATTCACAAAGAATTCAAAGGAAGTTGGTGAACGCCAACAGGAGTTCACCTAAACTATTTGAAGACGAGTTTGTTGCCTGACTCTTGTGACTGTGTCCTGCGTTTTGTCAGATTTGTGCGTTGTGAAAACGGACGTCAAAGCGGCCGTTCAAACGACCAACTGAACAGATTGAGACAACGCGAGCTCACGAACAATCATTTAGGCTCTCAGCTTGTTCAGATTCGTGATGACCTGTTCGCAATTGAGGTTTCTATGTCCCAGTCTTTCGATTCCTTGGATCCCCAAAACTCCAACCCAACACTCGACGCATCGACGAAGCCCATAGCCAATCGGCGTTTGAGCTTCGCCAACTGGCGAGAATTCCCATGGCAAAGAGTCAATTGGGTGAGCGCGGTGTTTTTGATCGTCACTCCACCGCTGGCGATTTTGCTGACCTCGCTCTACGTATGGAACCACGGCTGGAGCTGGGGACTGACTTGGCTTCTGATCGGTAGTTTCACAATCTCCAATTTGCTGATCACTGTCGGCTACCACCGCCTCTTTGCTCATCGCGCTTTTGAAGTTCCCGGCTGGGTTCGATTCGCGCTGGTGATGCTGGGCGCGGGATGCTTTCAAGGCACTTGCTTACAATGGTCGACAGACCATCGTCGCCATCATCGCGTTGTGGATTCCGACGAAGACCCCTACACCATCGGCAAAGGATTTTTCTTTGCGCACATTGGTTGGATGCTGATGAAGGATCAGCATCCCGAGTCCAAACGCTATGTTCCGGATTTGGCGAATGATCGATGGATTAAAATGCAGCATGACTACTATCTGCCGATCGCCATTTTCTCAGGCTGGATTCTTCCGGGTCTTGTGGCTTGGGCTTGCGGCCTTGGATTTTGGCCAGGAGTGCTGGTCGGCGGCTTGCTTCGCATCGTGCTCTCCGAACACTCGACCTTTTTGATCAATTCGGCCGCCCACACTTTCGGCGGCCAGCCCTACACGGATAAGAACTCCGCACGCGACAATTGGTTCATGGCCATTCTCACCTTTGGCGAGGGATATCATAACTATCACCACTTCTTTCAAGCCGATTACCGAAACGGCGTGCGTTGGTATCAATGGGATCCCACGAAGTGGACAATTTGGACGATGTCGGTGCTGGGCATGGCTCGCCGCTTGAAGCGCGTGTCGGCCGCGGAAATTCTCAAAGCCAAAATCGCGATGGAGCAAAAGCGCATGGCCGCTCGAGGCGCAAGTCACGAACGCCTGCAAGCCTTGCGAGATCGCATCGAAGCTTCGCACAAACGTCTTCAAGAACTCCAATTTCAGATGAAAGCTGAGATGAAGCTTCGCGTGGCCCAACGGGCCGAGCGACGCCGCGTCGCTCAAGCCGAGCGGCAAGCCCAGTTCGCAGAACTTCGCGCCGAAATGGCGCTCGCGCAGGTCGAATTCCGCAACGCAGTGGCAGCCTGGCAGGCCTACGCTCGAGCATGGCGAACGGCAATACAGACATAACCCCTCATTCACAAAGCGAGTCGCCCCCAACGACCCGCACAGCCTCGCGATCCCCATCGCGAGCATGGGCTTATGCCCTCAGCGGCAGCATTGCTCTTCTCGGTCTCACGATTCTCAGCGTGGAAATGCTGTTGAATTCTAATGTAGATCCGCTGGTGGCCGAAGTTCGCGATCGACAAAATCTGCATCGCGAGCGCTGGCAGGAAGACCTCGAGTACCTGCAAAAAATTGAAGTGTTTCGCGATCTGCTCCCTGCCGCGACGACGTCGAGTGCGCCTGAGCGGCGCGATGCGGGAGCCACGATCAACGCGATCTTCTATTGGACACCACGCGACCGCATTGGCGACTTTGGTGCCGCCAAACCTTTGGTGTCGCCGGGGACTCGGGAGTTTTTGCTTCGCTATCAAAGCGAGTGGATCAAATCGAGAAGCTTCTACTCGCTCGGCAAACTCAAGGCGGATCTCAAGCCCTTTGAGAAAATCCACGGCTTTGATTACTGGGACATCGAAAAGAATTCGCCGCTCGAAAGCTTCAAAGCTGAGCCGATGTTCATCGCCCCCAGCCAGTTGCCACTTCCAGATGCGATGGAGCTGATCTCGCTGAGCAAAGTTCGACTCATCAAGGGCAGTGTTGATCAGCAACCTTTGGCCGCGCTTCGCGATGTTCGGCAGCTGGCTCGGCTCCTGCTCACCACCGAGAATTTCAATTTGCTGACGGCGGGACTTGCGATCTTGGATCTTGAGCGCCGGGCCTTTCGCGAATATGTGGATCGAGGTTGGTTGGACGAATCCTCATGGCGCCCTGTGGATCAAAATACCAGTCAGCGCGCACAGCGCGCGCTTGTCGGCAATTTGGGTTATCTGCGCGCTGGCACAGACCTCAAAATGCTGGCCGAGTTTGAAGAAAAATTGCGGCAAAACTGGAATTGGCCGGGGCTGTGCGCGGCGGTCAATGAACAGCTTCCAGTTGAGTTGGCGCTTGAAGATGAGTTGAGCGGCGAGTGGCCGTGGGAGCGAGGATTTGCCGCAGGCTTTCGCGCTCTACACCGCTTGGCGAGCCTGGCCGAAGACCGCTGCCGCTTAGAGCTCTTTCGGAGCCAACGAAAGCGTGGCGACTTTCGTTTGGCCGATGCGGACTCACCCTTATTCTTTTCCTACTTACCTTACTTCAGGACGGTTGCCTCGCTTCGGGATTGGTCTAAACTACCTAAGCGCTTCGATGGATATGAACGCTTAAAGAGGGGCAATCCGTGACGGACACGGAAGTCATTCCGCCGCTTCCCACACCGACTTCAACCGAAGTCATAACCGAAGTCCAAGCTGGCGCCTTAACTGACGTCGTCGATGTGTCACATGCGGCGAGGCTCAAACAAATCGCGCTCGAAGGCGGCGGCGTGGAGCAATTCACTTTGCCGCCATTGGTGCCTCAGACTGGACCCAATCCGAATGCGGGTTGGTTCTCCAAGTTTCTCAAATTCATTGAACGCAATCTCCCTGGTGTTGATGGCTTAGGAAGTTCCATCGACTGGGGGTTGGTCGCTCGAGGCTTTTTGATCTTGGCGATTCTGACTCTGGTCTTCGTCATCGTGCGAGCAGTGCTTCGCGCGCGATCTCAGCATAACTTAAAAGGTCAGCGAATCGAGGCTCGCCGCGTACCCGAGCTTTGGATGGAGCGCGAACTGCAAATCGCATTGGCCGAGCAAGACTATGCTCGAGCCCTCCGGGTTCGCTGGGCCCTGCATCTGCATCGTGCGCGCGTGTCGCCGGATCTCACGCCCAGTGAGCGAGCTCAGCTGACCAAACTCGCCAGCTTACAAGCTCGCGTGCCAGAACTGGATCGCGGCATGTTCGACTCAGCTCATCGACCCAACTTGGAAGAGGCTCGGGAGCTGATGAATTTTCTTGATCGGATTGAGGGCGCGGGGACCAGTCCATGAGCCAGTCAACTCGCCGCTTCGGAATCCCAATTCAACTCAAGTGGAGCGAACAGCTTCTCGTAGTGTCCGCGATTGTCGCGGTGATTGCGGCCTACGTGCTCCAAGAGCATCAAGCCCAGTCGCCCACTTCAGAGGCCGCGGTGATTCGCGGCAAAGGCGCGCTTTCTCTTGATCGTTTCGCGAAGTTCGCCCAGTCAACCGATGGCCGCCTCGAAGTTCACGCCTGGCGCAAGCCTTTGAACTTCGCACGCGACCTGCCGACGGATCCGCCATCGCGTCAGACCTTGATGTTTCTTGGCCTGCGAATGCGCCCCAGCGCGCGCGAGATGAAGTTGTTTGAACAATTTCTTCCGCAGTCGGAGCGACAGATCGTGTTCGCTGGCCACGACTCCGCGAGCGAAATGGTGATGGAACAATTCGCACACGCGATGGGCTTAAGCCTCGACATGCGTCGCAATTCCAACTTCGAGAACTTTGCGCCCGTGCGAATCACCTCGACCGTCAATGAGTGGCCGTTCCGCGAGGGCGAAGTATACGAATTCTACTCTCGCACGCGTTTTCACTCCCCGCTTTGCGACAAGCACCCCGTGCATTGCTATGTGCGAGTCGCGCCTTGGCACAAGGCACAGAGCGTGTTCTTGGCGGGCGTGCCCGTGTTTTCAAACGCTCTGCTCGGGCGCGAAGACAATGCCAAGCTCGCACTGCGACTTCTCTCGGGGCGGCAGAAAATCTATGTCGACGAGTACCATCACTATTTCAGCGAGCGCACGTGGTGGGATCTTGTGCGCGAGCCGATCTTTGCATTCGCGGCATCGTGCTTCGGCTTAGCCCTGCTGTTGTACGCCTTCTTTGGCAGCCTTCCGCGCCTGCAGATTTACGACGCCCTGACCGCGCAGAAAAAGGACGGCTCCAAGTCCGGTGAAAACGCGCTCGCCTTCGGCCGTCGAGTCATTCAGGGCGTGGCCTTCGAAGGCCTAGTGAGCGAGGCCAAGCGTCTCTTGCAACAAAGTGTGCGACGCCGAAGTTTGTCGGGAGCCGCGCCGCACGAACCTTCAGCGGCCAGCGATCTTCCCAGCTGGATTCGCTGGTACCGTCAATGGCTCACCAGTCAGAAATATCTGAAGCCTCATCACCGTAAGACTGTCCCGCACTCCCAAGATCCCAGCTTCAAGTCGAATTCCAAAACCTCACAACGAAGTTCATCAAGCGCCGCCGAGACAACCAAGGAGACCACATGACCTTAGCTCAATTCCGAGATCACATCCGCCATCAGATCAGCGACAAGATTCTGTTTGGCAGCGACGAATTGATTGAGCATTTGACCATCGCCTATTTGGTTGGCGGCCACGTCCTTCTGGAAGGACCACCTGGAACCGGCAAGACCCTCGCGGCGAAGGCCTTTGCGCAAAGTCTCGGTGGAAAGTTTCGGCGAATTCAGTTCACCAGTGATCTGTTGCCCGCGGATATTCTGGGAAGTCACATTTATGATCCCAGCCGTCAGACTTTCAATTTCATTGCCGGTCCTTTGTTTGCCGACGTTGTTTTGGCCGACGAAGTGAATCGGACTCCACCGCGCACGCAGTCCGCCTTGCTTGAAGCGATGGAAGAGCGACAGGTCACAGTTGAAGGCGAGTCACATCGATTGCCACCGCACTTTTTTGTGGTCGCCACGCAGAACCCTTTTGATCACGACGGCACATTCCCATTGCCTGAAGCCCAGCTCGACCGATTCCTCTTCAAAGTTTCGCTGAAGGCAGGCAGTGCGGAGCAAGACGCGGC
This sequence comes from Bdellovibrionaceae bacterium UBA2339, assembly GCA_002344785.1. Taxonomy (GTDB): domain Bacteria; phylum Bdellovibrionota; class Bdellovibrionia; order Bdellovibrionales; family JAMPXM01; genus UBA2339. The sequence continues at coordinate 48,025 of DDUL01000062.1, forward strand.
GATCTTGCGCGAACAGCTGAGCGGTCCCATTCCCGAGCGCTTGCACCAGATTCAGCCCGCACCCATCAATGTCGAAGTTGCACGTCAAGAGATGCGCCAAGTGCGCATGGACGATTCTCTTCTCAAGGCCCTCACCAAGCTTTTGCAGATGAGTCGTCAACATCCGGCTCTTGCGGCCGGAGCCTCGGTGCGAGCCGGTATTGCGCTGGCCAACGTCGGCCGCGTCTCGGCCGCATTTCAGGCGCGGGATTTTGTGACGCCCGACGATTTGCGCCGATTCGCGGTGCCGGTCTTGCGACATCGAATTCGTCTCACGGCCGAGGCCTCATTTAGCGGCGAGACGGACGTCTCGATTGTGCAAGAGCTTTTGAAGCGCGCGGAGTTTCCGGTTTGAACCGGCCGCGACTGACTTCCCGCTTTTTTATTTTCTTCGGCGTGCTGAGTTTGCTCTGCACCTTGAGCGTTGCCGCGGCCACAGCCCTGTTCTCTTCGGGTGCGGATTCGAACCTCACCGAGCCCGCTTTGAATTTCGGCGCTTGGGGATGGGTCATCGCCGTATCCGCACTGCCGCTCGCCATGTTGATGTGGACATGGCGAGATCGCCGAAGCTTACCCAAAGCCGGGGATCTCGAGCTTGCGATCGAAGCTCCGCAACAACTGAGCATCGACGAAGTTCATGAAACAAGTGTCAGCTGGCTGGATGTTTCTCGGGCCGGTCACGTCGCGGCTCAAGATGGTCGAATCGAACTCTTTGATCTTCGCGACACTCACTTGGAGCTGTTGTTCTCCACCACATCTCCGCGCGTGAGCCTGCATCCCCGACAATTGGGTTACACGAAAATTGAGTCTGTCGAAGCTCGAGCCCACTCGCGCTGGGGACTTTGGACCTACGACCTCAATGTTCGCCTGCAATCTCCCCTTGGATTGCGAATTCATCCCAGCACGGCGACTTGTCCGGAAGAAACTTTTGTGGAACTCGCCCGTCGAGCCGGTCTGCTCCGTTTGGGGGCTCGCAAGCGCACACAGTCTCGAGCCGCGGAATCTTTCGTTTCCACGCGCGAGTGGCAAGCTGGCGATCAACGCCGCCATCTCGACGTGCGAAAGTCAGCGCGCTATCAAAAACCGATGACCAAAGAGTTCGAAGCCCTTCATGAACATCATCTGGTGGTGGTGCTCGATTCGGGTCGGGGCCTCATGGGCATGTCGGGCACTTCGCGCGTCTGTGAACGCTACATTTCCGCGGCTTTGGCGGCGATTGAGTCGGCACTCCGCGCCGGCGATCGCGTCACTTTTGTGAGTCACGCTGGCCGAAGTCGATTCATGATTGGTCGAGAACGCTCACTTCGTGCGTTTGACTCGCTCTTTCGCGGCACCGAACACGTCAATCCCACCGAGGAAGAATGCGACTATCGCCGATTGGCCGCTGAGATCGAGCGCGTCGCTGGGGCTCGATCGATCGTCTTGGTCCTCACGGATGCGCATCGTCCCTCCGTTCAGGCCGTGTTGGCGCAAGCGCTACAGCGCCTGTCGCACCGACACCTTGTCGCGCTCGCGACACTTGAGCCGGACGAGTTAGATGCCGATCATCTTGCACTGTCGATTGAACAAATCGACGCCCAATCTTTAGGTGATCTGGTGTTCGCGTTGGAGCTTCATGAACAATTGGATTTGTTTCGCCGTCGTCTCCTCGCTCAAGGCGGCATCGTATTCACCGCGCCCGAGAAGTATTGGATTTCGTCGGTGCAGAAGCTCTATGCCACTTTGCGAGTTTCCGCGCGCGCTTAAGCACGCCACGGATCGACAGGTTCAGGTGCGAAGCGATGCTTTGAGATCGGGCATCTTGAAAGCACCGACAGCGTTGGATTTCGAGTCCGCGCGGTACAAACACCAAACCCAAAACAGAGCCGCAACCCCGAAGCCCAAGCTCGACTTCACTTCAACCGGAATGTGTTCGCGAGGTGAAACAAAGGCCTCGATCGCACCGGCGATCACCAACCACGGGATCGCGCCCATCGCGATGACAGCACCGTCGCGAGTCGCTAAGCGCAACTGCAAGGGCCTTTGGGCTCGGCCCGCAAAGATCGCGCGACCAAAGGGCACGCCGGCCATCGCGGCCACGGCGATGATCGACAGCTCCAAGGGCCCATGTGCGCCGACAAAGGCTAAGAGCTGTTGCTCAAAATCGTGACGAAGACAAAACCCCAGCACCACACCGAAGTAGAGACCGTTGAATCCGGCCAAGAGAAAACCGCCCACACCTAGCAAAGTCCCCCAGAAGAACATCTTGATGGCCAAGCCCATGTTGTGAAGTGTGATGTCGATGAAGGCCTTAAAGTTATTTTCATTGATGCGATGAAACCAAGCTTCTTGATCGATGATCTTCTCTACCAAATCTGGCCCGGCGATGAGCGATGCATACTCAGGCTGTAAACGGCCTAGTTCAAAGCCGACCAAGAAGAGTGCCCAAAACGAGCAAACCGTGAAGACCATGACCGAAATGTGTCGCGTCCAAGCTTGATCCCACAGTTGGCGAAAGCTGAGCTTGCCTTGTGGATCAACACGGCGTTTGGCGATGTGATGAAGCTTGAGTGTCGCGTCGGCGAGAAGCTCCTCGTGCCCGACATGATCCGCAGCCGCACGCGAGTTGCTGGTGCGCTGTCGATAATTCGCGGCCGCCAAAAGCTCAGTCGCACTCCAAAGCTCAAGGACAGCCGTCACGGATTGAGGCTGTCCTCGTGCGCCTTGGCCTGCATGTTCCAAGTCGGAGAGTTTGGCTCGCGTGAGTCGTGCTTCCCACATGAAGATCAGTTCTCCATATAGACGACTCTTGTGTCGAACAAGAGGTCATGCAAGGCGCGTTTGTCGCCGCGAACGCCGGCCATGATGAAGCCGATCCCCAAGGTGAGACCCGACAGAAGTTTTCCGATGGTTTCTCGCCAAGCACCAGACCAGAAGCTGACGTTGACGCTGGTTTCAGAATTGTAAACTCGAAGCTTCAACGCCATTTTGCCAGGTGTGGCGCCCTTACGGGACAAGAACCAACCCGCATAGACCATGGTGATCACCAGTTGAAACACCATATTGAAGACGCCCAGCGCGACGGTGACCCACAAGGCCTCCTCGCCAGCCGGCCGCAAGATGAACATGCCGGCAAAGTTCACAATGAGGGTCACGGGAAATACGACGACCGAAATGAACATGCCGTCGATCATGCTCGCGAGAAAGCGTCGCCAAAATCCTGCGGGTCGAAACACCCTGAGAGGTGCCGAATGAATGTTGAGCGCCAGATCATCTTGCGAAGTCGATCTGGAGGGCGACTCAGAACTCGATGATCGATGCGCTTCAAGCTGATGTGAGTCTCGAGAATTCGAATTGCCTTCCATTTTACCCTACCTGCTATTCAAAAAGAGGGGGCCTCGTGGAGGCCCCGCTGACTTCACTTATTCACGCGCACGACGCGTGTACCGGCAAGCAGATCATGCAGGGCACGTTTATCCTTACGCACACCGGCCATGATGAAGCCAATCAACAGCGTCAAGTACGATGCGATCTTGGCAAACTCTCGAACGACAGCCTTACCGAACGACAGATGCTGCGTGGTACCCTCTTTGTAAACCCGCATGCCAAAGGCCAGTTTACCCAGCGTCGCACCTTTGCGACTTGTGAAGTAACCCACATAGGCCACCGTCACGGCAATACCGATGACTTGCGAGAGGACATTCATCAACGTGTCCATAGTCGCATTGTCCTTGAAGACGGTCACGGACGCGAAGCCCATCGCAAAGCCCAAGGGAAAACTCACCAAGTTCACAATCACACCATCGACGATGGTGGCCAGCCAACGAATCCAAAAGCCGGCCGGCTCCATCTTCATCGTCGGCGAAGAGACCAAATTGAGGTCGGGGCGCTGCTGAGCTGCACCCGAGCCTTGTGGCTTCACGGCATTGGCCGCGTTCGGATCGTACTTAAATGCTTCGCTCAATCAATCCCCCTTCGCCGATAGTGTTCGGCAAAAAAACGCAAGAGCGTCATGTTATTCAACTGCAAGGCTTCGGCACGAGGATGACGGCGTCGAATTTCCGACGACCAGTTATCATCCTCAGATTGCAAGAGCTCGCCCTGATCGCGCAGATAACGGCGATCTGCCCACTCCAAGAATCTGTCTTGAAACTCGAGGTCGTCGAACTTCGGTTCGAGCGCGCGACGAATCGCCATGTAGTCTTCGCGATGAACGAATACGAAGGTCTGACTCTGAGCCGCGGCTCGGGAAAAAATCACCATCGTTCCCGCCATCATGTCGCCGACACGCTGACGCTTTTTGGTGAGCGCAAACGCGATCAAACCAGGAAGCAAAAACAACATGTCGAGGTAGGATCTGGCCATTTCTCGAATGATGGCCTGCCTTAGCGTCAGCGCTCCCCCGTCGATCGAGACCACACTTAGACCCATCAGTCGCTTCCCGATCGTCGAACCCTTTTTGTATTCTTGGGTGATGAAGTAAGCATGCGACAAAGCCATCACGCCCAAAATGACAACGACCAAGAGGACCAAGCCGACGATCGCCGCCGCACCTTGAGTCGTGTCGTCGGCACCTTGTAGTGCGGTACTGAAGGCGGCGATTCCGATGCCTCCCATCAAGATCAGTAAAACCACGACTCCGTACATCGCCACGCTGATGATCGAAAGATCGATGATCAAAGCCATGCATCGCCGCAAAAACGGCGCGGGCACACGCTGCACGCGAAGACCTGAGTAAACCTCAATTGAAGTCGAGTTCTGAATTCCCGATGCGAATCCGGCCTCCGCATTCGCCGCCGACGTTGAAGTTGACGTCGACGACACTGGGGGCGCGATGGATGAATTTTCTGCGGCGCTCAAGCAGGCCTCCCGAAATCGCAAACTGCCAACTCACATGAGTTCAAGGACGCGAGGACGCGTGGGATCACAAAGCTTGGAACTATTTCGGCAAAACCCAGACTTTAGTTGAGAGCTTTTCAGCGGCGACGGGCTGAAAGTTTGGCGCGGAGCTGTGCCTCAAAATGAGATCAAGTCGAAACATGGGAACGACAATTCCCCGTCAACTATTCATCCGAGAATCAGGCTTATGTTTCAGTGGCCACTACCCCGAAGATCTCAGCTGCGGCAGCTCTTCAAATGCGAAACGAGCTGAGCCGCCTCAGGCCAGCGCGCCAAGCAGCGCGGGCAATCCGTCTCGCGCCTAAAATCACTCGGCCAAAGCCACTTTTGCAAATCATCGAGTAGCAAACCGCGAGGCTCGGCCGACGGCTGCACGTCCACGAAGTCAATTTCGCGCTCGATCTTGTTCAACACTTCATTTCGCAACTTGAACAATGCAGGCCAGCTGCGCGGTTCTTCCCGACGCCAAACCTCAAGCCACGAAGTGGGCGACGACCATGTCGGCGCCATGCCTTGAGCTGACTCCAATTGCTGTAAGAACTCTTCCCAAAACTTGCGCACTTCGCGCTCGTCCGCCTTCGGCCAGGGAAATGACAACGACTTCACAGCGTACGTCCTTTGGTCATGATCAAAAAGTCATGCTCAAGTCATCAAAGCGGTGGAATCCCATCGGGCCGAGTCACACCCCGAACGTCCGGCACCAAGCGACCGTCGGGTAGCAGGATCTTATCTGATGAGTTGGGAATTTCTCTTCCCGTTCGCGGATCAATTAAGTTTCCATCTGTAAATCGCCCATAGCGACCAAAGACTCCGTGCCCAAGCACCGCCTCGCCGGGAGGTTGCACGAAGTCTGAGGTGCGTAGGCCTCGGCGACGAAGAATTTCGGAAACCAAGTCCGCGATCGCTTTAGCTTGAGCGTCGTTTCGCGGATAGATGGTGATGAACTTACCTGTTTGCGATCCGTTCTGTGCCGCGAATCGCGCCAAATCATCGACGACTTTGTGTTCGATCCCGCGCCGAACAAGTTCCGGCACCAAGGTGCGCGCGATCTCCAGCGCACTTTCAGGCGTTGCCCCGACGTGAAACTTCCAACCTTGCGCGGGCAACTGACTCAAGTTCCCACCATACCATTGGCGCCAGTAACCGTTGGAAGCGTAGGCCATGCGCGGATCGGGTTGCGACACGCGCATCAGCGGCGCCAACCGATCGATCTCATCGCGATAAACACGCAAAGCCTCATCGCGAGTCGGCAAGCGCAAAGGTGGAGGAGGCGCATTTGCGCGAGGCGGAACCGAGGCGGGCTGTCGACCGCTGGGTGCGGCCACTTCGCCCGAGCCCACGGGGCGACCTGCGGAGGGCGGAACCCCAGCCTGCGGTGCTTGGCGGACCGGAGGCGCCACTCCCGGCTGCAAGCGCACCAGCTCCCGCTGTGGATCCGCGCCGGGAAGATCTTGAAACACCGTGCGTGATGATGAACTGAATCGAGCGCTCAGCATTTCTTCGGCGGTGAGCGCTCGCTCGCTCAAGTGGCCCGTCTGAGGATCGCGAATTCTCACTCGCACGGCCACATCACTTTGGCCAATCACGACGGCAGGAACGCGCATGCCGTTGCCACCCAACTCCATGCTGATGTAGCGATTGTCGCCTTCCATGAGACGCGAGTCGCGAAGCGCATCGCGAAAGCGATTCACGTTCTGATCGGCAACTCGCTCATGCACGACGCGGGCATTGACGCTCACGCGCGCCGTGCCGGCTTCACTGGGCGTCAGCACTCGACGAACCGCCTGACCATTCTCAAAGCTTTCGACAACGCGGCCACCATCGGCTCGCACTTCCACCACTCGCGCCGGAACTCGCGCTCCAGAAGGACTCACGTAAGAGACGAATTGCTCAGGTCCGCTCGGTGGCGGTTGTGCGGCCGCAGCGGTTGGAGGTCGCGGTGCGACGGGAGGTGCTGCGGGAGGCGGCTCTGCCGGAGGCGCACGCACAGGAGCGGGCTCACCCGGCCTTGCGACCGCCGCTGGCGGAGGTCCATCGCCCAACGCTCGCCTTGCCGTCGAACTCATGCGCGCGGAGAGAAGCTCCGCGGCCGACAACACGCGCTCACTTCCATCTTCGAAGCGCACAACAACTTGGCCTTGATCTTGGCGCACGACGCGCGCTCCGAGCCTTGCCCCTCGCCCTTCAAACTGAAATGAAATGAAGGCCGCATCACCGGTGATCTCGGTGCGCGTGAAGGCTTCGCGAAAGCGATCCACTTCAGGTTGCCCAGTGCGCTCCATCATCATGCGCGCCGTCGCGCTGTCGCGCATGCTCGCGGCTAAGTTCGGAGGAACCGTATCCCGCAAAACTCGTCCATCGACGACGCGCTCAACGATTTGTCCGCCCCATTGATCTTGCCCAACAATGCGTCCAGCGACTCTCTGCCCCTCGGAATTCACATACGACACAAAATCAGTTTGTACGCCCGGTGGTCGTCCTCCCGCCACACCGACGGTGCCGCTTTCAATCAAGCGACGTCGATCATCGACATTAAATCCAGCGCGCCGAAGTATGTCGGTCTTTTCATCGAGCTGTGCGCGCGTGTAGTTACCGATGCGTGCCGGAGATCCGTCGCGCCCAGGTTGTCCCACACCCACGTTGTGCGCGCGCACGATGGCATCTTGCTGTGATGGCGTCAGCTCACGACCGCCCAAGATCTCGCGAGCGCGATCCACGCGCGGACGATCCGCCGCTGCGATTCGCGCCGTGGGAGCTGCCGTCGCCGGACCTGCCGGTGGCACGACTTCACTGCCGGGTTGATCCGCTCGCGTCGTGGGAGGCGGGCGCGGCTGATCCGCTGCCGCCGTTGTCGCAGGCTGACGCCCGCCGGGCAGTGCACGCGCGGCCAATCGCTGACCAGCCTCCGAAGACAATCCAACACCCAAAGCCGTTAAGCCAACTGCCAAGGCGCAGTTTTCTTGCGATAGAGATTCGGCTTTGTACGAGTCACAGCGATTGGCCGTGACTGGTCCTGTCGCCGTCACACGCGTGCTGCGCTGATTTTGAAAACAAGCTGTGTCGATTTGCTGCAAACCCGCCACAGTGTCGAGGCCAATGGCCGCCGAACTCAAAACTCGCGCCGTCCGCACCGTCAATACACCGCGAGCGGCCGCCAAACGTGCCGGTGTCGAAATCGAAACCGCCGCCGCGCCTCCGCGCACCAGTGCGCCGATTCCCAACGAGCCCACGGTTGCGGCGATCGATCCCACAAGCAAAGCCTGATCGCGCGCTTCCGCACCACGACCATAAGATGCGTCCACCTGGCAAGCCACCGCCTGTGTGGTGTCGCGAAGCGATGGATTGCGCGCAAAAAACGCCTCCATCAAATCCCGATCTTGCGCCAAAGACTCGCGAGTCGCGCGATCCAAACCGCTGCCGCCACTGCGCACGCCTTCTTGCAAGACACGTTGATCGCGATCCATCGCCGTCTGCGCGCGCCCTAAAGCCGCGCGAAGCTCACTGCGAAAGCGCGCGCTATCAATCGGCTGTAAGCGAGGCGGACCTTCACGACTCATGCCGCCGATGGTGAAAGCGTCGCGCCCCACCGCCTGCATCTGCTGATTCACGAAGCGCGAAATCTCCTGATGCGAACCCAAAGGAATCGAGTTTTCCACCGCCGCGATGGCCGCCAAATGCCGACGCATCTGCGTACGAAGCCTCTCCATCTCGGCTTCGTCACCTTCGCGATGCCCGCGAACCCCCATGCGCCGCCGCTGCCCGATTTGCGAAAGCTGCTGATCCAAGCGAAGCGCGGCCGCCATGTTCTCCGTCAAGATCTGCACTTTGTCTTGGAGATCACTCGCAAACTGGTCGAAGCGTGCACCACCAGAAAGTTCACGCGCAAAGTCCACAGCGCACTGATCCTGCAAGCGACGCTCTTCCGCCAGAGCGGCCAAGAACACATCTTGATTCATGTGTCGCGCATCTTGTTGAAGTGCACGCACCGGATCGACGCGCGGATCACAGTCCTCAGTGCGCGGCGCTCCTGCGGCTGGCGAAGCTCCGGGCTGAGGCGCTTGGCCTCGAGCCGCTGAAGGAGCGCACTGAGAGTTGAAGACACGATGTGATCCGCGTGCGAGGGCTTCCCACACACCGGCTTGGGCTGGTGGCGCCGCTAAAAGCGTTGATAACAGTAAGAGTAAGCTTGAGCGCGCACGCGCACAGCAGGCTGACCACAAAGGCTCAAGCCACAGCCACCGAGACGGCCACCGACACAGCCAATGAGATTGAATGGGAAGTCGCCAACGTCCTCGATCCACGAAGAACGTATCGGAATGATCGACTTCGGCCTAAAGTCGCGGACACTTTCAGCGTCTCAAATTGAGACGCGCGACTCAGCGACTTGATTATTCGTTTTGAGATGGAATTGGCTCTTGGAAATCCTCGGTGAACAAGGACAGCTCAATAGCTACGCCAGCCGGCCGGCGCTTCACGACGATGGCCCTCAAAGAGAAAACCGCCATGCGGTTTCAGCAGTTCTTCAGCGAGCGCCACCACACCGCGCGCCTCGCCACGGGCAAAGAGGGCATCGAAGGCTTCTTCAAAGCGACGGGCTAAGGCTCCATCGGCAAGCCTCAGTCGTCGCGGCAATGATTTTCCGTGACTCACCCACTTGAGATTCATGCGCAGATGAAAGCGCGCCAGTTCTCCGTAGGCCAAAGCCGCCGCGGCCATCAATTCATGCCGCGAGCGAGGCTCACGAATGTCGTCGATCAACGCCGACAAACGATAGCGCCACTCATCGCACTCTTCTTCGCTCAATGCAGGCGGGCCATCAGCTAAGACTTCGGTGGCCATGATCTTGGCTTGGGCGGAACGCGAAGTGCCTTGTGGAACTTCGAAGCCTTCTTTCACCATTTCGGCCAGGCTGGCCGAGGCCTCGGGCCGCTCCACCTTGTAGAGAAAGTAACGCAAAGTTTCGAGATCATGCACCGAGGCCTCGACCGGCCACCCCTTGTGCGTGAAGGATTCGCGATACGCGTGCGACACCTCGGGATACAGCACGATCAAATCCAGATCCGAGTACGCCGAGGCCTCGCCCCGACCCACGGAACCCGCGACAAAGACGCAGTCGGCACCCTGATAACGGGTCTCGAGCAAGTCTTTGGCAACATAGAGTGGAGAATGGATCGGCGCTGCTCGAGGGACGGGCGGAGGCTGATTCATGGCGGGTGAGAGCTCCTCAATCGCGGAGAGACAAAAAAACAAAATGTCGCCGTGTCCTACCTGAGTGTGGAAAGTCTTTCAAGTTGCCTGCGACTAACGCATCGGATAAACCCTGTTCCTTCTGAAAACTCAACGATGGAGGGTCACCCACGTGGGTCACATTCGCGCATTTATTGATCACAATTATCGCCACTTCAACGCCGCCGCATTGAAAGACGCCGCTCAAGGTTATGAGCGCCACATCGATCAGGGTGGAAAGATGATGGTGACCCTCGCCGGTGCGATGTCGACGGCCGAACTCGGCTTGTCGTTGGCGGAAATGATCCGCCAAAACAAAGTGCATGCGATCACCTGCACCGGTGCGAACCTCGAAGAAGACGTCTTCAATTTGGTGGCGCACAATCATTACGAGCGCATCCCGAACTACCGCGATCTCACGCCCCAAGACGAGGAGAAGTTGCTCGAGCGTCACCTCAATCGCGTGACCGACACTTGCATTCCGGAAGAAGAAGCCATCCGCCGTATCGAGCACGCCGTGCTGTCGCACTGGCAAAAGGCCGATCAATCGGGCGAGCGCTATTTCCCGCATCAGTTCATGTACAAGATCCTGCTCAGCGGAGAGCTCAAAAAACACTATCAAATTGATCCCAAAGATTCTTGGCTCATGGCCGCTGCGGAAAAAAATCTGCCGATGTTTGTTCCCGGCTGGGAAGACGCCACGCTCGGCAACATCTTTGCCGCGCACTGCATGGAAGGCGACATCAAGAACGTGCACACCGTCCGAAGCGGAATCGAGTACATGATGGAATTGGCCGGTTGGTACACAGCCACGGCGCCCAAGACCTCCGTCGGCTTCTTCCAAATCGGCGGCGGCATCGCCGGCGACTTCCCGATCTGTGTCGTGCCGATGTTGCATCAAGATTTGCGACGCACCGAAGTTCCGCTCTGGGGGTACTTCTGCCAAATTTCGGATTCGACAACCTCCTATGGTTCTTACTCGGGCGCCGTGCCGAATGAGAAAATCACTTGGGGTAAGCTCGGTGCGGAGACTCCCAAATATGTGATCGAGTCCGACGCCACCATCGTCGCGCCGCTCATCTTCTCTTACGTGCTGAAAAAGTGAGGCGGTCTTGATTCGCTGGAATCAGACCCGGCCAACCCGACTTTCAGGCCTCATTGGCCTGAGTCTCGTCGCATGCGCTTTAGGCTCCGCACTCAAAGCGCAGAGCGCGAGCCTCGAGTTGGGCGTCGGTGTGTCGAGTGTGCATGAAGGTCGGAATGTTCCCGCTCTTCGCGCCACCTATGTGGACGATTGGAGTTATTCACTTCACAGCTCCGGAGCGCGCACCAGCGTGTATGCGCAAAACGCGTGGGCACTGAGTGCCCATCGTCGATTGCTGCAAGGTGAAATCGGCTGGTTCAAATTCGATCTTGGTGTGGGAGCCGGAGCCGCTCTCATCGATCGCCGCTACCGCAGGTCCACGACTTCGGCCATTGAAACCCAAACCGAAGGCGTGGTGGGTCCAAGCGCAAGCTTGCGCTGGTCGGTAGGCCCCGTTGTGTTGGGCTTCGACGCCCTCTTTGGCTTGCAGCCGAGCCTTCAGCACCTCGCTCTCAATTATCAAGATGTCACGCATGTGACCTTGGGGGTGAGATGGTGAGCTTAACTCCACTTCCCATGAAGCTCTTGAAAACGCTTTTCGCCGCAGGCCTCTTGGCCTTGAGTTTGGGTCTTGTGCGAGCTCCACAGGCCGAGGCCCAACTCAAAGAAGACTTGTTCTACGTCTTCTGGGGTACTGGAACCAATTTTTCTCCGCTGGCGAATCTTCGCTTGGGCTTTGAACCCATCGAGATCGGCATCATCAATGCGCAGGGTTTTGGCGTGATGTGGGTCGCGCGTCCGCAAAAGAATTTTCTAGTTGAACTCGGGCCGATTCTCACGCCCTACGGAACGGGCATCGCAACCGGCGCCGGCATGGAGTGGGAACTTTGGTCCTGGCTCTACTTGCGCACGCAGTTTGGTTTGGCCATCGATTCAGGCTGGAGAACGCCCAGCTCAATCAGTGTCGGTGTGGAGTTTGTGCTATGAACTTGTGGCAAAAGAGTTTCGCAGCTCTGTTGGTCGGCACCTGCCTTGTGGGATTTCGCGCATTTCCATTTAAGTGGAATGTCTCGGCGAGTGACCCCACAATCTGGGTTCGACTTTGCTCGGGAAGCCCGAATATCGAAAAGCATGACTACCCTTCTGGCGACCCGCTCGCCGGACAGACTCCGAGCTTTCAACAAGTGGTGCAGTCGGTGATTGACGACATCAACAACGTACCGACCTCATACGTGCGACTCGCACTCTATCCGGCTGACCCCAATAACCCCGGCGCCGCTTTGCCGGGTGATTCCACCTTCACGTTGAATCGAGCCAGCGAGCGCACCATCGACATTTGCTTTGATGGAACCTCACCGACAGCAGGTCTCTCGGCGGGACACGCCTCAGCGCGACGACAAAATGGCCGCTACATTGGTTGCGAAATTAAGGCTCGAGGCGAAACCGCAAAGAATGGCAAGTTTTTGGTGGGACTGCTCACGCATGAACTGGGTCATTGCTTGGGGCTTGGTCACAACTTTGAAAGCACAAAATCGGTGATGTCGTACTTCGCATCCGAAGACATCATTCGCTTCCAAAACGATGATCGCGCCGGTCTCACCTATCACTACCCCGAAGATGCGGCGATGGCGGCCGAACAAAGCACTTTGGGGCTGGGTGGCTGTGATCCCAAGTGATGCGAGCCCAAGGGCTTAGGCTGGTTGCGCATTGGTCCGACGACCTCGACCGCAAACTCAGAATTGCGAAAAAATAACGAGCGCAGCGTGAAAAGCTTGCCGTCTTAACCGACGGAATTTGGCGACAGCTCCGACGACACATCGAGATCTTGCGCGGTCGCAACTCCGCCAACGCTCGTAGATTGATGCCCGCCGACAGAGGCCGAGGCATAATGCGGAAATTGCCCACAAGTTGCCAACCTCCAAGTTCTGGCACAGAACCCGCTAGTTCAAGCCACCGACACTTAAATAGACTTTTGAATTGATGACCGAACCCTGTTCCGCACGTTGAATGTTGAGGTCCCGCCGGAAAGCTCGACATGTCGATGAACGCAAATCGCACTTGGCCGATCAGAGTCACCTATGGAGCCAACAAGTGCCCACAGGACGAAGCTTTCGCTTCGGACTCCAAACCTTGGACCTCGCTCACCCGCGTGACTTTGTCATTGTCGCTGGGTCTGATCATCGCTTCTGCTCACGCGCAAGCTGAACCCTCAGCTTCCTCCACAAACGGTCGCGACTTATTGCAGACGATGCGCTTGGCTTCGGAAACTTACCCCAGTGTCTTGGCGGAGCGCCGAAGCGCCGAAGCTGAAAGCGTGCGCCGACGGGCTTCGCAACTCGACGCCTTGAGCGTCACGGGCAGCGCCGGGCTCACGCACACCACACCGCGTGGAGGCGAGTCGCCCCACACTCTACGAAGCGCGAGTGTCGGCATTCAGCTCACCTTGTCCTTGGCCACATGGCTGCAAGTGGATCAGCACCAGATCAGTGATGCTGTCGCGCGCTCCGCACTTCGAGCCTTGCAGATCACCTTGGCCGCCGAGGCCGCCCGCGCACACTTCGACTACGCCAACGCTCGAGCTCGCTTGTCCATAGCTCAACGCGTGCATGCCGAGCTCAACGGACTTAAGCGCCGAATTGAGTCGCAAGGCTTAAGCCTCACACCATCGACTCTCGCGCAACTCGATGCGGCCATCTCAGCCGCCGAGCGCGGACAGCTGAGCGAAACCAACGCCATCGAATTGACTCTCGTCGAGCTTGAACGCCTGACGGGTCGTCGCCCTCCATCACCGCAGATGCATGCACATGGTTATGTGCAAAAGTCTCTGCAAGGCGATTGGCCGGTCGCCCAGCCCGGCGAACTCGCCGCATTGTTCCCGCTCCCGGCCACGCCGGAGTTGGCTTACGCTCGCGCTCAACAAAGTCCCGCGCTGGTGCAGACGCGCCTGCAAGAGAATCTCACGCGTGTGAACTGGCACCTCGAGTTCTGGAGTCAAAACGGACCAACGCTCACGCTTTCACTTTCTCGCGATGCCAACATCCTTGAGCGCCGAGGCTTTGAAGGCGCGATGGAGCGCGAGCATTCGGGCGGCTTGAGCACTTCAGCCGTGCTGAGCTTTCGCCTTGGGGCCGGAGCGCCTTTACACTTGCGAACTTTGGGTTTGTTGCAAGAGGCCTCACGTTACTCACGCCTCGCGAAGGAGCGCGAGATCCGCGCGCAGATCACGCAGACTTACTTGCAACTTCGCGGACTTTCCGCGCAGCTACAAAGCGCGAGCGACTCATTTCGTCAAGTGCGCACGGCCCTGCAAAATGCCAGCGTGCAAGACTCCGATGACGTCGACACCTACATGAGTCTGCTCAGCTCAGTCGAAGGCCTGGCGCACTCCATGGTGCAACTCACGGCTCAAGAAACTTTGCTCCGCATTCAAGCGCAGTCGCTCATGGGGAATTTGCTGGAGTCCGTGCAAAGAGCCCCACCCTCGCGCGCGCGAGGTCGACCATGAAAGCACAAGTCCTTAGGCTTTTCTTCATGC
>DDUL01000028.1:0-16577 GCA_002344785.1 Bdellovibrionaceae bacterium UBA2339
ACTAGAGACTTAATTGGCGGAGAGAGTGAGATTCGAACTCACGGTAGGTGTTACCCTACACACGCGTTCCAGGCGTGCGCCTTAAACCACTCGGCCACCTCTCCGCATGTTTGGAACGTAGACCTCTCGGTTATCATGCCTCAAACCCGCGCGTCCAGCTTGGCGTCGCAACGCGGCCCAGATTTTCAATCGAAAGAGTGCGTTTCCAATCCTCAAAGGTCGGCGGGCACAACCTCCCAAAATGGCACGGGAGCTCAGGCGCGCAACTTCTCGCAGGAGCACGCAGGCAACCGAGCGTACCCTGTTGTGACTTCGCGCTGGGCGCAATCCGCCGTCCCTAGGTCGAGCGCGAGCAGGCAAATGTCATGGGCGCGGCAAATTCAGTCCAAGTCGCCTCCGACTTACCCTAAAATTGGGGCATGCAAAGTGATCGTCGAAAGCTCCTGCTGTCCCTCGCTCTGACCAGCGTCGCGACGGCGCTCGGGGTGAAATACTATGACTCACGCCCGGCGCAGCGGCCTCGCCATCAGGGCTTGCGCGGACACCTCATCGGCGGCCGCTACGAGGTTTCAG
The DNA here is from genome assembly GCA_002344785.1 of Bdellovibrionaceae bacterium UBA2339. GTDB lineage: Bacteria > Bdellovibrionota > Bdellovibrionia > Bdellovibrionales > JAMPXM01 > UBA2339. The sequence continues at coordinate 574 of DDUL01000028.1, forward strand.
CGAAAGTGCACACGCCGGATCTTGATGACTACGATGTGATGACTTCGCAGCGACGCGCGTTTCGCTTGGACCTGACAACCGGGCGCTTTGAAGACTTTGCGGTGAAAACACCGATCCACAGTTTGAAGGCGCACCCGCTCGACGCGCAGTTGGCTCTCGGTTGCTCGCGACGTGGTCGATGGATGTCTTTGGTCGATTGGCGTGCGGGTCGCGAAGTTCGCAGTCTGCAACTTCCCAAAGGACAGCTGTGGTATGGGCATGTCGAGTTCACGCCAGACGGTCGTTATGCATTGGCACCCACGACAGGTGGTATCGAGATGGCGTGGCAAGGGCAGAGGATCAATGCGATCAGCGTGCTCGATTTGGAGAAGTGGCAAATTGTGGATGAGATTCCGAGTCTTCATGGACGCATGCACGACATCGCATGGGCCGAAGGCCATCGCTACATTTCCTTGGCGGCCCCGAGCACGCGCATTCCGCGCCTCGTGAGTGTCGATTTTGCCCAGCGAAAAGTTGAACCATTGGAAATCACATTCGGTAGCGGCGGCTCGCCGATTCGAGTCGGCGACAATGCGGGCCACCTTCGTCTGATCGGCGGTGAAGTTTACTTCATGATCAGTGCGCATGAAGAAGGAGAGCATTCAGCCGACGGAATTTGGATGCGCTACCCGCTGTCGGCAAACGCCGATCATGGATCGACTCCCCAACTGATCGAAAGCTGTGGCGAACTTCTTTCCTTAGATGTGGATGCACGTCGACAGCGTGTTTGGATGACAGCACCAGGAAGAAAGCTCGTTAAAGTTTACGATACGGAAACTCGGGACCTCATCAAACTCATCGAACTGCCTGAACATCCACAATCCGTACAGTTGATACCGGATCTGAATGTGGCACTCATCGGCACGCGCGAACAAATTTGTGTTTTTGATACTGAGAAGTTTCGGCGGCTCGAGCAACTTGAAAAGCGCTGGCGCCAGGCGATGCCGAACCAGTTGCATCACTCACACACCGAACTGGTTTGAGACTATCATTTCGAAGCGATGGACTTTGCACGTCGCACAAGGCGATAGCGAAATCCCTCATTGAGGCTCAGGGGAATGGCGATGCGTTGTCCGTCGGACCATCGCACTTCAAGGCCCTCAGCGCGCGGATTTTCACCAAGGCCAAACCACAATCCTGGCCAGTCAAAGCTTTGATGCCCACCTGACATACGAATTTGTCGGTGCAGCACGCGATCTCCCACGCGTAACTGCGCCTTCAGATCGATGGGAGCGCTGTGGCCTCGGCGAGATTCCATCACTTCAAGGCTCAGACCTGGGGACTTCGCCCAGCGATTTTCATAGTAGCGTTTGCCCACACCAATACCTGTCGCGACCGCGTCCAGGCGTCCGTCCAAATCAAAGTCGGCGATCGCGAATGAAGGCGTGTCGACGGGATCGCGAAACGAAGTTGGCGATGCCTGTGTGAATTGGGGAGATGTGGATCGAACGACCTCCGGCTCGCGTGGCGTCTGAATGAAGAGGCGATTCAATCCGTGCTGATCTTGTTGATAGCGTCCCGTGCCGATCAGCAGATCCATGTTCCCATCGTTGTCGATGTCGACGAAGCGCGAGTTCCACGCCCAGCCTGTGGCTTGAACGCCGGTTCTCGCGGACTCATCGCGCCAGCGAGCCGCCAAGCCGGCGCTCTTCTGAGAAATCAACAAGACATTGCGCTGCACTTGCGTGGGTCCGGGCTCAAGCCGTCCTGCGACGCGGCCGCGCTCCAAGAAGTTCAGACACAAAGTTCTCGCGCCAAGGCGATCAAATTCTCCGAGCGGACACCAGTCAGGGCGCGCGTTCTCGCCGGCCTTACGGGTGATCGAAATTCCAGCGCATTCGATCTGATCCGCAAGATGTGCAAGCTCAAAACAAGGAGAGGCTTCGCGAGACCGCGCCGCTTCGGCCAACTTCAGTCGACTTTGGCACTCACGCGTCTCGGCTTCGGAAAGCCCCAGAGATTCGCAGTAGCCAAAGTCCGGCGTGGGATCTGCGGCTAAGTCCATCATCAAGAGATCCGGTCGGCCGTCGGCATTGAGATCCGCGGAGTCGTAGCTCATGCTGTAGTAACTGGTCGCCGGAACATTGATCTGAGTTTGGCTTCCCTCAAGACGTCGCCACGAAAGGGATTTGTCCCGCGAACTTTTCTGACTGAGATACCAAGCGTCGGGGTGTTCTGAATCCATGCCGATCAGAATGTCAGGAGCGCCGTCGGCATTCAGGTCTTCGGTGAGGACCGTCAGCGAGGATCCGATCAAATTTCGAAACACGCGATCTTGCGCGCTGGATCCGCGGCCCGCGCCGTCGCCGTCGAACTCGACCCACCCACCGTCTTCCGTGGGCTTCGCCACGAAAGTCCGTTTCGCGAACACGGGCTTGAGAACTGTAGGCGATAACCAAATCAATTCATGATGTCCGTCGCCATCTAAGTCAGAAGTCGCAAGTGTGCGGGGCGCACTTCGCCCCATGAGCTTTTCAAGCTCGGGCTCAGGCTGCCAACGCCAATGCGGGCGCTTCGCTTTCGCTCCAGCTTCGGCGTTGACCGCCATCAGCGTCCACACTCTTCCGTCGCGTGCCACGACGAGCAAATCCCAATCGCCGTCGCGATCGCGATCAAAGGGCGTGAACGTGAGAAGTGCAGGTGGGTCGTCGGTCTGTGGGAGCAAGTGCTGAGTGAGGAAGGTTCCGCCGAGATTCCAAGCGACGGTTAAGCCCTGCACATCGATGCTCGCGAGGTCCGGCCAGCCGTCCGCATTGAAGTCGATGGACGCAATGGGGAGTGCGTAGCGCGAGCCACCGAGTGCCGGAATATTGACGATGGATCGAACATCATGAATTTCAGCAAGGCCCCTTGAGCGACCAGGGTGTACGAGCAGCTCGCCAGGTTCTAAGGCCGACTTCGCAGCTTGTGACGGCATCGGCTGCCGCCATAACTCAAACTCGTCATTCTCCCAGATCGACTCCCAAGCCAAGGAGGGCGAAGCGACTTCGCTTGGCCAGGCGGTGATCATTGGCCGAGAGCTTTTGTGCGTCACCGAGTGCGAAACGAGCTGACCTCGCTCGGCGAAGCTGCGGATTTGAAAGCTACGAATCATGCTCGTCGCTTGACCTGCGACGCAAGATCGATTCAGCCAAGTGTTCTCACGTGGGCAAACAAAGGTGTTCCCCGCGCGCGCCTCGTTGGCAAGTCGCGCGATCTTGCACCCATTTCGAATTCGAGAATCGCGACCGAGACAGTCCCAACCCATATCGACGGCAAGATGCCAGCCCATTCGATCCCAGCATTCTTGATGAAGTGTTCGCATCAACTTGCGCCGATCCTCGAGTTGAAATTGCAGGCAAGCGCGGGGATCCAATTGTCCGGCTAGTTCGGCAATCTGCGCCGAGTACTCGCAGCGCTCGCGCGATTTGCCGAGTTTGTTTTGGCATGCCTGACGAAGATAATAGGGCTCCACCGCGCGGACCATCACAAGAGGCTCGAGTTCGATTTGCGTGGAATCACACTCATGTGCCGAAAGGCCGGTGAACTCTGTGCAGAACTCCGGTCGCGCGATTCGTCGCGAAATTTCGGCGGCAACGAGTTTGCGAAGCGCATCGTTGTTCGCGGCGTCCTCTGAGCTCAGCCACTCGCGCGCGAGTGATTCAAGCTCCCGGCGAAACTCACTTTCGGCCTGGAGCATCTGTGATCGAAGACTTTGAACTTCAGATCGCTGTCGATAAGTTTGGAATTGATTCAGAGACCAGCCTATGAAGGGCCCAATCAACAAGAGTAAGCCGAGCATGATCACGCTCGCACGGCGAACACCGGCGCGCCAAAGCACCCAGAGACTGAACAAGCTCAAGGTTCCAAGATTCATGAGTGCGGTCATGTAAACGATCGGCGAGACGCCAAATTCTTTCAGCGTGTTGGCAAACGCCAGATCAAAGGTCATCGGCACCGGCAGCAGAGCGGTGACCAATGAAAACGCCGCCAGTTTCACGGGATGAATTTCACCCTTGGCCCAAGCTTCCAGCGGAGCGAATTCAATCAAGAGCCCGCCGAGAACACCTGTGGCCAGCATCGCGGGAAGTGTCCAAATCAGAACCTGGCCCAACCCCCATAACCAGGTTCGCAGCGCGAGGGTCACGGCTTTTCCCCAGCGAATCTCCGGAGAGACGGGCTCTGGTGATTGGACTGGAGCTTCAACTTGTCGGCGCGGTGGCAACCACTTGAGCACCTGCACCATCATGATGAGAAGTAGCAAAGTGCCGAGGAGTCGAAAGGAAAACTCCACAGGACCGAATTCCTGCCAAAGAATCTCGAGCGCAATCGGATTGAGAGTGGGTGAGACCATGACGATGGCGAAGGCCGTCGATGCCGGAAGCTGCGTCGCCAATGTCGCTCGAGCTAAAGGTACCGAACAATTTGTGCAAAGACCAAGAGGCGCGCCGATCAGCGTCCCCCATCCGGCGCCTAGGCCCCAACTTGACTGACGGGATGACGGCGACGAGTCGCCTTCGTCGAGAGACGGATCGCGACGTCGCAAGCGAAACATCGCCAAGGCGCCCGCCGCCAGAAGGAATCCGAACGTCATGCCTCGCCAGTTGGCCTCGTACCAATTCAAACTTTGCTTCAACACCCGCGTCGGCATCGTGTCTTCGGGCAAAAGTGGAACCCAAGCGCGAAAGCTCAATGAATTGAACTCGACGCGATCAGGGGTCGCGAGTTTCTTCATCAAAGATGGATAGCGCGACTGAGTCCAAAAGTAGACCGTCAGGACGAGCAACAAGGGCAACAGAACACATTGCGGACGATTGAGGCGCATTCGCATATGCGGATTACAATGTGCGCTGAGTGTCGGACGCAAGTTCAATTCTTGTGGATCGTGCAGTGAATCTCAGGTTGCGAACTTGTTTTTGTTCTCGAAGTCCTTAAGCTCAACTTATGAAGCTTGATCGACGTCATCTTCTTGTCGGCGCGGCGGGCGTGTTGAGCGCATGGGGTGCCATCGCCCTCGGTCGCCAATTCGCGCCGTGGAGTCGAGCGAGGCAAGCCGTCACGCGAGCTGACGCGGAGTACTTGATCGGTGGCGCATTCAAGCTCGAGATCGCGCAAGGCCTCAATCAGCCCCATCAGCTCGACGCCCAAACCTCCAAGCGACGCGCGTTTCGCATGAACTTGAGAACAGGTCACTACGCGGAGCTCGCATCATCCGCGCCCATTCATGTGCTCGAGGCCAATCCACAAGATTCGAATCTCACTTTGGGTTGTTCGCGCGGCGGTCGCCTCTTGTCGATGTTGGATTGGAAACTGGGTCGCGAAGCCAAGTCGATGGAGCTTCCTGAGCATCGAAGTTGGTACGGGCATTTGGCGTTTTCAGACGACGGTCGCTATGCGATTTTACCAATGGCTGAGCATCAGCAAAAACTCAAAGCCGTGTACGAGGAGCAAGTCGATCCCAACGCATGGCTGGCGATCCTGGATCTTGAGAGTTGGCAGATCATCGATGAGATCCCCACAAAGGAAGGCCGACTGCATGATCTGGCTCGCGCGGATCGCGACCTTTTCGTTGGATTGTCAGCCTCTCATGATCGAAGGCCGACCTTGCAGATCTTCGATTTGAAAAATCGGCGAGTCGAAGCGCGGACACTCCGCCAAGCGAACGGCGAAACGGTGCAAACCACGCAGCGAAGTAACCCTGGTCATCTCCGAGTGTTGGGCGATCAAGTCTACTTCGTGCTGAGCGGGCAGATGGAGAATCCGCTTGCAGCCGATGGGCTTTGGGTCGGCACCGATTGGCGTCAGTCCCAAAATCTTGGCGGGGAAGATCCGCGTTCCCAAAATTCGCAGGTTCGAATTCTGGGTGAGAGTGCCACCCGCCTCCAGCAGAGCGGCGAACTTTTGTCCGTGGATGTTGATGAAGCCTTGGGCCAGCTATGGATCACAGCTCCAGATCGAAAGCAGATTCTCATCTGGAATCTGGCCGACCAACGACTCGTCAAGACCCTCGAATTTCCCGAGTCCCCCCGATCCATTCAGATCTTGCCCGAACACGACCTCGCCCTCGTCGGTACACTCCGCGAGCTTCGAGCTTTGGATCTGCGAGATTATTCGGAGCGCGGCGACTTTTCCCGACGTTGGAAGGACTGGGGTCCGCGTCCTTTCTATCACTCGCACACGCGCGTCACACGCGGCTGACCTAGGCCGGTCTGTCTCATAACCAGACGTCTTGATCTCAGGCTCACGGCATTGTGTGAACTCGCGCCGAAGTTTAAACTAAAGGCGATGAATCTTCCGCGACGTAAAGTTCTCACAGGCTTGGCGGGTCTAGGTGTGAGTGCCGCAATCGGCACAGAGCTTTATGATGTGTGGCGCACTCAGCGTCGTGGCGGCTTGGCCCGACCTGACGGCGCTTTGGTCGGTGGCGTTTTCAAGCTCGAAACTCAAGGCCACACCAGCCCCATTCCCGACTACGACTTTGTCACTTCAAATCGTCGCGCCTTCCGCTTGAACTTGGCCGATGGTCACTACCAAGAAGTGCCCGTGCAAAGTCCCTTGCATGTGCTTGAGCCGCATCCGCTTGAACCGCATCTGATGGTGGGATGCTCGCGTCGAGGCCGCTGGATGTCGATGGTCGACTGGAAGGTGGGGCGTGAAGTGCAGAGCCTGCAGCTCCCCATGGGCCGAGTTTGGTATGGCCATGTGGCTTTTACGCCCGATGGGCGACACGTGTTGGCGCCGCTTTCCGGTGAATACGGTGAGGCGGGAAGTGGACAACCCCTCAATGCGATCGCCGTCGTCGATGTGCAGCGACTGCAAATCATCGACGAAATTCCAACGCTGGATGGGCGCATGCATGATCTCACCTGGGTCGAAGGCGCGAAGTTTGTTTCGCTCGCGGCCCCCAGCTCGAAAGTTCCGACGCTCTTGATGCTGGATCTGCAAGCTCGGCAAGTCAGCCCCCTCAAACTGCAAGAGCTGCAAATTCAAGTCGGCTCCAATCCCGGCCACCTCCGGCTGATCGGTCAACACCTCTACTTCATCATCAGCTCACAAGATGAAACGCCTCAGAACGCCGACGGCTTGTGGATGGGCTACGACCTCGAGTCACAAACTGGCCTGCATGCGAAGGGGCCCTTGCCGCTAAAGAACTGTGGCGAACTTCTCTCCGTCGACGTCGATGAGCCGCGACAGCGAATCTGGATCACGGCCCCCAACATTCGCGAACTGAAAGTCTTCGACCTTCAAAGCCAAGAGCCTGTGGGACAACTTCGACTCGAAGACTGGCCTCAATCCGTGCGCCTCTTGCCGGAGCTTGGTCTGGCGATCGTCGGCACGCGACACCGCGTCTATGTCTATGACGCGGAAACACTCCAGCGCCGCCAAGACTATGAAGCGCCCTGGGCCGCCTGGCAGCCCAAAGCCTTTTACCACTCCCACACGCGCATCGCCTAAAACCCCATAGTCAACAGTGCGAATTCTCGATAAGCTCGTGGATTCCGAGGTGAAATCAGATGCTCGACATAAAGTTCATTCGCGAAAATCCAGATATCGTCCGCAAAGCCATCGAACAGAAGCGCGTGAAGCTCAATCTCGACGAGTTGTTGAGCGCGGACTCTCGCCTCATGGAATTGAAGAAGCGCAATCAAGCTCTCAATGAAGAACGCAACGCCAATTCCAAAAAGATGAAGGGCGCTTCGCCTCAAGAGCGCGATGCCATCATCGCTCGAGGCCGCGAGATCGGACAAGAGATCGACGCTCTCAAGGCGGACACAGAAGCCGCCGAGCTCGCGCTGCAAAATCTTTTGTGGCTGGTGCCGCTGCCAGCTTCACCCGACACGCCCATCGGGCTGGATGAGAGCGGCAACCAACAAGTTCGCACTTGGGGCGCAAAACCCAAGTTCGAGTTCAAGCCGCTCGATCACGTCGAGATCCTGCAAAAGCGCGACTGGGCTGAGCTTGAACGAATCGCGACGGTGAGTGGCAGTCGCTCTTACTCGCTTAAAGGTGACCTCGTTATTCTCGAACACGCGATGCTGCGCTATGGACTTGAGAAGTTGCGAGCCAAGGGCTTCACGCTCATCAGTGTGCCGGCCATGGCTCGCGAGCACGCCTTCGTCGGCACAGGTCACTTTCCGACAGGTCGCGAACAAGTCTATCACCTCAAGGAAGACGACATTTACCTAGCGGGCACGGCTGAAGTGCCCATCAACTCACTTCACACCGGCGAAATTCTCGGCGAGGCGCAGCTGCCGATTCTCTATGGTGGAGTGTCGCCTTGTTTTCGTCGCGAAGCCGGCAGTGCGGGACGCGATGTGCGCGGTCTGATTCGCGTGCATCAGTTCAACAAGGTCGAGCAATACATTCTCTGCAAGAACGATCCAGCGGAGAGTGAGCGTTTGCACCAGTTGCTCTTGGCGACGAGCGAAGAGATTCTTCAAGACTTCGAGCTGCACTATCAAGTCGTCGCGGTGTGCACCGGCGACATGGGTGCGGGCAAGTTCAAGATGTTCGACATCGAAACTTGGGTTCCGAGTGAAAACCTCTATCGTGAAACACACTCCTGCTCGAATCTTCATGACTGGCAGGCTCGGCGCTCCAACCTCCGTTACCGCGACGAAGGCGGCACGGTGAGATTTTGTCACACGCTCAACAACACGGCGATCGCCACGCCGCGAATTCTGGTGCCGTTCCTTGAGCAGCATCAGCAAGCCAACGGCCGAATTCGCATTCCGCCCGCGCTCCGCAATTGGATGGGTGGCGCGAGCGAACTCTGATCGCGTGGCGCAAGCCGTGTGTTGGAGTTAGGAGATCGCTCGGTGTTCATGTTCCGCGAGCTGGCGCGCCATCTCGCGTTGCCAGCGCAATCGCCCGCGGCGCGGTGATCGCACAAACGCCAGCGCGGCGCGAGCCCCCGGGATCTCAGCCTGCGGCTTCACGCTCACTTGCCCGCCTGAGCGCAAAACCAACTGAGCCAAGTCATCGAGAACATCATCATCGTAAGCGTTCAGATCGCAGGGATGCAGACTCAAACCGCCCTGCGACTCATCAATGTGACCAAAGATCTGCCGATCCTCGGCCACCACGAGGTGACGCACATCTCCTCGTACGGCCGCGCGCGTGATCTGAAACAAGTTGCTCTTGATTTGCCCCTGCTTCTCCCACAGTTGCCACTCTTCAATCAGACAATCTTCAAACCAGGCCCGCTCGCCACGTTCATGTTGTCGCCACTTCAAGAGCGGCTTCACATGAAAGCTCGAGGCCACGGTCCACAGCGGCTTGGCCTCGACCGGCAAAGCCAGAGCTCGAAACACTCCTCGCGTGCGAAACAAAGCCAAAGTTCGAGCGCCCTCAAAGCCACCGAGCGTGGGCATGTCTTCTTCAAACTGCCGAAGCGGCGCTAAAAACTTCTGCAACTCAAGATCCGTCAGTTCGCCGCGCAACTGCGCTTCGGCGTGCTCGATGATCTGCATGAGTTGTCGCGAGCGCGGGCCCGGACTTGCCGGCTCGGTCACATAGGCCGAGAGGTGAAATTCGCCATGAGAGAGGAGTAGCGATTCAATCGTCCAAGTTGATGTCATGAGACCTCCTTTTCATCGTGGGCTGACTTTCTCTAGGTTCGATGAAGGTGAGTCTTTAGAAAATGTGATTGATTCAATGTGGAACTTCGCTGGAAGCGAAGTGAGGTGTGACTCCCATCATATAACTGGTCTCGTTGAGTGTTGCGTGAACACGTCGTCACTCACCATGACGCTAGGGAGATTTGGGGCCTACTCCTTGAGCGCAATGCGAGCTTTTGGGGTCACGATTATACTTATTAATTTCAGCTACTTAGAAAACTTGACGAGGATTCGCAACACGCAACGAGGCCAGTTGCGACAAAGCCAATCCCCCAAGGCTGTGGGATTGGCTCATCGGATCTCGCGATCACTGCTGCATTTCAACCATGCTGTTGACGCTCTTGGCGTTGGCGGATCGGACATGCAGCAGGTAACGACCCTTTTGCACGAAATCGATCATGCTGATGTTGTGGAAGGGAAAGCTGCCCTCTTGGCAAGTGCGGCGCTTTTCAATCTTAGCGATCGGCTGCACGACGATCACATTGTCGCCCACGCGAACTCGCACTTCATCCAAGATCCAGCAGTCGTTCGGAAAGTGACCGGCGATGATCAGCTGACCGCTTCGGCCTTGATCGCGGAAGAAGGCTTGTTCGACCGGAGCGTAGAGATAGTCATCCGGCTCTTCAGTGGTCGCGACCGCGACGGGAATCTCACCGAGCTTGCGACCATCTGTCGCTTGCACCAGATCGTAAACGCCGCTGCGGAGAACTCCGATCGGCACCACGCGATCAAAGCGCATCACCATCTGCGCGCACAGACCGGGATATTGGTAAGCGGCTGGGCCGACCAACACTTTTCGTCGATCGTGATCGACTTCGACTTTGATGTCGGCGGGGCGCCAGCACGCACTGGAGAACATGCCTTCAAGCACGACTTCCACGATGTCATTGCTGTCATAGCCTTGAGGAATGTAGGCCTTTTCGTAAACCGCGGGCACGCGTTGCGGCTGCTCGGGATCGAAGAAGCTCGAGGGCAACTGCGCGGCGTAGGTTACGCCAGCGATCAGCGCGACCAATGCGACGCCTGCGCCGAAGAGCTTGTGGCTGATGCCTGAAACTTTGATTCGCGACTGACTTGTCATGTTGTCCCCCGTTTGTCGTGTTCGTCGAACTCGGCGAGCCGCTGAACTCCCCTTGAGTTCCGACCTCGAGATCCACTTGCGGAGTTGGCCCCGCTGCAACGACGTTTCTGCAACTTAGGAATACAAAACGTGGGCCAACTTCTTGGCGACGTCGTAACTCATAGGATGAAGCTGATGCAAAAAACTCCGCGAATTTCTCCTATGACACGAACTGTCGGGGCGCTGTTGTCCCAATCAACTTCGGGCACTGCCCCTTCGTGTGGCAAAAAAACTCGTGAGACGTGCTCCACATTCGGCGGCCAAAACTTCGCCGCGCACTTCGGGTCGGTGGTTGAGTCGCGAGTCTTCAAGGATTTTGTAGAGCGAGGCCACGGCCCCGGCCTTCGGATCCAAGGCTCCAAACACAACGCGCCCGATGCGCGCGTGCACCAAAGCTCCGGCACACATGACGCAGGGTTCTAGCGTGACGTAGAGCGTGCAGTCCGTCAGGCGCCAGCGGCCGAGTTGGCCAGCGGCCTCGCGCAAAACTCTCACCTCGGCATGGCCTGTCGGATCGAAGTTGCCTTCTTTGCGGTTGCCGGATCTGGAGAGAATTTGCCCGTCGGGCCCCACTAAAATCGCACCGACGGGAACTTCGCCGACGGCGGCGGCGGCATCGGCTTCCGCGAGGGCTTCCAGCATTAATCGATGATCGGTTTCGAGCTGTTGCTGAGTTGGGGGTTGGGCCGAGGTCGGCGATTTCACGGTTTGGCCTTTCCGCAGCGCATATCAGCGCTTAATGCGCCGCAATCAGGGCGCTGAGTCCACATCTCATGCGGCTAAATTCCACAAACTGCTTTGTCAAGAGGCATCGCCCATGCTAGCTCTGAATTCCTCTGCTGACCGAGGTCAGTGAGTCCGAAAGGCAGGTGATTAAAACATGGCGATCGTGAAAGTTCGGGACAATGAAAGCTTTGAACAAGCTTTCCGCCGTTTCAAGAAAGCCTGCGAAAAGTCCGGCATTCTTTCGGAAGTTAAAAAGCGCGAGCACTTTGAAAAGCCGAGCGTGCGTTTGAAAAAGAAATCTTTGTCGGCTCGCAAGCGTCTCACGAAGAAGCAAAAGAAGTTCAACGACTAAGTCGTGACCCAGCGGCTTCAGCCGAACGTCACAGATTCAAGTCGTTTGACGAGAAGAGCCGGGAGACCGGCTCTTTTCATTCGCGCTTCGGGTGTCGGGAGGATGACTCGCAACCACGAACCTGAACCCAAAAGTTATCGAAGAAAACTCAAATCCCCAAACGACCACGGAGATTTCACATGTCGCTGAGAGAAAAAATCGTTCATGACATGAAAGAGGCCATGCGGGCGAAAGACAGCTTAAAGCTCAACGCACTTCGCATGGTGCAGTCCGCCTTCAAGAATCGCGAGATTGAATTGCGTCCTGAGCCGATGAGCGAAGATGAGTGCATCACCGTCATCAAAAAACTCGCGAAGCAGCGCAAAGAATCCATCGAGCAGTTTCAGGCGGCGGGTCGCCAAGACTTGGCCGACAATGAAGCTTCAGAGCTCAAAATGCTAGAGGCCTACTTGCCCGCGCAGATGTCGCGCGAACAGATCGAGGCCTTGGTGGCGCAGGTGATGTCGGAAACTGGCGCATCGAGCATCAAGGACATGGGCACGGTCATGAAAGCGGTGCAGGCGAAGTCTGGTGGCACAGCTGATAACAAAATTGTGTCGGAAGTTGTGAAAGCCAAACTCGGGGGAAAGTGAGCCCGATGCCAGCTTATCCGCCGGAGTTCATCGAGAAAGTTCGCCAAGCGAACAACATCGTCGATTTGATTGGGCAGTACACGCAACTGCGCGGTCATGGCGCCAATTATATGGGCCGCTGTCCGTTTCCAAATCACAACGACAAGACGGCGAGCTTCTCGGTCAGTGAAGACAAACAGCTCTTCAATTGCTTCGGCTGCAAGCAAAGCGGCAACATCTTCAAATTTTTGCAGATCTACAACGGCATGGCTTTTCGCGAGGCCGTCGACGAGTTGGCTCGTCGGGCGAATATTCCGCTGCCCGAGAAGCCGATGTCGCCGCGGGAACGCGAAGAGGCGCAGACGCGCGAAGGAGTTCTGACAGCCAACAAACTGGCGCGCTCCTATTTTCGCGATCAGTTTCAGCGCTTGCCTGAGGATCATCCGGTCAAGGCCTACGCCGCCAAGCGGGGTTTGACGGCTGAGATTCTTGAGACTTTTGAGATTGGCTATGCGCCTCCGGCCTATCAGGGACTCGTCAGTGAACTCCAGGCTCGGAAGATTCCACTTCGCATCGGCGAGCGCGCGGGCCTGATGCGTCCGTCCAACAGACCGGGTGCGCATTCTCACTACGATTTGTTTCGCCATCGCTTGATGTTTCCCATCGTCGCGGCCAATGGCGATGTGCTGGGCTTCGGCGGCCGCGTCTTGGACGCCAGCGAGCCGAAGTATTTGAACTCGCCGGAAACGCCGGTGTTTTCCAAGGGCAAAACACTCTATGGGTTGAACGTCACCGCTCGGCACATTCGCTCGGAGGATGAGGCGATCATCGTTGAGGGTTACATGGATGCAGTCGCCTTGTACCGAGGTGGCGTGCGCCATGTCGCTGCGATTCTTGGTACGGCATTTACGATGGAACATGGCCGTGTGTTGAGTCGGCTGACGGCCAACGTGACCATGCTTCTCGACGGGGATGAGGCGGGGATTCGAGGCGCTGAACGAAGTTTGCCGGCGCTTTTGGCCTCGGGCCTTCGACCCAAGGGACTGATCTTGCCTGAAGGCATGGACCCTGATGACTTTTTGGCGGCCAAGGGGCCTGAGGAATTGCGACGAGTCTTAGCCGGCGGGCAGGATCTGTTTTCGATTTTACTCGCGCGGCACTGGATGGCTTCTTACCGAGCGACGGCGCAGGACAAATTGCGCGTGATCGAGGCGGCGGCCCAGGCGCTGCTGCCTGTTGGACCCAAGCTCATGGACATGCCGATCATTGGGCTCTTCGCCGATGAGATGGCTCGATACCTGGATGTGGAAAGTGCATGGGTGCGCAACACGCTGCGAAGCGCGTTGGAGAGTCGCTTGCGTCGTCAGCCTCAATCTGGAGGCGAGGCCGCTGACGCTCGCCTTGGCGCGGAGTCGGCATCAAAATTGCGGCCCACAGTTGGAGTGGCCGGTGGACTGACTGGCGGAGTGACTGGAGCTTCGGGCGACGAGGATCTTCGCGGGTCTTCGGGTGAACTTGAGCAGGCCGAGGCCGCTGAGTTGAGTCGCGCTGCCGATGAGCGCATCGACCTCGACGGCATGGTGGAGGAGGAGAAGTTGATTGTGGGACTTCTCTTGCAAAGTCGATACCTGATGCAGGATTTGCACGAGGCCTCTCGCGAGTGGGCCAAGTCGGGCCGCCCTAAGGAGGAGCACCCGATCGCCGTGTTCCTCGACCATGCGGGCGCTCGTAAACTTGTTGGAATTGCCTTGCGCCGATATGGACATGAGCCCGCAGGTTTTGCTACGTTGTCAGCTTCGCTCTGGGCCTACCTCAAGCAACCTGATCAGTTGGCGTCCGCTTTGGCGGCTGTCGCGGAACGAGGTTGGGTGTTGGAGTCGTCTGAGCCGCGAGAACTTTCTGGGCCTCACCCGTCGGTGAAGCTGCAAGAAGATCCCGCGCAACACGAAAAGGACCGACAGAGAATGAACAAGCTCTTCACCGCGATCCAGAAACGAAGAGCGCAATTGGGACTGCAGAAGTTGAGCTTGTCGCTGAAGCAAAGTCCTGATCCCGAACAAAGCAAAAATCTGATGGAAGAATTCATACGCTTGCAGATGGAACTCAGGCGGCTCGAACAAGAGCTGCATGCGCCGGATCCGACCTGACAGACGGATTTGAGGCGGTCGACAAAACTCATCACTGAGTTCGCAGTCATCGAAGAGTGGCAGGGCACGAGGAGGAAAGTGGACATGGCAGGTTCTAGTCACGAGACAGGTTCAGAAAAGCGGGCCGCAGCGGCGACTCGTGGAGAGCCGCGCGTGCTCACATCGGCCGAATTGAACGCCATGATCAAAGAAGAGATCGAGCGTCTCAGTAAACTCGGGCGCGAGAAGAGCTTCCTCACCGTTGAAGAAATCAACGACACACTTCCGCAAGAGATCGTTGAGCCTGCACTGCTGGATCAATTGATGGCGGCGCTTGAAAGCGCGGGCATCATCATCACTGAACCGAGCACAGGAAAGAAAGACGGCGAAGAAGAGGCCGGCGGCTTCCTCGATTCAGGCGCTGAAGAGGAAGAAGACGAAGACGATGATGATGACGTCGGCGATGAAGACGTGCGCGGCAACGACCCCGTACGACTTTACTTGCGCAAGATGGGTAGCGTGTCGCTGCTCACACGCGAAGGCGAAGTTGAGATCGCACGTCGAATCGAAAAGGGTGAGCGCGAAATCGTGAAGGCGATTTTGCTTTCGCCGATCGGCACGCACGAGATCATCCAGCTGGGTGAGCGACTCGACAAAGGCCGAATCAAAGTGAAATCCATCTTCCGTGGTTTGGAAGACGAAGAAACTCAGTACGACGAACAAGAGTACATCGAAAAGGTGCATGAGCTGATCGGCCACGTGAAGCTCTATCAAGAGAAAGCGGCGCCGATGTTCACCGGCCTGCGCGACGAATCTTTGAAGTCGGCGCAGAAGGTGGAAACTGAAAAAGCGCTGTTGGCTTTGAACACCGATTTGATGGTGCACTTTGAATCGATCAACTTTAACCGCAAGACAATCAATCGCATCGTCATCAAGTTTAAGAACTTGGTGAATCGCATGACGGTGTTGCGTAAGCGCGTGCGCGAAGGCTTGCAGAAAACTTTCGCTCCGGATCTGGAAACCCTGGGTCAGCGTTACAAGTTGGTCGAGTCGAACGACAAAGAGCTCACCAAGATGACTCGCGACACGGGCTTGAGCTTCCAGCGCTTCCGCCAGCTTTATACGCAAGCTGTGGATGCCGAAGCTCGATTGAAGCGCCTTCACGATGAGACGCAGATGCACTTCAATTGGATTCGCGACACCTACACGGCGATTTGGAAGGGTGAGCGCGAGGCCGATGCGGCGAAAGCTGAGTTGGTCGAAGCCAACCTGCGCTTGGTGGTCTCGATTGCGAAGAAGTACACCAACCGCGGCTTGCAGTTCTTGGATTTGATCCAAGAGGGCAATATCGGCCTAATGAAGGCGGTGGACAAATTCGAATACCAACGCGGCTATAAGTTTTCTACCTACGCCACTTGGTGGATTCGTCAG
>DDUL01000028.1:16837-186437 GCA_002344785.1 Bdellovibrionaceae bacterium UBA2339
CCGGTGCACATGATCGAAACCATCAACAAACTGGTGCGCACGTCGCGCTACTTGGTGCAGGAGCTGGGTCGCGAGCCCACGCCCGAAGAGATCGCGGAGAAGATGGATATGCCTGTGGATAAAGTCCGCAAGGTGCAGAAGATCGCGAAAGAACCGATCTCATTGGAAACACCGGTGGGTGAAGAAGAAGATTCGCATCTTGGCGACTTCTTGCCGGACACCAAAGTCATTAATCCCGCTGAAGCGATTGTGAACTTGAACCTCGCCGAACAAACTCGGCGCGTGCTTTCAACACTCACGCCGCGTGAGGAAAAGGTATTGCGCATGCGTTTCGGGATCGGCGAAGAGTCTGACCACACGCTTGAGGAAGTGGGCCAGGATTTCAACGTGACTCGGGAGCGGATCCGACAGATCGAAGCCAAAGCGCTTCGTAAACTTCGTCATCCGTCGCGCTCGTCTAAGCTTAAAACCTTCATGGATGGCTGATCGCTTCGTCGTGTGAAGCGAAATAAAAAACCCCGAGTGTTTTGCACTCGGGGTTTTTGTTTTCTGGGTCCGCGCCCGAAATCAGAACCAGAATCAAAAGCTGAACTGGCAGCTGGTGTTGGAGTCGTAGAGTCGGCCATTGCGAAAGCCGAGTTCGTGCGACTCGAGGCTAAAGTCGGCGGTGTAACCGGTTTGTGAGTTTGTGGCGGTGCCGGAGATCTCGGGGAACTCGGCCGCAGCCCATGTGAAACTGCCTGGGCAAGGTTGCTGGCGGTCCGGCCTGTCGACATTCACCTCCAGATCGAGCGCGTAAAAGAGGCCGGCGAAGGCGAGTGAGGCTTTGGAGGTGTACTGACAGTTCCAGCTGTCTTCTTCGCCGAGTGCCCATCGGCTCGCATCATCTTCGAATTCAAAGATGGCGTCGTAGGCTGGGCCTTGCAGTTCGCATTGCACTTTGGCGGTGGTGCTGAGTGCGGATGCGGGCGAGGCGGTGACCAGAATCGCGGCGAGGATCAGCAGGGAAATTCTTTGCATGATAACTCCGATCTTGGTTGGGGATCTTTGTGTTGAGAATCAGTGTTTAAAAATGCTCCAGACAGCTTCTTGAACAGCGTCACCGGCGACAAGTCCGAGGTTCAGGGCCATGTTGGAGTCGGCCGAGCCCACGGGCTTTGTCGTGATCACGTAGAAGGCGTCGCCGTCGCGCGATGTTTGAAAGGGCTCGATCACTTTTCCGAGGGCGGCGTGTGCCGTCATCGCAATGTGTTTGAGCTCCATGCGACTCAGTGGCGCATCGGTGATGAGAGCTGTGAGTGTGGAGTTGAGTTCGTTGGAGGCGGGGAACTTGACGACGGATTCGCCCTGCAAAATGGCTTTCGGAATGCTTCGTCTTTGATTTTCTTTTTTCTTGTGGCTACCCGCGATCACTTGTCCGCTTCGTCCCAGAACATTTCCCGCCGCGTTGAGGACCACGATGGCGAGCACGCGATGATTTTGATAGCGCAAGAAATGTGCGCCTTGCCCGGAGTGCTCGGCTTGATTGCGACCAAAGAGTTTGCCGACGGCAGCGCCGACGCCGGCGCCCACTCGGCCGATGGCGATTTGATTGGCTTGAGCTTGAATCGCACTTTGTCGTCCTAAGTCCGCACTGACTAAGACGCTGTTCTCGCGCAACGAGAAATCATAAATCACGGAACCGGCGACGCCGGGGATGACAAGATCCCGCGCGCGATTGTGTCCTGCGGATTTCGCGCGAAGTTCGAAGAGGAGGCGATTGACGCCATCGGCGGCACTCAGGCCGAAGCGCGATGAGCCAGCGAACACCAGCGCATCAATCAGCGGTTGGCCGTGCGTGCCTTCGAGGGCATTGGTGTCGCGGGTGGACATGGAGCCACCGCGCAAGTCGGCGACGGCCATGACGGACTTATCAAAGAGAATGGTGGTGACGCCCGTGGGGCCGCCAAGATCTTCAGTCGTGCCGAATTTGACTCCGGGGAAGTCGAACTTCAGCGTGCGGCGGTCGAGCTGGGCTGTTGCGGTGTGCGGCGAAGCGATTGCCCAGAGCAGGGCGACGCCAATAATGTAACGAGTGAATCGCAGCATGTGTTTTAGCTTTGTGAGTTCAGCGCGAAAACGCAATGATCTTCGTGTGTGACTTGCTCAGTGCGACGGGGGCTTAGCTTAGTTGGTTAAAGCATCCGGCTCATAACCGGTGGATCGCAGGTTCGAGTCCTGCAGCCCCTACCACTCAATCTAGAGCCGACCAAAAGGTCGGCTTTAATATTTTGAGTGGGCAGCAGGACTCGAAGCGAGCGCGCCGCCACCCAGTGGGTGGTGAGCGAGCGTGATGCGAGCGAAAGGCGCGCGAGGGTGGTCAGGCGGAGCGATCACGTGAAGTGATCGCGAGCGCTTGACCGAGCCTGCAGCCCCTACCAATCACAGAGCCGACAAAAAGGTCGGCTTTAATATTTTGAGTGGGCAAACGTCATGATGAGTGTGAGCGAATGTCGCAATTTGCCGAGCGATGTAAAATGTTGGAAACTTGTGTGCGTTGCGATTCGCCTAAGAAGGCTGCGTGTCGTAAGTGTGCGATGATTGCTTCAGCAAACGGCATTCGCTAGACCCTCAATCTGAAATCGACATCAAGCTCACGAGGGGGGTGCATTATGAACTTTATGAAGCTGATCTTGGCTGTTGTGATTCTGTTTGCGAATGGAATCGCTCAAGCGCAAACGGAAGTGGATCGATGGAACGATGTCACGTTGAGCGCGATTCGCACCGCTCGCCTCACGCCGCCGCTGTCATCGCGTGCTTTGGCGATGGTTCACGTGGCCATGTTCGAAGCTGCAAATTCTATCGACCAGCGCTACGCGCCCTACGCAAAGTATGATTCCAAGGCGACTCGTGATCTGTCGATGGAAGTGGCGATGGCCTCTGCCGCTCGACAAATCCTGAAGGATATCTTTCCTCTGCAGAAGTATTTCTTTGAACGGACCTACGACGTGGGGACTCAGGCCCTCAAGGGATTGCCCCAATATGCGGCTTCGGTTGATCTTGGTCAGCGCGTGGCTAAACAGCTCATTCAGGACCGTGCCGTAGACCTTGAATTCGCAAAAATGGAAGAATATTTCCAGCTGCCCGCGCCGGGGCGTTGGATCCCTACTTTGCCTACCTATGAGTCGCCGCTGTTCCCTCGCTGGGGCGAAGTGAAGCCGTTTGCCCTGACGAATGGCGCCATGTTTCGTCTGGCGCCACCGCCGACCCTGAACAGCGCCGTTTATCGTCGTGATTTGCAGGAAGTCCGAGAGTTGGGAGCGAAGAACAGCGTACTGCGCACGGCCGAGCAAACTGAGATTGCTCGCTTTTGGGCCGATGGAAGTGGAACGAGCACGCCGCCAGGACATTTCAACTTGATCGCTCGCACTTACATTCGTCATCAGAACTTGGATCTCTTGGATTCGGCGCGCGCGATGGCGCTCTTCAATATTGCAATGGCGGATGCCGCGATCGCTTGCTGGGACAGCAAGTATGCGTATTGGATGTGGCGTCCCGTAACCGCAATTCGGGATGGCGAGGGCGACGCGACTTGGGAGCCATTGTTGTTTACTCCTTATTTCCCCGAATACTCGAGTGGACACAGCACATTTTCGGCAGCTGGCGCCACGGTATTGGAACAGCTCTTCAACGGCGGACAGATTCCTTTCTCGATTCAGTCTGAAGGATTGCCGGGAGTAACGCGTAGCTTTTTGAACGTTCGTGCGGCCGCTGAGGAAGCGGGACGCAGTCGAATTTATGGCGGAATTCACTTTGAATTTAGCAATGTGGCCGCTCAGCATATGGGAAATGCGATTGGCGTCTTTGTGGTGTCAAACGTACTGCAGAAACGATAGTGGACAAGATTGTTTGGCATTTTGAGACGAAGGCCTCGGAAGATCGTCTGTCCGAGGCCCGTGAGTTTGCTCGGCGGATGGCGCATCGGCGATCCATCCGCGAGTTTGATCCCGACGTTCAGATCTCCGACCAAATTATTGAAGCTTGCATTCAGGCTGCGGCACAAGCTCCGAGCGGAGCGAATCGCCAACCATGGCACTTTGCTGTCGTGAAGTCGCATGAGATGAAATTGCAATTGCGAGATCTCGCGGAAGAAGTCGAGCGAGATTTCTACACCTCCGAAAAGTTCGCGAACTGGCGGGATGATATCCAGCACATTTCGACGGGGTGGAGTAAGCCACATTTCACAGATTGTTCGCACATCATCGTACCCTTCATGCAAATGCGACGATTGGGCGATGAGATCACGGAACCCAATTACTATCCAAAGGAGTCCGTGGGATTGGCGACGGGCTTCCTCTTGGCGGCACTCGAATTGGCGGGCACCGCCACGCTCGTTCACACGCCACACAATATGAACTTTCTGAACTCGCTTTTGGGGCGGCCCAATCACGAACGCGCTTTTGTCCTCGTGATTGTCGGTGCGCCACGCCAGCCTGCTCGTGTTCCGAATCTAACTCGTAAGACTTTGGCGGAGATCAGCAGCTGGTACTAAAGGTTCTCAACGACCGTTGCGGGGATGATTTCCTCCACTCCGTATAGGGTCTAATCTGGACTTAATCGAAGGGCTCGAGAATCTCCGTAGCAAAATGTTGGGGTAATTGTCGCAAAATACCCTCAAAGCTGGCCGACCAAACTTTCGACAATACTGAAATGGTTTCGGGGCCGATTCTGGGCGTCGAATTGAAATCTCGTCGATGAGGGTGATGGGGCCGGTGGCCTCGCGCGTGTTCATCTGCGGAGAGTTGCGCCTGAGCGACTGATGAGGCGGCAGGGGCGCGCATGGCCTTTGGCACAATATTCGAAGACGCCTTGAGGTTCTGAGCAAAGAACTTTTGAGGAGGCCGCCGGTGCGACGACTGAATGAGCAACATGGGATGAGTGCGATCGTGCCGTCGATGCGTGCGTTGAGCTTCGGGCGAACTCCATTTCAGCGGAGCTTGATGGGGCTGGTGGCAGTCGGTTTGGTGACGGCTTGCTCGCCGAACACGGCGGATCGCGAGTGGAAAGCTTTGGTGGGGCAGACGCAAGTTTACTTTGGCAGCGGCGAAGTTCAGTTGGATCTCCATGAGATTGCGTCGACGGCGGCGCTGGACCCGGGCGTGGATGAAGATGATGGGCACGAGACGGAGCTTCCGGCGAGCAATCGTCGCGTGTTGACGGAAGTCGCAGATGCTCCGGAGCGGAGGAACTCGGCGCCCGTGGCCTCGACGCCGCGGCCTCGGCCGACGCCTCCGCAAGATATTGTGTCGGTGGTGATGCGCTCGCGCGAGATCTCGGTGGGCATGACGGCTTCGCCCCAGGGGGCTCGGCAGCAGAATGTCGGTTCGACTTATGTTCCAGCATCCACGACGAAGGTGATTTCGACGGCGATCGCGCTCAAAGAGTTGGGGCCGCATTTTCGCTTTAAGACGGAATTGTTGTGGGTCGCGAATGAAGGTGTCGCGGATCGCGTGGTGGTGATTGCGGATGGCGATCCGTCGCCGGGGCGTCGTGGGCGCTTGGTGGCGGATGTGCGACGTTTTGAGAAAATGGCGAAGGCGATGGCCGAGGCCGGTGTGAAGGAGATTCGCGGGTCGCTGACTTTGGTGGCGAGCGATGAGCGAATGCGCGACCCGACGTATGCGGAAGGCGTGGCGGATGAAGATCTCAAGGAGTGTTACGGCTCCATGCCGGGTGCGTTTAATTTTCGTACGAACTGCGCGATCGGGCGCATTCACTCGCAGCGCGGACTACAGTGGGAATCCGCTTCCATCGAGTTTCCTGTGGAAATTGGAACTGTGGCAGGGAATCGCAATTCGTTGGGACTTGAGGCGCACTTAAATCCGCTTCGTGGTCTTGAGAAGTATCGCGTGCGCGGAACTTTCAACTCTAAGGCGCCCAGCCAAGTTTCATTGCGCTTGCCGATCGGCGATGCGTCCGCGTGGTATGCGGAGCAGCTGGTGACGGCTTTGCGAGCGGAGAAGATTCAAGTTCGCGGTGAACAGGTGGTGGCGCGACCGAATTCACAGCAGCGCGCCGAGGCGCTCGGGCTTGTGCAAAGTCGGTCGGTGCAGAGATTCGCGGTTGAGTCGGCGGACTTGGCGGAAATCGTCGAGGCGATCAATAAGCCAAGCGATAATTTTTTGGCGGAGATTGTGTTTCTGCGGACGGCAGCCAAGTCGGGCGCGACCAACGAAAGTTTGCGAACGCAAGCTGAAGAGCTCACGCGCGTGCATGTTCGCGAGTGGATGAAGCGCGAGGGTCATGAGGCTTGGGCTGATGAGTTGCGCTTCATCGATGGATCTGGACTTTCCACTTTCAATCGCGCAACGCCGCGGGCGTTCTTGGCATTGCTTCGACAGCTGACGCGTGAGCCGACTTTCCCCGTGCTCTGGGACAGCTTGCCGGTGGCCGGTGAGGAAGGAACTTTGGAAGGCCGAATGCGAGGGACCTTAGCTGAAGGCCGCGTGCGCGCGAAGACCGGGACGCTTTCAGGTTCTTATCAGTTGGTCGGCTATGTGCCACGCGTGCGCAGCGGGCAAACGGAGTATGTACCCTTCGTGATTTTGACTTCGACGACGCCGCGACATCGTTCGCGCGTGCGAGCATTTCAAGATGCGATTGTCGCGCGATTGGCGGATCTGGTGCAGAACCAACGATGAAGATCGCTTTGTTTGGGCGACTCAGCGTCGTAGGCCGTCGACTCCGCCTCGAATGACAAAGGGACGCGTGATCGGCTGATTATAAATACTCTTGAGTCCCATGAGCACGCGCACATCGGCTTCATTGTCGCCGATGACAGCAAGCAATGCCGAGTTCAACTGAATTTGTGACCAGTCTCCTGCGGCGACGCCAGTAAGAACGGTGTTGGTTTCAAGCTTTGTCGGCGCCTTGGCGTCCGAGGCGATGGGAACGTTGAGCAAAGTTCCGTTGCCGATTTGTCCTGTCAAAAAAGCGCGATCGCGAGCGAAGGTCGCCGGGTCCCTGACGTCGATCAAGATGGCATCGCGGCGAGTTTCTCGAGCGAAATTCAGAAAGCGATCCAGTGGCAAGTGATCTCCGGCCATCGAGTAGATCAAGCGCTGAGCGTGCGCGATCACGGGAGGTCGATTGTCAGTCGGTGGCGGATCAAGCTTGGTGACCTGCGCGATGATGCGACTTGTGAAGCCGGGTCGAATGCGCGTGAGAACTGACAACCACATTTCTAGGCCGCGACGAGTGACTCCGAAGAGCTCGGCGAGATCTTGTGTGACGTGAGAGTACTGATCGAGCTCGAGCAGTCCTTCCACGCGAAACATACCATGGTCGGTCACTTCAATGTCGCCCTTCGGTGACGAAGAGCTGACGAGTTCAAGATCACCGCCTCGAACCAAGCAGATTCCTGACCAAAGATTGGGAACGAAGACGATGTTCTGAGTGCCGGCCTTGAGGGCTGCGAGTTGGTCCGACAAAACGCCAGCGCCAAAAGTCGGCGGGCGAAAGCGACACGCGCTGGTTGAAGAGACGCGAATGTTCTTCAGGCCGACGGTCTTTTCGTTCCAGCGATCAATGTTGATATTGAGGTTGGGGCGTTCGCCTTTGCTGAGCTGTTCGGTTGCGGCGGCTAAGTCGACGCCTTCTTTCTCGAGCTCGGGATTTAGGCCGGTAAACACCGCGGAGAGAGGTGCGTCGAAGTTCTCCGAATTCGCGCCGCCCGTCGGAGGGAACACATCCGATTTGGCGATCTGAATGTTTGAAGATTTAAAAATGAAGTAGCCACCGCCAACAAAGGCGATCAGCAAGACCACGAAGAATATCGTGACGATTGTCTTATTCATGAGACAATGTTGGGCGATTTTCCTTCTATTGGGTAGGTTCTTTGCGGAGAAGTTGCGTTGAGGTACTGGAAGTGGCGAGAGGATTGAGTGTGCCGAAGGTGAATCTTCCATGAGTGAGAGCGAGTCTGTGTCGTCAAATCGACGAGTTCTCAGCCTGGTGCTGCCTTGCTTTAACGAGAGTGAAGCGATTCGACCGGTATTGCGGCGCATAATTAACTGCGTGCAGATTTGGCGCGCGATGGGGACGCCGATTGAACTCGCCGAAGTGATTGTGATTGATGATGCGTCGACGGATTCCAGCGAAGAGAAGTTGCAACAGGAACTGGACCATTGGCGAAAGCAGGGCTTGAGCACGGAATTGCGAAGCATGCGCCACGATGTTCGCCAGGGTTATGGTGGGGCTTTGAAGACGGGTTTCGCATTGGCGAGGTCGCCGTGGATTGCTTTCTACGATGTCGACGCGACTTATGATCCCAGTCTGCTTCCGGAAATGATGAAGCGTTTTTCTTCCAGTGATGTGCACATGGTTTGTGGCGATCGTCTTTCGCGAGTCGAACACATGCCGCTCACTCGCGAGATCGGGAACAAAATCTTTGTGGCGACGATCAACTTGCTTTTTGGTTCACGAGTTTTTGACAGCTGTACCGGCATGAGGGTGTTTGATCGCAAGGTGTTGCCGGTGTTCATGCGTGATGAGATGCCGGACACCTTGGACTATTCGTTGGCGATGACCTTGCACTTTTTGAGTCAAGGCTATCGCCTGGTGGAAGTACCGATCCCGTATTCGCGTCGGATTGGCCAGTCTAAACTCCAAGTCATGGTGGACGGGCCGCGTTTCTTTTTGAGAATTGTGGGGACCTGGATTCGACTCAAGTTCAGGCCTAAGGTACAGGGTGCCTCGTCTTGAGACGAGGGCTGAAATCTCCCCTGCGAAATGCGGGTAATTTCATCTACAATATGGAAGTCACTCTTGAATTTCGAGCGGCATAAAGGGGCACGTATGCTTAGGTGCGCGCGAAAGAAGTTAGGGTTCCGTCTTACTCGCGTGGTGCGCGGCCGCCGAGGTATGGGCCTTGTTGAGATCATGATCACGGCCTCGATCATTGCCATTGTCGCGTTAGGTTTGGCGACTTTGTTTAAAGACGTCTTCACAGTGCAGAGTCGATCAAACTTGGGTGCTACGGCGAACCAACTCAAAAACCTCATGGAAGCAGCTATCAAGGATGGCAAGGCATGGGGCCACACGGTGGCAGCCAATGCCTCGTTGACCTGTTTGGATAACACCAACGCCACACAATGTACCAGTGGTGCCGCGATCACAGGCATTGATTTGAAGCAATCCGACAGTACGACTTTGTTGAACAACTCCGCGGTTGCAAACGGTTTCACGACAGGCGGTGCAGCCTGTTCTTCGTGGAGTGCCGCGGGCAACAATGCTTGTCCGTTTAGCTATGACATCACCGTGCGGTTGACTTGTATGGCCGGGGCGACTTGTAAGAACCCGAACGTGCGAGTCGAGGCGGTAATGAAGTTCTCGCCCTTGGATCAAGAAATGAAATCTGCGATTGCGACAGGTGCGATCGGCAGTACGACCGGGAAATACAACGTCCTCGTTGATCGCGGAGCGACCAACACGCGTCGTAATGACCCCTTTCTCGTGAGACATCGGATTAACCCCGCAGTATCCACAAGCTATGGTGGACCATGCACGGTGAACGCTTGGAATACGCGAACCTTAAATGAAGAAGTCGGAGACACAGCGAACAACGTAACCGTGGCATCCAACCAGTTTACACTTCAGGCTGGTACTTATGAGTGTCGCGCTACAGCTCCCGCGTTCAAGGTTGGCGTAAATAAAATTCGAGTTCGCGATACAGGATCAACGATTGTCGAAGAATCGGGTGCCGTGATCGCACCTGTTTCAGGCGGATCATCCATCGCGGTGGTTGACGTCAACATTTCCATCAACGCGGCCACAACTTTTGTGGTGGAGCATTTTTGCTCTCAAGCGCCATCGAACGACACAGATGGATTCGGTTTGACCAATAACAGCGCGGCCTTGGGCGTGCCTTCTGCGGGTGCTGGTGGCACCTACTCCGAAGTCATCTACACCGTTGTGTCTTGTGTGCGCACGAGCTAAGTGGACCCGCTTAAAGTACCCAGCTTGACAGCATGAAACTCGAACCTAACTCGGGCACGCGTAACCGATTGCGAGGCCAGACGTCGGTTTGCACGAATGCCGATTCAGTTTGGCAATTAGTTCTGAATTCACCGCTAAAGGTACTCGGGTAGGCCTGATCAATTTCTTCAAAGCTTTCCGTTATTGGATTCTGTGGGGGGGGCGCATTGCGATCCGATTTTCGAACTATGGCCTTGGTTCTCATGGGTGGACGTAAAGCTTGAATGGGCGCTCGATTCCAGCCCTGATCAGTTCGAATGACCATGCCGTAGGGCGGCCAGATTTTTTGCTGACGGGCAAGTTCCGCGACCTCGCCGAACTTGTACACGCGACACTTTTCGAGTCGCAAGGCGCGAATCCAAATTTGTGAATTCACCGGAACATACTGGTGCGAAAGCCATTGGCCAAATTGGGGTTGGAGATTTCCTGTGCGGCTCGTATCCAGCACGACCAATGGGGCTTGTTCCTCAACCCAGTCCAACATTCGCAAATTCGCGCGATCGCCTGGCGAGGGATAATTGAAGATCTTGTTGCGCAATGGAAACAGACCGATCACATCCCAATAATTGGGCCACCGGCTTTGTTCCATGTAATCTTCAAGTTGTTGATAGACCAGGCGCTGCTGGCCTTGGGTGTAGAGCCATTCCTTTTGCATGGCCGTGCGCAGCTGCAGGAGCGAGGCGATTGCAATACAGAGCGCGAGCGCAGCGATAAAGTGGCCTCGGCGATTGTCTCGAGTCAGCGGCCAATGTTCGATCACAATTTGGGCGAGCACTTCCATCATCGGCAATGCGCCGAGCACAATGAATAACCAGCGCGAGGCCAAGTAATACGGAAATTTCTGTGGCTGAATCAGAACGAAGATCAGCAGCAAGATGGCTCCGATCCGCCAGCGGTATTGCTCGGCGGACTCGGAAAATTCGGGATCCAAATATTTGGGAAGTCCTGCGATGCAAAAGAGTACGAGCAGCAAGATCACGCTGGATTCGCGAAAGAACATCTGCACAAAAAGCGTGTCAAAAAGGCCGCCGCCTTTATAGGCGTCGAAGGAATAGATCAACGCCGTGCCGAGCGTGCCGGTGGGGAGTAGGAGCGCGATGAGGGCGATCGAAACTAAAGGCAAGAGCCAGTAGCGCCACTCGCTAAACAGTTTGAACTTCAAGCCGAGAATCAGTGCGAGGTAGAGCACCAGATCAAGACTCTTGGGGCTAGCGGCCATCATCAAAGTTGAACTGATGAGAAAGCCTAAAAAGTTGAGTCGGCGTTGAGGTTGAGAGATCGCCCAAAGTCCGCACATGCCGATGAGCGCGGCAAAGATGTCGGCGCGAATTCGTGGAGCGTGATTGAGGAACAGCGGCGTCAGTGAGGCCACCAGCACAATCAGAAACAACGAACGTCGGCTGCGCTGAGCGGCGATGCCGATCGCGAGCATCAAAGTGAGTGCGGCGAAGCCTGAGAAGATGATTCGCGCGCCCTCGAGTGCGGACCAATTATCAGGAGCGAACTTGAGCCAAGTTGCGAGGACCAGGCTGGTCAGTGGCTTCATGTGCGCGGGTTGGGCTGTGGGCTCGAAAATTTTTTGACTTGAAGTCACTGACCAGATCTCGGAGTCGTCGATCGGCAGAGTCACGCCATAGGCGACCAAAATGGCGCCCAACAAGAGCCCTAGCAGCCACACCCAGTTTTGCGTTGAATCCATTTGCCGTTCGGAACCCATACACTCACGATAAACTTGCGCGCTCGGATAGGCGAGGAGAACATCGAGTTTTATGTCATTGAGCATCGTCGTGCCGTCACAAGGTGATCTGACTTTGAAAGCCCTGTTGGATGCTTTATTGAACTCGTGGGTGGGTGCCTTCACGAAAGACGGCGGCGATTCTGTTGAAGTGCTGGTCGCTTGGGATGCCAAAACTTCGGCCCCGCGCCGAAGGGAATTTGAGCAGGCTTGGCGGCAAGTGCGATTTGTTCAGGCGCAAGTTGCTGGCGTGAACGCGGCCAGGAATTGTGGGATCGAGAATGCCAAGTTCGATCGGATTTGGCTGCTGGATGATGATGTATTGCCCGCACACACCAACCCGGTTGATTTTTGGCGCTCTGATTTCGACGATCGCAAAGTTTGGGGCGGAGAGTATTGGTCGCCTCCCGAGGCTGGCCAGGCCATGCGCTCGGCCAACTGTTTAGCGCGAATGTGGCGAAGAAGCGCGAGTCATCCTCGGCAAGAGGCCTTGCTCGGAGGAAGTCTCAGTTTTACGCGACAAGTGTGGCGTGAAGTCGGCCGATTTTCTGAAGCGTGGGAATATGGCGGAACCGAAACCGAATGGCTGTTCCGGGTTTGGCGCGCGGGCTATGAGTCGATTCATCATTCACAATTGGATGTCTGGCATGTTGGCAGATCGCGGAGTTGGCCGCAGCATTTGCGCGCATTCTGGAGACAAGGTTTAGGTAAAGCCCGCACACGCCAAGCTTTGCCCTCGCTCGGCAAAAGAATGGCTCAACTCTCACGGCTGGTGGTTGCCGGATCGAACTCGGGTCGCGAAACCATCGGCGATCAGGTTGGGGCAGTTGTGCTGTGGAGTGCGGCCTTGGCCGGCACGCTCTATGGCCGAGTTGAAAATGCTTTGAATCGGCGTCATTGACCTGCTGGTCGACGAGCGTGAGCTAAGGTTTTGAGCATCACATAAAGTTCTCGATGTCGGCGACGTGGGAACTTCCAGATCTTCGGCAAAGAAGACTTGAGCAACCAATAGCTAAAACTCAGCCAAGGAAGTCGTGGTGGCGAGTTGGGTGTTTGCGAATAAGCATCTTGCCAAAAGCCGAATTGAAAGAACAAGGCGTAGAGCCAATGAGGAGGCTCAGTTTGCACGGATCGCCAATGTTGCGTTCGCGATTCGGGCAGATTTTTTTGCAGCCACTTGGCGCCGGCGCCTTGCAAGTACGCTTTGCGAATGAAGCTGAAGAGTGAAACCTGCGGCCGATGCCCAACTTTGAGATCTTCGATCCACACAAGTTTTTGCTGACTCAGGTGAAGTCTGGCGCAAAGCCCCGCTTCGCTGCCGCCAAAGTGAATGCCCTCATCAAATTCGTCGCGAAGTTGTGCGCGTTTGAGCGAGAGATTTCCGCCGAGCAGTTGGCGAGTGTAGGGCGGCTGCAGGCGATTGCGCTCGATCCACTGGCGTGCGATGGAATCGTAGACCTTATCCCACTTGGTCGCATGAGCCTCGTCGATCTGATAGGGACCGCCGAGAGCGATGGCCTCGGGAAAGCGTTGATGGGCCTGGAGCAAGCGATGCACAGAATCGGCACCGAGAAGTTTGGCGTCGTCGTCGAGAAACCAAACAATGTCATTTTGAGCTTTATGCAGACCTTTATTGCGCGCGCGATTGGCTCCCAGCTTTCCCACTTCTAAATATACAAAGTCGGGGTCGTGACCGTAGCGTCGGCGAAGTTCTTCGTGGGGAAGGTTGGCGACGATCAAAATTTCCATGTGGCGCTGCTCATCTTGCCACATCGACTTTTTGATTCGCCGAAGCTCAGCGGCAAGTTCGTGCAAGTCTTGGAGGCGAGACGAATCCCCCAGGGTGGGGATCACGACACTGAGGCTGAATGTGTTGGTGGCGGTTTTCGAGGTCGAAGCGCTCATCATGTGCCAGCTCCCGAATTTTCATGGCCTCGAGTCTTCCGGCGAATTCGATGTGAAATTCGCGACTGCCACTGATAGGCCAGAAAATAGCGCAGTTTCAAGAGTCGGCGCCAGATCAAGCGGTGGAAGTTGGGGCAGTGAAGGGCGAACCAGGCCGTGGGCTCTTGGAGCAGCCAACGATTTGCCCAAATGGGTGCGAATAAGTAGCGAACTACCCCAGCGTAAACGAGTCCGCCAAATTCCCAAGCGGGATGAAGGACGAATTTCCAAGCGAGAGCCTTGAGGCAACCTGCGGTGCGAAGCGCGAAGACTTTCATCCGCCAACTCGCCTGATCCACACCGCGTTTGAAAAATTGAACTCCGGCGTAGACCGCCCAATAGATCTGGGTCGCCAATTTCTTGAGGTGACCTTGAGTGCGGGTGGCAAGTACTCCTGGCCAATGGCGTTTGGACCAGGTCCATCCTAAGAATGGTCGCAGGCCGAAGTAGGAAGTCCAGATCCGAATGTGAGCCGCATGAATTGGCCCCGCGATTTGGCCGAGGCCACGGCTCAGAATATAGAACGGCCACTTCACAAAGTGGGGAACGAGCCACGACTTTGAAACGATCGCAGCTTTCACGGCGATGAGACCTCGCGATAGCGGACCAGCGAGGTTTCCGTAGGCGCTTCGAATCTGATGAATTGGCCAAGCGAGAGCATGAGGGAGTTTCCAAGCGTGCAGTCGCGCGACGTCGCCAAAAATTCGCACGCGCCAAGATTCACTGACCAGAAGAAGCAGCGGTCCTTTGAACACCCAAAGAAAATGCTGGAGCCAGCCACGAATGAACTTGGCCTTCTCACGCGATTCAAAGAGCGTCATGAGTTCAGTGCCAGCTTTGAGAAGCCAGCCGACCAGCGGCCAATCCCATAATCGCTTGGCCGCGGCACGCAGAGTTGCTGAGTAACTTTGGGTGGACCCCATCACTGAGTAGAAAATGAAGTGAGTCTCAGCCGAAAGTGTCATGCGATGGAGCAGCTGTGCGGCGGTCTTGAGCTTCAGCATTTTGAGTAAGCCCGAGTCGTCGGCGGACTCGGGTCTGAGATGCGTGATCGAAAAGGGAAGCGGATCTGTAGAAAAGCCTTGAGCCTGCAAGCGAAACGCGAGCTCCGCATCTTCGCAGCCATAAGTCGAAAAAGCTTCAGCGAAGCCGCCCACCGACCAGAATTCATGTCGTGGCAAAATCCAGCAAGAGGAAGAGGCCGACCACCAAGCTCCCGCTTTGTGGGCGGCGTTGAGTCTGGGCTGCAAACTCCAAGCGGCCGCGATCTCTTTGAGGGCTTCGAGAGGCAGCCTGACATCTGCATCCACAAAGAGCAGGTGCTGGCCTGAGGCGGCCCTGGCGCCGAGGTTGCGAACGCTGCCGGCGCGCCAATCGTTCTCCCTCTGGCTTTCCGGCATTTGCAACCAAATCTCATCGCCATGAGGAGTGAGTGTTCCGCCGTCGTCGCGGACAATGATGAGTTCTGTTGAAAATGGCGACTGATCTCGTAGAATGCGCAAACGCTTGAGGACTTCCGGAAAGTTCAGACTCTTCACCGGGCATATGATGCTCAGTTCAATCGCATGTTGCGGTTGTGGTGTTCGACTCGGCCAAACCTCTCGGCTTGCGTCGCGCGCCAAGGTCCCCAACTCCGATGAAACAAAATAGTCAGGCGGAGCCGACTGAAAGTGCACATCGGGAAATGCATCTCGAGCCTCGTCGAGAAACAACTGGAGCTCATCGTTATCGAGAAAGGGTCCTTCGTGATGGTTGGGCCGGGGACAAAGCAACGTGAGTTCAATTGCCGTTGAAGCGTGCGCCTGACTTTGTCGTTCGATTTCAACGAAGGCCGATAGCGAAACATCCGCGTGCCAGTCGGGCCGCGGAATGATGAGCCAGTCGCAGTTCCAAGTTTGACGGAGCAGATCCAAGGAGACTCGGCTCAGCTTCGCATCAATTGCGATTTCAAATTTGAGGTGGGGAAAATCTCGCCGCCAATTCTCGCCCTGACGTTTCAAGCTGAGCGCTTGTGTCCAATGCAGCAGTTGTCGCAGGCGGAGATTCGGGAAATTGGAAAGTAGCGTGCGCCAGATTTCCGCAGCATCAGAGCGCAACAGATGGCCAGGAGTTAGGACGATTTCGACTTCGCTCTTGCGGTCGCCACTGCGAAGCTGGATCTCGCGCGCGACCTGCGCGACGATTTCGGCTTCAGTCAATGAGCGACTTCGCCAAGATGAAAGGACCTCTGGGCAGGTGACGCTTCGATGCACTTCGCAATGCGTGGGCAGAATCACGCGAGCATAGCGCGACGGCTTAAGCGAGCTTGCGGCGCTCACGCGATCTCCTTACCGCTTGAGTCGGACTTGACGACGCGCTCACCGCGCTGGGTGCTTCGTTTTGCCAATTGATAGCGTGTGAAATAGTAGAGCTTGCGTACCGGCCACGACAGCAGCCACCCCAGTTTCCAAGCTCGAAGCTTCATCCGTCCCCAGGTTCGCCAGAGATACCAACGCCAATTCCAAATGGCGAGAAACGGGAGTTTGAGTCGCCACGCGTGCAGCTTGATGAAGTGATAGAGGCGATGCGGACCACGGAGCAGAGGCCACAAGATTCGTTCAAGCTGAGGAGCCCATCGCGAGCTGAGTGCCGGCCACCATCGGCCACCGACACGGCTTAGGAGCTGGGTGGCCGCTGGGGCCAGCTGCCAACTTGCGAAGCGTGGGCCCGCCCAGTTCGCGGCGGGCCGAAGCCACCTCCGCATGGCCGAGGCTCCACGACGCAGGCCACTTTGCGTGAAGAGCATTCGCGCGTAGCTTGTGAGCGGAATCTGCTCTTTCATCAGGCCGCGAAAGTGATGGAAAACATCGGGCTCAAGAAGATTGAGGTAGAAGATTTGCGCGGTCTTCGCGAGCAGCGACTGCCGGAGGTAGTCGTTGTTGCGAAACTCGCTGCGTTCATTGCGATGAAAGAGATGGTAAGTGGTGATGTCGTTGAGATGAAATCGACAACCGGCGCGGGCCAGGCGGTAACCGAGTTCGACATCTTCAAAGCCGTAGAACACGAAGTTTCTTTTGATCCAACCCACGCGCTTAAAGAGTTCAAGTGGCATCGAAAGCCCGTATGTGCAGGTGTACTTCCAGAAGAACGGCAGAGCCATCCAGTCCTTTAGGGCGTGAAAGCGCTCCCAGTAGCCATCCTCAGTTGTGAATGTGTCGCGCGCCACATTCACATCTTCGTAGTTCAGGCGCTCGTGGCTGAGTGCTTCGACGAGGTTGACTCGCTTGCATTGAATCACGTCAAAGTGCTCGTGCTTCGCGAGCAGGTCGCGCAAAAAGTTCTGCGGCGTGAGAATGTCAGAATCCAAAAACAACAAGAGGCGACCCTGGGCATTTTTGACGCCCAAGTTGCGCGAGATTCCGGCGCGATAATTGGCGTCGCCCATGCGTCGCGGCTTCAGCCTCGGCGAATGGATGTACTTGAAGTTCAAGCGACCGGCCTCCGCCGCAACGAGCTGGCGGATCCGGTCTTGGCTCTGATCCGTAGAGCCATCGTCGACCACAATCACTTCAAACTGTGATCGTGGTAGATCCTGGCGAAGCAAATGGCGAACTGTGTTCGCAAGATAGATCTCGTTGTTGTAGCTCGGAATGACGACAGAAATGTCCAGAGCTTGTGGTGGCGTTGCGGGCTCGCAGCGAAGTTCGAAGACGGGCTTATGCAGCGGCTCGAGCTCCAACTCAGGATCGACGCGAGGATCATAGATTTCGCAGCCTAGCGGTGGGCGAACTTTAATGCCCGGCACGCGTGTGTGAATGCGATGAATGAGTTGATGAACTTGTTCGACGGACAAACACCCGTCTCCAGCTTCCAGATGATAGGGAAAGTGAAAAAACAGTCGCTGGCGCACGAAAGGTTGCAAGCGATGTAAGGTTTCGAGCACGGGGTCGCCCACTCGCGGCGACAAAGTGAAGTAAACCTGATCAGGATGCCGCGTGAGACGCGCCAGCATGGAGTCGTTGATGCTGGCGTGACCCGCGAACACGATATTCAGCGCATCGCCGGCGTCGAGACTTCGCAAGAGTTCCAAGATCACATCGGGATTTTGTCGCGAGGCCTCGAGAAAATCCGCTGTGAGCTGATGGATGATTTTGAGTTTGCGTTCTTGGCAGGCTCGACGAATCTTTGCATGATCCAGGCTGTGTGGCGGGTTCGCCATTTGGTTCTGTTGTGAGCTGGGTTGTGCGCTGTGATGTGAGCTGTGATTGGGGGCGCTCGGATTGGGTCGCGAAGTCTTACGCAGCCATGCGCTGGGAAAGATCACCGCGTGAAACTCACCGCTCTGTGCTCGATCCAGGGCGCGCAGAACATCCTCAGTGCTTCGATCCACTCGATTGCGGTGACCCAGTAGCGGCGCCAGAGGACCTTCATCGCGAAGATCGCTTTCGAGCGGAATCAAATAGAATCGGGGAGTCTCGCTCCCCATTCCCCAAATGGACCATTCTGGCATGCGCTCAACGCTAATGTCTTCAGCGCGTCGAGGCAATAGACTGTGCGTAACCGCAAAACGAAGTAGAGTCTGGCGTACGACAAGTGTGGGGCTATGAGAAAGGAAGTTGAATTGAACGAGCCAAGCCATGACGCATCAGATGAAAAGCCTGAGCCGTGCCCGAGGCCATCGACGAGTCATTGGGCTGCGCGCCTTTTGGTTGTGCGCTTGGAAGTGGCGAGGCCTTCAGACGCTGGCCCATTGGCTATGAGGACAGCACGTTGAACAATCTCGCCCACATCGACATCGTGATCGTCGTTCATGCTCGCACGCAGGCGGAGCTCGCGAAGCTTCATCGGACCCAGCTGTCGATCGAGGCGCAGCGCCTCGATGAGGGCTTCAGGGTTTCGCACTTCGTGCTCGACAATGCGTCGCCGTTGGAGCTTCCGAGTCGATCCGGCTGGAGTGTGAAGAGGCTTGAGCAAAATAACATGGGTGCTGCGCGCGATCTCGCGCTGAGACTTTCGCCGTCAGCCTACTTGGCCTTCGTCGACGCTGACGTGGAACTTGATCCCGATTGGTTGCGGACTTTGTATGATCAACTTCGCGATCACGATGAATTGTGGGGCGTGGCCTCGGCCAATCGCCCACCGGCCAACGAGTCGGGATTTCACGCGAGCCTTGGGTTGTTTTTGGAAACATGGCTGGGTCATCTCGGCTCTCCACAGGCGTGGAGACCGCGAGTCGCGGTGAAAGTTCGTCATCTCTCCACCTCAGCCGTGTTGTTCAGACGGTCGCGGTTGATTGAGGTCGGTGGGTTCAGCGCGAAGTTCTCTCGTGTCGCAGAAGACTTGGAGCTGGGTGTGCGCGCGTCTCGCGCTGGCGCGCAGTTCTTGCTCTTGCCGTCTCCCAGCGTCGTGCATCGACAAACGCCAAGCTGGGCGAACTGGTGGGCGCGCATGTTTCGCTACGGTTGGGGGCAAATCGAAGTGTGGCGAGTCCACCCGCGCGAGATCTGCACGCGAAAAGTTCTTCCGCTCATCGCCGCCTGGCTGGGTGTTGCGCTCATCCTTGTCAGTCTTCGCCAGGCCTCGCCGTGGCCGCTTTGCTGGGTCATGCTGATTCATGCGACGCTACTTGCCGCAAGTCTACCGAGAGTCTGGACTCTGAGCGGGCTTCGCGCTTTGCTCTTGGGTCTGATCACTCACTATGCGTATGCGACGGGGATGTGGCTGGGCCAATGGGGCCTGTGGCGCAACCCCACGCATCCAAAACCAAGCACCTCGAGCCCCAAGCACTTCAAGCAAAATGATGGACACCGATCATGACCACTAAAAAATCGCCCACAAAGAAATCGACGACAAAAAAATCGATCCCAACAAAATCAAGCCGCAAGAAAAGTTCGGCCGGCCCCTCAAAGAACAGCTCGTCGAGCGGCCCGGCGCGTGGCCAGGCGCGTGGCTCAGCCAAGAACGCTACGAAGAAAGTCGCCGCGAAAAAGCCCAGCACCACAAAGACGCGCGCAACTCGAAAACTCGCAACAAAGTTGTCGGCGTCGCCGACGTCGGG
Source organism: Bdellovibrionaceae bacterium UBA2339 (assembly GCA_002344785.1). Classification (GTDB taxonomy): domain Bacteria; phylum Bdellovibrionota; class Bdellovibrionia; order Bdellovibrionales; family JAMPXM01; genus UBA2339. Next base: position 36,568 of record DDUL01000028.1, read on the forward strand.
ATCCGCGTCTACGGCTCGTCAGAGCGGAGTTGCGGCTCACGCTGCGGACTCGCAGTTGTCGCTCTTTGATGTGAGTTCGCCAGCGGCCTCGCGCGAATTGTCCGCCACGACTGCGGCGACAAGCCGCACTCCGCGCCCGCAGCCCTCACCCGCTCAGCAGCAGCCCGCCAGCGGCGCGCGCTGGCCCGAGAGCGTCGTGGTGCACACGGATGGCGCCTGCCGCGGCAATCCGGGGCCATCGTCCATCGGCCTGCACTTCATCGACTCACAAGGCGGCGACCTCGATCGTGTCGGCGAGAGAATCGGCACGCAGACCAACAACTACGCCGAGTACACGGCCGTGATTCGCGCGCTCGAAGTGGCTGCGCGCCACGGCGTCCGCCGCCTCACGGTGCGCTCGGACAGCGAGCTCATGGTGAGGCAGATGCAGGGCGTGTACAAAGTGAAGAGCGAAGCGATCCGCCCGCTCTTCGAACGCGTTCAGCAGCTGCAACGACAATTCGCTGAAGTGCGCTTCGAGCATGTCCGTCGCGAGTTCAACGCCGAGGCGGATCGACTGGCGAATCTGGCGCTGGATGGGCGCCTCTAGAGCTGCCCTTCTTGAGTGTGCACATCTTTGAAAATCCCCACGCCAATCAATGAGCTACGCGATTCTGTCAGCTCGTCGAGGCCACCGGCTCGGAGATCCGCTCAAAGACTCTAAAATTAAACGTAAATCACCAGTCGTGCGGGTGCTTTTGCACACTCAAGTGTGGCAGCTAGAGGAGGGCCCCGAGCCCCTGGCTCCACAAGATCACGCAGGCCACGGCCATAAGGCTCGCCAGCATCAACTTGCGCGCGGGATAAGTTCGAAGGCTCAGTGCGAAGGCCTGGGACTTTGGACTCATGCCTAGCTCTTCGGCTGGGCCTGGACTCGACTTGAGTCGGCTGGACCCACGGAGTGCGCGCGGAACCCGTGATTTTCTTGAGATTTCAGAGTGATAACCGTCACTTCGCCGACTCGAAAATCGACTTTAAAGGCTCTATAAGGTGCAGGCTCTTCGGCAAGCCCAGTGAAGTGGCCCAGCTTCGGAGGTGCGGAACGCAGGTTGAGCCGCGGCGCGTCTTATGTTAGCTTAGCCACCTGGATTTGCGGGCGATCGCGGTGAGTCCCAAGGGCGCAAGCCTGAGGTTCAAGCTGAGGAAAGTCCGGACTCTATAGGGCAGCGTAGGGGTTAACGACCCCCCACCGCAAGGTGAGGAACAGTGGAACAGAGAGAATGTCCGGGGCATTGAGCTCGAGATCGGGAACGGGAGATCTCGAAGGAGCTGCCGGAGTGAAAACAGCCAAACTCTACGCGGAGCAAGAACAAATAGGGGAGTGTTAAAGCGCGGCCCGCGCCAGACTCCCGGGTCAGTTCGCTTGAGGTTCGTGGTGACGCGAATCCCAGAGGAATGATCGCCTCTCGCTGGTGCGGTCGAGTGCCAGCGAAAGACAGAATCCGGCTTATCGCAAATCCCTCGCGACCATTTGAGGCTCCGACATGAACGTGTCGGGGCCTCTTCTTTTTCACGCACCTGCTTTGTCATTTCGTTTCGAACAGACTTCAATGAAGTGCACCTGTCCTCGCGCGCTCGGCGAGGCGCCAGCCAAATGTGGAGACTGAGAATGCGACTCGCTCAAAGTGTTGGACGAACACCGCTCATCGAAATCGAATCGCTCTCACGCGCGACGGGATGTCGCATTTTCGCGAAAGCGGAATTCATGAATCCCGGCGGTAGCGTGAAGGATCGCGCCGCCTTGTCGATGATTGAGACGGCCGAGGCCTCGGGCGAACTTCAACCTGGTGGCGTGATCGTCGAGGGCACAGCCGGCAACACAGGCATCGGACTTACGATGCTGGGGCTGACGCGTGGGTATCGCGTGATCATTTGCATGCCCGACAATCAAGCGGCGGAGAAATATGCGCTGCTCGAAGCGATGGGCGCTGAAGTGCGACGTTTTCAGCCTGTGCCGTTTGCGAACGAAGCGCACTTTTATCATCAAGCGAGACGGATTGCGGAGCAGACTCCGGGCGCGTGGTGGGCCAATCAATTTGAGAATTTGGCGAACATGCGCGCGCACGAATCGACCACGGGACCGGAGATTCTCGCGGATCTTCAGCGTGACGGATTGGCGAGTGCGGCGGCTCTGACTTTTGTGAGTGCTGTCGGCACAGGCGGTACCATCGCGGGAGTGTCTCGAGCGCTCAAGCGGGCTCGGCCTGACGCACGTGTTGTCGTCGCGGATCCGCACGGCTCCGGAATGCTGAGCTATGTTCGCGAACAAAAAATTGAGACGGTGGGATCATCGATCACTGAGGGCATCGGCATCATGCGAGTCACGGCGAATTTCGCGCAGGCGCAAGTGGATGCTGCCATTCGAGTCGATGATCAACTCATGCTGGATGTGCTCTTTCATTTGGCGCGCGTCGACGGATTATTTGTGGGCTCGAGTGCGGCGCTGAACGTTGCGGCCGCATACACATTGGCCCAGCAAGCGCGAGGCCGCGGCGAAGTGTTCGTGACGATGTTGTGCGATCACGGTTCGCGCTATGCCTCGAAACTTTTGAGCGATGAGTGGTTGGCGAGCAAAAACCTACTGCGTCGACCGAACTTCATCGCCGAACAAATGTCGTAGGGCTCAGCTTCGCAGTGCTCGCGATGCGGATCAGTTGGCGATGAGAAAGCCTTGCGCGTTGAGCGTCACGCGGCGCTGGAAGACGTCGCCCGGCCGATAAGGACACACGCCATTTTCAAGTGCCACCAGAATTTCTCCATGCATGATGCTGTCGGCATCGAGAGGACAAACTGGATCCGGCACATATCGAATCAGTGAGTTGGGGGCGAGCATCACAAAACATCGAGTGGGCTCGAGCAGAACTTGACCGACTGTTGCCGTGACATGCGCGTGAGCTTCAGTGCAAACCCGGGCCGAGGCCGATGAGCCAGTTGTATGAATGGCGAGCGTGGCTAGCGTTGAAAGTGTTGTGAGCGACAGCTTCACAAGCTTGGCGAGGCCGAGACGGCGAGCTGAATGAGCTGGCTGCGGGGCCAAGCTCAGGCGCCGAAGGAGCGGGTGGTCAAAAATCATGGCTGTGGGTTCTGGCATAGGCTGAACGGTGGTGCAACCGGGAACTGGTCCGCTTGCTTGTGCTTGGGGTGGGCGACCTGACTTGGCGAGATGGATGGCGGAGATTTTTGAGGCGGTGGAAAGAGGCCGAAGTCATTGAAATGTCGGATGAACTTTTAGTTTCATGCACTCATTATTGGCCCAGCTGAGTCCCTCGGTGTCCAGGTCACTCAGCGCAAAAGTTGAGAGGGCTGAAGCTTGTCGAAGTCTGGAAAAGCAAAGAGCGCTCCCCCTCGAGCGCTCTTTCAACGACTTGCCGGCCTGTTTTCAAATTTGTGTTTCAAATTTGTGTTGAGTCAGACCGGGTCGCAATCGGTTTTCAAATCAAGTGCGCCTGTTGGCTTGGCGCATGCGCGATCAGCGGCGAGCAATCGCGGGAGCTCGCACGGGGCGGCTCGGCGGCACAGGTTGGTTGAGTGCATCCGAGGCCCGACGAATCCAATTCGCGTAATAAGGAACAGAAGTGTAGGCCGCAGATACGGAGCAATCATTTTTGGGATCGTCCACGCCACGGCTTGTGACGCCGATGACGACGAGCTCGCCGTTGACCTGAATGTAAGCCGGGCCGCCGGAGTCGCCATGGCAAGCGCCTTTGCCTTTGCTCTGCTCCATTAAAATTTCAGTCTTCGAAAACACGCTGTTCTTGATCTGCGTGACCACATAGCGAAGTTTGCCAGCACCTGTGCCGCGCGCGCCATCGGAGTTACCGTAGCCCGCGAGCATGACGTTCTGACCGTCCTTCAAGCCGCTCGCATCAGAGAGAAACTTGATCGGCTTGTAGCCAGCCGGCAAGCCACCAGAGAACTTCACGATGGCGATATCGCCAGTGTTGAACTCTTGAAACTGTCGCAGGCTCCAGAGCGGCGAAACTTGGTAGGCGTCGACCGGCTTCACAATGATCGAGCGAGAGTCGACGTCAGTGCCGAACACCACGCGAAGATCAGAAGCAGGGCTCACCACACAGTGAGCTGCAGTCAGAAGAATTGTTTCCGAGAGAATGGAAGCCGTGCAGATCGAGCCACCGCGCAAATCATAGAGTGCGACGATGTGCTGAGCGAAGGCCTCTTGGCCGTTGGACTCTTGGCCGCCAATGATGAATGCGCCGGCGTCGGCTGTGACTGCGTCGGTCGACTGCACATTCTGCATGCCCGGCGCGCACGCGCTGAGTGAAGTCATCGCGATGAGAACCGCGAGTCCTTTAACTAGTGAACGAGATTCTTCCTTGAGCATTTGGCCAACAGTTTGGCCATTTGGCGTTTGTGCCTTTGTTGTCTTCACGGTGTTCCCCCCAACACTCCCGCGATCCCGGCAAACCTCGCTGACGAGAATTTACTTCCGCGGGGAAGCGCGACCATGACCCCTCAAGAGCGCGCTTCGGTTAAAAACGAGGCCCATCCTGGGCACCTCTGGGGGACGTTTCTGCTTTTTTTACAGGGCGGGTACAACAGGAATTTTATTTTCGATTCCATAAGCCTGACTTATGACTGAAGGCCTTCACGCCTGATACTGGTCACGCCAAGGAACCTGTGGAGATTAGTATTTTCAGCTAGTTAAGTTTGGTGGTTCCAATTCTGAACTAAAAATATCTTGGGTGTTTATGCGGCGCGCGAGATGCCTTCCGAGCTTCGGAAATCGACGACTTGTGAAGCGCTGCGAAGTGAGTGGGTGCAGTGGACTCGGAAAATTTTTTTTCCAGCTGGCTCACTCGCGTGGTTGTGAGTTGTTGCGATCTTCTTGGCTCGTAGCTTCAAGAGCCATGAAGCCAGCTCGAGCGAAGTTTACCGCTGCGGCAAAATTTCCGCGTCTCATAAGAGAAATGCTCAGAATTTTCAGCGGCTTGCGAGCCTGCTGAAAGCATCCGTGCCCACGCATGTGGGCCAGCTGGAAGGCTTACTTGGACGGAGCTTCGTTCGGATCCCCAGCATCCGGCGCATTCGGATCCATATCGCGAAGGCGGATCAGTGTGCCGCGTTCGAAGCGAATTCGCGGCGAGCGAATCTGATTGTCGATCCACTCCCAAGTGATGCCGTCGGAGCTCTTGAGCAAGACGGAACCTTCGAAAGTTTGCTCGGTTAGGAGCTGATTGTCGGCGCCGATTTCGTCGGTGAGATAGCGAAAGTGCACCAGAACTTTCTGCGTGTTCGGATCTTGCGGATCTGCGGGGACGGCTTCGGTGTAGATTTGCTGGAAGGCGACCGAAGTGACGGTCGGTTGCTTGGCCTTGATGTAGTCGCGAATGCGATTTTCAAGTTCAAGTTGAAGCTCGGAGTTGCGCTGGGCTGTGCCCGCGTCGATGCGCAGTCCCCACGTCCAAATCATCATGCCGAGTACGAGCGCCGTTGCGAGATATTTGCCGATCGCCATGCCCATCTTTGCTCCTCGTTTGCCCCGTTGCCTGCACGCGTGGTGTTCGTTGATAGAATTCTCGTTTCGGGTGGGGAGTTCAAGAGTTTAGCGTTGTCGAGCGCAAGTTTTCAACTCGAGGTCGAAGCGGTCTCAGGTTCAGACGCTCTGGTGAGTTGAGATGGCCAAGCTTTATGCCCATTCTGTGGATAACACTGTGAGCATCAGCTCGTGGTGGTGGCTTGAAAAGTCATGCTTTCCGCAGGGGATTTGGAGGCGTTCGAGTTGCGAGTCGAGTCAAAGCTTTCCCTCGTGCGATCAACAACCTAGACACTAGAGACGAGCTGGAGGGTTTTCCATTGGCGGATTCGCATTCACAGTCTGAGCAAACTTCGCGACTGTCGGCTCGTGCCCTCAAAAGTCGGTGGCTGAAAAGTCGTTGGCTGAAGGCGCTTCAGTCTGGCTTGCCGCCAGTCGCCTCGCAGATCGCGCCGCAAATTCTCGTTCAAGAGTTCGAATGGTGGCGCTCGGCTCGCCATGAAGAAGGGTGGGGTGGGGCTTTGCAGGCTCGCGCGCGCGTGTGGGCTCGTCGTGGGTTTGCGCGAGGCGTGGAGTGGACGGCGCAGTCCATGGGTTGGAAATTGCGAGGCCGCGTGGGCGAAGTCACTTGGCGTGAGACTTCGGGCGCGACGCCACGGGGATTTTATGAAGTCGATGTGACGCATGCGAGCGTGGGGGCGGTGCTCGATGCGGCGGACTTGATGTTGCGTCGCCAACTGAGCGAGGTTTTTGATCTTCGAGTTGATGCTATCGGCGTCGAAAGCGCGCATTTGCAGTTTCACGATCTTGGTGGGGAAGGCGAATCGAGCGGTGGTGGCCTGCGGCTCACGCCGATTCCGATGAGCCAAGGCGCCAGCCAGTTCAGCGCTTCAGACTCGATGATGGCGGATGATCGCGCTTGGCGAGTCACCTTGCCTTGGCGCGAGGCGGATCGCGAGCAGCTGCGACGTGAACTTTGGCGATCGGCCGATGGGCAAGTGCGGACACAAGTGACGGCACATGTGTTTGAGATTGTCGTTGGAGAGCAAGTCGGACGGCGGATTGCCGATGTGGAATTGAATTTGGTTTTGATGTCTGGAGCGGCTCGACGCGTGTTGGGTCCGACGGCTCAGTGAGGGAGTGGTGATGGCGGATACAGGTTGGCCAGGTCTAAATTCGACGGCGAATTCGCGAATTCACTTTGAAGCCGGTGCGCACTCCGGCGTGCCCTCGGGTCCGCAATTGGAATCGCAGCTCAACGTGAAGTCTAAAGAGTCCTCGGAAAATCGAGAATGGATGCGCGGTTTGATTCGTGAACTTCGCCAGCGACGCGATGTGGTTCGCGCGGGTGGCGGTGCGGATGCGATCGCGCGCCACAAGTCGCGAGGCAAGCTGACGGCGCGTGAGCGTGTGGAGGCTTTGCTAGATCCGGGCACGGCTTTTTTGGAGATCGGCGCGCTGGCGGCTTGGGAAATGTACGACGGTCAGGCGCCGGGTGCGGGCATGGTCGCGGGCATTGGCGTGGTGAGTGGGCAGGACTGTATGATTCTCGCTAACGACGCCACTGTGAAGGGCGGAACTTACTTTCCGATGTCGGTCAAAAAACATCTGCGTGCGCAAGAGATCGCGGCGGAGAATCGCTTGCCTTGTGTTTATCTTGTGGACTCGGGAGGGGCGTTCTTGCCCTTGCAGGCCGAAGTTTTCCCGGATCGCGATCACTTTGGGCGGATCTTTTTTAATCAAGCGCGCATGTCGGCGGCGGGTATTCCGCAAATCGCCGTGGTGATGGGTTCGTGCACGGCGGGCGGAGCCTATGTGCCGGCGATGAGCGATGAGACGGTGATCGTCAAAGGCAACGGCACCATCTTTTTGGGCGGACCGCCCTTGGTGAAGGCGGCGACCGGCGAGATCGTCACATCGCAAGAGTTGGGCGGCGCCGATGTTCACTGCCGCATTTCAGGTGTGACGGATCACTTCGCGGAGAATGACGAAGAGGCGATCGCGATCACTCGAGACATTGTGGCGAATTTGAATCGCTCTAAGATTCTACCTTTTAAAGTCGCGCCAATCGAAGAGCCGGCTTACTCGGCAGAAGAATTGGATGCTGTGATCCCAGCGGACTCGCGCAAGCCATTTGATGTTCGCGAAGTGATTTCGCGAGTGGTGGACGGGAGTCGCTTTCATGAATTCAAGCCGCTTTACGGCGAAAGCATCGTGTGCGGTTTCGCGCGAATTTGGGGAATGCCGGTCGGCATCGTCGCCAACAACGGTGTGTTGTTCAGCGAAAGTGCGTTGAAGGCGGCGCATTTCGTCGAGCTCTGCGATCAGCGCGGCATTCCGCTGGTGTTTTTGCAGAATATCACGGGATTCATGGTCGGCAAAAAATATGAAAACGAAGGCATCGCTAAGCACGGCGCGAAGATGGTGATGGCGGTGTCGAATGCTTCCGTGCCGAAATTCACCGTCATCATCGGCGGCTCTTACGGCGCAGGAAACTATGGCATGTGCGGACGCGCCTATCAGCCACGCTTCCTCTTCATGTGGCCGAACGCGCGGATCAGCGTGATGGGCGGTGAGCAGGCGGCCAATGTTCTGTTGACGGTGAAGATGGATCAGCTCGCGGAGAAGGGTCAGAGTCTGACGGCAAGCGAGCAGGAAGAGTTCAAGCGGCCGACATTGAAGAAATACGAGGAGGAGTCGAGCGCTTACTACTCCAGCGCGCGACTCTGGGACGACGGCATCATTGAGCCGCAGGACACGCGACGCGTGTTGGGATTGGCGCTATCGGCGACTTGCAATGCGCCCTATGAAGATCGACGCAAAGGCGTCATGAGGATGTGAGATGGGTCGAATTCGATTGGAGCGCGAGGCGCACTTGATTCGCTTGGTCTTGTCGAGGCCACAGGCGCGAAATGCATTTGATGCGGAGAGCATTCGCGAGATCACTGAAGCTTTCGCTGAAATCGCGAAGACTTCGGACTCGGCGTCGGGTCAGTTTGCGGGCGCGCGCGCGGTGTTGATCACCGGCGAGGGCCCGAGCTTCTGCGCTGGGGCGGATTTGGCGTACATGAAGTCGATGGCGCAATATTCGCGCGAAGAAAATCTAGCTGACGCGAATCGTTTGTTCGCAATGTTTGAAGCTGTACGAACCTGCCCGTTGCCCGTGATCGCGCGTGTGCATGGACACGTGATGGGCGGGGCGCTGGGATTGGTGGCGTGTGCGGACATCGTGTTGGCGGAAGCCGGCACGCAGTTCGCGTTTAGTGAAGTGAAACTGGGAATTATTCCGGCGGTGATTTCGCCGTTTGTGAGCCAGAGAATGCTGCCGGCCTATGCGCGTCGCTATATGTTGAGCGGAGAGTTGTTTGATGCCGAAGTCGCTTGGCGCGCAGGACTTGTCGCGTTTGTCGGAGACGCGAACGAGTGCAATTCTGAAGAGGCTTGCTTGCTCAGGGCCTTCGCTGCGGCGGGGCCAAGCGCTGTACGAAGCACGAAGGCTTTGCTCCAGCACATTCAAGGGCGTGATCCGAAAGACCCCTTGCCGCTACGTGAACATGTGACTCAGGCGATCGCTGAACGTCGCGTGAGTGCCGAAGGCCAAGAAGGCTTGGGTGCATTTCTACAGCGGCGTGAACCCAGTTGGCGGACTTGATTCGGGACGTCAGCGAGCGCGCTGAGAACTGAGCGCGCGAACGAGACTCGCACTGCAGAATTACAGAACGGACGACGAATGACGAAAGATCGACGAATTCAAAAGTTGGCGATTGCGAATCGCGGTGAAGTCGCGGTGCGGATCATTCACGCTTGTCGTGAACTTGGAATCCGCAGTGTCTTGCTGCACTCCGAGGCTGATCAGGCGACGCGCGCGTGGCGTATGGCGGATGAGCGCGTGTGCATTGGTCCAGCGGCCTCGGCCGAAAGCTACTTGAATGTGGAAGCTTGTGTGCGCGGTGCGCGCGCGGGTGGTGCGGATGCCGTGCACCCTGGATTTGGATTTTTAAGTGAGAACGCTGGATTTGCCCGCGCGGTGATCGATGCGGGCATGATTTGGGTGGGGCCGCCGGCGGACGCGATTGAGGCCGCGGGAGATAAGATTTCGGCGAAGAAGCTGGTTGCGGACGCACAAGCGCCGACAGTTCCTGGCTACATGGGCGAGGATCAACGCATCGACACTCTGGTCGAAGAGGCTGCGCGCATCGGCTTTCCGGTGATCGTGAAAGCGGCGGCGGGCGGCGGCGGGCGAGGCATGAAGGTGATTCGCTCGAGGGCCGAAGCGCCGGAGTTGATTGCATCGGCGCAGCGCGAGGGCCAGGCCGCTTTTGGTTCGCCCGTCGTCTTTCTGGAAAAATATTTGGATCGTGCCAAGCACATTGAGGTTCAAGTCTTCGGCGATTTCACCGGACAAGTTTCGTATTTGATGGAACGTGAATGTTCGGTGCAGCGTCGCCATCAAAAAATCATCGAGGAAGCTTTGTCGCCATCGCTGACGCCCGAACTTCGCCGCGCCATGGGCGAGGCCGCTGTTCGCTTGGCCGAAAAGGCCAACTACGAAAGTGCGGGAACCGTCGAGTTTCTCTTGCAGGACGAGAAATTTTATTTCTTAGAGATGAACACGCGCTTGCAGGTTGAGCATCCGGTGACGGAGATGGTGCTGGGTGTGGATCTAGTCAAAGCTCAGATCCTCAATGCGGCACGGGCCTTCCAGGTGTGGCCTCAGGAAAGTTTGGTAGCACGAGGGCACGCGATCGAATGTCGAATCTATGCGGAAGACGCCTATGCGGGCGGCCTGCCGTCGACGGGCCGACTGCTCGGCACGCATTGGCCGGAAGGGCCTGGACGACGATTTGAAGTGGGCGTTGAAGCGGGTGATGAGGTGACGCCGTTTTATGATCCGATGATTGCCAAAGTCATCGTGTGGGATGAGTCGCGCCTGCGGGCGATCCGCAAAATGCAAAGCGTTTTGACGGAATCCGTGGTGATGGGTGTCGAGACCAACATCCCGTTCCTCAAGGAAATGCTGGCGCATCCCGAGTTCACAGAGGGCCGTATGACCACGCAGTTTGTTGGTCAGCACTTTCCTGAAGGTCTGGCGAGCGCGGACCATCAGGCGCGACGACACAACGAACTGACCCGCGCCTTTGCGAGCTTTGCGAAAACAAAAATCTCGCGAGGCGCGACGACAGGAAGTCCAATGGGTTCTGAAGATCCAACGCGTGCGGTTTGGTCGTCGCCTTGGAGGTTGATGTGAGTTCAACGATGCAAGCGATTGAATTTGAGTTTGAAGGTCGGCGCTACAAGGGTTTTGTCGCGAGCCAGGGCTCGGAGACTTGGTATCACGTCGACGGGCGCACTTGGAAGGAAGCGACATCGACGCGTCGTCGCGTTGGCGGCCAAGGCAAGGCCTCGGCGCTTGAGGATCCGCGCGTGGTGAAGGCGCCGATGCCAGGGAAAATCGTGAAGCTCATGAAGGCTGTTGGGGCTGAAGTCGGTGCCGGTGAAGTCGTCGTGGTGATGGAGGCGATGAAGATGGAGTACACGCTGAAGTCTGCGGCTGAGGGCAGAGTCGCGGAAATTCTCTGTGCGGTGGGCGAGCAAGTGAGCCTGGGTGCGGAGCTTGTGCGGCTTGAAGTTGTGGTCTGAAGATTGGGGCCTGAAGAATTTGACAAGAAGGTGTGGTCATGAAGGTCAAAATCACAGAGGTCGGGCTTCGCGATGGTTTACAGAATGAAAAGTTCGTTCTGTCCACCGACGTGCGCTTGGAGTTGGCCAAGCGGCTCGCGGGCGCGGGTGTTCGCCGACTTGAGCTTGGCGCATTCGTTTCGCCGAAGTGGGTGCCGCAGATGGCGGGTTCGGCGGACCTAGTCAAAGCGGCCGTCGGTGCGGCGGAGTTTCGCGACGTACAGATTTCGGCCTTGGTGCCCAATGAACGCGGCTTAGATGAAGCTTTGCAAGTTCGTGCGCCTCGCATTGCGATCTTTGCTTCGGCGACCGAGAGCTTTTCGCTGAAGAACATCAACTGCTCGATCGAAGAGAGCTTCACTCGTTATGCCGCCGTCGTGAAACGCGCGCGCCGACAAAAGCTGAGCGTTCGAGGTTATCTTTCGATGTGCTTTGGCTGCGCCTTTGAGGGCGAGGTCAAAGAGTCGGTGGTGATTCGGCTGGCGGCGCGATTGATAGAGATGGGTTGCGATGAAGTTTCCATCGGCGACACGATTGGCGTCGCGGATCCGAAGCAGGTGAGGCGCTTGGGCGCGAAACTACTTCGCGAGCTGGGGCCTCGGCGGACGACGATGCATTTTCACGACACACGTGGCACGGCGCTCGCGAATATTTTGGCGAGTCTTGATCTCGGGATCACATCATTTGACTCTTCGATTGCGGGATTGGGCGGATGCCCCTATGCGCCTTCGGCAACCGGCAATGTGGCGACCGAAGATGTCGTTTACATGCTCGAGCGCATGGGCCTTAAGACGGATTTGAATCTCGATGCATTGATCGAAACAAACCGTTGGCTGCAAGGGAAGATGAAGCGCGAGCTGCCATCGAAGGTGGGGCGCGCTGGGCGTGCGCATCCATTGGGCGTCGTGCGCAGTTCAGATCCATCCTAAATGAATTTCTGAAAATTTCGTTCGACCTCAGGTTCGAGCATGGCGCAAAAGGCGCTGGCACAGGGCTTGATACGTTTTGAGTGGTCGAGAGGCTGCGCTTTTCGATCGACGCCGATGGCTGATCAGCTGTCCGATCAGATGCCTGATCAGCACGATCTCAAGCGCAGTTTAAAGTTCGGAAAGTCTCGTGCGCATTCTGGTGAGCATACGGACTTGAGTGTTCGGCGCCTCGAGAGGGCGCGATCTTGGACGCGAACTTGGACGCGATCCTGTAGGAGTTGCAAGCATGTCGAAATCTTCGACGGACCCCCGACAGCCTTGGCTAATGTGGATCGAGCGGGTGCTCAAAGATCCTAAGGCCTCGTCGCGGCTGGCCTGCTTGTGTGCCGTCCTGATCGTCGCTTACGCGTACTTGCTCGCTCAGGCGGGCCAAGAGAGCTTTGGTTATCCTGCAGGTCGAGATGCACGCGAGGTGCAGCGCGAGCGCCAGCGCGAAAAACGATTGTTGACCTATGCGGAGTCTTTGCAGCTTCCGCCGCCGGGCTCGGACTTCAAATTGCCGAGCAATTCAAAGTGGGACATAGAAGCTTGGTTGGGCCAAGTGCTGGATGCTTCCGACAGCCAGGCTGATCCACTGGCGCGCGCAAGTGTCGCCGAAGCCCTGCGAATGACTTTCGAGTCCACCGATGCAGACTTGCGATTCATCGTGCGTGAACGAAGCCAGATTTCGTTCTGGGATCAACTCAAGACTTGGGAAGAAATTTGTCGTGACCCAAGCTGGAGCATCGGCGCTCTTTGCGAGTATGCCGAGTTGAAGAAGTTGGTCTGGCGTCGCGAAGTGAGCCTGTGGTCATTGCGTGAGATTTTAGCCTTGAGACTTGTCAGTGAAGTCGTTGATCGATCGCCAACGGAGAAACTTCGCGTGGCTCGTCAATGGGTGGCACGACTGCAAAGCCCTGCGGTGATGCCAGTGAACGCGAAAGATCAGGCTGAAGAGTCTTCGGAGCTGAGCGCGGCGGGCACGATGCCTTGGGGATCAACGTGGTCGGACCATGAGATTCGTGAGGCCAACCTAAGGCTAGAGTGGAAACTAGGTCTTGGGAAAACTCCGCTGGCCTCTTGGGCGCAGCAGCGGCGAAGTGAAATTCAAAAGCAGCGACGAACCTGGAGAGTTGTGGATCTTCACCTGGATCGACGCGTGGAAGAGCCAAATGAAGGAATAGGTCGTGTGGACTCACCCATCGATTCACTCGATGTTGAAGCTGAGTTGAGTGTTGGGCGAATTTGCGGAGCTGTGACAGCGTCTCAGCTGGCGCGATTGAAGTCTCGATACATGGTTTGGATTCACGGTTCAGACGCTTCAAGCTGCGGAAAGTTGGCCTCGTCTCGCATCGCAAGTGAACAAATCATTTTGCCGAAACCGAGGGCGCGGTGGGCTTGGTCGCCTGAAGAAGAGATGCGACACCAGGTGAAGGAACTGACACGACTAAACCCGCGCCTCAAGCTGACAGTCCTCAATCTTGAGGCTTTGCGCTTGGCGATGAATCAAGGACTGTTGAGTTCCGCGCAGCGCCGACAACTCGACGTGAGAGCGTTCACCATGGCGGAACTGCAAGGTCTTCACCCCTTGCTCAGGCCGCAAAGCGTGATGGAAATGAGTCATGGACTTTTGGCGGTCAAGTCGCCTCTTCCTCTTGTGGTTGTGATGTCACAATTGTCTGCGATTTGACGGCCCCAGATCTGATTGTCGACGACTTTCTTGGCGGCGATTCGCTCTGTCGTCGACTGTGTTCGGCGCGCTCGCTCGAATGAGCGAACTCTTCCGAAGTCTTTTCCGCAATGCGGTTCATGGCATCGACAAACACCACGCGGGGCTTGTATTGCGAGGCCTCGGCCTCCGTGTACATGCCGTAGGCGACGATGATGACCAAATCGCCGCGTGCGACAAGTCGAGCGGCGGCACCATTCAAGCACACATCGCCGCGCCGTCCTTCAATCACATAGGTGTGAAAGCGCGCACCGTTATTGATGTTGTAAATGTCCACTTTCTCGTTCACGCGAAGTCCCGCGGCCCGGATCAGATCGGGACAGAGTGAAATTGAGCCTTCGTAATCGAGATCGGCTCCGGTGACGCTGGCGCGGTGGATTTTGCATTTCATCATGTGGAGAAACATGCGGAGATCCTCTCTATCGTTCTAAGTTAATTCGCAGGAGTCGCGCGGGCGAGTTCAGCTTCATTGAGGCGTGCGGCGATCAGTAGGCCTCGCAGCACCAGATCGGGGCGCACATGATCGAAGAGATTCTCGCCCTCGAAGAGTCCGGCGAAGCCGCCCGTCGCGATCACCAAAGGTGGCTGTGGAGATTGCGCGAAGCACTCACGAACCAAGCGGTCGCGTACTTCGCGCACCATGCCGATCTGTCCAAAGTACAAACCGCTTTGCATGCTTTCGACGGTCGAGCGCCCCAGGCATTCGCGATCGCGAAGCGAAACAATTTCGACAGCGGGAAGCTTTGCGGTCTTGGTTTCAAGCGCTTCCATGGAAATTCTGAGACCAGCTAAGATGACTCCACCCAAATAGTCGCGCTCGCGTGAGACCGCACAGAAGGTCGTCGCCGTTCCGAAATCGACAATGATTAAATCTCGGTTCGGAAAAAGATGAGTGGCAGCGATCGCATTGGCGATGCGATCCGCACCGACCTCGAGCGGATTTCGATAGCGAATTTTCAATCCAGTTTTGACTCCCGCCTGGAGTATGAAGGGCGACATGCCAAAATATTTTTGGCAGGCGCCACGAATCGAGTAGACGGCGTCTGGCACTACCGAGGCCAGTGCAATCTTGTCGATCTGCTTCGGGTCGGCGCCGTTTTCGCGAAGTGCAGCCTTCATGAACAATCCGATCTCGTCACTGGAGGCACGAAACTCTGAGGTGCGGCGGAATTGCAGAATGAGAGGAGCGTCGGCCTCGGGGCTTGCGTAGAGACCGGCGTGAATCGTGGTGTTGCCTATATCCAGACAGAGAATTTGTTGGCTCATTTGATTCCTTCCTTTCGATGCGAGATGGGCGATCGAAGCTTCAAACTTGAACTTCCGGCGCTTGCGTCAACCGACTTTGACCTAGATCGCGAATCCAGGTGTCGATCACATCCGGCATTTGTTCCCGAGACTGGATCTCGATGCGACTGTCGTTGGTGTTGAAACTCCAAAGTGGCCATTCCGTCAGCTCATTGGCGATCACGGCCTCGACGCCAGGATGTGCGAGAACCTGCTGGATCTTTTCTTCCTGCGTTCGCCGCGAAGCCCGGCTTGTCAGCTTAAAGCCGATGATTTTCACATCGGGGTTTTTCGACCAAGCTTGCAGCTGCGCGATCAGCTTGGGTGCTGGCTTGAAATGAATCGTCCAACGATCCGCACGCGAGTCGACTTTGCCTTGTTGGATTTGTTCGGGGAGCCAGTCGCTCACTGCCGCCGCGTGCAGGATGAGATCAAAGTCGCGCGACTGCAGTTGGTGTTTCAGTTCCGTCTGTAAATCCTCGAAAGTGTCGAAGCGATGCGTGGTGAGCGATCGCGCGGCGGTCGGTGCCGAGCTTGAGGCCAGCAGCGTGATCTGATGCCCGCGATCAAACAATGCTTCAGCCAACTGTACGCCTGTACGTCCGGTTGAAGAGTTGCCGAGGACGATCTGCGTTCCGTGCTGGCTCGAATTGGGTAAAGGAAGCGTCGCAAATGCAGCCGCCTCAGAGGCACGGTGGTCTTTAGGTCCGACATTTGGCTCGGCGTCGAGCGCGGCGGCTTGCCAGCGCAAGTCGCGCACATCGTCGAGGGGAACTCGCGTGCCGCCGGCCGTGATCAGTATTCTCAATCCGGCTCCGACCTTCTTGGTGGTTGCGGACTTGGACTGAGCCCGAGGCAGATGTCGCAAGATGTGCTCGAGCAGTTGATCGGCCTCCAGCAAGCGACCTTCGCCCACTTCGCCACAAGCTAAGTCGCCGTGGCCTGTCGGCAGAATCTCGCAACCCATTTCACTTAGGCGTCGTAGCGAGGCTTGCGTCGTCGGATGATGATACATGCTGGTGTTCATGGCGGGCGCGATCAGCCAGGGCTTTGAAAAGTCATGCGCCAAAAAAAGTGTCGTCAGCAGATCTTCGCCAAGCCCCTGCGCCATGCGATTCAAAGTGTTGGCGGTGCAGGGAGCAACCACAATGAGGTCGGCCCAGCGCACAAGGTGAATGTGCGCCATTGCCTGGCCGCTTTGCCAAAGTGAATGCCGAACCGGCCGTCCGGTGAGGCCTTCAAGGCTCGCATCGCCGATGAACTTCTCAACAGAAGAGGTGCGGACAACTTCGACTTCAGCAGAGTGGGGAGGCTTGATCAGCGTCGATATCAACTGCACGACTTTGAACGCCGCAATTGACCCGCTCATCATCAACAAAATTCGTGGTGGACGATTTTCAAATTTCAACATTGTCGATCAACCTCACTTCCTCGAGAAATGCGGCGACAAATCGGCGTCGGCCCGATGCGAAGCTGTGCTCCTCCAAGTAGTCGACGCGAAAGCCGGCGGCCTCGAGCTCGGCACGCGCGCGATCCAAATTCGTCGCGCTTCGCAAAACCTGATAGAGCCGTGGAGCCACGGCACGGGCCGCGGGCGAGAGGCGAAGATTTCGCGAGCTCAGCGCCAGTCCGTCAGGCTCGCGAACTGTCGGCATAGGCCGGATCTCCCAGGGCAATGCGAAGGCGCGGACCATGCCGCGAATCAACTCAAGCTGTTGAAAGTCCTTTTCGCCGAAGTAGGCGCGCTGCAATTCGGGATCCGCTGAGATTTGCGCTAGCCCCAACAGTTTCAACACCACGCTGAGCACACCGGTGAAGTGTCCTGGTCGTGTGCGTCCACAGAGCTGCGTCGACAAGAACGATTCGTCGACTCGATAGTGGAACTCATCGGGATAGAGATCTTGATACTCGGGTAACCAAACACGATCCACGCCACACTCACGAGCGATCTGCAGATCCTTTTCGATGGGCCTAGGGTAAAGCTCTAGGTCGCGCGGATCATTGAATTGTGTCGGGTTCACGAAGATCGATAACAAGACGGCGTCGTTTTCTTGCCGGGCTCGGCGAAGCAGTGTCGCGTGGCCTTCGTGGAGTGCGCCCATCGTCGGCACAAAGCCAAGCCGTGCGCCTGGCGCGAGCCAGCTGAGTTTTTCGCGCTGCCAAGTTTGTAAGCCTCGATCGATGATCATGCGTTCGCCTCGGGTGTGGAGAGGGCGATGTCGAAGCTTTCTTCAGCGGCGGGAAATTTCTCGTGGCGAACATCGTCCACGTAGCGACGAAGCGCGGTGCGGAGAATTTCCGCGCCTTCCAAGTAGCGACGGACGAATTTGGGCTTGAAGTGTGTCTGCAGTCCCAACACATCTTGAAACACCAAGACTTGGCCATCGCAGCCAGCCCCGGCGCCAATTCCAATGGTCGGAATCTCCAGGCTTGCCGAAATTTCCGAGGCCAACGGCGCCGGCACGCATTCCAACACCAAAGCGCTGACGCCACACTCTTGCAGCGCGCGCGCCTGTCGCCGAAGCGCATCGGCCGCTTGCGCATCTCGGCCTTGCACGCGCCATCCGCCCAGCGCGTGCACGCTTTGCGGTGTCAGGCCAATGTGGCCCATCACCGGCACACCGCTCTCCACGAGATAACGAATGTCGTCTTCTGACCCATCGACGCCTTCGAGTTTCAGTATTTGCGCCCCAGCGCGCATCAGTCGTGCGGCGGCGGCCATCAAGTGGTCGCGCCCTAGGCGATGCGCCAGAAAAGGCAAGTCTCCGACAATGAGGGGTCGCGCCGAGCTTGCGTGGCTTTGGCGCAAGCCGCGATCGACGGCGGCGATGTGCAGAGCCATGAGATCGACATCGGCGGCCAAAGTGTTGTCGTGCCCATGCATCGTCATGGCGACGGAATCACCGACCAAAATGAGATCGACGCCGGCGTCGGCGACGATCGCGGCTGAAGTCGAGTCATAGCAAGTCAGCATGGCGATCTTGCGGCCTCGGCGTTTGGCTTCGCGAAGTTCCAACACACTTTTCATATTGAGTCCTTTTGCTTTTGTGTCTGAAGACGTCTTTCGGCCAGAGCTTGATGGCAAATCAGGTCGAAGATTCGATGCAGCTCAGTCCGGGACGACAGAGCTGAGGATTGACGAGCGATGGTTCCAAGATCTTCGCGTGAGATCGGCCCCGTCAGTGCTGAAGCATCGGCGGCGCGAGTGCGCAGGGCCCAGAACAAACTCTCCAAGTACGGCATCAAATGCGTTCGCATTTCTTCGTGCGGCGCGAACTGGAATTGCGAGGTGAACTCGCGCTCCATGCGTTCCCATAGCCAAACACCGAGATTGCCGCCGAGGCTCAGCAGCGCGTGGTACAGGGCGCGTTCGTGGTCGGGAAGGATGAAGCTGGGGTTCGAAAATCCGGGAAGGAGTTCGCTGAGGCCTTTGGCGCCACTGATGCTAAATCGCACGTGTTGCAGCAGCTCGGCGGGAGGCGGTGGCGTGGAGAGACTGACGAGAGGGTGTGCGACAAAGCAGCGAACATTGTGGTGAGTGAAGTCGCCTCGGCTACCGGCAAAGTGGAGCAGCGTCTTGGATTGGAGGCGAGCGGCATGCTCAGCGATGAAACTCTCCAAAGCGTCGTCGCGAATTGCGAGCAGCACATGTGAGGCGCCGTCGAGGGCGCGATCAAGTTCGTCTAAACTGAGCGAACGATGCCAACTGCGAATTTCGATTTGCGGCGACTTGGGCCAGCGAATCAAGGCTTGAGCGAGGCGCCCTCGGCCGATCAGCAACAGAGTTTCTTTGAACTGCAAGTCGGCGGGCAGGCCGGCTGAATTCGGCTGCGTCACGGGCGATGCCGCCACTCGCGGGCTCGGAGGCAATGTGTGATCGTTGGAGCGATCACCTGAATAAGGATCGGAGTGATCGTCGGAACGATCGCTAGAAAACTTCGTCATGCGGTACCTGTCCTTCGGATCAAGTCCTATGCGCGCAAACTAACGGCAATTGACCTTCGAGGCAAGGCGACGTAGCTCATCACGCTATGCAGACCAATAAAGCTGTCCTCAGTTTCGTTATAGTGGCGGGCGCCATCGTGACCGCCGGAGTTTTGTTACTCTTAAAGTACGGCTACACGCCGGCGCCGCAAAGAATCATGAAGCCATCGCATTTCGCCAGCGTCGAGGACTTGGGTCGAACCGTGATGAAGCGATTCTACGGAGATCTGGCGCTTGAGAACACCATCGTGCTGGGCGTGCAAGTTCAAGAGCCTCAGTCGCTGGATTTTTTGCGCGGTTACTTGAGTGCAGCTAAAGATGAAGGCAAGGCCTTCACGCACGCGCTTGTGGAGGTGGAGTTGCCCGCCGACTACGCCCGCACCCTCACCGAATTTGGCTTGGAAACGCAGAGCCTGCGCACCAACACTGTCGAGCAAACCGACTTCGCGTCAGCCGTTAAGGCCGTGCGGACGGCTTCGGGATTTCAGCGACTGTTGATCGTACTGCCGAATCTCTACGCCTCGCATGTGATTCAGAATTCGCCGATGCATCGCTTGGAAAAAGTTTTGGGCGAGTCCAAAAGCATGTTCACGATTTTGCTCAGCACATTGGCGACAGCGCCGGATCAAGAGCGACAAATGGAATTCGCTTGTGTGGGTTCGGAGCGCGACACGCAGGGCACGGCCGCACTCGGCTGCTCGCTGATGATGTCGTCGCGATCCATTTATCGCGCCTATCGAAAGCTGCTGGAGAAAGAGCCCGTCGTCAAAGATCGAGTCGTCGCCATCATTCAAAAGACAGCGGGTCAAGATCATCACGTGCTCTATCGCTTGCCCCTCGCCGCGAGTGCGAACTCGGGTCAGTGAACTGGCCCTCGCGGGTCGTCGTCATCTTCACGTCGAATCACGTGCAGATCGGCCGCGGGTCGCGGCGCCGGCTTTTTTCTTAAACGAATTGCCAAACCTACGGCGAACACCAAGATCAGCGTCACCCACCAAAAGCGCACGGCGCTCACAGCCGCCAGTTCGACAAATCGAAAGAGCAGCGGGAACAAGCGCACAGCGCCAAACAGCACCAGCACAATCAACAGGCCGCCAATGATGCGGCCTTGTAATCGAGACGAAGAATCACGCTTCAACGTGCGCCTCCGCCGATCGGCAGAAGAATATTGGCGCCTGATCCGCCCGTACCGACACCCACCACCTGCGGGGTGATGCCGTTCCACTTCTCGACAATCTGCAATTGCACAAGTCCGGGACTGTCTTGCAAGGCGCGACCGCGGATGCGAATCGCCTCGGCTTCACCGCGCGCTTTGATGATCGCCGTGTTGGCTTCGATTTCGGCCTTTTGCTGCGTGAAGCGCGCCTTGGCGGCCTCTTGCTCTTGCACCATCTTCGATTCGATCGCCGCCTCAAGTTCTTTGGAGAGCGCCACATTGGAAATGACGATGTCTTCGATGACGATCAGATCGCCGATTTTCTTGCGGGCGGACTCTAGAGCACGCGTCTTGATCTCCTCGCGCTTTTTGACGATCTGCTCAGCGCTTTGCAAAGCCGTGACTTCTTTGATGGCTTCGCTCACGCGCGGAGCCACCAAGGAGTCGAAGGGGTCGCCGGCGAATTCCTGGAAGATCTTGACGACCGAGGCCTCGGGGATTCGGTACAAGATGCGAATGTCGATCATGACTTGCTGAAGATCCGACGAGTAGCACTCCGCACCTGCGGACTTGGACTGCTGGCGCACGGACACCGGTAGCACGCTAGTGATGAAGGGAGCTTTCAGGCCCAAACCTTCGGGCGCGAACATAGGTGACACCTTACCCATGGTGACGAGAATGCCTCGGTGCCCGGGCTCTACGATGTAAGTCGAGCCCGCGAGTAGCAATATGCCCACGACAATCAGAATGATGGTCGAAATCGCCTTTCGAGACTGTCCCAGGCTGTTGAAAAACTCTTCCGCGCCACTCATGTCGTTTCCTCCAAATTGTCCGGGCCTTCGTGTGTTCATCGAAATACTCCAGTTCGCAAATTAATCTAGGCCCAAGGCCATTTCGTGCGACAAAGGTCGGCGCACGGCGCGGAAGTAAGTCCGCGGCGAATGTTCAAACAGATCGGCGAGCTTCGGCATGTAGATGCACGCATAGCGGTCGACCTGATTCGCGAAATAACTCTCTTCGTTGCCCGCGCGCATGATTTCGCCCCAGTGCGGATTGAACATGCTTTGCTGCTTGCGAATCAGCGAAGAAATGGTTTTGTCGATCTCGCTGATCTCTTCCTGCAGGGCATGCAGGCGAGCGTCGTCAGAGCTGCGGCCAGTTTCGATCTTCAGCGTGATCGCCTCGACAACTTCGGACTCGAGCGGCTCTTTGCGCTCCATGAGCGTGCGAATCTCTGAGGCATGAGGTTGCGCTTTCAAGTAGTTTTGAATTTCCTCTTCCAGCTCTTCGACCACCAGGGCCGTTCGCCAGTTGCAATCCTTTTTCAAGCGCAGGATGTCGCCGTAGATGTGATCGCCGATGTAGACGATGTCGTCGCCCTCAACACCCAGGTCGCGTGCGAACTTCGCGGCGCCGCCACCCTGATAGATGCCCGGCTTCAAAGGTTCGTCGTAGTTCGACATGAGCCCCGTCTGCGGATCGACTTTCATGAAGCGAAGATTGTCCCAGAAGAAACGCGGCTTCTGCGCAAGCGTCACCACATACTCGAACAACTCCGTCCAGTCCTTGTGATCCTTCAAAAACGGATTGATCGCGTAATCGAGCAGCAGCTTCGAGTAGGCGAAGTCGCTGTTGGTGACGATGAAGATCTTCTTATCGTGGCGCTTGTAGCGCTCAAGTCCGCGCACCACGGCCTCGTCCTTGATGATGAACTCATCCAGGCGCTTGGCGACCTCGCCTTTGAGCGAGCCATCGCGATGCGAGAGATCCAACATTTCGACCACGTCCTGTGAGATCGTGTCGTAGTCCGGCATGCTATCGCGTCCCGAGGCGTCTTTGATGTCGACAAGCTGGGCGTAGAGTGTCGCGACGGAAAGCGAGAAGGCGGTGTCGATCGCCGTATAGAGATTGGCGTCACTCAAGTCGATGTAAGTCGACTTATAAAGTTTCTGCTGCTGAGGAAAATCAATCGGCTTGGTGCCGTGATAGCTCGCGCGGATCGCACCGTGACGCGACACTTTGAGAAGGTTGCCCTTTTTCTTGTCGATCACCAAACCGCGAATCGCCAGCAGCCAGTCGAATTTCAACTGCAAGACTTCGGCGGGATAGTTCTTGTTCTCGACCAGTTTCTTGCACATGGTTTGATGCGAAAGCTGTTCGAAGGCGTGCGAGTGGTAACGGACCAAAGTGTGATCCATATCCAAGCCGATGTACTTGATCTTGCGCATGTTCAGCGTGCGATTGATGAAAACTTTCGGAGTCATGTGGTCCTTACGCAGGGCTCGTATCTGTCGGATAGCCCAAGTTGTTCCAGCGGATCATACCGCCTTGAAGGTTGAAGCAGCGTTGAATTTCAAAGTGTTGCACGTAGGCCGCCGCCTGCGCGGATCGGCCACCGCTTCGGCAAATGAAAACAATGTCGCGATCGCGAGGCAGTTCGTCGATTCGCTCCGGAAGCGTCGAAAGCACCCAAAGCTCGGAGCCAGGAATGTGGCCGAGTTCACCGACAAATTCTTCAGGCTGACGAACGTCGATCAGCGCCAGTTCACTGGCGCCATGCGCTTGCAGAAAAGCCTGCAAATCCTCGCAGCGCAAATCGCGAACTTCGCGAAAATCTGGATTGGGTAGACTGGGTAATTCGACTTTGGGCATAAACAGTAAGTGAAGCAGCTTTCGGCTTGGCGCTCAATGACGCCGCGCTTATTCCGCCGACAATTTGGCGATCAATTGTTCGAGATCTGTTTGACGAGTTTCGCCGACGATGCTGTGGCGCATGCGTCCTTCGGCGTCAAAGATCAAGGTGGTCGGCAAGATCAATGACCATTCAACTTTGAGCTCTTCGCTCATCTTCTCCTGAATGGAGGTGAACAGCTTGCCATCTTCGCCGCTGGCATCGATCGCACTGCGAAGCCCCTTGGCCCGCCGCTCTTGCTTGAGTTCGGCACTGACGCCCGTCAGCTCATACTCCAGGCTCATTTGCAGAAGTGGCTGCAAAAACGCAGCGGCCTCGCGCCGGCCTTCGTCGTTGTTTTGATCCGCCGAGATCAGCGCCAGCGCGACAGGGTTGGCGAGCTGAAAGCGCAAGAGCTCTGGCATTTCCTGACGACAGGGTTCGCACCAGGTGGCCCAAATGTTGACGACCACAAAGCGCGAACCACTCGACTGTGCGAACTCGCGAATCCAATTTGAAAAGTTATCCGCCGACAATTCGACAAAACCCGATTTTGCGAACTCGTCCACGCCCTGGGCGCGCTCTTGGGTTTTGGCTTGGCGTTCGCTTTGATCGCTGCGATTCCAAGCGAAAAGTCCGATCACCACACAAGCGCCAATCATCAAGGCGAGAACCGTCCAAACGAGGGTGCGTCCGGACGCGGTCGGCGACGCGGGCGCGCTGTCAGAAGGTGATGCGGAAGATTCAGGCGTTAAGTCCGAGGCCATGCGTTGACACTAAAAGGGCGCACGTCGATTGTCGAGAGTTCATGTCGAAAACTCGCGCGTCGAAATCTAAACTTCGCACAACTTCGTCGGAGAATTCTCTGGTCGAGTCTTCTTTGGCGGAATCTTCTTTGGCTGAGTCTTCTTTGGCCGATCCTGCATCGCTTGCCGAAACCGGACAGGCCCTTGGTGCTCAGCCGGAAACCAAAAGCCGTCTCTCCACCTGTCAAGAGCGCGCCTGGCAGGCGCTGATCGACGGCGGCGAGAATGTTTTCCTCACCGGCGGCGCGGGCACCGGCAAGTCGTATTTGATTCGGCAATTTCTGTCTCGTCATGATTCGCGTCTGTTCCCTGTGCTCGCATCGACGGGTGCGGCGGCCGTGCTTGTGGGTGGCCGGACTTTTCACTCGTTCTTTGGACTCGGCATACTCGAAGGCGGGCCCGCGGCCACTGTGGAGCGGGCCGCGCGCAACCGACAAGTCGTGCGTCGCTTGCGGCAAATTCAAGGTTTCGTGGTCGATGAAGTTTCGATGCTCGCGGGACCTGTGCTGCGGGTTGCGGAGGTCATTGCCCGACGCGTGCGTGACAGCGAACTGCCGTGGGGCGGTTTGCGAGTGATCGCGGTCGGCGACTTTGCGCAACTTCCTCCGGTGGAGCGCGATTCCAATCGCGGTGGGGGCTGGGCCTTCAACGACGCGGTTTGGGACTGGTCGAAATTTCAGACGCATTGGTTGCGAACACAGATTCGCTGCCGCGATGAAGAGTACATGCGCGTGCTCGCCAAAGTGCGCGATGGGCGCGTCGATGATGAAGTCGCGGATTATCTCAATGCGCGCACCGGTCCCATTGAGACGGAGTTCGAGGGCACGCGGCTTTTCCCCAGGCGCGATCAAACCGATAAGTTCAACGAGATGCGCTTGGCGGATCTCGCGGGCGAGAGTACGGAATTTCCTACTATCGCCTCAGGCGATGCACGCGGCATCGAAACTCTGATGAAGCAGGCGCCGATCGGCGAGGTGCTGCGCCTCAAAGTCGGGGCTCTGGTGATGTTGCGACAAAATGACCCGATCGGCCGCTTTGTGAATGGCAGCACGGGACATGTGCGAAAAATTCAAGCGCACAAGCTCTCCATTGAGCTGCTCAATGGCCGTCGCGTGGAATTGGAACGAGCGACGTTTTCCTTGCTCGACGCTGACGGCGATCCCGTCGCCACTTTGACGAATTTTCCGGTCACTTTAGCTTGGGCCTCGACCATACATAAAGCTCAAGGCTCCACCTTGGACCGCATGGCGGTGGATTTGTCGCGCCTCTGGGAGCCCGGCCAGGCCTATGTCGCCTTAAGTCGCCTCGTCAGCGGCGCGGATTTGCGCGTGGCGCGATGGGATGCAAGCTCGATCAAAACTGACCCACAAGTGGTCGAATTTTACTCCCGCTTCGCGGAGTTGGCGCCCGACGCCGTCCTATGATAGCCCTTCAGGAACACATCTTGTTCTGAGGAGGCATTCATGGCGTCGAACGCGACCCCGGCATCAGCAAATCCATGCGGCTTGGATGGCATGGAGTTTATCGAGTTCGCTGTAGCCCCTGGCTTTCGCGATCCCGAGTTGCTGGAAAAGCTCATGCAGCGCACAGGCACGGTGCTGGTCGCACGTCACAAGACTCGGCCGCTTCGCCTCTATCGTCAAAACCAAGTCAACTTCGTCATCAACGAAGATCCTGAAAGTGAAGCCGTGCGCTTCGCGCGCGCGCACGGACCGGCGGCGACTGCCACGGGCTTTCGCGTGAAGAACGCGGCGCACGCCTTCGCAACAGCTGTCGCTCGCGGCGCGCGTCCCTTCACCGATGAAAAAGGCAAGTCAGGCTTCGCTGGTCATCCGGCGATCTACGGCATCGGCGACTCGCTGGTTTACTTCATCGATCGCTATCCGCAAAACACACCCGGCCAAGAGATTTGGGACGATTGGAATTGGATCACCACGGACAAGCGCCCGCGCGGCAAGGGCATGATGGTCATCGATCACATGACCAACAACGTCCCCGTCGGCGAAATGCAGAAGTGGTGCGACTTCTACACGCAAGTGTTCGGCTTTGAAGAGCGCCGCTACTTCGACATCAAAGGCAAATCGACGGGCTTGATCTCCAAGGTGATGCAGTCGCCTTGCCGTAAGTTCTGCATTCCGATCAACGAGCCGACGGATCCGAAGTCACAGATTCAGGAGTATTTGGACGAGTACAAAGGCTCGGGCATTCAACACATCGCTTTGCTCACCAACGACATCGCCGAGAGCGTGGCGTCGATGATGAAGGAGCAGATCGAGTTTTTGAAGGCGCCGCCCACCACGTACTACAACGCGCTCACCAAGCGCATTCCGGTGAAGATTCACGAGCAGTTGGATCGCATGCAGGAACTCGGCATTCTCATCGATGGCGACGAGCGCGGTTATCTTTTGCAGATCTTCACCAAAAACCAAGTCGGTCCGATCTTCCTTGAGATCATTCAACGTCGCGGTCACGACGGCTTCGGCGAAGGCAATTTCCAGGCGCTGTTTGACTCGATTGAAGAAGATCAGCGTTTGCGCGGGGTGCTCTGATGTATCACCACACGCAAGGGCGACCCACGCGACAAGGCCACAAAGGTATTCCCGAAGGTTTCTTTGAAGAAGAACAGGGGCTCGACGGTTTTTACGGACCCGTCTCGCACTTGATCAAAGAGCGGCCCTCGACGCGTTGGGTGTCGATTGAAGGTGAATTGAAGCCGCGCATGTACGATCTGGTGAAGTTTGCTTCGGGCGCATCGGCAACCGAAACTTCTCCCGGTGTTTCGCAGCTCATCGGTCAGCGATGGCTCTACAACTCCGACATCACCGTTTCGACACTTTGGGTGAAACCAGAGAGCGATCCTAGCCGGCACATCAGTCGTCGCAACGCCGATGGCGATTGGCTCTACTTCTGCCACTCGGGGCGCGGAGTCTGCTTGAGCGAGTACGGACTTCTCGAGTTCACGCCCGGCACTTACATGGTGATGCCCAAGTGCATCGGCCACAGCTTCGTGGTCACGGAGCCGACGCAGTTCTTGTTGATTGAAAATCGCAACTCGCATTTTCGCGAGCCGGATCGAGGCATGGTCGGCCGTCACGCGCCCTGGGACCCGAACGCCTTGGTGAAACCGGATCTGGATCGCCTTTACGAACACATGCGCCAGACGGGATTTGATTCGCGACAAGTGGTGATCAAGCACACCGATCAAATCACGCGCATCGGTTACGAGGAATGTGTTTACGATGTGCAGGGCTGGAAGGGCGACTTGTATCCTTACACTTTGCACATGGATCACATCATGCCGCTGATGAGTCACCGCGTGCATCTGCCGCCATCGGCGCACACGACACTCGCCGCTCGTGGCTTTGTGGTGTGTTCGTTCTTGCCGCGGCCGATGGAAGAAGAGGCCGACGCGCTTCGCGTGCCCTTCTATCACCAGAACATCGATTACGATGAAGTGCTGTTCTATCATGACGGCGACTTCTTCTCGCGCGACAACTTGCACGCGGGGATGATGAGCTTCCATCCGGCGGGCTTTCCGCACGGGCCGCACCCCAAGGCCATCGAGAAGGTGAAGAGCAAAACGCACACGGACGAAAAGGCCGTGATGATCGACACGCGCTGGCCGCTCCATCGTGACGCGGCTCTGGAGCAGGTCGAGCTCAAAGAGTACTGGAAGTCATGGATGAAAAAGTGAAGTCGCGCCAAAGCTCTCGAACTGAAACTTCGGCATCGGCGCGCTCGCAGGCGGGCCGACGATGGTTCGGTCGACTGGGCTTGGTGGGCTTGCTGGTCGCGGGTCTTTGGTTCGCCTGTGAACGAAGAACTTATCCGATTCGCGATTCCGAAACCTCGCTAAACGCAGAGGAAGTCGACGCACAAGTGTCCAGCGAACTCGGTCCTTCTGCGGTGACGGCTGTGGCGGAACCGACACCGATCGCGACGCCAACTCCGACGCCCTCGGAGCCGACAACAGGCGAGTCGCAGGCGCG
This sequence comes from Bdellovibrionaceae bacterium UBA2339, assembly GCA_002344785.1. Taxonomy (GTDB): domain Bacteria; phylum Bdellovibrionota; class Bdellovibrionia; order Bdellovibrionales; family JAMPXM01; genus UBA2339. Next base: position 64,367 of record DDUL01000028.1, read on the forward strand.
ATTGAACGAAGAGCAGATCATCGAAAGACGCGCGCAGATCAAAGCCTCGCTGGCCGGGCTCTACACCGCGCAAAAAGCCTTTCACGCAGAATTTGATCGCTACTCCACGGATCTCATGGCCTTAGGTTGGACGCCGGCATCCGCTGAGCTTCCGGCCTACATCGGCTTCACGCGCGCCTTTGAAGGTGCGGGAGAAGTGGACTTGCCGGATGGCGAAAAGCCCGAACGCTTGTCGACCGACACTTTCGTGGGAGTTACGGCGGACGGCGATCGCCCCTATCGCTATGATTCACACGCTCAGGTGGCGGTTCGTGATCTCGAGCGCCATTGTCGACGGGGCTGCACGGCTTCGCGAGATCGCTTTGAAATGGTGGCGGCTTTCAATCTCGATGCCGATCCGACTTTGGATGTTTGGATCATCAATGAAAGCAAAGAGCTGATTCACATCGTGGACGATGAGCGCGAGTGAGGCATGATGCTCGTCGGCCTTTGGCCTCGCGCGCGCCCGAAATATGACAGGTATTGTGACTTGCGGTCGTGAGGCGCGAGAAGTCGGACTGACGCAGTGCTTGGTCGCATTGGCAGCCGTGGTCGCGCATGTTGTCCTAACGACATGATTGAACCTCGACCACGCATGCAAAAACCCGTGTTGGGCGATCCGATGACAGCCGCCGAGGCCTTGCGCTGGTGTTTGGTCATCGCGCGCAAAGGTGCGGGCTTTGTGTCGCCGAATCCCATGGTCGGTTGCGTGATCGTCGATGCCGCACATCGCTTCGTGACGGCGGGCTATCATCATCGCGTCGGTCACGAACATGCCGAGATCGATGCGCTGATGAATTTCGAGACATTGAAAGGGCATCGACAACTTGCCGGTTATCACGTCTATGTGTCGCTTGAGCCTTGCGCGCATAAAGGTCGGACGGGATCTTGCGCGGTCGCATTGAGCGAGCTGAAGCCGGAGTCTGTGACTTACTTGTTGCGCGATCCGAACCCGCTGGTGGCGGGCCAAGGCGCCGCGATCTTGCGACAAGCCGGCATCGCCACCTTCTCGGCGGGCGAATCGGACCGTCTCACCGAGTCGCAAAAGTCCGAACTGATCGACGACGCTGAGGACCTCAACGAAATCTTTCTTTGGAACATGCGCACGCGGGGATCAAGCAACGAGCGCTGCTTTGTCACAGTGAAGTTGGCCTCGAGTCTCGACGGGCAAGTGGCGCTTCGCTCGGGCGAATCGCAGTGGATCACCTCCGACGAAGCCCGCGAGAAAGCCCATCGCCTGCGACTGGAGCACGACGCGATTCTTGTCGGTCGCAAGACGGTTGAGACCGATAACCCTTCGCTCAATGTTCGCCTGCGAGGCGCCGAAGAGTTTCGCAATCGCGCGGTGATCTTGGACCCGCGCGCGCAGTTGTTGCCGCGCTTGCTTGAAGACGGCGCCGACGAAAAGTTCAACGTCGTCCGAGTCCGCGGCTGGGATCACCTCATCGTCGCCGTTCAAGATCAAAAAATTCCCGCCGCACTTTTGGCGCGCGCCAAAGATCGCGGCGTGCGTGTGCTGACCGGCGTGGGTTCAGAGGGAATCCTGGATCTGGCTCACCTCACGCGCGAGCTGCGACGTGAGGGCGTGCAAGGTCTGTTCGTCGAAGGCGGTGCGGGCACACTCGGTCCATTTTTCGATCAGAACATCGTCAATCGCCTGCATGTTTTCGTTGCACCGTTGTTGATCGGTGGCCGGGATGGAGTTGGCTGGTCCTCACAGTTCGGTGTCGCTCGCTTGGCCGACGCGTGGAAGCTCAAGCGCCTGCGCGTGAAAAAGCTGGGCGAAGGCGATTCGCTCAACATGCATTGGACCGGCCGCTTGGATTTGTAGCGCCAAGCGCGGTCAGCGATGAGACGATTCGTCAGAGGGTGAAGGTGGGGGCCTGATTCTCCACAAGGACTTTTGTGCGAGTATTCAACATAGGTTTACTGGAGTGCCGCCCCGGACTTCCTGTCTCAAAATTCAATTGAGAAAATTTGCAATCTCCCAGACGTTCGATTCATCCACTGTTTCGGGGAGACATCTGATTGATCGTTGGGTGGTAGCTTTAGTCTTGAGGTAAGGGCCTTCAGATAGCGTTTTAAAAAGAAACTTTTCGGTCGGGTACTCATCCCAAACACTGAGCCATCGTCGCAATCCAATCGAAAGAGTTCGTTTGAACTCAGGCTCAGTGCAACTTCTGCTGCCACTCTTGGCGGAGTTGATCCTTTGAGTGTTGGAAAGCTTCTTCTTATATTTCGCATACATAAGGTTCAAATAGGAATCTAGGTGGGATTTAAGAGTTCGATTATGGGGAAAGGTAAACAAATGTAGGGTTTGGTCTGTCGCCAATTCATTGTTTAGCGCGCCAAACCGAGATGGCGAAAAAATCGGATCAATCTCCTCAGTCCCCAGTCGCCCAATGTTCAAATATGAACTTAACTGCAGACGATTGATCCTTAGATCACGTGGGAGCGAGGGCCATTCCTTCTGAAGAATGGCATCTACTCTCTGTTCCAAGCGATGCTTCACATCGAGACCGACTTCAATTGGAAACCTTGATCCTGCTTGAGTACCGACAAACAAATAATGGCTCATCGGTTTTAACTCTAACCGCGCATTGTAGAGGCGTTCGCCTTCGGAAGGCGTGGAATCTGCCTGGCGACTGGCCTCACTGTCGAGCCCTGGACTAACTTTCATCAGATCTTTTGGTTCACGAGCAATGAAAAAGAATCTATCTAACTTTTGGCCAAGCCGGTGTGATGTCACTTGGACAATGAACTGGCCTCTGTGCTTTTCAATGACCTTGCCCGTGCCGACAAAGTTCGCGAGCGCTAACTCAGCACGTAGAGCGCGATCCTTTGGCTCAAGCTCCATGGTTGAATCTGCTAGAGTGGTGATCGGTGCGAGCAACACAAAGACAAGATAGATGGAAATTGTAATCCTCATAGTTCTTTTCGTGAGCCTCCAGAGAAACGACCGAAGACTGAATTTAGAGCAAACTTGGCTCATGGAGTAGCCCCCTTAAAGGCCTGGTCGCGGTAGTCATGAGAATTAGGTTCTGCTGATACATTATAGATTTGTTGATGCCGATTTGAGTTAAAGTATTTACGTTTAAGGTTTGGCGTGTTGCCTCCTGCTTCGCAGGCGGCATGGTCATGTGCATGTATCATCTCGTGAGCAATCGTCTCGACATACATGCCAATTCTTGTCTTCCCCTCAAAGGCGAAGCAATTTCGTTGCAGTTGCACCCCGCACTTGGTCTGGTCGTAGGCCCAATCCAACAAATTCGCGTTCATACGATTCTTTTGTGAGATCGTTTCCCTCTTTGTAGATCATGCTTTCGTTAAAGCTATTGAGCGAGTCAGGGTGTGAGATAAGATCGGGCGCCAGCATCATCACGACGCGATCCAGGGTATCGAAGACGAAGCGATGCGCGATTCGGCTCGGCGGCTCAATCAAAGTGATGTTGGAGTTGAACATCTCGTTTCGAGTTCAACGAGATTCTCCTTTAATCGTTCAAGATGCTCTCTCTCGTGATTCTCAATTGGAACACGAAAAGCGTCGGGTTCGTTTTGGAATCCACCGCACGCCAAGGGGTAAAGTATTGGAACAATCGCCTTTGGGTCCTGGAAGCACTTTTCTGACTGTTCCTTATAAAGGTGACTACAAATTTCCGTTTTTGAGAGGCCTGTACCTGTAAAGAGAAGGTCAGCAGAAAGCAGCGTGCGCTGTTCTTTGTTTAAAAGAGTAATCGTTAGCAGCGCACGCCAATACATTGATTTAATAGGATTCCAGTTCGGAAAGTGAGGTAATTCGAAGCCGTATCCGAGTCGGTATGCAATCGCATCTATAGGGTCGCCCGAGTGAGGTTGATATGTTAAAAGCTGACCGCGATTGAGCATGTTGCGATCAATACATTCGATACCTTCCATCCACTTGTCGGCAATTGGGTTACTGGTGTCAAATTTTGCTGATGCGTTCGTGGCTCGATTGAAGTTTGAGTCTGGTCGTGCGCCCAATTGAATGAGCATCCCGATTGGATCATTTGAATGAAGCGCAACGATCAGGAGAAGGTGATATACAACAACAATTGCAAGCGCTCCCAGACCGACATTTCTCAACTTCTTCTGGAAACTCATTTGGCACCTTTGAATCAAGAGAGATTAGGTCTTTTCCTCACCCTGTGCTGCCGATGCGGCTGAGAGATGAACTTAGTTTGGGTTCGGAATGTTGGAACGGTAAGAGTGGTGTTATGCGACAACATCCATTCTGTTCCCGCACTTAGGGCAAATAGGATCAATCGGGAACAAAAGATTTTTGAACTTAAGGGCGAGCTGATCGCAACTTGGACATCGCGCCAAGTTGTATTTCCAGGAATAAAAGCCAAATAAGAGGAACAGTATCAAAGCCGATGTATTCAAAATGATTGAGACGAGTCTCGAGTCACCGATGGTGAAATGCCAAAGAGTTCCCAATGTGATTGGTAGGACCGGAGTGGCGATCAAAAAGACCCACGCTAGCAATGCAGATCTTCTATAATCTTGCCAAAAGGCATTCGATTTTCTACTCAAGTGGCTCCAACCTCAGTTTTGGGGCAGAACGCCCAGAGTTCCACCACATTTCCAGCTTTTGATCCTCATCATTCGATCACGGTCTGTGACGCATATTTTTACCCACTTGATTGAGTCGGCAAATCGAAATTGCAAAACACTTCAATCTTAACAGTTGAAGCTGAGCGGATGCCGCAATCCAAATCACCACGGAGCCAGCCCAAGCGGGGGTTGATCATAGAATCGGGACGCCAAGCGAATGCGAGGGCAAAACGGGAGTACGCCATTCGGCGACAAATTCACAAAGTCTATAGAGATCAGCGCCTACTGAGCCGGATGAAGGCCTCGCCGTCAAAGACACCGGACACCACGATGGAGTCGGCGTCGCATGAGGCGCATGAGATTTTTTGCGAAGAAATCACAAACAAAAGTCCGGACGGTAGCGAAACTCCCAGTTCCAGAATCTTTGCGAGCTCGCTCGCGCTTCGAAGGTTTTCATGGACGACTCCAACGACACATTCATCGCACCGCACTTGACCAAGGCCCGCAAACTCATGAACCCATGGATCTGAAGCCTTCGCATATCGTTCGTCGGCACGGATTGTGACTTCACGATGTTCGAGCACCAACTCCGAAGCGAGAAGCTCACTACTCAGTCGGGGGCTGCCTCCGGTGCCGTGAGCAAATTCCGCCATCTCCGTGGGCCAACCGCGCTCCGGGACACAGAAGAGCGAGGCATAGTGCCAATCTGAAAGCTGCAGGCTCGTGCGCCCGCAGTCGGAGAACACGCTTCGTAAATAAGCACTGAGGAGAGCATGGCTCTTGATTTCGATTCGCTTCATGACGTGCTTCGATTTCTGACCGGAGTCCCAAATTCTCGGGTTCGACGAACAACGCTCAATACTCGATGCGATCGGCTTTTTGCGTCCACTCGCGGAATACGACTTGCGCTTCATCGCGCAGCATTTGGCGCACAGGCACGTCACGCTGATCCAGAGGCTTCAGCAATTCGCGATACAGATAGGCGTCATCAAAGTCGATCGCGGCGGCGTCGTCGCGGGTGTTGGCCTGGTAAATGGCGCCGATGCGCGCCCAGTAAATCGCGGCGAGGCACATCGGGCAGGGCTCGCAGCTGGTGTAGATCTCGCAGTCGCTGAGATCGAAGTCCTTCACGTTCTCGCAAGCGCGGCGAATCGCCATCACCTCGGCGTGCGCGGTCGGATCATGGCTTGAGGTCACGCAGTTCCAGCCTTCGCCGATGATCTTGCCATCGCGGACCACGACGGCGCCGAAGGGTCCGCCATGGCCCGCCTGCATATGTTGGCGCGACAGTTCGATCGCTCGACGCATGAATTGTTCAGGTGTGCTCATGACTTGTCCTCCGCTGGGCTCTGAGCGCTGGCCTCGCTCGACGCCGGTCGCGCTTTGAGCTTTTCCACGGTCTGGAACAAAACTTTCTCGAGCAGGCGAACGTCCTCATCGCTCGGGCAGCGTCCCAGCAGCACGCGATTCAATGTGCTCTCAATGCTGACACGTCGATCGTCCAAGTCAAAGCCCAAGGCGAGCAGCCACTCGCGAATCGCGCGCCGCGGATGCTCCAAGCGCCGCTCATCCGCATTGACGCCGGCTTCGGGGGCGAGTTGGGCGGCATCGGGCAAAGCCGATAGTTCGCGAAGCAATTCGTAGGCGCCCAGCAGCACGGCGTGCGAAAGATTGAAGCTCGGCACGTCGGCGCTGGAGGGCAAGCGCACCAAGAGATTCATCGGCTCGAGCTCTTCGAGACTGAGGCCGTCGTCTTCGGTGCCAAAGTGCAAGTAGATCGGCGTGTGCAAATCCCAAAGCGGATGCGTCGGGTCTTCACGCCGGCGACGAAGCGCGCCGGAAAAGTCTTCGAGTCGTCGGGCCATGCCCTCGCGCGCGGTGAATCCAATGCGCACGCCTCCACCGGCCTGCGCGTAGAACTCCTCCAGCGAAGCGTGCACGTGCGCGGCTTGCAGCAAGTGTTGCGCGTGCGCCGCACCTTGGCTCGCCTCGTGGCGAACCATGCTCGATGTCCAATCGCAGCGAGGCGCGATGATGTGCATGTGCCGAAGGCCCATATTGCCGACAGCTCGCGCGCACATGCCGATGTTTCGCGGATAGATCGGTCGATGCAGCACCACGCGAATGCGGGCGCGATGTGTGGGCGCCATCGACAGACTCATAGGTGAACGCGCTGACGATAAGTTGAAGGTGTCTGAAGCGCGTCGCGGATCAAATGGCCGACGCTCGCGCTTCGCATTTGCTCTTCCAGGCGTCGGTCGGCGACTTCCAAGACATCCGCGAAGTTCCAGCCGGCCGCGACCTCGCGCACTTCGACATTGAGCAACCAGTCGCGAGGATCGAGCGCGCGGATCTTGTTGAGGATATCCAGAAGGCGCACCGCCTCGAGATGTCGCTGAGCGCGGAGCGTGCGGACTTCCTTGTAGAGTCGATGGCGCTCCAGTTCGGTTGAGGAATACAGGCGTCGCGGAACGAGTTTGCGCGCGAAGTCCTCAGTCTCGCCGTAAGCGGCGCGGTCCGCGGGACCTCCGTAAACGGCGGTGACTCGCGTTCCAACAGCCATGTCAAATGCGCCCCAAGCGGGATCAAACAACAACTCTTCGCCTCGACGAACTGTGCAGTCGGCGAAGCTCAAAAGAAAAATTTCGCCGCGACGATTGCGCTGGGCTTGGGTCAATCGTCCCTTCAAGACCACACCGCTCGGCCAGTGTAGCTCGACGGTTTCGCCGGGCTGCAAGCGACTGAGATCTTCGCTCGGCAAACCCAATGGCGTGCCGAAGCCTTGCGGATGTTGTGCTCGACCCTGTCCAGAAAGTTCGCGACCGTCTTCGCATAGCTGCACGGGGCCGGTGAACTTCAAATAGCACGACTCGTCCGCACCCTCGCGGTTGTCGACAACGAAGTCCGCGAGTTGGCCGCTGATTTCTAAGCCAGTGTCCAGCACGACGGTGTTCACGCTTTGCGCGGCCTTGGCTTTTCGCAGTGACTCCAAGCCGCCACGACGAAACGCCATGCGGTCCGCGAGTTGTTCCAAGACGACGTTGAGGTCTTCAAACTTTTGCACGACAAAAAGCTGCGGCTGGCGCTCGGTGATGTCGTAAGCATAGTCAATGCAATCAAGTGTGAGCGGGATTTTTTTGACGGCCGGCTCGAGGCAAGAGCGCGATTCACCTACGGACGACAACAGGCCGGCGCCGAAAATTCGCGGCGCATGCAGATCGCCGATGAGTCCGTACTCCGCTGTCCACCAATTCATCCGGCCCAGCAGCGCGGCTTCGCTCAGGTGAGACATTTCACTGGAGATCTTCGCGAGTTTCGACTCGGCCTTTTGAATTTGCTCGGGCCGTGACGAAGGATCTTCTTTGAGATCCGACAGCACGCGAATCGCTTCGTACTGATCGAGATCTTCGCGCGAAATGATCGCGCGTCGGGCGACCTGAGCGTAGCTCTTCAAATAGTTCGCAAACTCGGGGTCCACCAAAATCGGCGCGTGGCCAGCGGCCTCGTGCACGATGTCGGGAGCTGGCGTGTACTCCAAATGCTCAAGAGTGCGAAGATCGCTGGCGATGGGCAAAATGCTGAGCGCCTGCATTTCCATGAAAGCCGCCGGCGGAATGAAGCCGCTCACCGGCAGCGCGCGCCAGCCGAAGCGTTCCAACTGTTCGCTCATGTGATCGATGGACGGAATCTCTTCGACGCTGATACCGGTCTTCGCCAGTCCATCCATGTAGCAGGGGTGAGCGTGGTCCTTTAGAAAGCTCGTGAGTCGTCGCATGATCAGCCGCCACACGGCCTGATCGACCGGCGTGTAGCGCGAGTAATCCTGATCGACGACGTAACGCTGAAGATGCGAGGGAAGAGTTTCGCTGGACATCGAAAACTCCTAGAGCCAAGCCGCTTCGCCCTTGTCAGGGCGTTGCGAATCAAGGCGCAGCAGATGTTGCGTGACATAATCCTTCACCGCGTCCTCGAGCGCCCAGCGAGGCGCACTGAGTCCTTGCGCCAGCAAGCGATCGATCCGCGCTTCGGTGAAGTATTGATAGCGAGGCCGCATATCGACGGGAATGTCGATGTAATCGATGCGCGAGATAACTTCGTCGCGGTTCTTCGCCACGCCCATCGCGGAGAAAGTCGCGCCCGCCAAATCATTCCAGCTTCGCGCGCGACCAAATCCCATATTGTAAATTCCGTTGGCGACCGGCGTGCGACTTTCACAGCGATCAATCAATTCAGCGCACCATCGGGTGATGTCTTTCACGTACACGAAGTCGCGAAGTTGTTCGCCGTCGCGATAATCCTCGCGATGTGATTTAAAAAGCTTCAGGCGACCTGTCGCGCGGATCTGATGAAAGGCTTTGAAAACCACGCTGGCCATGTCGCCTTTGAGATACTCGTTTGGTCCGAATACGTTGAAAAAGCGCAAACCATACCAGTGGGGAGGCGCGTGGCGGTGGCCTTCGGCCTCGACCCAACGATCAAACGCGGCTTTGCTTTCGCCGTAGGGATTGAGCGGTCGGAAAATTTTCGAAGGCGAAGCGTCGTCGAAGCCCTGAGCGCCATCGCCGTACACGGCTCCGCTCGATGCGTAAATGAAGGGGACACGATGATCCGCGCACCATCGCCAAAGTCGGCGTGTGTATTCGAAATTGTTTTCGGTCAAAAACGCGACGTTCAGCTCCGTCGTCGACGAGCAAGCGCCCATGTGCAACACCGCGCGAGGCCGAACGCGCGTGAGCGTCGACCACAATTCGTCTTTGCCGACAAAGCGATCATAGCGTCGAGGACGCAGAGTCAAATCGCGAACCGAAGGCGGGACGGAGTCCACCAAGAGCAGGTCGTTGTGACCGCGATTGTTGAACTCCCATACCAACGCGGAGCCAATAAATCCTGTCGCACCTGTGATGAGAAACATGCGGAGGAAACTAGCATGGGGCGCGCCGCGAAGGGGAGCGTTAATTCATAGATCAAAGACAGGTGGGCCGCATTGAGGCGGCAGGGGCCCCGTTCAGATATCTTCTTCGAACTCCTGGGCCAAATTCATCAGTCGCGAGAAAAGTTGTCCCGCTGGCGAGTCTGAAGAAACTGGACGCGTCGTTCGCCGAGCTTGCGGTGCTTGCGCGGCAATCAGCAGCTCCATCGCACGTCGAACTTCATTATACGAGAGGCCGCGGCGTCGAGCCTTGATCAGCTCTTCCACCATATATTCGGAAGCATTGCCCGTGAGTCGATTTTCCAAGTTTTGTTGCTTGGCGCGCTGCTGCCACTGGCGCAGTCGCGCGGGGCTTGGCGCCGAATCACCCCAGATCTGCCGTAAAAATTCCACATAAGCGTGGCTGAAATCTTCGATCCGCGCCCGCAAGCCGCCCTTCAACTTAAGATCATATCGCTTGGCGAAGCTCGATCTCATCAACTCCAACACCACTTCGCTGGAAGGCTTCGTCCATCCGGATTTTTGCGCCACCAACGTCGGCATTTCGCGAAGCACGCGGCGCATGTTGTAGCAGGCCGGGCGATTCACGCCGTCGGGGAGCTTCTTCACGCCACACTTTGATTTGGTCGTCTCAAGGCGCAGGAAGCTATTATAGAGGCGCTCCACGCGTCGCGGTTCTTTGGCCAAGATCAGTTCGGCCTCGGCCTGCTCGAGTCCCACTTGCAAAAGAAACTCACGACGAAGTTCGCGGTCGAACTCGCGGTCGTAAACGCGACAAGCTTCGTGATTGACGTACTTCTGCAGCTGCTTCTTGTCGCCACTTTCCAGGAAGTCCACCAGCTGCGCAAAAACTTGCACCGTCTGACGGGCCTTGCCGCGTTGCTCATTGAGGTTGGTGGAGAAGCGAGTCACGTCGTCGTAGCGATATTGATCGTGGCGTAAGCCGAACTGGCGAATTGAGCCGTAGTCGATGATGCCGGCACTCGCCAACACATTGTCGCCGTCCCAGTCCAGCCACGCGAAGATGTAGCGGCGTTCGAGTCGCGCCGCAAAGCGCGCGAAGCTGATCGCAATCTCCTTAAGCATCATGCGGTAGCGATCCGCGCTGCGCGGATTGAAATTCCAATCGCCGTTCTCGGTTTGTCGTTGAATCAAATGCTCAACGCCACGGCGAAGGGCCTCGCGCTCGCCTTGCTTGAGCCAAAGGAAGAGGTGAGCGGGACGAAGCAAGTTCGGCGCGGCGCGAACGCCTATGCCCACGCCTTTGCCGAGGTCGATGATGGCCAGGACGCGCTCGGTTCCCAAGCCGTTGAGATGGAAGATTTCTGAAAAAATCGCACTGCCGATCAACTCCGACACATCGGCCAAGCCGCAACCGTACCCGAACTCGCCAGCACCTGTCTTCAGCGGCTTTTGCGCCTCGACGGCGCCCGGCGCCAGTTGCGTGACACCTGTGCCGCGCGATGAAACATCCCAAACTCGACCGCGGTGTTTGACGCTGCCATTCCAAATCCCGCGCCCATCTCCGCTTGTGCGTCCTTGTTTGTCCGCATGTTGCAGTTGCAGATAGCGAGTCGCCATATAGGGCTTGGGTTTGAGGAAACGCGCGGGCACCGGCGCACCGAAGTTCTGATCCCACTCATTGACGATTTGGAGGCTGAAGGTCTCGATGATGATGTCGTGCAATTCGGGAGTCATGACATCGGGAGCTTTGGCGTCGATCAGACCCATTTCTCGCGCCAACGCGAAGTTGAACCACGCGACTTGGCCTCGTTCGAGTTTCCGCACGGGATACAGCACGCAGCCTTCGGGCACGGCGTCCTGCCAAGGGTGATGGCCATCAAGTTTTTGAAAACTTGCCCAGGCGGTGAGCGCACTGCCTTCTCGGCTCGCGTCTTCCATGCTGTTGGTCTTCGCTGCTCGACGTTTTGACATCCACTTGAATTATCGGACACTTGTGTCTCAACTTGAGAGAGTATCGCAATTCCTCGACGCAAGTCGTGCGACCAAAGTCGACTTCGGCGATACTCACAGAGCCTGCAATGCCGTGAAGCCGAAGAAAGGAGAAGAAGTTGAGAATCTACTGGCGCGATCGTGCCGACGCTTTTTTCCTTCTTTATCCGATCGCTTTTCTGGTGATTTCGCTGGTCGGTGTTTGGGTGAGGCCTCCGGGTCGTGGCCTGGATCACGAACTCAAGTTTCTTACAGATGTTTTGTTTTTCAATTCCGTGCACGCGTCACTGACTCTCTGGGCCTTACTGCTTTTGCCCGCGGCGCGCCCTTGGCGAGCGGCCAAGCAGGAGCGTCCCGCTTGGCTGGGCTTCTGGCCCAAGGCTTGTCTTCTTATGGCCGTTCTCGCGGCATTCTTCGCGGTGAAACTCGGTTACCTCCAAGTGCCGCGGGAAATCTTCCGACCATTTGATATTGCCTTCGCCTTCATCGCCCGCGTGATTCCAACACAGCACACGATCTGGCAGGTGCTGGGCCTGTCCATTCTCTTTCATCAAATTCAAAAACGTGAACGTGGTATGGCCGAGCCCACACCCGCCATCACCGCCCATGATCGCCGTGAAAAAATATATTTCCTGGTCTTTCTCTGTTTGGCGCTGATCCCGCCGCTCGCGGGCCGAAGCATCGAGATTTGGCAGATTCACGAACTGCAAAGTACGCGTGGCCCTTTGGGCTGGATCATTTCCTGTCTGCTGCTCGGACTGACGGGCCTGCTCGTTCGGCATCAGTTGCAAAGTCCGCTGGGCGCGGATCCGCGTCGCGCGCTGTATGTGTCGCGCCTCGCAGTGTGGGCGCTCGTGCCGATTTCGCCGTGGGCTTTCTATGCTGCTGCGGCCGTGCACGGCATTGAGTATGTGTTCGTGATGTGGCGACTGATTCCCGCCGAACAAAGAGTTTGGTCGCGCGCCTTACTTCCAGGACTTGCGCTCTTCGCCGTCGCGGGAGCCTTGATTCGCTATGCGAGCCACTTGGGCGACGCCTATTCGACCACGCAAATCCCGATGTGGATGGCGGGAGCCCAAGTGATCGTGCTGACGATTCAATGGATTCACTATCACTTTGATCGGGAACTCTTTCTCATGCGTGATCCCGCAACGCGCGCGTTTACGGGACGACAACTCAATCTCTGGTTTGAACCGCGACGCGGCTGAGATCATCCACCCATTCGATCGACGTGATGCCGCCGCCAGGTGTGGTCGCATTGGTCATCTGCCCTTGATAGAGGCGCGCCACCGCTAGGCGCAGTTCGTCGCGATAGGCGAAGAAACGCAAATCAAATTTGAACTCGGCTCCATCGACTTGCACGGTGGGTGCGGCGACGAAATCCTGCACCAACACATCTTGCGCCAACAAATTCTGAAAGGCGCCGCGCGAGATGCTGGCGCCTCGATACACGGACTTGCCACCAAACGCGCGACGCGGTTTGAAGATCAACTGCTTGCGCTCGGCCCACAACTCATCTGGCGAAAGCGAAGACGCCTCTCGAGTTCGAAGCAAAAAACTCTGCAACAATGTGCGCTCGTCCGCCGTCAGCGAGGCCGCAAATTCCGGCTGACTCCAATCCACCAGACGATCTTTGTCCGCCAGCAATCTGTACTCGTGCGGGTGCGGCGTGATCACGCAGCTTCTCGCGCGGCAAGCGTTCGCTAGGGCTGCGGATTCGGGCTCTGTAAAATAAAAATCCGTCAAACGATTGTAGACCAGATCCACGGGCCCAAAATCCTCGCGACCTGTTCGTTTGAGCCACAAAACGCCATCGCGGAATTCAAGTTCTCGGCGATCGGCGATTTCGCACTCCGCGCCTTCGGCGCGAAACGCTTCTTGGTACAAAAGGAATTCGGCATAGAGTTTCTGCGAGGCCGGGTCGTCGTCGACGATCAGCACGCGGGCGCCTTGGAGCGGGCGGCCCAATTCCGAGGCGAAGTCGCGCATGAAGTCGTCGCGGTGACAGCGATCGATGTGCCGCTGACAGAGCATCACATCGCCGAGCAAACTCATCGAGGCATTGGTGTTCACTTCAATGAGGCGCAAGCGGCCTTCCGCATCGAGGTGAAAGTCATAAGACATGAGCACGGACGCGTGACCCGGATCTTCAACCGGCGGCGAGAGCGCCCGCCACCTTTCGGCTTGCAAATTGCGCAAGCGGCGAAACGCGAAGCTGACGATTCGCTCCGCGTCCCGCCAAAGATCGCGAGGAAGTTTGAGCGCCACGGGGGCCACCAAAGTCGGAATCACCAAGCGCGAAAAATCGTGCACGGCTGCCGCCTTTGGGTACTCCTTGGCCAAACGATCTAGAAACTCCTCAAACTTCATCGCTCGTCCAATCCCTCATGCCCATCACTTGCCGGGCTTCAAGTGCGCTTGGCCCTTTTTCCAGCCGGCAGCGCAAAGTTCGCCGGATTGCAGGCCCGAGAGGACTCGCAAAATTTCTTGGGCGTCGCGACCGACGCTCAAATTGTGAATGCCCATGTACTGCACGCGCTGTTCGGGATCGATGATGAAGGTGCCGCGCGTGGCGATGCCGCGATCTTCCAGCAGCACGCCGTAGTCGCGCGAGATGCGCTTGGTGGTGTCGGCCAACAACGGATAACCGAGGTTGCCCAGATCATCGCGCAACCAGCGCTTGTGCGCATGCTCGGAGTCAATGCTGCAACCCAAAACCACGGCGCCAGCTTGTGTGAAGTCTTTGATGCTGTCGCGGAATTGCGTCAGCTCCGTCGGGCAAACAAAAGTGAAGTCCAGCGGATAGAAAAACAGCACCACCCACTTGCCCTTGTAGTCGGCCAAGCTCACGGTTTTGAAATCGCCGCCGTCGACGACAGCAGTGGTGGTGAAAAGCGGAGCGGGTTGTCCAATCATCGGCATGTGCATCCTCCTCGGGTAATGACTCATCGCGAATCTGCGTTGCAAAGCTCGGGAATCGACTTCTGGTTGTAAGGGGCGATGCAGTATGCGGCAAGCTCAGTCGACAATGCGTCGAGGCAGGGCTAAAAACTGACGCCATGAAAATCATCACTTGGAATGTGAACGGCATTCGTGCGGTCGGCAAAAAGGGTTTCCTCCCCTTTGTGGAGCGCGAGCGGCCCGACGCCCTCTGCTTGCAAGAAACCAAGGCGCATCCCGACCAGGTTCCACCTGAAATCGCGGCCCCTGCGGGCCTGCAGGGCGTGTGGGCCAGCGCCATCAAAAAGGGCTACTCCGGCGTGGCCACCTTCACGCCTGTTGCGCCGCTTGAGCAGCGAGTCGGCATGGGGATCGAGGCCTATGACAACGAAGGCCGCGTGGTGATCACGGATCATCGCGATTTTTTGCTCTACAACATCTATTTTCCCAACGGCGGCAGCGGTGAAGAGCGGCACAACTTCAAGCAGAAGTTTTTGGCCGACTTGAATCAGCACCTCAAAGGCGTCTTGAAGAAACGCGAAGTCGTATTGGTCGGCGACTACAATGTCGCTTACTTGGACTATGACGTTCATGATCCGGTTCGCCTCAGTAAGATGTCGGGCTTCTTGCCGGAAGAGCGAGAGTGGTTCAGAAACTTTCTCGCGCTCGGTTTCACCGATGCCTTCCGCCACTTCTATCCCGATCGCAAAGACATCTATTCGTGGTGGGACTATCGGACAGGCTCGCGTGCGCTCAATCGCGGCTGGAGGATCGACCACATCTGCGTGTCCAACGGATTGCTGCCGAAACTGAAGGCCTGCGAGATCTTGGATCAAGTCGAGGGCAGCGATCACTGTCCCATTCGTCTTGAGATTGAGACGACGTCGGACTTTCCGAAAGCGCGTGGAGCCAGCCGATGATACCGCTCGCGTTGGTACTTTTCCCTGTCGCCGAGATTCTGTTCGGCATCGCCGTGATTCAAAATTGGGGATGGGCCAACGCGATCTTTGCGGGTGTCACTGCGACGATTCTGGGGATTGGTTTGCTTCGCACGTCGGGAATTCGACTCACCACCAGCGTCATGCAAGCGATGGCCAAGGGTCAGCCTCCTGGCATGGCGGCGCTGCAATCCGCGCTCGTTGGCCTTGCGGCGATTCTGCTCGTCATGCCCGGTTACATCTCTGATTTCATGGGTCTGATGTTGTTGATTCCGCCGATTCGAGGCTGGGCCGCCGATCGTTTCATCCGCAGCTTCGAAAAGCGCGCACAAGCCGGCAGCTTCCACATCTACACTTCGGGCGTTGGCAACTTTGATCCAAGCGGCCACCCAACAATGGATCCACGCGACGTCACGCCACCCGCCGCCGAGCAGATCATCGACGTCAGCGCGCAGCGCCTCGAGGCGCGAAGCGAAGCCAAAGATCCCGGAAAGTCGAATTGAGCCTGGACCTCGGTCCAGCGCGAGCTCGCTCTCAGGCTTCGACGCCAACACTCCGATAAGCAGTCATGCCGAATCTCACATCCATCTTGTTGTTCACCGCTGTGATCATGAGTGCGGTTGTCGAGGCCAACGCCTCGCAACCTGTTTGTGTCGTCTCGAACAAAGCCAACCTCCGCGCGGCGCCTTCGCCAACAGCGCGCCTGAACTGGGTTGTGGGCAAGTACATGCCGCTGGAACTTTTGGAAACCAAAGGACAGTGGGCTCGAGTTCGCGACTTTCGCGGCGTCACGCACTGGGTGTTGGCGAAAAATGTTTCCAGCAAAGAATCCTGCGTGGTCGTGAAGGTTCGCACGGCGCCCTTGCGCGAAGGACCCGGCACTGAATTTCCGGCTTCAAGCTTCCGCGTGGCCGATCGTTACGCTTCATTTCGGCGTTTGGAGTGGAGCGGTGACTGGGTGCGTATCGAAGATGATTATCGCGGAAATTACTGGACCAAGGCCGGTAATGTTTGGTTCCCGCTGAAGCGATC
The DNA here is from genome assembly GCA_002344785.1 of Bdellovibrionaceae bacterium UBA2339. GTDB lineage: Bacteria > Bdellovibrionota > Bdellovibrionia > Bdellovibrionales > JAMPXM01 > UBA2339. Next base: position 80,774 of record DDUL01000028.1, read on the forward strand.
GCGCGTGAATTTCTGATCGCGATGCGGCGCTCTAAAAGCGAACAAATACTGAAAGTCATAGCGGCTAATACTCCGAAAAAAATAGGGATTGAGTGAACTCGTGATGGCCCTCACCAATTCCCGACAGCATTCTGACAACAGCCCACAACCGGCTCTGTAAGATTCCAATCCGAAGTGCGAAGCCAAGTGGCGTCGTCTCAAGTTGAGACTTCTGATTCGCTTAGAATTCAGGCATTTGGGTTCTGACAGAATCTGTAAGAATACGCTTGCGCCGACCTGCAACTCGTGGCTCACTGCTTAAGTTCCAAAATGGAACTAGGGTTCTCAGGAAGAGAGCTCGAACTTAGAAGCAGCTGGGGTGAAGCGAAAGCCAACCCCAGAATCGCGAGACTCGGACAGCTTTGAGGGAGGCTCTAAGATGCCAGCGATTCAAGAAGGTCTTTTGAAGGAATGCAAAGCGAAGCTTTTGGATGCGAAAGCCGACGTTTTGAACCGCGTTCGCAACACTCGCCAAGAATTGCATTTCGAGGACAAAGGCGGCGATGAAGCCGATCAAACTGTCCGCGTTTTGGCTGAAGCTGAAACGCTCACACTGCACGAGCGCCTGCGCGGCCAGTTGGTCGAGATCGAAATGGCCTTGTCGCGCATCGAAAACGGCACTTACGGAATCTGCGAAGAGACCGAAGAGCCCATCGAGCCGGACCGTCTTCGTGCGATTCCGTGGACGCGCTTGTCGATTGAAGGCGCGGAGATCCGCGAGTCGATGAAGCGTCGCTACGCTCGCTGAACTTGAAATTCTAAATTTGTTCGCGAACTGAAGCCCTCGGGTTGGCCTAGAAACAGGCGAGCCGCGAGGGCTTCAAGTTTTTTAGGCTCAACGCCCGTGAACGAGATCTCGCTCCCACGCGCGCTGCTCACGCACTTGCGCTTCGATCTCTTCGGCCGTCCAGGTGCGACCCTTGCCGACTCCGGGGCAAAAATTCGCGACGTCTTTCTTCCAAGCTTTCGCTGTCATGGTCTCGGGCCAAAACGGCCAAGTCCGGCACTGCGTGGGGCGCGCGGCATAGATCGAACAGCGACGATCTTTCAAAAACACGCAAGCTTGGTCGGCGCCGTCGATCAGCCGGAACACGCCGTCCTCTTTGCGGCAAAACTGCCGCGTGAAATCGCGCGTGTTCATGCCGCGCTCGCGGGCCATGTTGCGCCGATCTTGAAGCGTCACGTACACGAAGCCGTACTCGCCATGCGAAACACAGCACTGGCCCGAGCCTTGGCACTGAAAGCGAAGTCCTTCGGCGTACCAAGGCGCCGCAGTTTTGGTCGACTTCGCAGGAGAGCTTTTGGACGAGCTCATGCGCGCCCTCGGTTCGGCGGCATCTCGACCAGTCCCTGCGAGATCATCGCCCAGCCGCACATTTTAAACAGCAATCGCGCGCCGACGTTCGCGTCCCACTCCGCCTCGCCGTCTTCGACCTCGGCCACTTCATTCAAATCAAAGCCGACAATTCGGCGACCGCTTTCCACGACTCGCGCGATGAGTGTCGCTGCTTGATCGTAGCTCAAGCCGCCCGGCACCGGCGTGCCAGTGTGAGGGCAGAGCGCGGGATCTAGGCCGTCGATGTCGAAGGACAGATAGACGTTCTTGGGAAGCGGTTCGATCATGCGATCGACGAGCTTCGACCATGTGGTCCCGTCTTCCAAAGCTCGCTTGATCGTTCGATCATAGTGCGTGTGAATGCGGCCGCTCGCGCGATGCGACTCGGAGTAGTCATACTCGGCGCGACCGAAATCGCGAATGCCGACTTGCACGAGAGTCTTGGGGCGAATCTGTTCGGTGACATTGAACATGATGGACGCGTGGCTATGCTCGTAACCTTGATAGGCTTCGCGCAAATCCGCATGAGCATCGATGTGCAGCACGCCCATCTCGCCACGATGTGATTCATTCAACGCGCGAATCAAACCAAAAGGTGTCGAGTGATCGCCACCGATCAGGCCGACCAGGCGACCTTCGGCGAACAGTCGTTTCGCTTCGGACTCGACCCAGGTGTTCAATTCTCGGCTGGCGACATTGATGGTGCGCAAAATCTCTTGGGCGCGCGATGAATTCTCATCTCCAGCGAGCAGAGCTTCCAGCCGCTCTTGCGCCAACTCTTTCAGTTCGCGCCCACGCAGCGCCCAAGCTTCTGAGAGCGGTTGCAGATAAATGCCGGGTCGCCAGGCCTCGCCCGTTTCGATATCAAAAAGATCCACTTGATGACTGGCTCGCAAAATAGCTTCGGGTCCGCGTGCCGCGCCCTTGCCGTAGGACGTCGTCACTTCCCAGGGAATGCCGAGCAAATGCAGGCGCGCGTCACTGGCGGAATAGGGCAAACCAAAGATCCCGCTATCGGAAAGCGCGGTGGAATTGGGGTCGAAATGCTCCTGTGTCGTCGGCTTCGATGCCATGCAGCTCCCTCGAAAAACAAACTGATCCGCTTGAGTTATCCACTTGTCTCCAGAGATCACCAGCCTTGTCCACATCGGAAAGCGTGTTTCACGCGAAAATCAGAAGTGCGACTCCGGTCATGGTGTCGGCTTGGCTCGAAATCGGCCTCGCGATTCTAAACGCGCGGCGCCATGGGCGCGAACTGCACCGCGTGTTCTTCGGCCTAAGAAGATGAAACTCCAAGCCAAATTTTGAATTCGCCCGCGCAATTCCTGATGACAGCAGAGGCTCTGCCGAAGCAAGATTCGCGGGCTCGAGTTTGAGAAAAGAAAATCCATTTGGGGAGGCAGATTGAAACAGCGTCAGGTTTTGAGCAAATTTGTGTTCGCGAGCCTAGCGGCTTTGGCGATCGGCGGAATGCTTGTGGTCGGTGGCTGCAAAAAAGAAGGAGCTTCGTCAGATTCAGGTGGCAAGACGGAGGCGGCCTTTCTTTACAATCTGAATGTCGAGCCCACGACCCTCAACCCCATCACGGGCACAGACGCCTACAATCAAACGATTCAGAACTATGTTCTGGATTCGCTGATGACTCGCAATCCCGACACCTATGAGTGGGAACCCGCTCTCGCGTCGGCGGTGGAAACTTCGAAAGACGGCAAGAGCTTCACGTTCACACTTCGCGAAGGCGCGGTGTGGTCGGACGGTCAGCCGATCACTGTGGATGATGTGAAGTTCAGCTTCGACGTCATCAACGACCCGACTTACAACGCCGCTCACTTGCGCCCTTACTACGAAGGCATCGCCAGCGCGGAAATCGTTGCGCCCAACAAAGTGAAGTTCACAACCAAGAACCTTTACTTCGGCAACTTCAACGTCGTCGCCGGATTGACGATTCTGCCGAAGCACTTCTACGGCAACGCGGAAGAAGGCAAAAAGAAGAACAAGACGATCTTGGGCTCTGGTCCCTATGTTTTGGAGCGCTACGATCAAGGCCAAGCGATCATCTTGGCGAAGAACCCCAAGTGGTGGGGATTGCAAGATCCCGCTCGCAAAGGTTCTTACAATTTCGAACGCATTCGCATGCGCTTCGACAAAGAAGAGAACCTCGCGCTGGAGCGTTTGAAAAAGGGCGAGCTCGACTACGACGGACTGACTCCGGAAGCTTTCGTGAAGAAGACCGAAGGTGCTCCGTGGGGTGAGCGCGTCTTCAAAAAGAAAGTCGAAAACTCGGCTCCGAAGGCTTACGGCTACATCGGTTGGAACATGCGCAAAGACTTGTTCAAGAACAAAGACGTGCGCCGAGCCCTCGCGCATCTGATGAATCGCGAAGAGATGAACCAAAAGTTCCGCTACGGCATGTCGTTGCCGGCCACGGGTCCTTGGTATCAGCAGTCGGTTTATGCGGATCCCAGCGTGAAGCCGATCAACTTTGATCCCAAGCACGCGTCTGAAATGTTGGCGAAAGCCGGCTGGATCGATGGCGACAAAGACGGTGTTCTGGAAAAAGACGGCAAAAAGTTCGAATTCACGCTCTTCTTCGCCAACAAAGACAACGAGAAGTACTACATCTTGTACCAAGAGGACTTGAAGAAGGCCGGTATCAAGATGAATCTTCAGCTTCTCGAGTGGAACGCGCTGTTGAAGAACGTCGACGAAGCCAAGTTTGACGCCATCGCGATGGGTTGGGGCGGCGGATCTGTCGACCATGATCCCAAGCAGATCTGGCACTCGGCCTCGATCGGCACTGGCGGCTCGAATTTCATCGGCTACAAAAATGCCAAAGTCGATACCTTGATCGATAAGGCGCGCACCGAGCTGGACAAGAAGAAGCGCATCCCGCTTTATCGCGAAATCTACCGCGAGATCGCGGCGGACGCTCCCTACGTGTTCATGTTCAACGACAAGTTCGCGTTGTACGCCGTCAACAAGCGCATTCAGCAGCCCAAGGAGACTTTCCTCTATACGGTGGGCCACGACTACTGGTCGATGACAGCGCAGTGAGCTTTTGAATTCCAGAGCCGCGAAATCGGTGAGGAGAATCGAGGAGCCTTCGGGCTCCTCTTTTTTTGGCAAACGAAAGCTTCGGCTTGGCTTGAGTCAGGACTCTGGATTTGGTAAGTCTGTCGCTCCGGTTTTCCGATGGCCAGCGCGTCCGTCCGATCGACCAACGCGAAGGCTGCCGATGAAGCATTGAGGGGTCACAGCGTGGGAATCTACATTCTTCGGCGAATGCTTCTGATGATCCCCACACTTTTTGGGATCACGCTTCTCAGTTTTGTCATCATCAACTTGGCTCCGGGCTCGCCCATCGAACAGCGCTTGCAGGCCATTCGCTTGGGCGGTGGCATGGGGAGCGGCACGGCGGCGGGCGGTGGACTTTCAGCCCGAGGTGAAACCGGAGTTTCCCAAGAAGTGCTCGATGCGCTCAAGAAACAGTACGGTTTCGACAAGCCACTTCACGAGCGCTACGTGATCTGGATGGGCAACGTCATGCGCTTGGATTTCGGCACCAGCTTTAAGTACGAGGAGCCTGTCACGCAGGTGATTCTGCAGAAGATGCCTGTGTCGCTAATGTTCGGCATCACCGGGCTGATCCTCACTTACCTTGTGTGTGTACCTCTGGGCATCATCAAAGCTTTGAAAGCGGGCACGCGTTTTGACATTGGCTCGAGCGTGATTCTCTTCGTGTTGTATTCGATTCCGCCACTCATTCTCGGCATCCTGCTGCGTTTGTTTTTGGCGGGAGAAAATTGGCTGGGCTGGTTCCCGCTCGGCGGGATATATCCGGATCATTATCTCGAGCTGGACACCTTCGGAAGAATTCTCGCGCGCATCCATCACGCGATCTTGCCTTTGGCTTGTTACATGGTGGGAAGCTTCACCTTTCTCACCATTCTCATGCAAAACTCCATGCTCGATGTGATCAAGCTGGATTACGTGCGCACCGCACGCGCCAAAGGCGTCGCAGAGAAAAAAGTCTACATGAAGCACGCGCTTCGCAACGCCCTCATCCCGATCGTGACCGGCATGAGCGGGATCTTGTCGGTGATGTTCGCGGGCTCCATCATCATTGAATCGATTTTCTCGTTGGACGGCATGGGCTTGTTGACCCTCACTTCGACCAATGCGCGCGACTACAATGTGTTGATGGGACTGATCTTCTTTCAGAGCTTGTTGTTTCTTGTGGGTCGCTTGCTCGTCGACATTCTCTACGTGGTCGTTGACCCGAGGATTGATTTCACATGATTGAAAAGCGCCTCAGCAACGAACTCTCGCTCAAGCGTTGGCGCCGTTTCAAGGCGCACAAGACCGCCATCATCGGAATTTGGTTTCTCATCGGCATGACCTTCTTTTCGGCGACGGCGGAACTGTGGGCCAACTCAAGACCGCTGTTTGTGAGTTATCAGGGGGAGAGCTTTTTCCCTGCGATTCGCGATCCGCATCCGTCGGAGTTAGGGCTTGAAGGTGTGGTCATCGACTGGAAGCAAATCGACCTCACCGGCTCGAAAGTTATTTGGCCATTGATCGCTTGGGGGCCCTTTGAGCGCAATGCAAGGGTCGAAGTTCTTCCAGGTGGTCCGACGTCGGAGAATTGGTTCGGCACGGATGAGAGCGGGCGAGACGTCGCTGCTCGGCTGATCTATGGATTTCGCTTCTCCATGACTTACGCGGTCGCGGTTTGGTTTTTCTGCGTGCTGATCGGCATTGGTTTGGGATCGATGATGGGTTACTTCGCGGGCTGGGTGGATATTGTCGGCCAACGCGTGATTGAAGTTTGGGAATCCGTACCGACACTCATGCTGTTGATCATTCTGGCGTCGATCATTTCGCCGACGGTGTGGATCCTCACCGGTTTCACCGTGGTGTTCGGTTGGGTCGGCGTCTCGCTTTACACGCGCGCCGAATTCCTCAAACTTCGTAAGCGTGAATTTGTCGAAGCGGCTCGCGCATTGGGTGCCAGCACACCTCAAATTCTCTTCAAGCACATTCTCCCCAACGCGCTCACGCCGGTGATCACGCTGACACCCTTTATGATCGCAGGTGGTGTGACGGGCTTGGCGTCGTTGGATTATCTGGGTTTCGGACTTCCGCCGCCGACTCCATCGTGGGGAGAGCTCTTGGGCCAAGCCCAAAAACACTTTCAACACGCATGGTGGTTGGCAGTGTTTCCTTCGCTGGCTCTGTTCTTCACGCTGACGGCGCTCAACATGATCGGCTCAGCCGTGCGTGATGCTTATGACCCTCGCAAGTAGGCCCACACTTCTCTACGCCTTGTTGGCTGTACCGATGCTCCTCGCGGCTTTGCTGTGGGTCGGTCCTTGGCCTGCGCAAGCGCAAGAGATCTGGATCGAAGCTCAGCTGCAGCCGACGACTCAAGACGTGAAGGGCCAACTGCGTTGGCTCAAGGGTCTCAAGCCCGGTGCTCAAGTGCAGATCGAGGCTCACCCCGACATGCAGCTCAAGCTGGTCGGTACTCAGGCGACGCTGTCGCCACTTCGCAAAACACCGCAACTTCAAGTTTGGCAAATCGAAGCTTTCCAAGCCGTTCCCGAGTTGAGCTTTGAATTCACGACGCCACTTCGTGATGATCCCAGCGACGGAGACTCGACGGGCTTCATCAACGAGCGAGGCGCGGTGATGTTCGGCGCTTCGGCTTGGTATCCCAAGCCTCTGGATCCGCATCGAGCGAACCTGAGCTTGCGTTTGCCAGCCCATTGGCGCGCCCACGCCGTCGGCCTTCGCGCTGAACAACAACTTTCGCCCAGCGAAATTCAAATCAGTTTCAACGAGGCCCTGCCGCAAGATGGCTTTGATGTGGTCGCGGGTGAATTCCACGTCACTGAAGTGCAGCACGGAAGCCTCCGCGTCTCCGTATGGCTGAAGACTGCGGATCCCGCGCTGGCACAAAGCTTTCTGCAACAGCTCCCCGCATACATAGATCATTTCTCAAAAAGCATCGGCGACTATCCATACGGATCCTTCGCCGTGATCGAAAATTCGTGGGAGACCGGATACGGAATGCCCTCGTTCACGCTTTTGGGGCCGAGCGTGATGCGTCTGCCGTTCATTCTGACCAGCTCTTTACCTCACGAAGTGCTGCACAACTGGTGGGGCAACTCCGTGTACGTGGACGAGTCCGGCGGAAATTGGTGCGAAGGTCTCACCACGTACATGGCGGATCATTGGCAGCGCGAGATCGCGGGCGACGCGGCTGAGTACCGCCGACAAACGCTGAGTGACTACATGGACTATGTGATCAGCGGCAAAGACTTCCCGCTGCGACGATTTCGAGGTCGTCATTCTTCGGCGACGCAAGCCATTGGATACGGCAAAGGCATGATGCTGTTTCACATGCTGCGCGTGAAGCTGGGAGACTCGGCCTTTCAGCAGGGACTCAAGAAATTTTATCGCGATCAGCTCGGTCGCCGCGCGAGCTGGGAGGATCTACGTCTCGCGTTCGAATCTGTGACGTCCAAAGATCTTCGCGAGTTCTTCGCGCATTGGTTGGACGGATTGGGCGCTGTGAATCTCAGCGCTTCAGCGCCTCGTCGCGTGAGCGATCGCGAGGTCTGCCTGCAGTTGCAGTCGACCAGTTTTACCTCGCTGGATGTTCCGGTGAAATTGCGTTTGCAGTCGGGAAAAACAGAGCGACGTATTCAGCCGTTAGCGACCTCAGGCGCACAGGAGATCTGCTGGTCGGCGATCGAAGCAATTCGTGGCGTCGACGTGGACGGAGACTTTGAGATGTTCCGCACTCTGACGGATGCAGAGCGCCCACCGGCGTTGTCGGCGCTCTTTGCATCCAAGTCCATCGATGTGATTTCGTCTTTGAGTGTCGCGAATGCCACGGGATTTGTCGGCGAGCTTTCCAACCTCATCGAGGCTGAAATCGATTTGCGTCCCGCGCCTGTACCCGGCGCGACGATCACGCCTCGACCGGGTCGCAGTATTCTTCTGGTGGGTGAAAGCGCTGACTTTGAAAACCTATTTGCGGCCTGGCTGAAGCCCTATGGCGTGAGCTTCACGGCAAACGAGGTCATCGCCAACGGCCAGAGCTTTGAAAAGGCCAAGCACAGCTTCTTCTTCGCCGCGAGAGATCCTCAAGGTCAGACTTGGGTGTGGGTGCGTGCGGCGCAAACTCGTGATCTGGCACGAAGATTTGTTCGCTATGGACGCCAAGGGGCCGTGGCCCTCGAAAGCGGCAGCAAAGTTGTGCCGTTAAAAATCAGTTGGCCCATTTTGCAAAGCCCGCTGAGCTTTGACTTTTGATCGAAGCGGGTCTCGAATGCTGCCTATGAAAAACAAAGCGCATAGTCTTGTCATTCTCAGTTTCAGTCTCATTCTTTCGGCCTGTGCGAGCTACTCCACAGTCGGACAAAAGCCTCTGCCGCTCGCCGAGCGTGAGGCCGAGCGCGCACGCCCTCAGCTTTCGCAATCGCTGATGGGTGCTGAGGGTTTTAGCGAGCAAGCGATTCAGAAGGTCTTGAGCAGCCGCGTGGAGCTTCCCAAATCTCTGAGTGTGGCGATTGTTCGTCTGGATGAAGGTGGCGGCTACATGCCGTTTCGACCCTTCGACGATGCCGGCGTGGCCTCGCTCTACAAAGCTGTTGAGGCCTTGCCCAAAGTGAAGCGCGTGGTGCCGATCCCGGAAACTTTGATTGGCGCTAAGGTGACGTATCAGTCGCTGCGAACCGCCGCGGTCTTGGTGCAAGCCGATGTGGTCTTGGTGCTGAAGTCCGCGTCGATCACCGACACGCGCTATCGCGTTTTTGAAAAGAATCAAGCGAAGGCCATGGTGGTGCTGGAAGCTTTCGCGATGGATACGCGAAGTGGCGTCGTGCCCTTTAGCGGTGTGTATTCGGACACGGCCGAGGTCGCTGAGCAAAAAGATGACTACGGACTTTACGAGGCGCGATTGCGCGCACAGCTCGCGGGCGAAGCGAAGATCTTCACCAAGCTCACTGCGGATCTGGGCCAGTTCCTCCGCTGATCACTTAACCTCTGAAACCTGAACCAGCCGTGCCGCGCGCACGGCTTTTTTGCGCGCCTCACTCACGGTTTTTCCGCGCGCGAGCGTGACCGCCATTCGTCGGTAGGGGTGCGCCTCGGGCTTTCCGAAAACGCGCACGTCCACATCGGTGATGGCCAAGGCCTTCTCAACACCCGTGACTTGCGGATGGGGGATTTCGCGATCCGCTAAGACGACAGCCGAAGCGGCCGCGCCGTAGCTTTTGATCCGCGGCACGGGAAGTCCCAAGATCGCACGAGCGTGCAAGTCGAACTCGGAAAGATCCTGCGAAATGAGCGTCACCATACCGGTGTCGTGCGGACGCGGTGAAAGTTCCGAAAAATACACTTCGCCGTCGCGAGCGATGAAAAACTCCACACCGAAGATTCCCACGCCGCCTAGGCGCGAGGTCACTTTCTTTGCCATGGCTTGCGCGCGTTTCAGTTGCGCGGGTTTCATTTTTGCCGGCATCCAGGACTCGCGATAGTCGCCGCGCTCTTGGCGGTGGCCGATCGGATCGCAGAACACAGTGCGGCCGTTGGCTAAGCGCAAAGTGAGCAAAGTGATTTCAAGATCGAAGTGAATGAACTCTTCGACGATCACTTTGCGTTGATCGCCGCGCATGTTGTCGCAGGCGTAGTTCCACGCGGCCTCGATGTCGGCGGCACGTTTCACGACGGACTGGCCTTTGCCCGAGGACGACATCACGGGTTTCACAACCACGGGATAGCCGATGGCATCGGCTTCGCGCTGCAGCTCATCGCCCTGAGTGGCGTCGGCAAAGCGCGCGGTTTTGACTTTCAGTTCACGGGCCGCCACGTCGCGAATCGCGTGGCGGTTCATGGTCAGATGCGCGGCTTCGGCGCAGGGAATGACGCGAGAGCCGCGCGCCTCAAGCTCCATGAGCTTCTCGGTGCGGATGGCTTCAACTTCGGGAACGATGAGATCGGGTTGATGCTTCTTCACCAAAGCTTCGATGGCGGCACCATCGAGCATGTTGATGACTTCGTAGGTGTCCGCCACTTGCATTGCCGGTGCGCCCGCATAGCGATCGACAGCGACGACATATTGCCCAAGGCGTTTCAGTGAAATCGTGAGTTCTTTGCCGAGCTCTCCAGATCCAAGCAGCAAGATCTTTTTCATAGAGACGTAGTGTCGCTCAAATCGTCGATGAGGTCGAGCGAGTGTCCGAGGAAATGAAAGCAAAGCGTGGCTGAACCGCGCCCTCCACGGTCACCGACTCCACGAACATAGAGGCGGGACGTATCCAAAGTTCAGCCAAATCATTGGGGTAGAGGCAGCGATACACGACGTACCAATCCAGCGTCTCGCTGTGGCGGGCGACCTCGAGCACTTGATACATTTTGCCTTTGTAGTGACGATAGAGGCCGGGCTTCACGTCCGGCCTCACGGCTTCGCGACTCATCACTCGGGATCTTCGAGGTAGGTGTAGCCCGAAAGTCCTTCTTCGTAGTGTTTCATCAGCGCTTTGGCTTCGTTCTTGGTGAGCGAGCCGCGTGCGATCGACTCTTCGCTCGCGCGACGAATCGACTCGATCAACTCGGCGCGATTGTACTGCACCCAGCTCAGCACTTCCGTGACGGTGTCGCCTTCGACCACTTCGTCGACGGTGTAACCGGCGTTCGAAACCGTGATGTGCACGGCATCGGTGTCACCAAACAAGTTGTGCAAGTCGCCGAGGATCTCCTGATAAGCGCCGACCAAGAACACACCCATGTAGTAGGGGCGGCCATCGTACTCGTGCACTTCTAGGCCTGTCTTCTTGGCCTTCACGCCGCTGCCCACCGAATTGTCGATGAACTGACCGATCTTGCCGTCGCTATCGCAAGTGAGGTCCACCATGATGGCGCGACGAGTGGGTTCTTCGAGCAAACGATGAATCGGCAGGACAGGGAAGAGCTGACCGACGGCCCATGAGTCGGGCATCGATTGGAAAACGGAGAAATTGCAGAAGTAAGTGTCCGACAAAGTCTCGCGAAGAGCCTTCGCCAAGTCCTCAGCGTCGGGATGCTTGCGCGCGATCTGTTCCATGCGCGTGAGCAACACCCAGCAGAGATTCTCGGCCTTGGCGCGCTGACTGAGCGACAACACGCCAAAGGTGAAGAGTTGCAGGATGGTCTCTTTGATGTGAACGACGTCGTGATAGAACTCGTGCAGGTTGTTATCGTTCAACTGCTCGAGCATGTAGACCAAGTCTTGAATCACGCGGTGATCGTCTTTTGAGGCGACAAAAGACGGCGCGGATTTCTTCAGCTCGTTGATCCCCAAGACGTTGAAGACCAAGACCGAGTGATGCGCAACCAGGGCGCGACCACACTCGGTGACGATGTTCGGGTGAGGCGTGCCTCGCTCATCGCAAACGCTTTGCACGATGGAGATGACGTCGTTGGCGTACTCTTGTTCGGAGTAGTTGATCGACGAATCGCTCGAGCCTGAGCCGTCGTAATCGACGCCCAAGCCACCGCCGACATCCAAGTACTTCAACCTTGCGCCCATGGCGTGCAGCTCGGTGTAGAAGCGTGCGCCCTCTTTCAGCGAGCCCTTCACGCAGGAGATCGACGGGATCTGCGAGCCGATGTGGAAGTGCAGAAGCTCCAAAGCTTCCAGCATGTTCTCTTTGCGGAGCAGCTCCACGGCTTCGACAATTTCAAGAGCCGAAAGGCCGAACTTCGAGCGGTCGCCCGAGGAATCAATCCACTTGCCCGCGCCCTTTGTGTGGAGTTTCGCACGCAAGCCGATCTTCGGCAAAATCGAGAATTTCTTGGCCGCCTCGATGATCATCGGCAGCTCCGACATGCGATCCACCACGATGATGGTGTTGCGGCCGAGCTTTTGCGACAAAATCGCCGTCTCAATGTACTCTTGGTCCTTAAAGCCGTTGCAAATGATGAGGGCGTCCGCCGTTCCCATCATCGCCAAGACCACGAGCAGTTCAGGCTTCGAACCTGCCTCAAGACCCAAGGCCGAGCCCTGGCCAAACTTGATCAGTTCCTGAACCAAGTGCTTTTGCTGGTTCACCTTGATCGGATAGACGCCGCGATAGGCGCCTTTGTAGCCCGACTCTTCAATGGATTTTTTGAAGCAGCCCGAAAGCAGCTCCACGCGCGACTTGGTGATGTCGGGAAAGCGGATCAGCATGGGCACGCGAATGCCGCGTTCCTGCAGATCCTGCGTGAGTTCCAAGAGGTCCACACTGGGGCCTGTCGGACCGCTGGGGGTCACGACGATGTTGCCCTTGTCGTTCACGTCAAAAAAATTCGAGCCCCACAGGCCAACGCCGTAGAGCTCTTTGCTTTTGTCCGTGGACCATGTGCCGGTTTGGGCGGGGACGTCTCCTCGGAGCATCTCACCTTTCATCGTGTGCGGCCCTCATAATGTCCTCGGCCCGAAGCCGAGGAGAAATGAAACATTGGCGAACCAAGTCGCGGAGTCCTCTTAACCAATGAGATTAAGAATCTTTCCGGCTCTGTAAATAACTTTCGTCGGCTGACGCCCAGAAAGTGCGTTGGTGACCGTCGTGAGCTTCAGGGCCGCCGCGACGGCGTCTCCTTCTGATGCATCCACGGCGACCTCGATCGCTCCCCGAGCTTTGCCATTGACCTGAACCCCTATAGTGACGACCGAGTCCACAGTCAAAGCCGAATCAAAGCTCGGCCATGGAGCCAAGGCCACCAGGCCCTTCCCACCCATGCGCTCCCACAGTTCCTCCGCCACATGCGGAGCAAAAGGCGCCACCAGCTGCACGAGCGGCATCATAACGAGTTTGGAGCGGCAGTTGGTCTTATAGACTTCGTTGAGCAAGATCATCATGGCCGAAATGGCCGTGTTGAAGCTCATCGACTCCATGTCCTCTGTGACCTTCTTGATGGTCTTGTGGAGAAGCTTGTTGAGATCCTCGGGCACCGGGGTCTCGCTCGCGATGCACTGACCGCTTTCGTCGACCACGGCCCGCCACACGCGATCCAAGAATCGCTGAACGCCGCCAATCCCAGTTTCTTGCCACGGCTTATCGGCCTCCATCGGCCCCAAGAACATCACGAAGGTGCGCACGACATCGGCGCCGTACTGTTCGCGCACGGAATCGGGGTTGATGACGTTGCCTCGCGATTTCGACATGCGTTCGCCGTCGGGGCCCAAGATCACGCCTTGGTGCGCGAGCTTCTGAAAGGGCTCGTCATGCGTCACCAAGCCCGCATCGAAGAGCACCTTTTGCCAGAAGCGCGAGTAGAGCAAATGACCGACGGTGTGCTCCGCGCCGCCGACGTAAAGGTCCACCGGCATCCAGTACTTTTGCACTTCGAAGTCACAGAAGCTTTCATCGTTGTGCGGATCGCAGTAGCGCAAGAAGTACCAGCTCGAGCCCGCTGAGCCTGGCATCGTATCCGTCTCGCGTCGGCCTTTGCGCCCATCCGCTCCGACATAGTCCACCCATGCGGCATTGCGCGCGAGCGGGGCTTCGCCCTTCTCGCTGGGTTGGTAGTCCGCGACCTCGGGAAGCACCACCGGCAATTCGTTCACCGGAAGCGCTTTCATGCTCGCATCGGAAAAGTGCACGATAGGAAAGGGTTCGCCCCAGTAGCGCTGGCGTGAGAACAGCCAATCGCGAAGCTTGTATTGAATGTTGCGACGGCCCAGGCCTTTGGCTTCCAGTTCGCTGATCGCGCGCTCGATCGCCGCATCTTTCTTTAAGCCATTGAGGAAATCTGAATTCACCAAGGCGCCCTCGCCCGTCCAAGGCAGTTCGCCGCCGTCCAAAACACGCGTGACCGGAAGTTTGAATGTTTGCGCGAACTCAAAGTCGCGTTCGTCATGACCCGGCACCGCCATGATCGCGCCTGTGCCATAATCCATCATCACATAGTCGGCGGTCCAAATCGGCAGCGGTTGCCCTGTGAAAGGATGCAGGGCATAGGCGCCGGTGAAAACGCCGGTCTTTTCCGTGGCTGCTTTGCGCTCGACCTCAAGCTTCGAGGCGGCGCGCGCCTGATAGTCGCGCACCGCAGTCTTGTGCGTGGGCGGAACGATCTTCTCAAGCAGCGGATGCTCCGGCGACATCACCATAAAGGTGACGCCGAACAAAGTGTCGGGACGCGTGGTGAAAATCTCCAGTTCATCGGCGGGGAAGCCCTGAATCTTAAAACGCGCGTTGGCGCCGACGCTCTTGCCGATCCAATTGCGCTGCGCCTCTTTGGTGCGCTCAGGCCAATTCACCTTGTCCAGATCCGCGAGCAAGCGTTCCGCATAGTCGGTGATCTTCAGCATCCACTGCTTCATCGGCACGCGAATGACGGGATGGCCGCCGCGCTCGGATTTGCCGTCGATGACTTCTTCGTTGGCCAAAACCGTTCGCAGCGCGGGACACCAGTTCACCGGAACTTCTTTTTGGTAGGCCAGGCCTCGCTCAAACAGCTTGGTGAAAATGAACTGTGTCCACTTGTAGAACTTTGGATCGCAAGTCGAAACCTCGCGCGACCAATCGAAGCTGTAGCCCATGGTCTTCAAGGTCGAGCGAAACGCCTCGATGGCTTTGTCCGTGGTGGCGGCGGGGTGAATGCCGGTCTGAATGGCGAACTGTTCCGCAGGTAAACCAAATGAGTCATAGCCCATCGGGTGCAAGACGTTGAAGCCCCGCGCGCGCTTGTAGCGCGACACCACATCCGTCGGCGTGTACGAAGCCAAATGTCCCACGTGGAGTCCGTAACCCGAAGGGTAGGGGAACATGTCGAGAGCGTAGTATTTAGGTTTCACATTCGGCGAAGTTCGCGGATCTTCGGCTCGAAAGGCCTGCTTCTCTTCCCAAACGCGCTGCCATTTTGCATCGATGCTTTTGTGATCGTAGGTCATCCCCACAATGTACCTAAGTCTGGCTCAAACGTCATCTGAAGAGGTGCTTCACTCAGCAGAAGAAAACGCCGGAGCTCGGCACCGCGCCTGAGGGCTAGGCCTATGTAACTCGCGTTCACCTCGACTGAATGTCCAGGTATTCTGATCCCATGTCGTCTTCGTTCCACGTGCCCCCTCACGATCGCCTGCTCCTGCTCGTCGATGACGATGTCGACAATCTCGCGTTGATCGGCGCGCTTTTGCAGCACGAGGGCTATCGCGTGATGCAGGCCGAGTCCGCGGAAACCGCCGCCGAAATTCTCCGCTCGCACGTGCCGGATTTGATTTTACTCGACATCAACATGCCCGGGCTTTCGGGCCTGGATCTGCTCACCGAGATTCGCAAAAAAGAACCCTATATCGCGGTGATTTTCGTCTCCGCGCGAAGTGAAACCCAGGATGTTGTACGCGGCTTGGATGCGGGTGCTGACGACTATGTTTGTAAGCCCTTCGAGCCGGTGGAACTTTTGGCCCGAGTTCGCGCGCAATTGCGAATCAAAGACGTCAAAGACCAACTCGCGGCCGCCAACGCCAAGCTGCAAGAGCTGGTCGACATCGACGACCTCACCGGCCTATTCAACATGCGCTCGATTTACCAGCGCCTCGAGGGTGAAATCGCGCGCTGTAAGCGCTACTCACGCGCCATCGGCGTGATCATGCTCGACATGGATCACTTCAAAACTGTGAACGACACCAACGACCACTTGTTCGGAAGCTTCGTCCTGGCTGAAGTGGGCAAGCTCATCAAGGGTAACATCCGCCAAGTCGACTTCGCCGCCCGCTATGGCGGAGACGAGTTTCTGATCGCGCTGAGTGAAACCAGTGTCGATGGCGCGCGCCGCTTCGCTGAACGCTTGCTGAAAGTCATCGCGGCCTATGAGTTCGTCAAAGACGGCAATCGCATGCACCTCACCGCCTCGATGGGCGTTTGTGTCGCGGCACCCAGTCTCGCGGATGTCGATGCGCGAAGCCTCGTGCGCGCGGCCGACCACGCGCTCTACGAAGCCAAGCACGCGGGCCGAAATTGCATCAAGGTTTACGACCCTGTTCGCTTGATGGCGGAACGGAAAACGTCGTAAGACTTCAAGCTTTCCTCCGCATTGGGGGAGGAGGCGAATCTGAAAGCTTCACTTTCCCGAGTCACTTGGATCGCTCTGGCGGTGAGCCTCGCTCTCACTTTCATCAAGTTTTGGGGTTGGCGTCTCACCGGATCGCAGGCTGTGTACTCGGACGCGATGGAAAGCATCGTCAACGTCGTCGCCGGACTGCTCGCCATCTTTGTCGTCTACTATTCCGCCAAACCTGCGGATCGAGGCCACCCTTACGGCCATGGAAAGATCGAATATTTTTCTGCAGCCTTCGAAGGTGGGCTGATCACCTTCGCGGCTGTGTTGATCGCGGCCGAGGCCATTCCAGCTCTCATCGACGGACGTCACCCTGAGCGCCTCGAGACCGGCTTGGCCGTCGTGGTCGGCGCCGGCATCGTGAATTTGGCCTTGGGTGCCTGGATTTATCGCACGGGGCGTCAGGCTGGCTCGCCAGCCTTGGTCGCCAACGGCCAACACATCATGAGCGACTTTTGGACCAGCGCAGGGGTGGCCGTCGGCTTGGTTGCGGCTTTGGCCACGGGTTGGAGCTGGCTCGATCCGCTGACGGCTTTGGCTGTGGCCCTGCAATTGGGTTGGACGGGCTTGAAGGTGGTCCGTCGTTCCATCGGCGGCCTGTTGGACGAAGAGGATGCCGAGATCATCCGGGCTGTCGTGGGGCGCCTTCGCGAGATCGACTTCGAAGGTGTGATTCAGCTTCATCACCTGCGCATCGTTCGCTCGGGTCGCTATCATCACATCGATGCCCATGCCGTCGTTCCGGAAATTTGGAATGTCGCCGAGGCCCACGAGCGTACACAAAAATTTGAGCAAAACTTCATGCAAGCTTATCCGCAGCCGGGAGAGTTGCATTTACACATCGATCCGTGTCGCCGAGTCTACTGTCGGCAATGTTCTTGGTCGGTCTGTTCGGTTCGCCAACAAAACTTCGTCGCGCCGATCGAGCTCACACCCGAAACTTTGATCCATCCCGAGGAGCCGGCCGAGTACCGCCCTTGAGCGCCGCAAAAAAAGACTTTGGCGGCCTGCAATAAATTCGGTAAGAACCCAATTCAGACACATGATGATGTGCTTGCTGATCGCGAGAAGCCTCGACGGGCTGTCGCGGTGAGCTTTGATTTTCGGACGACAAAAAACATGTCGACGGCAAGTGACCGACGACAAAACAGGAGAAACACAATGTTCCGCAAGATGATGACAATGGTTGTAGTGGCTTCGGCAATGACTCTCACAATGGTTGGCTGCACAAAGTGCTCGGGCGAGCAAGCTGCTGACGCTCCGGCAACAACAACTGAAACTGCTCCCGCTGCTGAAACAGCACCGGCAGCTGACGCTGCAGCTGCACCGGCTGAAGGCGCGACAGAAGCTCCGGCTGCAGAAGCGACTGGCACTCCCGCACAGTAAGCTTCAGTTGCACACTGCACTGAGTTTCCTAAAGCCCGACGATTTTTCGTCGGGCTTTTTTATGCGCGTTCAAGCACCGCGCGACACAAAGTACATCGCGCCCACCAAGCAAAGTCCGGCCCATAGATAATCGAGCTTGAGCGACTGCCCCATATAGAAAGTCAGAAAGCCCGCAAAGACCGTCATCGAGATGATCTCTTGAATCACGCGGAGCTGCGGCAAGGTGAGCACTTGCGCGCCGACTCGATTCGCCGGCACTTGAAAGCAGTACTCGAAAAACGCGACACCCCAACTCACTAAGATCGCGATCCACAAGGGGCGCCCCGCGAGCGACTTCAAGTGTCCATACCAAGCGTAAGTCATGAACACATTCGAAACGATCAGCAGACTCACGCTCATCGCCGTGAGCGTCCAAAATCCAGGTCCCGCACCCGCTGCGCTCATCACAGGCCTCCGGCCGCCGCTTCACCGCGAGGATCGGCCGCCGCTTCCAGCAAGCCATCTCGCGTTCGTCGAACGACATAGACTTTGGCGACCCGACCTTCTTTCAGCTCGTGACCCAAGGCTTTGAGCTTCGCGAGCACTTCGGGAGCAAAGCGCCCTGGATCATGCATGAGGGTCTCCGGCAAGAATTGATGGTGCACCCGAGGGAGAGTCACCGCGGACTCGGCATCCGCGTTTTGCGTGATCACGCGCAAGATCGCTTGGGTGACGCCGCTGATGATGCGTGGGCCGCCCGGTGCACCGGCCGTCATCGCGAACTCGCCGTCACGCTCGACAATCACTGGCGTCATGCTCGACAGCGGTCGACGGCCCGGAAGCACTTCGTTGGCCGCGCCCTGAATCAACCCAAACTGATTCGGCTCACCAGGTCGCGTGGCGAAGTCATCCATCTGATCATTCATCACCACGCCAAACTTCTCTGTCACCACGCCACTGCCGTAATTCTCATTCATCGTGAGCGTCATGGCGACGGCCTGCCCCTCGGCATCGGCGATCGAAAAGTGCGTGGTTTCGCCTGTGGTCTTGGTCGCGGGCGCCAGCGACTCACGCAAATCCGGTGACTTCGACTTCAGCGGCACAATCACATTTTTGGGAGAGAAAAGTCCCGCCAATCGATCCAAGCGCTCGCCGGCAAAAAGTTGCGTTTGAATGTCTTGCAGTTGGGGGTTCGAGTCCACATCGCCCAAGCGCATCCGCGACGCGAAAGCGAGCTTGAGTGCCTCGCCCCACATGTGCGCCTCTTCCGCGGAGCGCGCGGCGGGGACACCGTGTTTTTGTTCGAGACGATCAATGAGCTGGAGAGCTTGGCTCGCGACCAAGCCGCCGCTGG
This sequence comes from Bdellovibrionaceae bacterium UBA2339, assembly GCA_002344785.1. GTDB lineage: Bacteria > Bdellovibrionota > Bdellovibrionia > Bdellovibrionales > JAMPXM01 > UBA2339. The sequence continues at coordinate 99,958 of DDUL01000028.1, forward strand.
AAGGCAAGCCCATGAAGTACAAGTCATGTCCGCGCCACTTGAGCTGAACGGGAGCGCGCTGCACGACTTTGTAGTTCTTGAGATCTTCGAGCGTCATGTTGCCGCCCGCAGCTTGCACGCTACTCACGACGTCGCGGCCAATCTCTCCTTGATAAAAGGCGCGCGCGCCGCGATCGCGGAAAAGTTTGAGCGCTTTCGCTAGGCGCGGTTGCTTGATGATGTCGCCGGCAGTGAGCGCTTCGTAGCGCTCGCGTGGTGGTCTGGACTTATCCAAAACGACGCGGCCAAAAATTTGTTGAGCGGCTTTGTTGAACTCGGGCCACGCATCTTGTGTCGCCATCACCCATTCGCCGCTGACGGCATGACCCTGTTCCGCCAATCGCAATGCGGGAGCAAACAAGGCGCGCCACTTGAGTTTGCCGTGCGCTTTGTGAATGGCCTCAAGGCCAGCCGGAATCCCGGGAACTCCCGAGGCCAGGCCGCCTTGGGTCGACGATTTGTCTCCGGCTTTTACAAATTGATCTCGCGTGGCCGCCGCCGGCGCCATCTCCCTGAAATCATAGGTGGTCACCAGAGATTGCCCATCGGCCTTCTTCACTCGCAACACAGCGAATCCGCCGCCGCCAAATGCGGCATAGTAGGGATGTGTGACGGACAGACTCAGTGCGGCCGCAATGGCTTGGTCAAAGACGTTGCCGCCTTTGCGTGCGATCTCCTGAGCTGCGGCGACGGCGTGAGGACCGGGTGCCGCAATCGCCATCTTTTGCGATTGATGCGGAAGGGCCACGACATTTTGCGGGGCCAACAGTGCCGGAACCAACAGCGCCGGAACCAACAAGACGTTGCCAACCCAGCATGACTTCAGACGGTGCTTTAGATTTTTCATAGGTCTTCACTTCAGTCGACCTCGGTCCAAGATTCAAGCCCTTGTCCCAGCGCGCGCGCACTGCTAGTTGTACGCCATGCCTTCATCGCGAGATGTGTTTTATGAATAATGCACCGCCACGCCAGCGACGGCCGCGCCTCGTGCGCACCGAAGGTCTACCTAATCCGACCGAGTATGTGCTGGCACTCAATGGTGAATATCGCGAGTTCGCTTACGATGAAGAGCGCGCGCGCCTGCAACGCGGCCGATGGCGCGAGGCCTTCGGCGTCTCACAAGAACATCCTATGGACTTGGAGATCGGCACCGGCAACGGCTACTTCTTTGCGCATCGAAGTTCACAACATCCGGAGCGTTGCTTGTTAGGGCTAGAGATCAAATACAAGCCGCTGATCCAATCCATTCGGCGAGCTCTCCGCGACGGCGCGAAGAACGCGCGCATCATGCGCTACGATGCCGCTTGCCTCGAAGATGTTCTGTCGCCCGGCGAAGTGAATCATGTGTTCATTCACCATCCGGATCCTTGGCCGAAGAAGCGCGACTGGAAGCATCGCCTGATTCAAGAGGATTTCTTGAAGCGACTGCACAACTTGATGCGTCCGGGTAGCTTTCTCGATTTCAAAACCGACTCTGCGGATTATTTTGATTGGTGTGAGCCGCTGTTTCGCGACTCGGACTTTGAGATCGAGCGAAGCACGCGAGATCTGCATGCTTCGCCCTATGCCGCTGAGAATTTCATCACGCACTTTGAGAGACTATTCTTGCAACAAGGCGTGAAGATTCATCACGCGCGATTGCGCCGCAACTGAATTTAGTCATCCGAGCGTGTGATCACGCTCGCCGAATTCATTTCGCGATCCAAGCAGGGCGCCTGACGCGTGGTCGGCGGTTGCGGCAGCGCCATCATAGCGTTTCCAGCAAACGCGCGTGTCCACAAACTTCCCAACTCCAATTGTGGGCCGATCGGTCGAGTTGGCCGCGCAATTGGAACTTCGGGACTTGCGTGCTCCACCCAATTGAGACCCCAGCTCTCTGAATCTTTGAGCATGACTCCGATTCGTCGCGCGAGGCTGCCTTGGCAGAACATCGTACGCCGAACGACCCATCTCAATTGCATCCCCGACTTCGCTTCCAACTTCACCCGATGTCGATCTCCGATCATGATTTTGCTCGGCGTGGGCTCGGACTGAACATCAATCGGCGTGTGCAGCGATGCTGACCAAACGCCCGGGGCGCTTTGCGACTCGCCCAAGATTCGCGCCTGAAAATGAGATTTGTATTCGATCCAAACCGCGTGGGCTTCATGATTGGTCACGTTGATCCGGAAAACTTCGGTGAGGGGGCGAGTCGTCGGTTGATAGGAGCCGGTGGCCTCGACCTGAACTTCGATTGCGGGTGGCGGCAACTGCCATGAGTGACGAAGTGTGAGCCCGCGACGACCATCCGCCAAATCCGTGACGAGCAGACATTGACCTTGGCGAATCAGATGTCGATCGTCACTTCCTTGCACCTGATCCAGGCGCGGCAGCTCGGCGATTGCCGTTGCCAAATGCCGAGGTCGCTCGATCTGCGCGGACCACGACGGACAAAGCAGCGCGACGCGCTCGACGATTCGCGATGCGTCCGCGTGCAGATCACGAAGCTGAAGTCGCTGCGCCGGAATGCGAAAGCTGTGCGCCGAGCCCGACGCATTTGTGACGCGAAGTCGCCAGCTGCAGGTCCACTCTTTCGCGGCAGAGTTGTCGCGCGCGAGGTTTTGCAGGAAGGAATCGGGGATGAGACGCGCTAAGCTCAAGGCGCGGAGTTGGTCGGTGACGGGACCTGTGAGCGGAGCCGTCAACTCCTCGCCGCTCGAAGTGATGCAACGAGCTTCGCCCGAGAGCTGGTCGGCTGCATTTTGGGGGTCAAAGACGAGCCGGTCGTCGAGATCTGCGAACTCGGCCGTGGTTTGACTCAAGCGCAGCGTGGACTTGGCCTGAGACCTTTCGATGTAGGGCTCGGTCAGGCGCCATGTGTCCTCAGCGGGTTGGGGATCGGGGCTGCAGGCGCAGATCAGTCCAAGCAAGATGATGAGGATGAGGGCGAGCCAGGCGCGAGGCGTGTGTCCGACATTCGGATTGATTTTCCGGATCATGTGTTCTCCTTGTGGGGTGAAGGGCGTTTGACGTATCCGCCGCCGATGTCGTGCAAACTCGAAGCAAGAATTCTCGGTGCTGTGGTCGGATTTTTTCTTGTCTCAGATTGAGACACGCGCCTGGCTGTGCCCTGTGGAAATATGAAAAGGTGATGAAGTGCGAAAGTGAATCGCGAGGTGAAGGCCAAATGTTCGCGAAACTTCTGAAGCACAGGTACCCGCGCGCCGATACAAAAATATGCGTTGGATTTTTCTAATATGGATTGGGATCGCGACTTGCGGCTTCAGCGAACGAGGTCAAGCCTCCGAAGCTTGGGAATATGCCGCCTTTCCGCGATTGGTGGCGACAGGCCTCGCATCCGCCGCCGAGGATTTGGGCGCACTTGAACTGCAAAGTGGATCACGTCGTTGGACAGCGATGCTGCCCGATTCGCGACGCACGCATCCCAGCTGGGGCGTTGAACAGGCTTTCATCTCCTCAGACCTTCGCAGTCTCATTCTCGTGAAACAAAAGGTCAGACTGCGCGGCGAACATCATGGCGCTTTGGATGGATGGACCAAGCTTGGATCTGGGCATGTGTTGCATCTGCAAGGTCGCGGCGGTCTTTGGGCCATCTATGTCGACGATGCCTCAGAAGCTGAGCGCAAAGTTTTGGCGCAAGAGTTCCGACGCCTCGTAAGATACCGAACCTCGCGGACCTGGCTTGAGTATTGGGCGCAAGCACAAGCTCACGCTCATGCCGAAACTGCCGCGACTCATCACATTCCCACTTCGTCGAGCGCGCGTCCCGATGTCAGATCGCGTCCGTCGGCACAAGAGAGTGGGATTCTCTCGGGCGTGTTTCGTTGTTCGCGATCCGCGTTGGCGGGCGCATGGAACGCAACAGGAGGCGCGGTCGAGGACGCCGCTGAATTCGTCTGGGGAATGATTCGACGACCTTCGGAAACTTGGGACCGAGCGCGACAAAGTGTGCGCGAAGCTTACGACTTCGTCGCCAACATTCGCACCAACATCCGCCAAATGGTGGAAGGTTTCGAAGATCTCTCTGGCATTTTGCAAACTGAACTGATCTGCGGAGTCATCGGCGCACTCGCGGCCGGCGGGGCCTTGGCGGTGCTCACAGCTGGCGGCGGAGCGGCTCGGCTGGCCGCGCTGATGGCGCAGTATGCAGTGAAGATCAAAAACATGCTGCCATTCCTTCGGGGGCTTTCCGCGGATCTTGCGCGCTCGAGCATTGTGCCGGATCAGCTCAGCTCTCTCATGCGACGGCTGATGAGTCGCGATGTTCCCGAAGCCCGCGTGCGCACCATGAACGAGCTTTCGCGATTTGATGCGGGCATGGCGATGGAGGCTGCGGCATGCGCATTGGATTGAGCCGCCCGATGCTGATTTTCGCACTCGCACTCAGTGTATTGTGGGGAAGTGCGGCCGAGGCCTCGGGCGCGCGAGGCCGTTGGTGCTGGCGCTACGTCGAATTTGATCGCATCTCGCCGGAGCAAAAGGCCAAAGCTTTGGAAAGCTTGCGCGAGATCGCCGAGCTTCGTCGCGCCAACCCTTACCACGGCCCCAAACCACGATACGAAGTGAATCCCAAGCACGCCGACCAACGCCATCCCCGCGCTTCGTCTTTGCCCTCGGATGCGGCAGAGCTTTATCGCGAAGCCATTCCGTCCGTCGGTGGCGACGGGCGAGTGACTTGGTGGTCCATCGACTCACGAGGTGTCGTGCATCGCTTTCAAGGTGCTCCCAATGGACGAGTTCACTGGAATGGTTCGACGGCGGCCGAGGGAAGTATTGATGGGATTCGTCGCCGAGACATTCCCAATCACATTCAGCGTCGTCTGCAGCTCCAGCACGACTACGATCAGTTGCACCTTCGTCATGGCGGCACGAACTCGCCTCACTAAGAGCGAGGCGCGGCGGCGGCATCAAACAAATCTTGGCCTTCAAGGATCAGCGGCGAAATTTTCATTCGCTCAGTCGTCAGCACAGTGTTCACCATCGCGCGAGCGACATCGCGGGCTGGGATGGGACGATAGCGTGCCAGATCGCCGCGCATCAGCCAGCTGAAAGCCGGCGCGAAACTTTGTGCGATTCGCTCTCCGGGGCGAGTCGCCTGATCACTTCGATCTCCCAAGAGCAGCGAGGGTCTCAAGATTAAAGTGTGTGGGAAGCCTTGCTCGATGACGGCGGCTTCGGCTTCGCCTTTCACCCGATTGTAGAAGATCTTCGAGTTGGCGTTTGCGCCGACCGCCGACACCAAAGCGAAGCGCGCAACTTTGGCTCGACGAGCTTCGCGGGCCGCGCGTGAGACGATCTCAAAGTCGACGGCACGAAACGCTGCCTCGGATCCGGCTTGCGCGATGGTGGTGCCGATGGCGCAAAGGACTGTGTCCACGCCTCCCATGAGGCGAGCCAGCGAAGCTTCAGAAGACCAATGCGCATCTTCAACGAGTTCGATGTTGTCGGAGTTTTCCAAGCGCGGGGACCGACGAAACACGGCTCGCGTGAGTTGCTTCTGCTCTCGAAGTTGCGACAAAGTCTCGCGACCAATCAGTCCGCTGCCACCCAAAAGTAAGATCACCAGTACCCCGCATCCACATCGATCACGCCATCGCCATCGAATCGCGCCTGACAGCTGATGCGCTCGTCGGGCTCAGCATGGATCTTGGCGAGTAAGCCCTTTTCGAGTGCGCCCGGTCGAGTGAGGGCGCCTGGTGTCGAGTGGACTCGCAAGCGGCATTTGGTGCAAACGCCGTCGCCACGGCAAGAACTCGCGACAGGAAGTCCTAAACTGAGCAGGGCTTGCATCAAACTTTGGCCGGGCGGGCACTCAGGCTCACCATAACGAGTTTGAAGTTCGGCTTTTGCGAAGCGCAGTCGAGGCATGACCCGAGACTAGCATTGCCCTTGAGCTAATGCGAGGGGCTAAGTTTTGCCCGAGGCCCCCGACAGGCCTAAACTTTTCAGACGAGGTTATGATGAGCGACACAGTTGAAAAGTTGATTATTATCGGTTCGGGTCCCGCAGGTTACACGGCGGCCATTTATTCTTCGCGCGCGCTTTTGCAGCCGCTGATGTTCGAAGGCGAAGAGTCCGGCGGTCAGTTGATGATCACCACGGAGGTCGAGAATTACCCCGGCTTCCCCGAAGGCGTCACCGGCCCGGAGTTGATGGAGCATTTTCGCAAGCAAGCCGAACGCTTCGGCACGCGCATGCAGCGCCAAAATGTTTCGCGCGTGGACTTAAGCGCGCGCCCCTTCAAAGTTTGGGTGGGCGACAAGCTCTATCAATCGAAAGCTTTGATCATCGCAACGGGCGCTTCGGCGAAGTACTTGGGTCTTCCCAGCGAAAAGCAGTTCGCCAACAAAGGTGTTTCGGCTTGCGCGACCTGCGACGGTGCTTTCTTCCGCAACATGGATGTCGCCGTGATCGGTGGCGGCGACACAGCGATGGAGGAGGCGACCTTCCTCACTCGCTTTGCCAAGAAGGTTTACATCATTCATCGTCGAGATTCTTTCCGCGCTTCGAAGATCATGGCTGAGAAGGCGTTGAAGAATCCGAAGATCGAAGTCTTGTGGAACACTGTCGTGGACGAGATCGTCGGCGACAAATTCGTCACGGGCGTGAAGCTCACCAACACCACGACGAAAGCTAAATCCGATCTGGCGGTGCAGGGAGTCTTCTTGGCGATCGGCCATCAACCCAACACCAAATTCTTGAACGGCCAGCTGGAGACCGATGAGCTGGGTTACCTCGTCACCAAAGGCAAGTCGTCCTACACATCCGTTGAAGGCGTGTTCGCCTGCGGCGATGTGCAAGATCATCACTACCGACAAGCCATCACGGCCGCGGGCAGTGGTTGCATGTCGGCCATCGATGCCGAGCGCTGGCTCGAGTCCACAGGTCAGGGCTGATCGCGTGTCGAAGAAAATCGACGCCAAGGATTTGGTGAACAAGATTGAACGACTCGCCCGCGAGCGCATGGCGCAAGGTGAAGTCGTGGACTTGGCCGCACTTCGCGGCCTGAAAGAGAAGCCCGCGCCCAAGTCTGTGCTCGTCATTGAAGATGATGAGACGATGCGTGTGGCGATGAAGCGCATTCTCGAGAGCGAAGGTCTTGAAGTGCGCACGGCAGCCGACGGCACGCAGCTCGGCCAGGCGATCGACGGGCGCGGCATTGATCTGGTCATTCTGGATGTGGGGCTGCCTTGGGTGAATGGTCTGGAGCTGGCGAAGCTGCTCAAGGAGCATCCGCAGCTCAAAAGCATTCCTCTGGTTTTTGTCAGCGGCAAGACTTCAGAGTTCGATGTGAAGCGCGGCTTTGAAGCCGGTTGCGATGACTACATCAAAAAGCCCTTCGACATCGAAAAGGTCAAAAAGACGGTGCGGACTCTCTTAAAGCTCAACGGAAATTGAATGAAGCGTGATTGATTCAAACGGTGTTTCGAGTCAACGCTTTCGCCATTATTGCGGTGCTGCTGGTGGCGTTGGCGCTGAAGTGGTGGCGCGCGGGCGCTCCACTTTGAGGGCGTGCTCCATCCACGGCACACGAAGCCGCAAATTCATCCCTGAGGACTCGACCTGCACCTGATTGGGCATGTCGCGATCAAACTCGACGGACTTCGGATCGATGTTATGGCGCTTGAGCAGGCCCTCGAGTTGATCCATGTCCACGTTCGTTGTTAGTCGTCGATTGACGGCATCCTCGTACTCGCGGCAGCTGCGCTCGACTTCGGGGTCCTGGCGAATCGCGGGATTCAAGCGCGCCGCCTTCGCGAGCACATAAAGTCCGTAGCTCTGATTGGCCACGCGCTCGAGCTCATCCGTTCGCGACAACAAGGAGGCCGAAGCGCGACCGATTTGCGCGTAAAACTTGGCCTTCTGAAATAGATCATCCTCGCCTCGCGACATCGCGTCTCGCACGTCGCGCAGCAGCTCTTGCACAGCAGGGTCGCGCAAAGTCACAGCGATTGGGGCGAGGAAGGCCTCGGTCTCGGGTGACATCGAGGCCTCGCCGAGAAGTTGCGACTCCAAGACTTCGCCGAACTCGCGCGCGTCGGCGAAGGTCCGCGAGTCGTTGCCCAGCAATGCGCAAACTTGAGTGTCGGGATTTGTGCGTTCAATGAAGCGCTCAAAGAACATGGCCTCGACGCGCTTCTTGCGTTCGGGATTCGCAGTAACTGGGGCCTGAGTTTGCGCAAGCGGTGGCGCGTCCGCGGCGACCGACTCCGTGGGGGCCGTTGTCGCGGAAGTCTTTGCGGCTTCTTGAGTGGAGAAAATTTGTTGGCCGATTTGCGAGGGGCCCGGGAGATTTCGCAGCAGAATCGCCAGTCCGATGAAAACCAGCAAGCAAAGCCCCGCGACGATCAGGCCCAAGGCTTTCAAGACTTTTCGAGTCGTCGTCGATGAGGCTTGAGGTTGCATGTTTCCAATCTCAGGGATGTGCGGCGCCGGCCTTCATGAGGCTTGCGCTTTCGCCGCTTCGCCAGCACGAGGCTTGGTGATCCGGCCGCACACTTGTCAGGCTCGGAACATCCGTCTTGCACTTGTCGTTGGCGATCGGGCAGCGAGGATGAAAGTGGCAACCGCTGGGCGGACGAATCGGCGACGGCACATCGCCCGTCAAGATGATGCGATCCGTATTCTTCTTCGGCGTGGGTGTCGGAATCGCGGACAGCAGCGCTCGCGTGTAAGGGTGAGTCGGATGCTTGTAGAGTTCTTCGCTCTCAGCGATCTCGACCACGCGACCCAAGTACATGACGGCCACGCGGTTGGAGATGTGCTCGACCACTTTCAAATCGTGGGCGATGAACAAGTAGGTCAGACCCAACTTTTGCTGAAGATCCATCAACAAGTTGATGACCTGAGCTTGAATCGAAACGTCGAGTGCGGAAACAGGCTCGTCACAGACAATAAACTCAGGCTCCACGGCCAAGGCTCGGGCGATCCCGATGCGTTGTCGCTGGCCACCTGAGAATTCGTGAGGGTAGCGATTGATGTGCTCGGGTCGTAGACCCACAGTTTCGATCAGCTGCTTCACGCGATCATCGCGATCTTTCTTGGAGTCGAACAAACTGTGGATTTCGAGAGGCTCGGAAATGATCGAGCCCACGGTCATGCGCGGGTTCAGCGAGGCGTAGGGATCTTGAAAGATGATCTGCATGCGCCGACGCAAAGCTCGCAGCTCTTCGCCGCGGGTTTGTGTGATGTCTTTGCCATCGAGCAGAACTTGGCCACTGGTGGGCTCGATCAAGCGGATCACGCAACGACCGAGCGTCGACTTTCCGCAACCCGACTCGCCGACTAGGCCCAAGGTTTCGCCCTTGCGAATTTCGAGATTCACGCCACTCACGGCTTTGACGCTCGCCACTTCGCGACCGAACAGGCCGCCCTTGATCGGAAAGGATTTGACCAAGTCTTTGATCTGAACGAGGGGCTGACTCATGTGTGAGCCTCCTGAGTGCGAACTTCACTCGCAGGATGGAAGCAGGCGGCGACATGTTTGCCGCTCGGGCCTTGTTGTGCGCCGAGCTTGGGCTCCTGCGCGCGGCAGTCTTCTTGTGCGAACTTGCAGCGATCTTGGAAGCGGCAACCTTTGGGAAGCTTGAACATCGAAGGCACCAGTCCGGGGATGGTCTCAAGTCGCTCGCGTCGGTGGCCGGTTTCAAAGTGAGGAATGGAATTCAACAAGCCCTGTGTGTAACGATGTTTCGGTCGATAGAAAATGTCCTCGGCCGTGCCGTACTCGACGATCTTCCCGGCGTACATGACGGCCACTTCGTCGCAAGTCTCGGCGACGACACCCAAGTCATGCGTGATCAGAATCATCGAGGCGTTGAATTCCTTTTGGAGTTTGCGGATCAGGTCCAAAATCTGTGCCTGAATCGTCACATCGAGGGCGGTCGTGGGTTCGTCGGCAATCAGCAGTTTGGGATTGCACGACAGCGCCATGGCGATCATCACGCGCTGGCGCATACCGCCTGAGAGTTGATGTGGATAATCGTCAACGCGCTTGCCGGCCTCGGGAATGCCCACAAGTTGCAGCATCTCAATGGTCTTTTCGCGGACTTGCGCCTTGGAGAGATGCGACTGATGCAGTTCGATGGCCTCGCCAATTTGGTTGCCGATGGTGAACACGGGATTCAGCGAAGTCATCGGCTCCTGAAAAATCATCGCGACTTCGTTGCCACGAATCTTGCGCATCTCTTCGTCGCTCAGCTGCAGAAGATTTCGTCCATTGAACAAAATCTCGCCGCCTTCGATCTTACCGGGCGGATTGGGAATCAGGCGCATGATCGAGAGCGAGGTCACAGATTTTCCGCAGCCGGACTCGCCCACGATGCCGAGGGTCTTTCCGGCTTCGACTTTGAAGCTGACGTCGTCGACGGCCAAGAAGTGTCCATCGTCGGTTTTAAAGCCCGTCTTGAGATTTTTGACTTCCAACAAAGTCGACATATTCACCCTCAGTTCAATTCAACTCAGCGCCACGAAAATCTAACATTGGCTCATTTGTTCTTCATCTTGGGGTCGAGTGCCTCTCTCAGTGCGTCATTGAACAAGTTGAACGCCAAGATCAGGCCGAACATAAACAGCGTCGCCGCCGCGAGATTGCCAAAGAAGGGTCGCGCCAATTCGTTCTTGGCATCGTCAATCATTAGGCCCCAGCTGGGTTGCGAGGGGTCCACACCCAAGCCCAAGTAGCTCAAGATCACTTCGATCTTGATCGCCGCAACAAAGCCCAATCCGAACTGTACAAAGGCGAGGTGAGCCACGTTCGGCAAAATGTGGCCGAAGATTTTCCGTCCATCGCCCGCGCCGATCGCATGCGCCGCCAACACATAGTCGCGGTCTTTATGCTTCATGAATTCGCCGCGCACGAGGCGCGCGGTGGTCACCCAGCTGGTGAGACCGACGGCAATGAAGACGTTGATCAAGCCACGGCCCAACACGAAGGTCAGAGCGGGAATCAATAGAATGTACGGAACCGAGTCGACCACGGTGTACAGCCACACCACAGCGGCATCGACCTTCTTGCCGAAGTAGCCCGCCAGGGCACCGAGCACCACGCCAATAATCAGCGAGAGCGAAGATGCCAAAAGGCCAATTGAAATCGCCGTTGAAGTTCCATGCACGGCGCGACCCAAAATATCGCGGCCAAAAATATCGGTGCCGAACGGATGCTGCCAGGACATCGGCAAGTACTGCTCACCTTGGCTGGCGTGGGGATACAACAAGCCCGTCGCCGAGCCGATCGCGATCAACACATAGACCAAAATGGTGAAGAGCGAGATCACGCCGACTTTGTTTCGCTTAAAGCGCCGGAAAGCGTCCCACCACAGCGAGTTCTGCTGCACGCTTTGCGATGCGGACGAGGTCGAGGCGAGGCTCATGGGATCTGTAGCTTGTGCGCGCATACCTCACCCCAACTTCACGCGCGGGTCGACCGCGCTATAGAGCAAATCGCTCAGCAAGTTAAACAGCATGTAGACCACGGCTGACATGACGGTGAAGGCCTTGATGACGGGGAAGTCCGAATCATTCAGTGCCTTGATCATCGTGCCGCCAAGGCCCGGAATGCCAAAAAAGTTTTCGATCAAGACCGAGCCCGAGATCAGCACCGGCATTTCTATGACCACGACCGTGATGATGGGGATCATGGCGTTCTTCAAAATGTGTTTGGCGTAGATATGCTTTTCGGCCAGGCCCTTGGCTCGCGCGGTACGCGCATAGTCCTGAAAGGCCTCATCCATGATGACGGTACGGAAGATCAAAATATTCGGCCCAAGCGAAAGCACGAACATGATGATCCACGGCAGAGTCAGATACTCCCAGCGTCCGGCCCAAGAAGGGTCCCAACCTGAGATCGGGAACAAGCCACCGCGAAACGCGAGCAAGTATTGAAGCGCGAGAATGTACACCAGCGAACTGATGCTCATGAGCCCCAGGCAGGTCACGACGATGCCGCGATCGAAGATTGTGCCTCGCCCGTAGACCGAAAACAGTGCCAGAAAAATGCAGAAGATGGTCGAGGCCGCGAAGGCCGGTGCCGTCAACGAAAGTGTCGCACCGATGCCGTCGGTGATCATGGTGGAGATCAATTGCTTGGAGGCCCAGGAGCGACCGTAATCAAAGGTCGCAATTTGCTTTACGAAGTAAACGTACTGCGCGGGAAGCGAGCGATCCAAACCCAACTCGGCGCGGATCACTTGCACTTGTTCTTCAGTCGCGTGCTTGCCGGCATAGCGCCGAGCCGGATCGCCGCCAAACACGTTGAACAACGTGAATGTCAAAAGCGTCACGCCAAACAAGATGGGGATCATATAGAGAATGCGACGAATCGCGTATCCGATCATGAGCCTCCAAGCCGGAGCCGAATTTCAACCCTGTGCAGTTGCCGTTCGAATGGGGCCGTTCGAATTGGGCAGTGGTGAAACGCTGTCGCGGATCACCATCTGGAGCCGAGCCGAAGGCCTCGACATTAGATGCTGCGTCGCAGAGTCTCTGTCAAATGTAGGTATCGAGAATTGAAGAACTTTATGCGAATTTCCGAAGTCGGCCCGAGGGCGCTTCGTTGGTCGGTGAGAGAGGCGCGCTGAAGCTTCAGCGCGCCCGGACTTCAGCTTACAGCTTTTGGCCCATCTCAGCGCGCTTCTGAGCGTCTACGCGCCAGTACTTGGGATAGTCATAGCCCACTTCCGTCCACTTGAAGTTGTTCAACCAGCCGTGAGTCAGGCGATAGCCCGTACGATGCGAGATGAAGATCCAAGGAGTTTCATTGGCCACGATATCGCGCATCTGGTGGTAGAGCGCTGTGCGCTCGGCTGAATCTTTGAGCTTCAACGAGCGCTCATAGAGCTTGTCAAACTCCGCATTGGTGAAGACGGAGTCGTTCGGTCCCGGAGGCGCATTCTTCGAGTAGAAGAGCTGGAAGAAGTTTTGTGCATCCGGATAGTCCGCGCCCCAAGCGATGCCAAAGAGCTGGGCCTTCTTGGATTTGATCTTTTCCTGCAGCTGCGGCCAAGAGTTCGCATTGATGGTGATCTTGATACCGATGTCCTGCATACGCTGAGCAAAGAACTCGGCCTGTCGGCGCGCTGTGGAGTCGCTGCCGCCTTCGTATGTGAACTCGAGCTGCTTGCCGTCTTTGCTGCGGCCGCCGGGGAAGCCGGCTTCGGCGAGTTTGGCTTTCGCAGCTTCGACGTCAAACTGCGTGTGCGGGTTCTTGTAAGCTTCGTCGTAACCGGCGATGCCTGGGGGAATCGGACCTTGCGCCGGGATGCCGCGACCATTGGCGAACTTTTTGATTTGTGTCTCGCGGTCGAAAGCCATCGACATCGCTTGGCGAAGTGCTTTGTTCTTACCGAGCAAGGAGTCGGTCATGTTGATGCCGATATAGGTGACGTCGAGCGAGGGATCGATGTGCAGCTTGATGCCCTTGGCTTGCAATTCCGGCACAAGCTTGCCGTCTTTGATGGTCGAATCGAAGTTGTCCTTGGGAATATCGAAGTAGTCGAAGTTACCCTTCAGACCATTTTGCCAACGAGGCTGATCTTCGATGATTTCGGTGAACACGAGCTTATCGGCGAAAGGCAGTGTCTTGCCCGCGTCGGCGAGCAATCCCGCTTCGGCGTCGCCCGGCATGCCCTCGGTCGGATAAGTGGCGGGGCGGTAGTTCGGGTTTTTGTGCAAAGTGATCTTGGAGTTGCGGACCCAGTCTTTGTCCGTCTTCAGCATGTAGGGGCCCGAGCCCACGGGGTTGTTGAGGAATTCTTTGCCGTACTTCGCAACAGCTTCTTTAGGAACTGCGGCTGCAAACGGCATGGTCAGAACATTCATCAATTGATGATAGGGGCCAGTGAGTTTCACCACCAGCGTGTGGGAGTCGGTGGCCTTCAAGCCTTCAACAGGCGTGTCGTAGTCGGCTTTTTCGGCCTTCACGGCTGTTGCCCACTCGTTGAGGCCTTTGATCTTGCCGTCCAAGATCCACCATCCTTCGCTGGTGTTGCGAGGATCGGCCAAACGCTTCCAGCTGTAGACGAAATCTTCAGCTGTGACCTCGCGACCTTTGCCATCCGGGAAGGCCGGGTTGTCGTGGAACTTGATGCCCTTTTTGATCTTGAAAGTGAAGGTCAGGCCATCGGCCGAGATTTCCGGCAGAGCTTCAGCCATCGCGGGTTGCACGCTGAAGGGTCGCTTGAGGTAGTTGTACTCGACCAAGCCTTCGTAGATTTGGGCGATCACAGTCGCGGAGTACATATCGTTGGCGTTGATCGGGTCCAAGCCTTTGACGTTGGCGCGGATGCCGATGTTCAAGCTGTTGTCGTTGGCGTCGAAGCGCTTCTTTGTGCAACCTGTGATCGCCATAGCGATCGCGACCGCACCGGCCAGCAGCACTTGCACGAAAGTGGCCGTGTTGCCGCGGGGACGGAAGGCTTTGTTCGTCGCTTTTGCAGCAGCCGACTTTGAAGCTCCAGACCAAATCTCAAAGATGTTCATGACTGACCTCACCCTGTCCGTGCCGACGCGATGGGCGGGCGCGGACGATCGATTGTGGGCTTTGGAGGGCTCGCGACGAGCGGGAACTCCAAAGCTGAAATTCAGGGGTTCGGTCTAGAGTTCTAACCCAATCCTGTCAAAGCTGCGCACCGCGCCTTTCGGGTCGCGTCGCTGGGGAAGCTGTCAAATGCGCGGAGCTAGGCCCTTGGCCTGATCAAGGATTCTGTCAAATTCTGTAAAAGCTGAAAGCAAAAGACTGGGTTCGTGTTCGAGCAGCAGTTCGGTGCGCGCATAGCCGTAGGTGCATGCGACCGAGTGGACTCGGGCGGCTTGTGCGGCCTTCATGTCGGGAATGCCGTCGCCGACCATCAGCGTTTGTTGCGGCTGAACCCCGGCGATTCGCATCACTTCTTGAAGTGGGAGCGGGTGCGGTTTGCGTTCGCTGTAAGTATCGGCGCCGACGATTTTGACCCAAGGCAATTCTTTGAGACCGGGGAAGGCAAGGCTCTGGTGGGCCAAGGCTTCGTGCTTATTGGTGACGATCGCGATGCGATGATCTTGCGAGAGCTTCTGCAATTGCTCGACGACGCCCGGGTAAGGGCGAGTGGTGTCGAGCACGCGCTTTTCGTAAAGCTCGTAGAACTCTCGATCGATTTCGCGCGCCAGCCGCGGGTCGGAAAGTTCGCGCGGCAGACACTTCGTCATCAGGGCGCGCAGACCTTCGCCGATGGCGTTGCGGACATGTTCATCCGGCAGGCGCTCGAGGCCGCGGCGATCCGTCAGCTCGTGGAAGGCGGCGACAATGTCGCCCGCCGAATCAACGAGCGTGCCATCCAGATCAAAGATGATGAGTTGAATCACGTCCGTCCTCGTTAGTGCGTGTCGCTGGGTCGATCCGGCCAAAGCGAACGCCAATCGCCGACGGGCGCTTGGGTCAGTTGGGGAACTTGCAGTGCGAGCGCCGCAGGCACTTGCACGCGCTCGAGCGCCGTTTCCGAAAGCACCTTGCCCACAGCTTCGATGATCGAGTCCGCATCGAGATGGTGGTAGCGATAAATTTCGTTCGGTCGGCCGCACTTTGAGTGCTTGCGAACCGCCAACGTCTCGTGGCGCACGCCGAGGATCGAACCGATGTTGTCGAGCAGGCCCGGCTCGCCATCGTGCACGCTCACGCAAGGCACGCGACGCCCAGAGAGCGTGACGAGTTGTGCGGGGTCGCCTTGGCGAAGGGCCTCGATCGACTCCGGCGTCAAATGCAAGTCGGCGTTGAGACCGAGTCTTTGTCTGAGGACTGCGTAATCATCGTTGTGGGCCTGCACGCCGAGCAGCAGGTCCGTGCAGGTCACGACGATGACGTTGGCGTAGATGCCGCGACGAAGAAGCGCGTCGCTGGCTTTGAGTGCTTCCGTGGTGAGACTTCCTAGCGCGAAGATATTCACGACATTGTCGCCGGGCATGTAGCCTGCGTAGCCGCGGTAATCGACGAGGTAGTACGCGCCGGCCAACACGTCTTGGCGAATGGTCTCGAACATTTCCTCTTCGCTGATCGTCGGGACTTGCGCTTCGTCCACAGCGCCGGCGACTTCAAATCCTGTCGCGTGCAAGAGCGTGTGCGGATCTGTTTTGAAGCGCGCTTGGCGCTTCAAATACTGCGCGAACATTTTCTGCTCGATCCCGCGCGTGACGCCGCGGATGAGCACGCCGCTGCGGCCTTCGTTGTCGTAGAAAACGTGGCGGCGAATCGCATCGGACAAAATCCAATCCAGCTCTTGGCAGAAGAAGGGCTCCCAAGTGATTTGGTTGGGAATTTGGAAGTCTGATTTCCAGCCGTGTTGCGCGCCTTCCGGCGAAAGCGTGACGCCCGAAGGAGTGCCCACGCAGATGAAGGAGGATTTCCAATATAAATTGTAGAAGTACTGATCGTGTGCACGCTTGATGAAGAAGTCGTAGACGGTCATCAGCGGCAAAATCGGAATGCCGAGGAACTCTCGCACTTTGCCGTAGGAGCCGACACAGGACATGACGTTGCTTTCGGCGATCTCAAAGCGGATGAAGCGATCTGAGTTGTCTTCGCCAGGCACCAAGTCCGGCGCCTTGCGATCCTTCACGCCCAGTTCAGTTTCGACGTCGGCCACGACGGGCGCGCCGAAGATTTTGCCGTCCATCGCCGGATTGAGATTGGTCGAAGTGCCCACATCAGGCGCCATGGTCACAAACAGTTCAGCCGGAGTTTTCCAGGGACGTTCATCCGCCGGTAAAGGCTTATCGCCTTCGAGCGAAGCGTTCGCGATCCGCGTGAGCTTGGCGGTCAATTGTCCCAGCATCCATTGGGTGTGCGGGTACTGTGCCATCTTGAGCGAAATTCCCATGCTGACGGGGATCTCGCCGTGGGCGCGCAGGCGCTGATTGAACGCGGCGCGATTGCGGTCGCGAAGCGCATGTTGAGCGAGAATCTCATTGTAGAGTTTGTCGCCGCGCTCTTTGAGGAAGGCGGATTCGGCGGTGTTCTCGTCAAAAGGTGCAAAGAGGCGATCGGCGCTGAGGCCTTGGGCCTCGCGCAACTGATCGACTTCGTCTTGTGTCGGCAGCGAGGAGTGGTTGCCTTGCGCGGCCGCGCTGCGAAGGCCCCAGCCCTTCAGCGTGTGGGCGATGATCATCGTGGGTTTGCGCGGATTTTCTTTGGACTTCAGCATGGCTTGCGCCAAGGCGATGATGTCGTGGCCGCCCAAATCGCGAAGCGCCAAGTAGAGTTCGAGATCCGAGACGCCTTTGAGGAATTCCGCCAAGTGCGCATGCGACTTCAACAGGCCCTGGCGAAGTGCCGCGACGTCTTGCACGAGCAGGAGAGCTTGGAATTCGTAATCTTGCAGTTCGTCTTCGAGGAAACGTTTGAAGACTTCGCCGTGTGGACGACGGAAAAGTTCGAGGCGTTTGTGGCCGTGCTGAACTTGAATCACGTCCCAGCCGTTGGCGATCATGGTGCGCGCGATGCGTTTGTCGTCGGTGCCGCCCATGATGTCTTTGTTGGTGATGCGGTGGCCGTCAAGCGACTGGCGATTGTAGTCCACGATCCATGTGAGATTGCCCAGCTCGCGCTCAGCAAAATCAGGAATGGCTTCAAACAGCGAGCCCTCGCGAAACTCCGAGTCGCCGAGCAAGCACCAAAAGTGCGCATCGGGAACTTCGTAGCCATGCTCGCGCGCGAAGCGATACGCATGCGCGAGGTAACCGGCGTTTACCGGCGGAATGCCCACGGTGCCCGTGGGCAGAAAGCCGTGATGATCGGCATCGTAGGCCGAATGATAAGATTGAAACACGGGCTCGCCGTTTTCCGAAAACTTGCGCAAGCCCTGCATCGCCAGATCGCGCTCTTCTTGGCTGAAGCGCGAGTCATCGTCTTTCAAAAGCAAATTCAGCAAATAGTTGTAGGTGTGATCGACGGGTGCTGCGTGCGGTTTGTTGGCGATGTAGTCAAAGCCGGTTTTCACCGCGAGGTGAAGGGCGCCCATGATGTGTAGCGAAGATGCACAAGCCGCGGGATGGCCGCCGACTTTAGGATCACCCTTGTCCTTCTCGCGATTGTTCGCGAGCCAGATCATTTGCGTGGTCATGTAGTGCACGCGGCCCATAATGCGATCGAGCACTTCTTTCGGCGCGCGAATCGGCGACTGCGACAAGTCCTTGCCGGTTGTCGATTTCAAATCGGATGAAGATGGGGTGCGGGATGCGGGAGCGCCTCCGCTGAACGCGGAGTTCTTGGGTTTAGCCACGTGGCCTCCTTCGGGACGGTCGGCAGAGACTGGGGGGACGCGGCTTGCGCCTTGGCCCCGGATCTCGTGGCGAACGTCGCGGACGGTTTCGGGTTCTTAAGCTCTCTCAACTCTATCGCCTTATCGGCGGTTGGAGTATTTGATCTAATCCATTCGCAGACGGATTCAAGTGTTCGTTCGTGGATGCGGGGCGGGGTGTTTCAAAATGAGTCAACTGGCATGGCGCCTTAGGCCTCGATCACGAAATCCCATCGAATTTTAATAGTCCCGTCCTCTTCAACAATTCCCGCGGGCGGGTTGGGGAAAGGGGCTGCGGCGCGGAAGGCGTCGACGGCGGCTTCATCGAGATCGCTGACGCCACTGCGGCTGACCATTTGCACGCGCATCAGTGTGCCCTGAGCATCCAAGACGATGATCAGCTTGGTGATCTTGTCGCCTTCGACGCTGGCGATGCGGCGGCCTTGGCGCAATGAGCGTTCGAACTTTTCTTTGATCTTGGGTTCCCAGTACTGGCGCAACCGATCTTTGATGCGGTTGTAGTAGGAGTAATAAACGAACTCGCGCGTGGAGAGCATGGTCTGCATGCCAGTTTCGACGTCCTTTAAGCGATCGTCAGTTGCGGAAACCTTTTGTTCGTCGCCGCCGACCTCCGCGCTTTCGCGCGTCGGATCCGGAACGTGCGGCAGCTTGCGAAAATTGGGTTGGAAGGCCTGCAGTTTCGGATTCACGCTGGGGCGCGCGATGGCCAAATCGCCGTGCTCGGAGGTGACGATGTCTTTTTCGGATCGCGCCGATTCTGCTTGCGCGGCGGATGCGGCTTGCGGGCGTTCGCCCTGCGCGCCGTTTTTCGGAGCGAGGCCTTTGCCGCCGGAGTTTTCAAACTTCGCGACCTTGGACGCCTTCATTTGCTTCATCACCTTTTGATCAAAGGCGGAGAGGAAGCGCGAGTTCGGATCCTTTTCATTGTTGAGACGCTGCTTTTCGTCGATCTCGACAATTTGTCGACCGAGAGCTTCACGCGCGCGCTGCTTTTCGGCCTTCTCAGATTGAGCGAGCAGCGCTTGCACTTGTTCGGGGCTCATCAATTCGACTTCGCTCATCCGCTGCGGTGGGGGTTGCGGTCGAGGGCTCCACAGCCAACCGCTGCCGATCAACATGTGCAAGAGGGCCGAGGCCACGAGGGCCGCCCAAAGACGTCGAGAGTCGCGCTCTGCTCGACCAAAGTCCGAAGCCTTCGGCTTGGCCTGAACCTCGCGCTGGTCTTGACGCTGATGTGTCGAATCCATCGGCATGAAGTCGCCCCTTCTCTCCTTCTTCTCATCGGCAGAAATTCGCGAAGACTGGAGTCTGGGAGACGTCGAAATCGTGGTCAGGTCGATCTGTTTCCGCCTAAACTGAAGGGGTGACGATCAATTGTTTTTGCCAGACAGATGTGGGTTTGCGACGCGACCAAAATCAGGACTCATTTCTTTTTGATGAGTCGATCGGCATCTACATGGTGGCCGATGGCATGGGCGGACACCGAGGCGGCGAAGTGGCCTCGGCGCTGGCGGTGCAAACCGTGCGCGAGTTCATACTCATGTCGCGGGATCAGAACCGCCGCTATGGACCGCGTGAACTTTTGGTGCGCGGCTATGAAGAGGCCAGCGCGCGCATTTTCGATAAGAGCCATAATGAAAATCCCGAGCTGCAGGGCATGGGCACGACCTTGGTCTCAGCGCTTCGTCTCGATACGACTTTGTATTTTGCGAACGTCGGCGACTCGCGGGCGTATTTGTTCGCGCAGGATCGTTTGTTTCAACTCACCGAAGATCACTCGCTCATCAATGAGCAATTGCGTGCGGGCTTGATCACCGAAGAAGACGTCACGCGACTCACGCATCGAAACGTGATCACGCGAAGCGTGGGATTTGAGCGCGAAGTGCAGGTGGACGTTTTGGAAAGACCTGTGCAGGCCGGAGATCTTTACCTGATGTGTTCGGACGGACTTTGCGGTTTGATCGATGATAATTTGATGGCGAATATTCTCCGCAAGCATCGCTCGTCGAACGGTCGCTTCGATTTGGAGAAGATTGTTCAGGAGTCGATCGACGAGGCGAAGAAGGCGGGCGGCGACGATAACGTCACGGTCATGGTGATCAGTATCGAGGCATGAAGCGCTGCGCTTTGACCGGCTTCGACATTGCGCGCTACGACCAAAGTTCTGTCTGAAAGTGAAACGCTCTGGCTCGAGTTTGTCTCGAAATGTGCCGATAAGATGAGCGTAGGGTCGGCCCGAAGTGGTCAGCCCAATGTGGGTGCCCAATGTGGGCGGTCCGAACTTGAAATTGAAGGCTCGGACACTGAACCGAGTGTTGAGATGAGTGAGGGAAGCAACGTGAGCCAACGTCCAAACGGCGATGACTCAAAACCGAAGCGCGAAGTCGCTTCCACATCTGGGCTGGCATCGGATTGGTCCGATCGCAAGTGCTACACATTGATGTTGGTTTCCAACCGCAAAGATCGCCCCATTTCCATCACGGTTTCGGCAGGTTGGCTGAAGGCCGTCAGCGTCTTCGTGCTGGTGTTTTCCGTGATCGGTGCCGCGGCCGTGGTCGATTATTTGGGCTTGCTCGGGGCTTCGGTGGAAAACCGCAGACTGGTCGCGGAAAACCGACGCTTGCGCGATCAGTTCCAAGTCGTCGAGGGCAAACTGAATACTCTCGAAAGCAACTTGGAGCGCGTGCGCGGCTTTGTGACCAAGCTTCGCATGATCACCAATATTGAAAGCGAAGATCGCTCATTGAAATTGGCGCTGAGCAGTCACAATCCTGGAGTCGACAGCTCGGGTGGAGCGGAAACCATGGCGATCGGTCGAGCTCCGGCTTCGATCAACGGCGGTTTGCCGGGTTCGCCGGGAGCTGAAGGCGATTCGATTTTT
The DNA here is from genome assembly GCA_002344785.1 of Bdellovibrionaceae bacterium UBA2339. Taxonomy (GTDB): domain Bacteria; phylum Bdellovibrionota; class Bdellovibrionia; order Bdellovibrionales; family JAMPXM01; genus UBA2339. The sequence continues at coordinate 121,165 of DDUL01000028.1, forward strand.
TATGCGGCTCCCAAGCCCGATGCGGCCACGGGTGAAATCGCCACGCAACAAGCGAAAGACTACGCAACGCTGGCGATTCGGATCGATGCGGCCGTTCAAGAAGTCGGCATTCGCGAGCAGGGCGCACTCGAATTGTGGACGTCACTTTCCGAGCATCAAAATTTGCTGAGCGCCACTCCCAGCATCAAGCCGACGCGCGGTTGGTTCACATCGAAATTTGGCTATCGCATTTCGCCCTTCACCGGAAAGCCCGTCATGCATAACGGTTTGGATGTGGCGGCGGCCCCTGGATCTCCGATCTACTCACCAGCGGACGGCATCGTGAGCTTTGCCGGCTATGATCCGGGTTACGGTAAGCTCGTGTCGATTGATCACGGCTATGGCGTCGTGACTCGTTACGGTCACACTTCGCAAATTTATGTTGAGATTGGCCAAAAGGTGAAACGACGCGATGTCATCGCTGCCGTTGGTACCACAGGTCGATCGACGGGCCCGCACTTGCACTATGAAGTGCGGATCAACGATGTTCCTGTCGATCCCGCCAACTACATTCTCGACGAGTAAGCCCGCGTGATTCTCGCGTACATCATCATTTTTTTCGCATCCGTCAGTTTGGCGCTGCTGTTGTCTTTGCCGTTGATCGGCGCGGGCGTCGCGACAGCGCTTTGGTGGCGCGGCCTCCGCGCTTGGGCGATCCTCAGCATGTTGGGTTGCACGGGTGCGTGGGTGTTGGCCCTCGGCACAGCGGTTGCGCAAAAGCGCAGTTACTGCACGCAAGTGCTGCCGCGTCTGCTGACAGCCGAAAACCTCACTCAGCATGAGGCTTACTATGGGGAGAAATTTTCGTTGATCAAGATTCACCCCGAGCTTTGCAGCGAGGCCGCGTGCGCGGAATTGTCGACGCGCCTGCAGCGGCCCGTACAGCGTGCCGTCGTGGCCGATGCCGAGTCCCAAGGCACGGCGTCCGCTCTTCCCACGATGCACGATGCTGCGGGCGATCTGAGCTACCTCGATGTGGTGAGTGCGGGAGCCGAATCGACGAATCGCGAATTGCTCGTGCTGAACTCGCGCGTGACCGGAGGCCTAGCCGCCTGGGTGGACTCGGCCATGTGGTTGCACGGAATTCCTGGACTGCTGTGGCTACGCGATTGCGTTGCCCAGCCATGAATCCTTAGAGCTTGGTGCAGTTCTGTATCGCCCAATACGTGTAGGCGGAGCCGGTCCACATCTGCACAAGATGTTGAGTGGTGGGCTTCCAACCCGTATCGCAAGTGATCTGCGTGTTGGTTCCCGAGTTCGGGCAAGAGATGACCGGCCAAGTGGCGCCACCCCAACCGATCGGCACGCCCGACAGTGGCGCACCGCTGGAGTCGATGGCTCCGTTGTGAACGATCTGGAAACTGGCATTGAGTTGCATGGTGCAGTTTCCGGCTTGCACACCTTGTGGGTACGTCACGCTGCTTGAAGAATTTGGCGCCGTTCGCGCGCAGCCCATAGTTTGCCAGTAGGTGTAGCTGGTCCCTGTCGACATTTGCACGAAGCTCGTCGGCACAGGTTTGTAGCCAGCCGCACAAGTGGTGTCATTTGCGCTGCCTGAGTTCGGACAAGTACCGATCGGCGCTGTTGCGCCACCGACACCCGCGGGCACGTTCGGCAGCGGAGCGCCACTTGAGTCGATCGAGCCATTGTGGGCGACGGTGAAGTTGGCGTTGAGCTGCATGGTGCAGGATCCGTAGATCAGTCCGCGTAAGTGCGAACTCGAAGCGCCGCCAGCAGGCGTGGGCGAGGCCGCGGGGTTGTTGGTGATCACTGAACTGACCAGCGGCTTGGAGTTGGACTCTCCGCCAACATTCGATGTGGGCGAGCAGTTTTGGTAAAGCATGGCGAGAGCCGCTACACCGAAAACGACGCCTATGCCGCGACCGACGCTGCCAAGTTTGAATTTCATGATGTCCCCCAAGCCACATTGTCGCTTTGAGTGAGGCTCATCTCAATCAATGACGGCCATTCGTCTCGAATTGATACAGCGATATTTCTCAGGTTGAGAGTCCGATTCAAATCTGTTGCTAGAGTTTTTCGAACTGAAAGGCGCCGTCGAACTCGGGCGGTGGCTGTTCGCTAAAGCTGAGCGCTCGGCGCTGCCAAAGTTCGATCAGCTGGCGCGTGTGCGGATGATCGGCGATCGACACAAGCTTGCGATGGGCCTCCGCATAGGCGGCTTTGTCGAAAAGCTCCAAGCAGCTTTGAAACTCGCGCTCGAAGTCGACCGACCAAGACTGGCTGAGCACGAAGACTTCCAAGGCTTGGGCGCGGCCCTTGACGCGAATTCGATCCACGCGTTGGGCGCGTAGGTCCGGCATATGTTCGCGCGCGGCCAAGTAAGTTGCGGACGAGAGCAGCAGCTTTGAGCCATAGGCCTTATTCGCGCCTTCAAGTCGGCTTGCTAAATTCACGTTGTCGCCGATAGCCGTATAGTCCTGTCGGTATTGAGAGCCGACGTTGCCGACAATGACCTCGCCCGAGTTGAGGCCGATGCGGATGCCGAGGCGATCTGAGCCATGCAACTTGGCTTGGCGCCAAACGCCGAACAAAGTTTCGGCGCTTTCGATCACGCGTTCGGCGGCGCGAACGGCGCGCGCGGCATGATCCGCCTGCCGAAGCGGAGCGCCGAAGAACGCCACCAAACCATCGCCGGTGTAACTACCGAGTGTAGCGCCTTCGGCGACCAGTGCCGAAGTGATGCTCTCAAAAAATTCATTCAGGCGACCGACAAGTTCACCAGGCGCCAAGCGCTCCGAAAACGCGGTGAAGTTGGCGAGGTCGATGAACAGGATCGTGATGTCTTCAGCGCGGCCACCTAGCTCCGCGGACTCAGGATCGGCGAGCAAAGTTTCAATCACATGCGGCGGCAGGTAGCGTTGAAAGGTGGACTTGATCAAATCGCGCTGGCGAAGTCCGTCGACCATGTTCTGCAGGTCCGTCTCAAGATCCTGAATTTCATGAATCGACGAGCCGCTCAATTTGAGTTGCAGGTCGCCGCCGCGAACTTTTCGGACCTGCGTGCGCATCTCGCGAATCGGGCGGGACAGGCGCCGCGCGAGAACCACGGCCGCAGCGAATGCCAAGAGACTGACGCCGAAGGCTGCGGGAATTCCTGTCGCGTAGAGATTCATCATGAACGGACGCAAAGACTTTCGCAGATCGCGCGACAATCGAAGCTGGCCGAGCACAAAGTCGCCGGCGATGCGTAGTTCGCGCTGCTCTTCGATGCCGTGCTCAGGGTCGAAGTCTTCGCCAAACTGAAGTTCGCCATCCGCGCTTTGAATTTCGATTCGCACACCTTGCAGCTCAGCGAGCTTTTCAAACAGCGGCGAAGCCGGATCGGCCACCACCACATAGCCCAAGACCTGTTCGTTGACGACAATGGGTCGGCCCAACAGCAAAAGCGGTTCACTGAGATGTCTGAGGCTCTTTCGTCCCGCCGCAGAGTCCTGGCTCAGAAGAGAAACTGCTAAACCCTCTGACTCCATCTGATCCAAAAATTCAGCGCGAAGATCTGGAGCCTCGCCGAGCGCGACCTCGCCTCCGGATTGATAAATCAACTGGCGCTCGCGATCCAACAACAAGAGCAGCGCATGATCCGTAAAGAGCGGTGTCTTCACCGACCGAAAATAGCGGTTGGCTTCTTCCAGGTCAGCGCGCGTGACTTTGGATTCGGCGAGCCCCAGCGATTCGTCTTGCCGACTCAAATGCGCCAGGCGCGCACGAATCAGCGGATCGGCCACGGAACCACCGATTTGCTTGGCTAATGCTTCAATCGCCACATCCACACTGTTGCTGATTTCCTGCGCCCCCAACGCCAACTGCGCTGCGGCTGCGTCGCGAGCCGCGCGGCGGGCCGCACCTATGCCGACCAAAAGACTTGAGCCGATCGCCAAGAAGGTGATCACGCCGATCGCAAGACCCAATACCCAGCTGAGTGAAATTCGGCGTGCGCGCGAAGTGAGTGTCAAACCGCGTGAATCCTGAGATTGCTCTGTGGCCTCGCTCAAATTCGACGTCCTTAGTACTTCGATTTTTTGTAAGGCTTCCCGTGTTTGTTCAAATGCGCAGGCGGAGTTTTGCTGAGCACCAGCTTGAACTCATGTTGCAACTCACCACCCGTGAAATCGAATTCTTGCGATAGGGCTCGAGCCCGCGGGTGATAGGCGAAGACTTTAAGTTTTCGCCGCGGAAGTCCAGTCAGACTGAATTGTCCATCGGCCGTGGGCTGTGTGTAGCGGCGATTGGGCAACACGAGCACAGTGAGGCTCATCTGCGGGTGAATGTTGCAGAAGATCTGCACCAAGCCCGTCTTATTGAAGGTGACTTCTTGTTGAGTGCCCGGAGACTGATCGCCGAGGTCAAACTCTTTGGCCTCAGAAGTGGAGAACACATTGTGCACGAGTGTGTCGATGTTTGCGAAACGCACCTTCTGCCCGCGCGTGATCGGCAGCACGCTGGGTACGAAGTTTGTTTCCTTTTGCTCAACGGACTTCAGCTCGCTCGGTGCGGCTTCGCTCAGACCCACAGCGTAGATCACCACGCGATTCATCTCCGCCTGAAGTTCGGTCGCGGCGTCTTTGCTTTCAAGAATCACTCGTCCGCGCAATTGCCCCGTGGCCTCTGAACTTTGCGCTAGTCCCGGCTGGCTCCACATGCCGCACGCCAAGACAACAAGGGCGCCGCAGAGTCGTCCAGAGCGCCGCCGCAAAATCACAGTGTCACCCCAAACATGAATCGCGGCATAAAGAGCGTGTCTTGATCTTTGCGCACGCCCGTGAGCGCGCCGACGGTGATCCAATAATTTTTGTGAAACACATTGATCACCGGTCCAGCCATCAAGTTATTGAGTTGTTCTTTGTAACCAGGAAGTCCGCGCTCAAAGAACACTTCGCCGCCCAAGAGCAATCCGCGGCGCACGCGATGCACATAACCGAGCGAAGCCGTGGCAATGCGCAACCAGTGTTCCGTCGGGCCAAGGTCCATCATGTGTCCCAAATCCAAAGTCACATGCGAACCGTTGAGGTCGCCATAGGCCGTCACAAGATTCAGGCCCCACCACTGTGTCGTATCCAAGGGCCCCGTGTTGCGTCCGTCGCGTCCATCATTGAAGTTCTGCTGTAAAAATCCGCGCGTGAGAAAATGAAAGCGCCGACCTTCAGTGAGCGGATTGGTCCACAAGTAGCGAACTTCGCCGGCCATGTTGGCCATCTTCATCGGCGTGCCGCTACCGCCCATGATCTCCCAGGGAAAGGCCAGCTCCAGCTGATTGGTGACGCCAATCACCGGTGCGAACCAGATGTAGCCAATGTGCATTTGCGTATTGCGCTTCGACCAAAGCCACTGCTCCAGCTCGACTTCTCCCTCGCGCAACACCTCGGCGTCCCACACCCAAGTGAAGGGACGCTTGCCGGCCGAGGCCACAGGCGCAAGGCACAGAACCAGCGCACTGATCACTGCGGCTCTGAAGATCGACAAACGCGTGATTCTCAGCGCGGCTCGGCTTCGCAACATAGGCTTCATTGAACCGCCTCCCTGCACGGCGGTCTAGCGGAAGTTCGTCCCTGATCATCGGAAGTCGTTGGGCAAAAAAAAGCCCCGGCACTTGGCCAGGGCTTTTGAACCAGAAGTGGCTCGAGGCGATCAACGCTTCGAGTACTGGTAGCGCTTGCGGGCGCCAGCCAAACCGTACTTCTTACGCTCAACCATACGTTGATCGCGCGTGAGGTAGCCGGCCTTCTTCAGTGTCGGACGAAGAGCCTCATCAAAAGCGCAGAGGGCTCGCGAAATGCCCAAACGAATCGCGCCAGCTTGGCCCGACTCACCACCACCTGCGACGGTGATGAAGGCGTCGAACTTGCCTTGATTCGAAGTGGCCATCAAAGGCTGCTGAATCACCATGCGCGAAGTTTTTCGCGAAAGGTAAATGTCCACGGGGCGACCGTTAATGGTGAGCTTGCCCGAGCCAGGCTTCAGGAAGACACGCGCCGCGCTGGTTTTGCGACGGCCTGTTGCGTAGTAGAATTTTGCCGCTGACTTAGCTGCCATGTGTGTTCCCCTCAGTTCTTGATCTCAAGCGGTTGCGGTTTCTGAACGGCGTGCGGATGTGTTCCGCCTTTGTACGCCTTCAGCTTGGTCAGAAGCGACTTCGACAATTTGTTTTTCGGGAGCATGCCGTAGACGGCGTCCTGAATCACAAACTCGGGATCTTTCTCCAGCATCTCACGAGCTGTGAGCGACTTGAGCGATCCGAAAAATCGCGAATGACGATAGTAGCGCTTTTCATCGAGCTTGTTGCCCGACATCTGCACCTTCTCGGCGTTGATGACGATGACGAAATCGCCGGCGTCTTGGTTCGGAGTGAACTGCGGCTTGTGCTTGCCGCGCAGTACTCTCGCGATCTCTGTCGCGATTCGACCGATGCTCTTGTCAGCGGCGTCGACAACCCACCACTGGCGGGGCACTTCGCCCGTCTTTGCTTGCCATGTTCCGTTAGCCAAACCCATGTTTGCTGCCTTTACTTGATTCGAGCCGCACGACTGAGAATCAACCGGGTGAGATCACCTCGGAAGTTCTCCTTCTTGCGGAAGTTAAAGTTCAAATTTCGCGCTCAATGCTGAGGCCCACGGGCGAGAGTCGCGCTGTCGGTTGCATTTGTGCGGTTCCGGGGGCTCGAGTTGATCCAAATTGTGGAGAAGGATCAGTCGATTCGGTCTGGCGCAAACTGGCCGGGCTTGATGCTCGACGGGACAAACTCAGTTTTTGAGCAGATTCTCAGCGGTTCCGGCGAAATCCGAATCCCGGCTTGTGGAGGGCGCGAGACGGCGAAAGTTTCCAGGAAACGCAGAGAACTCGAAGGATTAGAGCTTGAGGCATCTCTTGTCAAGTTCAGGGGGGTAATCCACCTGGACCAAAAACAGCCCTTGCGGCGCGGCCGTATTGCCTGCGGCACGGCGGTCTTGAGCGGCCAAGATGCGGGCCATGTCCTCCGCCGGGCGGGCATTCAATTGTAAATCCACCAAGCATCCCACGATGTTGCGGACCATCTGCTTGAGAAAGCCCTCGCCTCGAATCGTGAAAATCATCGTGTCGTTGGCGTCTCGAACCCAGCGGGCTTCGTCGACACGGCGAACAGTGGTTTCGGTCGGGGTGCCTGCCGTCTGAAAGCTTTTGAAGTCATGCGTGCCGACCAGCATCTGGCTGGCTGCGTTGAGCTGGTCCAAATCCAGGGGTTGGCGGACCCACCAAGTCGTTCGGTGCCGATGCGCGCTGGGGACTCGGCGATTGAGAATGGAATAGCGGTAGGTCTTTTGCGTGGCGCAAGCGATGGCATGGAAATCATGGGGCGCGAGGTAGGCCTGCTTGATCACCAGGGTGTCGGGCGTCAGGCATTGCAGCGAGTAGCGCAGGTCGCGAAAGCGTCGCGGGTCTTGGGCCGCATCGAAGTGAGCCACTTGCATGAGCGCGTGGACGCCTGCATCCGTGCGCGAGGCACCCACCACCGAGAGAGCTTCGCCGAAGAGCTGGCGGACCGCGGCCTCGATCGTGCCCTGAACCGTCGTTTGCGAAGTTTGTCGTTGCCAGCCCGCGTAGTCCGTTCCGTCGTAAGCCAGATCCAAGCGGACGCGGAAGCGCTCGGGCGCGCAGTGACGGTAAGCTTTGCGCTCGGCGGGGGATTCGTCGGTGTCTTCAGCATCGTGTTCGGCCATAGGCCTTAGAAGTCGAACGACAAGCCTGCCGAGATCAAGTTCGAAGAGATATCGAGGTCCTTTTTCACGCCCACGATCTGCCGATACTGAAGCGTGAGCCACACGTGGTTGATGCCGTAGTCGGCGTCGAGGTGCAAAATCGAGGTCGGATCCAAACCGTCGAGCAGAATATTGAGGCCGCCGGCCGCAACCGCCGCGGGTGCGCCGCCATAGCGCGGAGCTTTGGTGTCGTCGCGAAGCTCGATGATGGGCGCGTACATGCCGCCGCCCTCGACGAAGGGAACAAACAGCTGCGAGTCCCAAAACTGAAAGCGGTAAAGCAACGTCGCTTGCAGCGGCAGCATCAAGAAGGTGAAGCGTTCATCGGTTTCTTCATCGATGCGCGCGGGATTCTTGAAGCGGCCCTTGGCTTGCGCGCTGATGATGCCAACTTCGGCGCGCAAACCCATGCGGCCGATGGCGCGCGTGAACGGATATTCATAGTCGAAACCAATCGCGGGCAAGACGCTTGAGCTTTTGTAGATTTGCTTGAAGGTGAGTCCGTTGTCGGGGTTGCGAAGATCTGGTGGTGACAAAACACCAAAGCGAACTCCCGCGGCGCCGACGAATTCCGACTTCTCGACGGGATAGTAAAATTCGCCTTGCGTGCTGATGCTCATCGGCTTTTCGCGACCGCCTTGACCGGAGAACTCGATCGGCGGGGGCGCGCCGTGCAGGTGTTGACCTTCTCGCGTCACGCGCTCGGGCTGCGCGAAGGTGCCGAGGGCGGCGTTATCGACGTCATCGGTGTCGTGATAGTATTCGCCCTCTTCGCCGACGGCCTTCGGGCGCTTGAGCATCGGCGCGAGCTGCAATCCGCCCGCGGGCTCGAGTGGTTCGATCAAAGGCGCGGGAGTGGGCGAGGCCAAAGGCTCTGCATTCGGCGTGGTGTCGGCGACTTGCTCGGGCTCTTCGTCTGTAGCGCCGGGTTCTTCAGCGCCGGGCTGAGGGTACTCGGGTGCCGCGACTTCTTCGTCTTCGGGTCCGGGATCTGCGTCAGTGGCTTGGGCCTCGCTGAGATTTTCTTCAAGCGCCGCCTCTTCGCTCTCGTCGACTTGCGAGAAGCCGACGCTGGGCGCGACGATCAGCAAAGCGCAAGCGACAAGGCCCGCGATGGCTTGCTGCGAGGATCGCGAGCGACCTCGCCAAATGCCGATGCCGAGTGCGGCGGTCGCCAAAGCGGCGATCGCGGCAAGTGTCGACCACCAGCCGGCTCGAAGAACCCAGCGCGCGAGCGCCGTGACCGGAGTGAGTGCGGTTCGCACGAAGGGCTTCCACTCTGGGTGGCGCTCAAGCGCTTGGGCGAGCGGCGGACTGAGTCGATAATAAAGCTGCACCAGCGCGCGACCGACGGCTGAGCTTTGCAGGCGCTGATCGCGAAAGTCGCGCAGCAGTTCAACTTCGCGGCTCATGTTGCTGCCGTGTGCGGCCGTGGCAATGAAACAACTGGATTGTGAAAGCACGCCCACGACTTCGCCGGGTGTTGCTGTTCGACAAGTGGTGGAGGCGGGATTCACGCCCCGGGTGCAATCATTGTTGTCGGCGGCCGCCGTGTAGTAGCCAACGTTGCCAGCGGCGTCGACGACGGCGGCGCGGAAGTAGTAGGTCTGTTCGTTTTTGAGCGATTCAATGCGCTTGGGGCTTACGCTAAAGCTTGAGACATCCGTCGAGTTGATGGGCAAATCGACGTAGTTGCTGCCGGCGCCGATGAAATCGAAACCGCGGTCATCGAAGTAGAAGCGCACGAACTTGAATTGAATGTTGTTGCCGCTCGGAAAACCGTTGAGAGCTTCGAGTGAGCGAACAAAAGCTTTGGAGTCGCCGGATCCCATCTCGAAATAGCAAATGCCGATGGCCGAGGTCACTGAGCAGTTGTCCGCCACGCTTGTGCCGCCCGCGCTCGCGCCTTGGCCGATTTCGCGGCGAATGACGAAGTTGACGGTTCGGTAATCATCTCCCGAGCCATCAAGTCGATCGTCGCCATCGGACGAAATGCCGATGCGAAGCGATCCGGTCACGCCGTCGGCTGTCGGCACGCAGAGCGAGCCACTGTCGGAAGCCTTGGCGAACAAGCGACTGCAAACATTTTCCCACGTGAGCTCGATGGTCGCCGTGCTGCCTTTGGCCACACTGCTCGGGGCTGATGCCAAGGTGATGGCGTTTTGTCCGTCAGCGTCTGTCACTACGGGGCGCCCGTCGGTGGCATCGCTCGACATGCTGATTTGCAAAAGCAAGTTCGGGTGAATGCGGCGGTTGTTGCAGGCTTGCGATAAGTTGTTGCCGGCATCGGGGATGGTGTCGGTGCCGTCGATGAAGCGGCAGGTGTTGCAAGTTTCCGTTGAGCTGGTGGTGTCGCAGCGAGCGACATCTCCGGCGACGCCGCCATAGATCGTCACCGAGGCACTGCCGACGCCATCGGCGTTGGAGGCGCGCTGAACCGATGAGATGGTGAGCGCGGCATGCGCGGCTGTTGGCATGATGAGCAGAGTCAGCATCGCGCCAATCCATGATCTTAAGATCCGCACCGATCTGTGTGGATGCGAGTGGAGAGGGGCTTGCAATGTCGAGTCTTGCAATGTGTTTCGGCTCATCGAGTTCTTAGGCATGCGTCAATTGGAGCAAAGGCCTACGTGGATGTCCAGTGGCGTTCGCTCACAATTTCAGCTTGGCGGGGGATTCAGAAGGAATTGAGGCTCCATCGAGCGGAAAATTATTGGGCCCGGCGGGTCTTCATGCCAGCCTATGCAGGAAAAGTTTCTGACTTCGTCGAAAGTTCGAAAAGGGACCTCAAGAGACCCAAAGGTGAACGAATGCAAAATTCGAAGTTCATGCAATGCGTGGCGGTTGCGCCGCTGATCCTCGCCAGTTCGCTGTTGATGGTGAGCTCAGACGCCGTTGCGACCGGCGCGAGTCCGGCGCAAGCTCGCACCTGTGACATCGATGATCTGCTGGGGCAATGCGAGATGTTTGATTCCGCCGCTGGGCACATGGAGGGGCGAGATCAAAGCTTGGTGTTGGGAGATTCGCGTCGCGCATCTGCGGATGCTGCGAGACTTCAGGAAAACTGGGGACGAACGGCGCTGGGGGCGTTGGAGAGGGCGCCAGGTCGGCAAGACTTGGGCGAAAGTTTTCGTCGCTGGCTGGTCTCCGAGATTTCCGTCAACACCTTGAACAGCTTGCGCAGCATCGACGGAAAAAAAGAAGCGGTGAATTTTGAAGTGCCATGGCCGATCGAGCAGGCCGATGCGCGATTGACGCGAGTGTCGGCCACAGATCTGCGCGCGAGGCTCGTGGCCGCGTTCGGCGAGGGCAATTACGCGAGCTTACTGCAGGCGGCCGAGGCGCAGGCTGCGGCGACGCAACAGGCGGAGGCGTCGCGCCGCCAAAGCGTGACCGAGTTGATGAACGAGCGCGTGGCGACTCGGCGCACGCGCGCCGCGGATTTGATCGAGAGGGCCAGGCAGCGCACGATTGAAACGATTCGCAATGGTCGCGATCTGGCGAGCTTGCCAGAGGCCGAGCGAAATCTCCTGCGACGCCTTGAAACTTTGCGCATCGATTTTGAAAACAACATCAATTGCTCGGGCGCGCTCAGCCCTGGCGGCAGCTACGATGCCAGCGCTCATCAAGTGAACATGTGCGCGCCGACTGCGGCTTTGCCAGATGAAGCGATCATGTTGATCACGGCGCACGAGATGGCGCACGCGATTGATCCGTGCGCCAGTCGCGGACCGTTGATTCGCGTGGATGCGGATCGGCTCCGACAAGTGCGCGAGTCGATGAGCACACAGTTGCGTGGCGGCGACGCCGTGCTGCTGAACTCGCTCACGCAATCATCGGGTTTTGCGCAGCTTTATCCGCAAGACGTCGCCAATCCCTTGATTCAGAGGCTGCTGCGCGAAGGTGTGTTGAGCGTGGATCAGCCGGCATTGCGAACGGGGGAGCATCCGTTTCGGGGCACCCTCGTATGTCTGACTCAGCCGGCGACCGGAGGCTTCCGTCTTGGGCCTTGGCAGTTGGCCCAACAAGGTCAGGGTCATCATCGTTGTGCGCCCGATACATTGAACGAGGGATTCTGCGACTGGTTGGCGGCTGAAGTTCTGGGGCGAGAGTTAGGGACTCGATCGCCGCGGCCTCGACCCGAGCGAGACTTGGGTCGTTGGCGACGCGAGGCCATGGGCGTGTACCCGCTGTTTGCGCGCGACTTGTGCTTTCCAGATCCCGGTGACCCAACGCCGGAGAATGTCGCCAGTCTCAGACCTGAAGAGTGGGAGGGGCGAAGCCATCCACCCGCGCGCCTTCGCGTGGAGTCGGTGTTGTTTCGCAATCCGCGATTGCGCGAACATTTTGGCTGCCGAACGCGCGAAACTCCGGCTGAAGCGGGGCCGCCACATTGCGAATTTCCTCTCGCGCGCGGGCAAGGTCAGCGCATCGGCGAACCCGGAGCGACGGGACCGAATCGAACACGCGGACGAGGGACAACGCCATGAGGGGAAATGGGTTTGAAGCTCGACGAACACTATTGAGCATCGCTGTGCTGGCGCTTGTTGGAAAGTTATCGCTGATCTCCGGCGTCGCCGAAGGCTCAACTTCGCGGGCCAGCTCAGGGACGATCGAAGCCGAATTGATTTTCTCAAGCCAAGGCGCTGAATCGCGAGAGTCGTATCGACTTGTGCGCATGCCGTCGACGCCAGTCAAAGACGCATCAGTTTCCTCAGGCAAAACGCCTGCGGAGGTGTTCATGTTGGTCTACCGATGGGGTGATACGGATTTGCAGCGGCAAGTGCTCACGGAGAATTGGGCCAAGGAAATCCGCGCTGACTTCGAAGCGCTCGCGCGAATGTCCGTCGCATCCAAAAAAACTTTGGGGCCGCATTGCACGGCGCCAGTTGAAGTGCGCAGACTTCCGTCGCATCGCTCGGGTTGGTTTTGCGACTCAAGCCTCAGTCCTCGAGATCGCGAGACCTGGCAAAATACGCTGGGACGCCTCCGGCATGTGGCGGAGTGGGGCTGGGAAAGGCCGACGTCGGTCAAGACCGAATCGCCGGCGCCCGCGCCGCGCAAGAAAAACTGAGCCTCCTCGCTAGAGGCTCAGCGGTGTCGATTGAAATTCTCAGCGTGAAGCGAAGATTGTTTCGGCGATCTGGATGCCATTGAGTGCGGCGCCTTTGCGAAGATTGTCGCTCACCACCCACATCAACCAAGTCGTTTGATCATTGGGATCTTTGTGGACTCGGCCGACATAAACCGGATCTTGGCCGGAGGCGAAGGCCTGTGTCGGATAGTCGCCGCTATCGCGAGGAAAGAGCTCAACGCCCGCGCCGGCGCGAAGCGCCCCTTCCACTTCCGCGAGACTCACGCCGGGCTTTTTGAGTTCAACCCAAACTGTTTCAGCGTGTGAGTTGAGAGTCGGAACGCGAATGGTGAAGGCCGAAACGTAGAGATTCGGCAGCCGCATGATCTTGCGAGTTTCGCGCATCACTTTCACTTCTTCACTGGTGAAACCGAGCATCTCGGGCTCTTTGCTGAAAGATCCAATTTGCGGAACGCAATCAAACGCGATGGGCTTTGCGAACGTTGGACCCTTCTCGGGCTGTTCGCCCTCGAGAGCCACCTTGGTTTGCTCGATCAGCTCTTCAATGCCGTTGCGACCTGCGCCGCTCACACTTTGGTAGCTGGAGACGCGCACCGAGGCGAGACCGAATTTGTCCTGGAGCGGCTTCAGGGCCACCACCAGTTGAATCGTCGAGCAGTTCGGGTTGGCGATGATCCGCGCCGCGCTTCCGGGTCGCTCGCCGCGCTTGAGTTTTGGCAGCAAATCACCGTTCACTTCCGGCACAATCAGGTCCGTGTGGGGATCCATGCGGAACGCGGCCGAGTTGTCGATCGCAAAGGCGCCGGCCTTCACGGCTTGCGGTGCCCATTCCGCGGAGATGTCGTCGCCCGATGAGAAAAAGACGATGTCGAGGCCTTCGAAGCAGCCCGCGCCCAAGGTCTGCACTTCCCACTCACGATCCGCGCACTTTTTCTTGAGACCCTTCGAGGCATCGCTAGCGAACAAGCGCAGTTCGCTGAAGTGGTAATCGCGTTCTTCGATCAAATTCAAAAATGTTTCGCCGACGACTCCTGTTGCGCCGACGACGCCCAAGCGGGGCGCGTTTTCTTGCCAAGCCATGAGAACTCCAAAGTTCAGTGTTGAGACGAGTCTTGTTTTGAATCTCGTTGAGATTCATGTGGGGGTTCGATGAGCTCATGAAGGTCATCCCCGTCCGAAGCCGCTCCCGCTTCGGCGGGGCGGCGTTTAGGCGCGCGGCCTAGACCCAGAACGCCAAAGACGGCACCCAATACGGCGTAGGTCATGAAGAGCAAGAACAGCATCACTTCAGGGCGGATGGCGATGATGGCGAACAGGCCGACGCCGATCACCAAGTACCAAAACGGCAGGCGCTCGCGGAAATCCATGTCCTTGAAACTTCGGTAACGGAAATTCGACACCATCACAAACGACAAGAGCACGGTCATCGTGAGCAGCAAGACACTTTGCTGCGGATCCCAGCCCAAATCGCGCCATGCGAGCACCGAGCTGGCGACAATGCCAGCGGCCATTGGAATAGGCAGGCCTTGGAAGTAACCCGTTTCGATTGTGTGAGCTTGCACATTGAATCTTGCCAAGCGAAGCGCGCCGCATGCGGTGAACAGAAAGCTCACCAGCCAGCCGAGTCGACCGAAAGGCTGCAGGGCCCAGAGGTAAAGTAACACGCCGGGCGCGACGCCAAAGCTCACCACGTCACAGAGTGAATCGTATTCGGCGCCGAATTTTGAAGTGGATTGCGTCAGTCTCGCGACGCGACCATCGAGCAGATCGAACACGGCCGCGCCGACGATGGCGTAGGCGGCCCAGGTGTATTCGCCGCGAATGGCGTAGATCAGCGCGAAGAAACCGAAGAACATATTCAGCGTGGTGATCAGATTGGGCAGAACGTAAATGTGAATGCCGGTTCGGCGCCGGAGGGCTCGTGCCTTGCTGAACCCGCCGCCTGAATTGTTCTGCATATCGGATCTTTCGTTCATGTGCCAAGGCCGCCGTAGATGTAAAACAAGGCCGTGAGGCCCAGTGCGCTGAGAACGGGACAGGTGAGGTTATCGTCGAGTTTGCCGATCGGCACAAGTTCAGTGGCGGCCGCGATGAGTCCCGACACGGGAGCGACTATAAAAATTCGCTCCAACATCAAACCATTGAGATAATAATACACGCTGGCGATGAAGGTGCAGGCGAGAAACGCGGCGAGCGTGCCTTGCAAAGTTTTGTTCCCGAGAAGTTTATCGCGCCCAAAGCGGATGCCAAAATAGCTGGCCACCGGATCGCCGACCGCTAGAAACAGCAAACTCAGCGTGATGATGTGGCGATCAAAGAACGCGAGCAAAATCGCCGCGCCAAACAGCAGATAGCTGAGTCCCGACATGCGGTTGGTTTCATGTTGGCGCATGAGCGGACCGAAGACTTTGAGAGTGGCGGCGTTGAGCGACGGGCGTGTCTTGCGCAAATAATCGAGCGGAAAGAAAAACGCCATTAGGCCGCCGAGGATCCACCAACTCATTTTCGGTCCGAAATAATGGTAGATGCCCAGCATGATGATGATGCCGGTGAAGTGCCAAATCTTACGCGGCCAATGCATGTCGGCCTTACCGCGCAGTTTCGCCGGCGGAGTCGGACCTCCTCCGAAGGGGGCGTGACCTGTGGGGCTCAGCGGCGGCGAATTCGGCGACAAGTTTTGCTCCTTGGGGCTGTGGCCCGCATGCGAGCCAAAAACCTGAAATCCCTAGGGTTTTCTAAAAACCCTCGTTGGGGTTGTCCAGTCCGAAGACAGTTGGGCGGCCCTGCGTCTGAAGCCGCGCTTTGGTGGGCGACAAAAAGCTTCGAATTTCCATAGGCTTAGACCTGGGGTCGGTGGACCACGAGGCGGGTTACAAAGTTCCTGAATTGCATCTTTCTGTAGCAGGGAGACCCGAAGGGAGGCTCCCGCGTCGATGATCGAAGTGAAAAATGGGCTTCAGAAAATCCAATCGGCTCTGCTCGGCATCTGTTTGCTGGTGCTGGGGCCGTGGTGTTTTTCTGCCGAGGCCACGGCCGCGGCCAGTATTTCCGGCACTTCGACCTTGGCGGTGAGCCAGCCCACCAACAAAAATTCCACGGCCACTCCGTCGCGTTCGCGCCGAAATCAAGATCGCAAGGATCGCAATTGGCTGAGCGATTTGAGCGGCGAGCGCGACGAAGAGATTCGCGATCTGGAATGGGTGCCGCGTCCAGAAGATGGGCCCTCTTTGCACGGGCGAATCTTCACCGATGCGCTCAATCAGGAGTTCAAAACCCGATACGAAGAGCGCTTCGGGCGCACGGAGATCGAGCGGATCGCGCTCGCGCCGAATCGTTTCACTTACTACAACGACGTGTACGGTTTCCGCGGCACGCCCGAAGAAGTGACGCAAGAACGGCGGCGCTTCGCTGAATTCATGATGCGCCGATTGGCCGAGTGGCACTTTGAAAACTACGCCAAGAATGATCCGAAAGTGCGCCCGGTGTGGGAAGCCAAAGAGAAAATCTCCAATCTGAAAGTCGAAGTGGCGAGCTTTCGCATCGACGCGCGCTACTCGCTGAGCGGCAACGTTTTGGATGTGAACATGATGAATCCGTGGGTGAAGTCGCATCTGACTTTGGAAATGGATCCGAACGCGATGGGACCGGGGCCGGTGCGCGAGAGCATTTGGACGGTCGTTAAACCCATTCATGATCGCTACACCGTCGAAGCGCGATGGCGCGTGAACGACGGAATCGTCAGCATCATTCAACATCGTCCCATGCAGTTGGGTCGCTTCGGCGGCTGGCATGCCTCGCTCACCACCTCAGCGGCCGTGAAAGACGGCGGCACATCGACGCGTGAAACGCTTTGGCTGGCCGGTGTCGGCCGTGGTTTTTAACAGCTGAGTTTACGGTGTTACGCGCTCGAGCTGAATTTCATAGCTCCGTTGAGCGGACTCAACCTTCAAGACGTTCTTCTCGGGATCCAAGCTGATGTAGTCCGAACCCACTTGTTCAAAGATCGTCGCTTCAAAACCATTGCTTTGGTTGCGAATGGCGGTCACCTCGCTGGCGCAAGCACCGAACACGAAGCGCAATTGTCGAACCTGTGGTCCGAGCGCAAGACGACGCTGATCTTCGTTCGTCTGCGGGCACGGAAGTTCCATTTCAGCCATGATCTCGTTGAGGAGGTTTGTCGAGGCCACGGCCGCGGGGGCTCGTGAGCCGCCTTCGGACGCCAGCGATTGGCTTTGTGCCAGTTGAATCTGCGGCACCTGTTGGGGGAAGCCGGGGCGATCGCCTCTGGGTCCGCGAGCGAAGCTCCAAGCATTGAAGCCAATCAAAACCAACGCCAGAGCGCCCCACGCCATGAGGCCCTTGAGCTGCAGGCTCGATTTGATGTCAGCTGTCGGATTCGGCAAAGAAACCCCTTGGGCCCGCGCTCGCAGCGCGGTTCCCAGGTTTCTTTTCGGCAATTCTGAGCCTGAATTTCATAGCTGGAATGCGGAGAAATCGTCGGGCTGCATGCGGAGGCCGGCACCCCGACGAATGTCGAAGTGCCAGGTCCCATCGGTCGCAGCGGCCTAGGCCTCGGTCACTTTTTCTTTGAGGCTTTGGGATCCAACATGCGCGCGGCCGTCTTGGAGGGGCTTTGCGGAACTGTCATCGAGCGAATCAAATTTTGCACTTTGGCGACTTCGCCGATTTTGATGTCGGCGTCGCGGATGCGCTCCACGATCTCTTTGGCCTTGGGATTGGAATCCAAATCAGGTCGAAGCTCCGCCATCATGTTTTCCAACAGCACGACATAGGTCGCGATTCGGCGCGGGCCGTCTTTGGCTTTGAGCTCTTCGATGGCTTCTTGGGCGAGTTCGGAAAGCACGCGTTCAACGGAATTCAACTCCATCAGTTCGCGGCGGATTCGGGTGTAGAGATTGCCGCGCGCGCCGTCTTGATTCGGGCGCGAGAGCACCACACGCATGGCGGCTTTGAGTTCTTCGAGAGCTTCGGGCTCGACGCCGATCGAGCCGTCGTCGGAGTCTTCTTGTCGTGATTGAATCACTTGCGCGCGCTTGATTTTGGTTTTGATGATCTCGCTGATTTCGTCTGAACTCTTGAGTAACAATTGCGTCGAGTCGAACTCGACATTGGTCCAGGCGACTGGGCTGCTGAGCAAAATGCCAAGGCACAAGACGCTGCGAATTGCGCGTGCGAAGCGAGCCATGCGTCGTAAGTCTGTGGTCGGAGCGATTGTCGAGTTCACGTTCACGTCCTCTGCATTCTGGTTCATCGAGCTCGAAACTTCGGGAGTTTCTCATCCCGAAGAAGGGGTGACTCTCGCTCGGTCGCTGGAGTCATTCCTCCTGGTATTTTACACGAGACGAGGTGCCCGCCCAAGAGGCGATTTGCGTCACTTTTTTGGGCGAATTGAGGGCTGTTGAGTTGCGGCAAAAGGCGAGTTTAGGACGCTGCAAGCAAGAGAATTCAACTTAACCTCACCTGGAACGCATGTCAGACTCTTGGAGCAATCCAGAGGAGGCTGCTTTGAAATCCGTACTCATTAAAGTGCCAGTTTTTGTTACCGCACTCGTCATGACGCTCTCGATGATCGGCTGTGCGCCCTCGGCTCAACAGCTGAAATCAACGATGGAAAACAATCCCGATATTCTCTACGCGACGATGCGAAAAGATCCGGCGCGCTTCATGCGCGAGATCAATGAGCTGGTAGGTTTGGCGCGCGCGCAAGAAGAGCAATTGGCCTTCGAAGATAGCTTCAAAAATCCCCGCACGCCTGAGATTCAACCTGGGCGTGGCTTTGAGGGTTCGCCGACAGGTCCGATCACAGTCGTCGAGTATTCTGACTTTCAATGCCCGTACTGCCGCAAGGGCTACAACACCATGAAGGACCTGCTGGAAGAGTATCCGGGGCAGATTCGCTTGGTGTTCAAGAACTTTCCGATCGAGCGCATTCATCCGCAGGCGATGAAATTATCAAAAACTTACGAAGCGCTGGTGAAGAAGGACATGAAGAAGGCGGCCTTGTTTAAGTCGCAAGTGTTCTCGCGCCAGGCGGACTTCAATCCCACACCCGAAGAAGCCAAGGCGAAGTCGGATGAGGAGTTCAATCGCAAATACAATGCGCGTGTGAATCGCTTAGTCGATTCGATGTTGAAAGACCTGGGCTATGACGCCACTGAGATCAATCGCCTTGCGAACTCGGCGGAGATCGCGGCGCTGATCGCCGCCGATCAACGCGAAGCTCAGGAGTTCGGCTTCACCGGCACACCCGGTTACTTGGTGGACGGTATCGCCGTTCGCGGCGCTTATGAGTTGGATACCTTCAAGTCCATCATCGATCGACGTATGAAAGAGAAGAGCGGCAAAAAGTGAACTGCGCCGAAGGCTTCGGCTGAGGTTAAAATAAGGGGGCTTTGGCCCCCTTTTTTTATGTCCAGCGAGGGCGCGGCATGGACAAGCTGAGGCGCCAAGGCTAAGAGCTAGAGCATGTCATTTTCCGATTCCTCCAGTTCTGCGGGTCATGCTGTAGGCAAGTCCGTAGCCCAACCTTTAGATCTGTCTGCGGACGGGGGCCTAGCGGCGGCGCCGGGAGGGTGTGCGACGCCAGCCTCGAATTCAGCGACCTCGGGCCAATCGGCATCGTCGAGTGCCACCGCTACGGGTCCCAAGCCTTCTTGGCTCAAAGTCCGCGCTCCGGGCGGCGAAAACTACGTTCGAATTCGCGAAATGTTGGGTGAGCTGAAACTTGCGACCGTGTGCCAAGAGGCGCGCTGCCCGAACATTGGCGAATGCTGGAATGGCGGCACGGCCACATTCATGTTGATGGGAGAAGTCTGCACGCGAGGTTGTCGCTTCTGCGCTGTGAAGACTGGCAATCCGCGCGGTCGCATCGACAACGACGAGCCCGAGAAGGTGGGCTACGCGATTTCGAAAATGGGTCTGGAATATGTGGTGATCACGTCTGTGGATCGCGACGATCTTCCGGACCAGGGAGCGGGTCACTTTGCGC
This sequence comes from Bdellovibrionaceae bacterium UBA2339, assembly GCA_002344785.1. Lineage (GTDB taxonomy): Bacteria > Bdellovibrionota > Bdellovibrionia > Bdellovibrionales > JAMPXM01 > UBA2339. The sequence continues at coordinate 141,059 of DDUL01000028.1, forward strand.
GCACGATTCGCACGATTCGCGCGGGCGATCCGCATTTGATCATCGAAGTTTTGACACCGGACTTTCGCGGACAACGCGAGTTGATTCAGCAGATCGTCGAGGCCAAGCCGCATGTTTTCGCGCAGAACATAGAAACCGTAGAGCGCCTCACGCGACGGGTGCGTGATCCGCGCGCGGGTTATCGGCAGACCTTGGGTGTGTTGCAGACGGTGAAGGAAATTGATCCGACGCGCTTTACGAAGTCGTCGATCATGTTGGGCTTGGGCGAGACCGACGATGAAGTCGTGCAAACGCTGCGTGATTTGCGTTCTGTCGGTTGTGACGTGGTGACCTTCGGTCAGTATTTGCAGCCGACCAAGCGGCATCTGAAAGTGGAAGCTTATGTGACGCCGGAGAAGTTCGCTCACTGGGAAGGCGTGGCGCGTGAGCTGGGATTTTTGTATGTGGCGAGCGGACCCTTAGTGCGAAGTTCATATCGCGCGGGTGAGTTCTTCATGAAGGGTATGATTGAAAAGGGCCTATCGCCCGAACAGGTTCGACGAAACTAATTTCACAGGGGAGACGTCATGGCGACAAAGAATGTGCAGCTGCCTGAACTCGGTGAGGGCGTGACGGAAGGTGAACTCGTCAAATGGTTGGTCAAAGTCGGCGATCAAGTGAAGCCGGATCAGGCCGTCGCGGAAATGATGACGGACAAGGCGACTGTGGAAGTGCCATCGCCCTTTGGTGGTGTTGTTAAAGAAATTCTCAAGAAAGAAGGCGATGTCGTCGAGGTCGGCATGGCGATGTTGAGTTTGGAAACGGATGCTTCGGCGGGCGCTTCAGCTCCTGCGGCCAGCGCGCCCAAGTCGGCATCAGCGCCAGCCCAGGCTCCTGCAGCGATGATGGCAGCACCGGCGACCTCCGCGAAGGCTCCGGCTTCTGTTGCGGCGGCATCGGCCTCAGGTCTTGATGTGGTTCCTCCGGCGATGGATGCGAAGGTGTTGGCGACTCCCGCCACACGCCGCATGGCTCGTGAAATGGGTGTGAACTTGAATCAAGTTCGCGGCACAGGCTTGGCGGGTCGCGTGACTCGTGAAGATGTGCTGACCGCGCAGGGTGGTGCGGGTGCGGTTGCAGCGGGTTCGCCGATGGTGGCGAAAGCTTCCATTCCGCGTCCTGCCTATCAAGGACCGGCGGGTGCGGTTGAAGAGCGCGTGGCGCTCAAGGGCATTCGCAAGAAGATCGCCGAGAACATGCAGATGGCCAAGCATGTGGTGCCGCACTTCACTTTGATGGATGAGGCGAACGTCACGGCCCTCGTGGCGATGCGTGAAGAGTTGAAAGCTGCGGGCGAAAAGGCCGGCACGAAGATCACGTACTTGCCCTTTGTGATGAAGGCGCTGATGGCGACGATTCGCGAATTCCCGATGTTCAACGCATCGATTGACGATGCGGCTCAGGAGATCGTTTACAAAAAGTATTTCAATCTTGGCTTCGCCGCCGACACGCCCAATGGATTGCTCGTGCCAGTGATCAAGCACGCGGACCAAAAAACTGTGCTGGAGCTTTCGCGCGAAATCATCGATTTGGCCAAGCGCGCACGCGACGGCAAGCTGGCGCTAGATGAAATGAAGGGTGCGACGATCACCATCACCAACATCGGTTCAGTGGGCGGTCAGTACGCAACTCCGATCATCAATCACCCTGAGGTGGCGATCTTGGGCATGTACAAGATCCAAGAAAAGCCCGTGATCAAACGCGACGCTTCGGGCGCGATGAGCTTGGATTCGATCAAGACGATGAATTTCACGATCACGGCTGACCATCGTTTGATCGATGGAGCTGTAGCAGCGAATTTCCTCAAGGCCTTTATCACGCGCATCGAGAATCCCGGCGTTCTGATGCTCGACATGATGTGAGAGGTGCGCGATGGCGTTGAACTTTGATGTGGTGGTGATTGGTGCGGGACCTGGCGGCTATGTTTGCGCGATTCGCTCGGCGCAGATGGGCTTGAAGACGGCCATCGTCGAACGCGAGTACATGGGTGGCGTTTGCTTGAACGTCGGATGCATTCCGTCGAAGGCGCTCATCACAGCGGGGCACTTTTTGCACAAGATGCAACATAATGCTTCGGAGATGGGTCTGAAGGTTCCCGGAGAAGTCGGCGTCGACATGGCGCAAATGCAGAAATGGAAAAAGTCCGTCTGTGATCGCATGGCCGGTGGCGTGGAGCAGCTTCTCAAAGGCAATAGCGTCACGATTTTGAAAGGCGAAGCCTCGTTCAAGTCGGCGACGGAAATTTCCGTGAAATCATCGACGGGTACCGAGTCCGTGGTCGCGAAGAACTTCGTGATCGCCACCGGCTCGCGTCCGATTGAGATTCCGGGCTTTGCGTTTGATGAAAAGCTGGTGCTGTCATCGACAGGTGGCTTGGCACAGACTGAAAAGCTCAAATCACTTGTGGTGATTGGCGGCGGTTACATCGGCTTGGAAATCGGCTCGATGCTCGCGAACTTCGGCACCAAAGTGACTGTGGTCGAAGCCAACAAAGGTTTGCTGGTCGGACTTGCTGACGCTGAGTGCGTGCAGGTTGTGCAGCGAAAGCTGAAGAAGTCAGGCGTCGACGTTCTGCTCGAGGCCAAGGCCAAGGGTTGGAAGAAAGACGGAAGTGGAGTCGCTGTGACGGTCGAAGTCGGCGGCAAAGAGCAGGTCTTGAAGGCCGAAAAAGTTTTGGTCACTGTGGGCCGTCGGCCCAACTCGGATCAAGCGAATCTCAAGGGCATTGGCTTGGCGATTGATGAAAAGGGCTTCGTGAAAGTGAATGCCCAACGGCGCACAAACATCGCGAATATTTTCGCGATTGGCGATGTCGCGTGCCAACCGATGTTGGCGCATAAGGCTTCGCACGAAGGCGTGATGGTGGCTGAAATCATCGCGGGTCAAAAGCGGGCTTACGAAGTGAAGACTGTGCCATCCGTGATCTTTGTCGATCCCGAAATTGCAGCAGCGGGCATGACAGAAGAAGAGGCGAAGGCCGCCGGATACACGGATCTGAAGATCGGCAAGTTTCCGTTTGGCGCTAACGGCCGTGCGGTGTCACTGATGGAGACGGATGGCTTTGTGAAGGTCATCGCTGATGCGAAAACTCACATCGTCTTGGGCGTGCACATCGTCGGTCCAGAGGCCTCGAACCTCATTTCGGAGGCGGCTTTGGCCGTCGAAATGGGTGCGCGCTTGGAAGACTTGGCGCTGACGATTCATCCGCATCCGACTTTGGGCGAAACCATGATGGAAGCCGCCGAGGCCACCTTGGGCCACGCGATTCACATCATTCAAAAGCCATTGGGCGCAAAGCCCGGCACGCCACGAGCCCATGCTTAATGTCGTCGACTGGGGCCTTGTCGATTATCGCGAGGCCCTGACGAGACAAGAAGACTTGGTCGATCGTGTGGCGCGCGAACAGGCCCACGAGACTTTGATATTCTGCACGCACCCACCGATCGTCACTTTAGGTCGGGCGACCAAGGCCGGCGATGTGTTTGGATGGTCAGGCGATGTGGTGGAAGTCTCACGCGGCGGTCGCGCAACTTATCATGGTCCTTCGCAGATCGTGGTGTATCCGATTTTAGATTTGAACTCGCGCGGTCGCGATCTGCATTTGCACTTTCGAAAGATGGAAGAAGCGCTTCTGGAGACGGTTCGACACTTCGGGATTGAGGCGACGGGACGAAGTCCTCAGGTCGAAGATGGATCTGCGGAGGCGGTCGAGGCCACAGGAGTTTGGGTCGGCTCGCGCAAGCTCGCCTCGATGGGTGTCGCAGTTCGGAAGTGGATCAGCTTTCACGGCTTAGCATTGAATGTCGAACATGATCCCCAGGCTTTCGTCGGCATGAAGCCCTGCGGATTTGCTCCGGGCACCGCGATTTCGTTGGAAGAACTGTTGGGGGCGCATGGTTCGCCGGGTCCGTTACGCCGAGACTTAGTGCGCGAGCGCCTCGAGATCGAGTTGCGCCGAGTTTTTGCGCCGTCACCGAGTTGAGGGACAACTCGACTTCCGTCGCGTGTGTTGCCTTGGCAGTCAAATACCTAGAGAAAATCAGTCACAATAATATGCATGCGAAGAGCGAATACGGCATCTCGTGAGCAACTCGAATTTTCGGCTCGGCAGGGTGAAACGGTGGCTTGGTCGGGTTTCGTTCCACGTCTGAGGGGTTTGCGCAAGAGCCGGCTTTCGCTGGGCTGTGCGACCATGCTGTCGGTGATGCTGGGAGGCACATCGGCTTGGGCGAACTCGGATGCGCGCGACGTATTTGATTTGCCCCAAGCTGTTGCGATCCAAGGTCGCGAGAATGTGATTGATCAAAGTCTCGCGCTCAATGTGGGTCACATTCCAACGGACTCGTTCAATCGCGGATTTCCCGTGTCATTGGCCTACACCTACTACTTCAAGCCTTACTTGGGTTGGGAAGTCGTGCACTTTGCTTACAACTTCAATCAAGAGACCAAGTTGAAAAGTGATTTCTTGGCGTTGAATGTCGCGGTGGAGAACATTGGTTTTGGCGGCGTGCTCGACTATCCCAAGAACATCATCTCGTCGGGACTTGTCTACACCCCGTTGTATTCGAAGAGCCTCTTGTACAATCGGCTCCTCGTCTTCAGTGAAACCTCGCTTTACATCGGTGGCGGGAGCTTGGTTTTGAATCAAGTCGGTCACACGCCGATGTTGGCGCTGGGTATTCAGGGCCGACTCTATCTTTCGCCGAAGTCCGCGTTTCGCTGGTACTTGCGTGAGTACGTGTTCAAGGACGTGAACCTGGGTGTGACATTGATGACAGACTTGGGGCTCGGCATTGAAATGCAGTTCGATCTTTTTGGTGGAGGCCGCTCGGCGGCGGATGAGGTCGAGTGATGTGGTCATGCGGGCGATCTGCCGTGACGAAGTCGAACTTCTCTTGGGGAAGGCCTGCGGCGTTTACACTCCTGATCGCTCCGCTCTTACTCTTGTGGCCCGCGGATCCGCAGGCTGTGGAAATTGCGCTTCCAAAAGTTGAAGTTCGCTTGGCCGAGCCGAACCCCGTGTTCCTCCCAAAGGCTTGGTTCAAGACCTTCACGGAAAAGCTCAAGCAGAAACCTTATGAGGCCTTCGCGATGAGCGCGCCTGACTTGGAAGAGTCGGGAGCCCTTCGCGATGAGTTGGAGATCGCCGCGGCGATTGGTCTGGCGCAAATCGATAAGCCACTCACCGCGGGCTTGATTTTGCTTGGGGTCGCGGAGCGAAGTGTCGGCACCTCGCAAGGCTTGTGGGCATTGACCGAGTTGCATCGAATTGCGCAGACCCATGAGATCGACGAGGACGCGCTCGAGGCCTTTGCTTATGAGTTCGATGGTCTCATCGAGCCGATGCACGAAAGATCCATGCTGGCTTGGTTCCGCGGTCGCGCACTGATGCGACGTGGTTATATGGATTGGGCCAATCGCGAGTTTCAAAACGTGCACACGGATTCGGTGTGGCATGCAGATCGCTTGTTTGAAAGATCGACGGAGAGACTGGCGGATGGGCGCGCCGATGAAAGCGAGTCCTTGCTGCAAGAAATTCTGCGCAAAGGCACTTTACGTGAGCCGACTCGGCGCTTTGCTGAGTTGAATCGGGCGCGCTTGCTGTTTGAGCGCGGTGAGTTGGCGGCTGTGTTGGAGACGATTCGCCGCTTGGATTTGCCGACGCGTGAACGCGCCCGCGTGCTGCTCGAAATCGCGTGGATTCGATACTACATGCGCGATTACGGGCGCGCGTTGGGTGTGCTCGAAGTTTTGCGTTCGCCATTCTACGGATTGTTGAAATCTCCTGAGGCCGATCTTTTGAAGATGGTGCTGCAACGCGATCTTTGTCGTTACGACTTGGTCAAGGAATCGGCCCAAGAGTTTCGTCGCGAATATGGGGCTGTCTTCAAACACATTGAGTCTCGTCGACCTCTCGATCTCAATGCCGATTTGAAGCAAATGGCCCTTCAGGCTCGTCTTCTCCAAAAGCGCGCCATGTTGATTCATCGTTACCGAGTTGAACGTCGCGACTTGCAAGATGGACAAGTGAAGTCCATTGAGTTTGCCGACAAGCTTGTTGAGAAAATGTACTACGAGAGCTTGGAGCGGGAGCGACGGCTTGAGGGCGACTTGGCCTTACAAATTCCGCTTGAGGCCGAGCGAGTCGCCAATCGGCTCTTGGAGTTTCGCAATCAAGTCACCTTCCTCGAATACGAAGCATCGATTCGTCCGTTGCGTACGGACCTTTCCTTTGGTGCCGACTACATGCCGCCTGTGAAGTCCAAGACGCGCTTTGAGCGACTGTTCTGGCCGATCACGTCCGAAGCGTGGTGGGACGAACTCGAAGACTACCAAGTTTTGTTGCGTGGACGCTGTGCGGAGCCTTTGCCTGTGGAAGTGCCCGTTGGTGAAGACGATGGGGGCGACGATGAATAAGAGTCGTCGCTTGCTGAACTTCTCAGGTCGCCGACACATCCTGTTGTTGGTCGCAGCCTGGGGTCTTTTCGCCGCAAGCCCCGTGCGGGCCGAGGAGACGCTCGACGATGAAGAATCAGCGCCAGTGCTGACTCGCCGACCTGGGCAAATGGAAGCCAGTGCTGGTAGCGGCGGGGCCGACACAGAGGGCCTCCAAGAGCAGCTCCGACAAGTCACTTCGAGATTGTCGGTGACGGAGTCAGAGATCAAGCGAATCAAGGATGTGGAATTCCTGCCTGAGCTTTATATGTCGTTAGCGGATCTGCATTTGCAGCGCGCGCGAATGATGTATTTGATCAAAGTGGGCCGAAACAAAAACACGCCGATTGCCGAACTTGATTTCACGGCCGAGAAGCGCCCGAAGCTTGAGGCCATCGAGATTTATCAAAAAGTGTATGCGTTCTTCCCGAAGTCGAAGCTTCGTGATCGGGCTCTTTTCTTTAAAGCTTTGGAGCAAAGAGACTTGGGTCAGGCCGAAGCGATGTTAAAAACCTTTGGCCAATTGAACCAGGAGTTTCCGAACTCCATTCATGTCCGAGAAGCCAACATCATCGTCGGAGACTATTTTTTGGAGGAAAAAAAGGATCTGGAAGGCGCGCTCGAGGCATTTCAGCGCGTCACCTCCAAGGAACTTTCGCCATTCACGCCGCTGGCGCACTACCGCATCGGCTGGGTGCACATCAACAATCAAAAGTATGCGGAGTCAGTCTCGGCTTTTGAAGAGGCAATTCGCTCCCAAGGCTTGGTGTCCCGAGATCAGTTACCAGCCAGTTATCGAAAGACGGATATTCGCCGTGAAGCCGTGCTGTCGATGGCCGTGCCCTATGTGGAAATCTATGGGGATTATCGCGCGAGCTTAAAAGAAGGCGCGGATAAGCCGGCCACACCTGTGAAGGTCGTCGAACATCCGGTCGACTACTTTCGCAAAATCGCGGACTCGCATCTCACTTATCGTCGCGTGCTCTCCCGCGTGGGTCGGCGACTCTCGCTCAAGGAGCTGTGGGGCGAAGCCTCCGACATTTGGTTAGAGGTTCTAAAAGCCAGCACAGATCCCGAAGTGAAGTTCGAGGCCGCCGAGCGATGGAATGATGCTTTCAAAAAGGCGAACTCGCCGACGGTGAGCAAGGGTCGATTGACGAGTGGTGCCGATCGCGTCGACTTGGTTCGCCATGTGGTTTTGACCGCACAGGGTTTGCGTTCCAAGTCTCGCCGTGAAGATCGCAAGCTCGGAAAAAAAGAACTCAATCAACTTAAGTTTCTGGAGCTCTTGGCTCGGGATGTTTCCACTCGCCTCCACGCTCAGGCTCGAAGCACGAAGGCCAAGAGTGATTATGAGTTGGCTGTGAAGTGCTATGAACTTTATCAAATCGGTTTCCCGCAAAATCGCGAATTGGCGAAGATGTTGGTGAACCGAGCTGAGAGTTTGTTCAAGGCGGGACTGTGGACTCGGGCTGGAATGGACTATGAGCTGCTGGCGAGCAATCCGCCCAAGGGTTCGACGGCGGCGGAGTTTCGTGAGTCGGCCGTCGAGGCTTATGTCAATGCACTCAAAGATGCGGATCAATTGTCGGTTCTGGATCGTTTGCGCGCGCGCCAAGGGATCAGGCAAGTCGGTCAAGTTTGGCTCAAGACCAAAATGCGACATCCTGCCGCGGCGACGACGGCCTACAATATCGCGCAGAGCTGGTATGAGGACCGTAATCTCGAGGCCGCGATCAAAGCCTTTCGCTTTTTCATTTCCAAATTCCCGCAAGATGAACGAGTTCGCGATGCGATCTTCCTCGTCATCAACAGCTACTCGCAGCTTGACGACTTGACGGGTCTTGCGAGTGCCGCCAAGCAATTGGAGCGCACGCGTGGGCTGAAGGATGCGGACCGACAGGCGATTCGCGAGGCGGCCCGACGGGCGCAACTCAAAGAAATTCAAACGGCGGCCGGAGAGTTCGGTTCAAAATCTTACGCTGAAAACTTGGTGAATCTGGCGGCGAAGTACAAAGATTCATCCATGGGTGCCGCTGCATTCTTTGAGGCTTTTGTTTCTCTTCGCTCAAAGCGCGATCCTGAAATGTTCGATGTCGGCGAGGGATTGATCGATAAGTTCAGTGACTCAACTTATGCCAAAGAAGCGGTCAGTTCGATGGCGCAAACCGCATTGATGACCGCAGACTTCGAGAGAGCCGCACGTTATCTGGGCCGCTACGCGGAGAAGTATCCGAACGAGAAGGAATCGAAAGACTGGCGCAAAAGCTCAGCGCAGATCAGTGAGTGGCTTGGAGATTTTCGCAACGCTCGGAAGTTCTATGCGGGAATGGGTGATCGCGATGCTGTGATCCGCGTGGACTTGCTGGCAGGAGATTGGCGAAGTCTGGAATCGAGTGCCGCCGGCCTGAGCGGCGATCGCGGCGCGTACTTGAAAGCCTTGGCGCAGTGGCGACAAGGCAAGCAAGCCGAAGCGTTGACGTCCTTTCGCTCGACGTCCAAGAGTTCGACGGCGGAGATCGCGGCCCACTCGCGCTTTCTGATTGCGCAAAGGTCGCTGGAGGCCTTTCGCGGCATTCAAATGCGAGACGCTCAGGACCAAGCTGGCTTGGTGTCTAAGGTGAAGGCGTTTCAGGAATTGGCGAAGGAGTTGAACGAGATCGTGAAGCTGGGCGCGGGTCGATGGACCATCGCCTCTCTTTACTTACTCGGTCAGGCCAACTTCGAGCTGGGACGCTTCATCGCCAGCTCTCCGCTGCCACAAGGCTTAAAGCCCGCCGAGCTTGAGGCTTATCGTGCTGAGTTGAACAAGCAAGGGAATCAGTACAAGGCGGCAGCCAAACAAGTCTTCAAGCAGTGTCTAGACACGGCGGAGAAGTTTGAGATTTTCACGCGCTACGTGCAAGGCTGTCGCGCCGAAGGGCAAACTGTGGTCCGCGAGGAGTCGGATTTGATTCAAAGCGGTCCGCCGAAGTTTCGTGCGCCCGCGGCAGCCCGAGCCTTGCGAACAAAGCTCTATGATCAGCCACGCGATCTCAACACGCTTCATGCATTGGCCGAGTCTTACATGGCGGATTCGCAGTACTGGTTCGCGATCGCCATCTGGACACGCATGCTTGAGATTCAAGAAGGCCATGCGCGAGCCATGGCCGGAATTGGTGTGGCCCGATTGTATTTGAACGACTTAGACGGGGGCGCCGACTGGCTGAAGAAGGCGTTGAAGGTCAATGCGAGTGAACCGACGGCTGTTTGGAATTTGGCGCAGGTCTATCAGGAGTTTGGGTTCAAATCTCGAGTGCAGCAACTGAACGCACGCAAGTCGAAGCTGCCGAGGCCGAAGTTCTTGGCCACGATCAAGCGCTAGTCGGCCTTGACCACAAAGTTGATCGCTGTGAATCCTGCGCTGGTTGCAGCGCCCATGCCTCGTTTCACGAACAGAAGCGGCGTGTTCTCGTCAGCTTGAAAGTTCAACTGACCGTTGAACACTTTGGGGCCAGCGGCCTGCATTTCTCTTTTCAGGGCCTCGAGCTGCTGGACGATGCCTTGAAGATTTTCGCTTCGATCCTCATAGCTGATCAGCTTTCCGGCCGGAGTTTGCGCGTCGAGATAGTAAACGCCCTTCGCAAAGGAGATCAGCGGCGCGCTGGCGAGCTGAGCGGATGTCGAGGCCTCCGGCAAGGTGATGCCGGCCTTCGACATATAGAAGATCTCTCCGGTCGATGAGAAATTCATGAGCAAGAAGATGACCAGAACTGAGAACATGTCGATCATCGGCGTGAGGGGAAGTTCACCTGCGATGTGACCCTTATGGTCGCCGGTCTGGCGTTCGCGAAAGCCGTGCAGATCATACTTGGGTCGGATGTGATACCCAGGCTTGATGATTCGCTTTTCGCCGCTGCTCATATTCGTCATCCTTTAGCCGGAGTCAGTTCAATGTGATGCTGACCTCAGGGAACTTTTCGTCGATGAACACGTCCATCAGTTTCACCAAATGCTTGTAGGGCGCCCGATTGTCCGAAGCGAGAACCACATCTTGCCGGTTGGGATACTTGGTTCGCCAATCTCGCAGAGTCTCCGCAAGGCGCGCGTAATTCGGAGTGCCGTTAACGTGAGGAAAGGGCTTGGTCTCATTGTCTTCGGCGACTTCAAGGCGATCTGGATGCAGGGTCACCGAAAGCGTGACCTTGGGTTTGTCGGGCGGTGGTTCGGGTGGAATATCGTTTTGATCGCGTTGGTCGATGGATTTGGGCGGCGCACCTGCGTTCACCGCTTCGAGATTGTTCCAGGCCGCGGTGATGAGCAGAAAGCAAATCAACGTCGAAAACAAATCGATGAAGGGAACCAGATTGAGTTCGAAGTTGGCGGATTTTCCTCCTCCGCCTGGAACTGAACCGCCGCCCACATCAACTCCTTAGCGCGCAAACTTATCTCGGTTGGAGATGATGAAGTTGAGAGTGGCAACCGCGGCCTCGTGGACGTCGTCGATCAACTCGGTGCCCTTGCTTTGCAGCCAACCGTAGGCGCCCAGCAGCGGGATGGCGACCAAAAGACCGTAGGCCGTACAGTTCATGGCTTTGGCGATTTCCGCAGCAAGACGAGCGGCCTTTTCACTGGCGGCCACGTTTGCGACGGCGGCGAAGGCGCCGATCATACCGAAGATCGTACCGAGCAGACCCAAGAGTGTGGCCATGTTGGATAGCATCGCCAACATGCTGGTGCGCTTTTCGATTTTAGGAATCTCACGAAGGGCCACGGCATCCATCGCGGTCTGAACTTCATCGACGGATTTTCTAGAGGCGATCGCCATGAGTCCGGCGCGAACAATTTTCGTCAGCGGCGTTTGGTTTTGGTTACAGAGCGCGATGCAACGCTCGAGATTGCCTTGCAAGACCAGCTGGTTCAGTTGGTTGAGGAACTCTTCCTTCTGGACCGAAGAGGCTTGTCGCAGATAGCGAACACGCTCCACGACAAGGGCCAGGCCGAAGAGGCTGGTGATAAAGATTGGCCACATGAAGATGTCGTTCTTGAAGTTGAGGAAGAACTGCTGAAGTACCACCATGCTGGGCTCCTGTCTTCACCACGAGTTCGACGACCCGATGCTGATAACCAAAGTCGCTGAACGTGAGATGTGTCGGACTCAATGCCCAGTATTGCAGACGGAGGCATGGGATTCACTTGTGAACTTAGAGTCGACCGAAGGGCAAGCCTATGGTCGGGGTTGTCGAGGCGCCGTTGGTGGCCGCCGGGAATTTCATTCGACGGAAGACGCCTTTGACACAATTGAGCAGCTTCTCGCCGTTACGAAGCGTGGACTCTTTCACGGAAACGCCTTCGACGCTGCCTTGTGGATTGATTTCCCATTCGAACTCGGCTCGACCCGCCAAAGCCGGATCGTCCAACAAACTCCGTTCGTAACATTGTTGAATCTGGGCGTGATGCTTCTGCACGACCTTCATCACTTGTTCTCGAGTCAGGCCTTCTTGCTTGGAAATGTTGGTGAAAGTCGCGCCGCCTACGACAGAACCCTTGATGCCGCGTGTGCCGGCCTTGCCTGTGTAACCTTTAGTTCCATAGCCCGCGCCGCCCGAAGAAACCGCCAAGGCCATGCCGCCTTCAACACCATTTGGGTCGCCACCTTTTGTCGCTGGCAGATTGTTCATGATGGCTGTTGTTCCACCACCGCCTGAACCACCGCCGCCACCACCCAGCGGACCGCTGGGCTGTGGGCCTTTGCGAACCACAATGCTCTGCGCTCCCGCCGTCGGCGGTGCGCCGGTGGAAAGAAGAGAGAGAGTCTTAAGAGCCCCGACGCTTGTGGCTTGAAATGGTTTGGCCTCGACAGCTTGTTGATTGATCGGTTGATCGGATTTTGGCCCGGGCGGAGGAGGATTGTCTTTCGCGGGCTTTGCGGCCGTGAGGTTGGGCTTCTCGCTTTGCGGAGCGGCCTCGGCCTCGACTTCTTCCACCTGCTTCGCGACGCGCGGAGGATCTTTGCGCTTAGGAAGTTCCTTGCGAGGCGTGGGTTTGGGCGGTGGCGTCGCTTGTGCCAATCGCGGCGGAGTCGGTTGTGGAATTGGCGTCGCTTGTGCTTGCAGAGGCGTCGGCTCGGGAGTCGGAAATGGCGTCGCTTCCGCAACAAAAGGCGTTGGCGTCGGTGCGGGCGTGGGCGCAGTGACTAGTGGTGCAGGAGTGGGCTGAACGATCTTGGCGAGTCGCACGGGTTCTTTGGAGATGTCGGTGCGAGGTGCGCGAACCATCGTGAAGGTCGCAATGGCGATGGACCCGTGAATCGCACCGGAGAGAACCAGTGGATCGATCAAGGCATCTTCAATGATCGGAATAACGCCTTCGCGGCGCACTCTGGAGGTGGGCACGAAGCGAAACAGCACGCTGAGATTTGAGGGCCCATTGGCGAGGATGTGTGAAAAGTGTGTGAGCTTGAGTGACTGCGTGCTTCGCGCGGCCAACTCAAAGCCTCTTGGCATCTTCAAGTCGGCTTGTTGATCTCCCACTTGACCAAAGCGAATGGGAACGTCTTGCGAATCGGAGAGATACACTTCGATGTCCTCTCCGGGCAGAAACTCTGTGCTCGTCAACATGATGTCATGCCAGAACACTACAACCTGCAGAGCGCGATTCTTGGATCGATCAATCGATGGGTGAGTCCGCGAGAGCAACATCAAAGAGTCGATGTTGACCAAGGGGCGTCGGGATGCGGGAGCCGCGTGCGCCTGGGGTTGCGCCAAAGGTTGAGAAAGTGGTTCAGGTTTTGTTTTGGGATGACCGCCAGGGGGAGTTGGGATTGGACGAGGTCCCGTCGGCACGGGCTTAGCGATTCCGCCCGAGGCGGGAGCTGGATGCACGGGTGTCAGGTCATCGTCGCCCAGAATGGGTAAGCCGGAGTGCGTGACATTTTCTGAGCTGAGATTTCTTTGCACACGACGCAGTCGGATTTCGAGAGGTTTGAGGATGAACGAGCCCTCGGAGCCGAAGCGATAAGACTGCACGCGCTCATCGCCGACTTTCACGCCATTGAGACTTTTCAGATCGATCAACCACCATGCACCTTCGCGATAGACCAACTCGCAATGATTTCTGGAGATCGAATCAAAGGGCAGCACCACATCGTTATCGAGAATTCGCCCAAAGCGAATGGGGGAGTGCGTGAAAATCTGTGTCATCAGAGGCTGGCCGTCGCGAAGAATCTCAATCTCCACAGACTCCGAAAGAACTTCTGGAGCCAGGTCCGGAGCTGGCGCGCGATCGGCCCTCATGGTTTGCCCTCAAGCTTCGAATCTAACTTAGGCTCGATCGAGCTCTTTAGTTGCTCAGTTTCAGACGCCGGAATTCTTAAGTCCAAGCCGTCGATGATTTCCGGTCGAAAATCTTTTCGGTAGTGAATGCGATCACCGACATCGATGGCATCGCGAGCCGTCATTCGCAGGCGATTGTCATTGAGAAGTTCACCTTTGACGTCGAGATCTTCCAGGTCGACACGTGCTTGGGCGTGTGCCGAGTCCTGACTCGCGAGGCCTGTCAAAGCGAGAGCAAGCGCACCGATGGCGATGCCCTTGAGGATTCGCCTTCGGCTTGGTTCGCTTGTCGCTTCAAACTTCTGCATCGCCCAACTCGCTTGGAACATATGGAGTATTTCAACAGACTTTCTGTGTGATCGCTCAGCTTCAACGCGCGCGTCTCAGACTGAGACGATTTTGCGAATCCACGGAAGTGATCGGAACTCATCAGATTCTTCGGCATTTTGCCGAAAAGAATGGAGGGAGAATCCCGATTTTCGTCGGTGAGAATCCGAAGCGTGGAATTGCCCATAGGATGTGTGAGACACTGTCTCATGCGTCGACGAAGTTGTGAGCAATTGCGAAGGGGATGAACAATTGTTTTCGATTTGAGCGCTTGTCGCGTGGCCTCGCACTTGAATGACAAAGGCTTTGATCGGTGACATTGGTCAGATCGGACCGGACGGGCCGAGTTGAAACGAGGGGCGGGCGTCGCAATTTGAGACGCTCAGGTTTTTTAGGGGGCGATCCATGGGATCGAAAGAGTCGATGACTGCGATTCAGATCGTTCGAGATGGGGTGAAGTCCCTTCTCGGCGGTTGGTTCAGTCGCAAAGACAAACCCAAAGTCGACCGTCGCGCCATTGCCGGCCTGTTTTTCGCCGCCATTCTCCTCGTCGGTGGATTCCAAAACTGCGATAACGCTCGTCTTAAAATGATTGAGAAAGCCGTCGAGAAAACTTCGGCTGGTAAAATCTGCGCCGATCCACCCAATACGCAAAGCTCGTACACGAAAGTGATGTTCTTAGTCGATAAGTCGGGATCGAACGGAACGACTGATCCGCAGAAGACTTACCGACACGATACGATTCGCGCCTTCTGGGACATTCATAAGAATAATCCGAATGTGTCATGGGGATTTGTGGCCTTCAACGGCAACCAATCCTTGGCTTATATTAATGATGGCTCGGATCAGAGCGCCATTTTCTCAGCAGATCAGATGTTGTTCCAAGCGGCATTGGATCGACTGCGTACCGACGGCGATAACGGTGCGACACCCTACAAGACGGCGATTCAGATGACTCGATCCGCGATCGTCAAAGATCAGATGGATAATCCGGGTCAGAACTCCATGTATCTAATCATTATGATCACGGACGGTGAACCTACGGATTATGGCAGCCCGCCGGATGATACGGCGATCTATCGCGATATTGCCGATCTGGTCACTGTCGCGCGCTCGACATTCTCAACGGTGTATTACGGACCTAACAATCCGACCGCATCGAATCGCCTTCGCAATATGGCGATGACGGGCTTGGGAAAATTCTTGGACACCAACCTTGATGGCCGAATTCCTCTCGACGAGTTGATCGGAGTCACGTCATCGGAACCTTGGCGAATCAAGGAGTTTGTGGTCGCGAACCTCAACGCGGCACCTTGCGATGACGGAACCATGGGCGTGGACTCGGATGCTGACGGCCTTTGTGATCGGGACGAAATTCGCTACAACACAGAATTTGCCAAGGATCTCTCAAAGCGCGGTCGGATGAATTTGGGCACGCTCGGACAAGTGTTCGACCCGCAGAAGCGCAACTCCTTCCATCCGGTGTACTCCGACGCCTTCTTCTATCGATACATCGTCTTCAATGAGATGCTCGACAATTCCTGCACGGACACCACGGATGAAGATCGCGACTTACTGAATTTGTGTGAAGAGCGCTTCATGCGAAACGGAACTCCTTTGGGCCCAACTGGAAATTGGACAGACAAGATGGGCATGGATTCTGATCCCTTTAACTTCGACTCGGATGGCGATGGTTTCATCGACTCCTTCGAGTTCTTCATGACGCGAAACAAGTCAGGCGGCATGGATCACGGCAATCGCGCCTATCTGTTTGATGGTTTCAGATTAGATGAGATCTTCTTGCAGTATCGCAACTGGCGAAGTCCGAAGTCGGCCGTGCCGTATCAGCGCTACTGGCGTCCCTTTGTCGACACGGACACAGGTCAGCACTGCGGCGATTTCCAGATTTCCAACATCTCCGTATACAAAACATTGCCTTTGACCTTCGCAGGCGCCATGGGCCGCGCTGACCTTGTTCACGATGCGGAAGAGAACACTTTGCTCTTCTACTTCGTTCAGGCTCCGGAGAAGGATCCAAACGCGCCGGGTGAATTGCGCTATCACTTCCAAAAGGTGAAGTCGGCCGACTCGGGCTTGGATTTGAACTCGGCACTTTATCGTCGCTACAGTGTGGGCACACAAAGTCGAGTGCCCCCAACAGGGAACTAAAAACCCAACAGGTGAATGAGATGGAACCGAGCGCGCCTAGCGGGCTGTCGATGGTGCCGCGGGCGCCGTCGTCTTGTCGGTGCTGAACGCCACCTTTTTGATTCCCGATGTTTTGATCACATCGATGACGGCCGTGAGCATCTCAAGCGTCACGGACTTATCGGCTTGAAGAATCGCAGCTGTGTCGGGCTTCTCGCGTACGAGAGCGCTGGCGCGAACCGCCAGCGACTCTGTCGTCGCGGCTTCGCCATTCACGGCGAGGCTGCCATCCTTGCCAATCGCCACGGTGAGCGGTGCCGGTGGGGCTTCTTCGCCGCTCGCGGATTTCGGCAGATTGATATCGATGACGGGCTTTAACACCAGCGGCGCCGTCACCATGAAGATGATGAGAACAACTAAAATGATGTCGACCAAGGGAACGACATTGATCGCGGAAATGGGTTCGTCATCTTGGTGTTGAAATCCGCCCGCCATATAGCTTTAGGCCTTCTTTGTGGGTGAAGTCGATCGATCCGTCGCCGCATAGGCTGTGCAGAGCTCACGCACAATTTCAATTCCTTGTAGCGCTTGGCGGACTTGGCGTTGGAAAGCGTTGTAAGCGATGACCGCAGGAATTGCGACCAACAGGCCGATCGCCGTCGCGACCAAAGCTTCGGAGATTCCCGCCATGACGGCTTCGTTGCCCGCCGAAGCGTTCGCCGAAAGATCCTTAAACGCCTTCATGATTCCCAACACTGTACCCAGCAAGCCGACAAAAGGTGCGTTGGATCCCACGGTCGCCAGAAAGTTGAGGCTTCGCTCAAGCTGAGGCCGTTCGAGCAGTGCAAAGGAGTTGAAGATCTGATCCAGACCTTTCGTGCCGCTCTCCTTCACATGCCGAAGTCCGTAAGCCAAAGCGCGACCTTCGAGCGAGTCTTTGTCGCGAGCCAATTCTTCGATCTCACTTAAGTTATAACTCTGGAGGGCCTCACGCATGCGTTGACGATTTTTGAAGCCGCGTTGAGCGACGGCGCGGAGAGTGATCCAGCGTTCGATGATCAAGCCGAGGCTGATCACGCTCACGGTGAGAAGACCCCAAAGGATTGCGGTTGCGGCCGGTTGTGCGACGAGGAAAAGCTTTTCTGTTAGTGCCATGGCGAAAATTATTTCTAGAGGCTACGAAGGGGTCAAGGTAACATTCCGGCTCATGCACTGCGAGACGAAGTTTGCTTTTTCATTACTGCGCGCGGGCCGCGACCGGGCGTCTCAGTCTGCTCAAGGTCGAGCTCGGGCTCAGGCTCAGAATGAGGCTTTGTCTCTGGCTCGCTGTGGCCTCGGCCTCTTGCTGAGTCTCATGACCAGCGCTTGTGGCCCTTGGCGTTCGATTTCGGGGCCTGACTCAATTTTACTGATCGCAGTTGAGCAACTGGGCTCGCAGGATCTTGAGTGTCGACTCGATTCCATGGAGAGCGAATCGCGCGAGTCCGCGATTGCGCGCCTTTGCGGCGAAGCTGTGCAGTTTACTCGCGCCTACACCACGTCGGTGTTGTCGGGGCCCGCATTGGCGTCGATCTTGACCGGCATGCCGCCGCGGCGCACCGGCTATCGCCATCATGGGCGAGGACCTGAGGGAAGTTTGTCACCTCGGGTGCAGACGGTGGCCGAGCGAGCCTTGGATCGCGGTTGGTCGACGGCCTTAATCTCTGGTGGTGCCCCGATCTTGCGGCGAACGGGTTTGAATCAAGGCTTTGAAGTTTTCGATGACTCTATCGAATTGCAGCCTTGGCGAAGTTTGCGTTCTGCCGATGTGATCGTTGATCGAGCTCTGGCATGGCTCAAAGAGTGGTCGCAAGAGTCCAGATCGTGGCGATCGGCTTCGAGTTTCGGCCTCGGTCGAAAGCGCCCCTTCTTTTTATCGCTTTACTTTCATGATCCCGCGGCTCCATGGCACCAGAGCTATGATCAGGCGGGACGCGCGCGAGCCAAGACTCGTGAAGAGCAGATTCATTTGATGAGCGAGCAACTGTCTCGTTTGTTTCGCTGGATGGATGATCAGAATCTTTGGAATCAAACTCGCGTGATCCTGGTCGGCCTTCAGGGTCCGCTGCTTGAAGTGAATGAAGTGGATGCTCGTTTGCCACGCGACGATGTGTTCGGTCGAAGTGCGCAAGTGGCGATGTTGATCAAACCACCTGAGCGCGAAATGCAAAGCCTGCAAGCGCGCTCGCGCCTGCAGCCCGGGCGACCTGCACATGCGTGGGTGCCACAAAGTGTGTTGGAGCCTTCGCCGACTTCCACTATGGATTTGGGCGCGACACTGGTTGAGTGGATCGAGGGCCAAGCCGATCTCAAGCTTCTGGCCGACGATGCGCGCTCTTTGCGGCCCGTCTTGCAAGCGGCGCTTGCGGCCAAGGAGCGCACGCCACCTCCGCCTGCGATTGATCGCCCAATCGCGACCGAGTCCGCATGGCGATCTTGGTGGTTGCGTTCCGCTCGCCCTGACCAAGACGTGAACTTTGGCCCACGCCTTGCGATTCGGCGTGGTTATCACCTTTACGTTCATGATGTTCGACCCAAACTGTTTGATACGCGTACTGATGTGCTTGAAGGTCAGCCGCTCCCACGCAACTCCACGGAGTATCGTCGAGTCTTTCAGGAAATGTCCGAGCTCGCTGAGCGCTGGGGCTACGTGCCCGCGCCCGAGGTGACGCGCGATGAATTGGTGGTTGAGTCGTTGATCCGTTGGTCGGCCCGCTGGCGTATCGAGCAGTTCTTTCCGGATTCAGTTTCGTCGCGTACCGCCGAAGCTTTGCAGCGCGCGCGAGTCTCGCAAGACGAGTGGGATGAGTTGCGGCAGAGCTGGCCGCAGTTTCAATACCTCTTGGAGTGGAGCGGCTGGCGTGGATTTGTGGGACCGATGTTCTGCATGGAGCAGTTTCGTCGTCGAAGTTTGGCAGAAGGTAGCTGTCCCGAGATTTTCAAGTGGGCCCTGCAATGGCTAGGAGGTTTGGATCAAGATGAGCGCGAGGCCGCGCTTCAGCAGATTCAAATTCTCGAAGGCGAAAGGCGATTGGGTCTTCGTGTTGCGGATGTGAGTTTGGCACAAGCCGCTCCGCTCAGTTGGGGACGACTGCGGCAAGGGCATTTGGGTGAAATCGATGCGCTTTGGCGAGAGCCGGAGTTAGCGAGCCTTCGCGCGCAGCTCGAACGTCGTTGGCTCCGAAGCGCTCAAACTGCGAACATCAAATGACACTAAGGCCTTTTGCTTGAGCTTTCGCTCAAATCGATGCGCAAGAGCGAACAACTCGTCTTCCGTCAGTTCCATCAACTCTGCGCGGGCGGGCGTCGCCGCCGAGGCGCTCGAACTTCGCAGGCGACCATTGGTCATGACGACTTGCTGAGGTGCCAGGAGGCTCACGCTCTCGAGCCACTCTTCAAACTCGTGCACGTTGCCACCACGCCCGCCGACGAAAGTGCTCAGCACGCTGAGGTTTTCGAGCTTGCGCGCATTGCCGAGCAGAATCTCAAGTGTCACGCGCGAGAGTGGCTGTGAAAATCGTTTCAGTCCCAATTCTGTGCCGACATCGAGCTTCAGCCACACGCGATCGGCGAGACGAAGTGATTCCAAAACGTCTCGATCGCTCAACCGTTCGCCGTTGGTGAGAACTTCGATTTTGGTTTTCGGCGCGATTTCCTGGCGAGCCTTGGCAATAGACTTGAGAATTTCGGGGAAGTCCGGAGCCAAGGTCGGTTCACCTCGACCGGCGATGATCAGCCGCGGCCATGAACTGCCACTCAAATCACGACCGGTGTCGCGATTGGGCTCACGACCCAGCTCACGCCGCACCAACTCCGCACGAAGCGCACTTTCAATCTCTTGCGGGCTGACCGGAATCAAATCGCGCTTCAGACGCGCGAGTCGCAAAGTGGTTTCTCCCAGAGAGCAATGCGGACAGTTCATTCCGCACACTTTGTCGTTGCGAAACAAATTGATCTCCAGAGCGTCCGTGAACGCAGCATGCGACGCGGGCGCGGTGAACTCGGTGACCAGAGTCGGTGGCTGGATTTGCTTCGAGTTTGAATCTTGATTGCGAATCATAAGCTGAGGGCCTCGCGCTCGGCCTCAGTGGCCTCGATGCTGATCTGTCCAAACCAAAAGGCGCGATGCGGGTCCGCAGCGGCGAGCCTTTGGACGAAGTCCTGTCCAGATTTTTCGCCCGCCGCCAAGTCTGATGCGGTCGCCGAATAGATCAAAGGCGGGGGACAAGAGTGCGACAGCAGAACGATTTGATCCTCAGGGCGTGCGCGGAAGCTCCGCACATCCACCATCACGCTCTGATCCAAGCCGACGAGCCGATTGGGAAGTACGGGGAGCGGGGCTTTTTGCGCGGGCTGTAGGTCAAAGGCGAGATCCATTTGAGCGCCGATCGGCTGCAGATACTGTTCGCCTCGCGCCAAGAAAACTTGCGGACCGCCCACTTGCGCCCAGCAAAATTCAGTTTCATCCAAAGTGGCGACAAAGATCTCAAGACCACTCAAATACTCTTCTCGATTCTCTTCCCGAAAAATACTGCTGTTGGCGAGCTCTAAAGCCGTGCGAACGGCGTTGCCGGCGTCGGACAAGCAGGTCAGCTTCGGCAATGGTGACGTCGCCTCTCGATCTTGGCGAGTGAAACGCAGGTACTCGAAGATTCGTTCGATCGCGCGTTGTGCGGCCTCGCGCGGTCCCCAGGGAAATGCCACCACGATCGCGTTCAAATCGCGATCAAGTGCGAGCTCTGGAGTTGGGCGTTGATCCTGACCGGCAACGGGCCGACTTTCAAACTTGAGATTCATAAATCACTTCTTTGTCGGGTCCGAATAATTGCGAAGTTTGCTGCGCGATTTGCGGCCGTACTCACCATCGGGTGTATCTTTCTCTTCGATGGTCTTCCAGGTGCGAATCGCTTCCTCAAGTCGGCCGACGCCTTCGTAGAGAACGGCGGTTTCATATTCGACCTTCAGGATGGAATTGAGTTCGCGTCGGGCTTTACCCAAGAACTCCGCCGCCTTCACCGAAGTCGGATCAAAGTTCTTTGCCGCTTGAGCGGCGATGATCGCATCGCGATAGTTCTTGGCGTTCCAAGCCGATTCGGCTGCGACCAGCATTTCATCGACCTTGCGATCCAAGAAACGACGAATGTCGGCGATTCCTCGCTTTGATCGCCCTTTTAGACCATTGGGGTCCGGCCATTCGCTTTTGATATGCGCTTCGTAAGCATCCAGCGCGCCGAACCAGTTTTCCTGCCGATGCAGTTTGGCGGCGTCCTGATGCATGACTCGGCCTTTGGAGACTTTTTCGTTGTAGATCCGAGTCTCTTCATCCTTGGCGGCCTTGTCCGCGGCGCGTTTTTGCACGCGCGCGATCAGATCTTGAACGCTGCCGTTACTTGGATCCCGCTCAATGGCGGCGCTCAAACAACTTCGGATCTCGTCGACGGAGAATGAGGTCGCGGCGACTTTCGAGCAATCCTCGATGTTGCGAGCAATGATGCGATTCTGCTCTTCAAGCTGTCGGCGTTCCTCTTCTTGAATGCGCAGCCTCTCAGCGGTCTCGCGCTGTTTGATCACTTCCTCCATCATCACGCGAGAATTCTTGTAGCCGTCGGGAATGATCTTATGCAGCTTCTCAAGCTCGACAAATGCCCCTTCGACTTTGCCTTGAATGAAGAGGTTGTGCGCGATCGCGTAGAGATCTTTGACTTCTTTTTGCTTGGCCTCAGGCAGAAGCGTGAAGGCATCTTGGCGAACGGGGGCCGTGTTCTTGGGCGCATCGTCTTGCAGAAACACCACTGCCACGATCGCGATCACCACCGCGATCAAAATAATCCGCAGATTCTTTTTCTTTTTTTCGGCCTCAGCAACATCGCGCGCCTGATCCCAAGGCGAGCCGCCCATCGGATCCACGCGCACGGCGCCACCGTTTCCGACAGGACCCGGATAGTTGATGATTTCAAAATAGGGAGCGGGCGGCGCTGAAGGCGGTGCGAGCACTTCGGGATTGATATTCACCAGGCGCTTTTCAAAACCTGGATCGCGCAACTCAAAGTGAATGATGAGGCTCTGCACGGAGATGATGTCTCCGCTTTGCAGAAGGTGAGGCTGATTGGGAACCAAAGCTTCGCCATTGAGCACCGTGCCGTTGGCGCTGCCGAGATCCGTGATGAAGTAGCCTTCGGGCGTGGAGTTGATTTCGAATTGACGTCGGCTGGCTTTGCGATCCGCTAAGAAGATTTCGCATGTTTCCTCGCGACCTGCGATCCACTTTCGACCATCAAGTTCGATGCGGGTTTCGGGTTCGCCGGACTTCACGATTCGGAGCGAAGGCCGAATCATCGCAACTTGCCCCACGGACGTGGCGTCTTCATTGCCCTCGAACTCAATCGGTGCCGGCGGCAGACCGCCCTCGGCATCTTGTGGTACGACGGAGAGTGTGCCTTGCATGCGTGGCGTTCGGGCGCTCGGTGGTCGCGACATCATTTCGGCATGGTCTTCGCCGCCACCCTCGCCGCCGGCTTGGGCCGGATCAAAGTGCGTGCCGCCTCGGCCTGTCGATGGTGATGCCTGGCTGAGACCTTCGGCTCCTGCTGCGGCCGGCAGCGCGACCTCGTCATGCTCATCGAACTTAAATTGATAGTCGTTGATTCGAAACACCGCACCGTGCGTGAGCTCCACTTGCGACGAGGGTTGGCCCGCGACAATCAAATCGCCAAACTTGGAGATGACCTGCGCGATCCACTGACCATTCGCTTCGCTGACGGTGAAGTGCTGTCGGGAAACTCCGGGCCGCTCTTCGAGCACGACATCGCAATCCTCGCCACGGCCAAAGACGTACGAGCGCCCGGGTTCCAGGGGAACCGCGTTCACTTCTTTGCCGTAGAGTAGAACCCGCATGACAGCCATCTTAGAAGCGATCCTCCAGTCGAACTTTGCATTGACGACGATTCAGATCCGCTTGCTTGAAGCGAATGTCGTCGCGATTGGGCATGAGCAAAAGCGCTTTGTCGTAGGCCGCGACACAGCGACCGAACATGGCTTTGTCCATATATTTACGTCCTTCCAGGAGTAGCGAGTTGATGTGTTCATCACGTCGCTTCTCCGCAAGACTCTTGTAACGACGAGCGAGTTGATGACTCGAATCAATCGCAAGTGCCGTTCCCAACGAGCTGATCGCCCGCGGGTAATTGCCCTTTTGATAGTCGCGAAAGCCCTCGAGATAATGTCGCTGGGCTTCTTCGTATCGAGTTCGCTCCTCTTCGTTCTTAAAAGTCTTTTTGGCTTTGTACTCTCCAATCAGCTTTTCGGTATCTGCGATTTCCTTCTCAATCTCCGTCACCGGCTTTAGACCTTTGTCGGGGTTCTTCTTTGCCGGATCTTCTGACATCGCCAAGATGGCGACCAAGATCACCAGAGCCAGACCTCCGTACAGTAACGGACGATTGGACTTTTTCTTTGTCGCAACAGCGCCACCGTACTGAAACTGTGGACGCGATCGAGCTGCACTCGCGGACGACGCAGGCTGAGCCAAGGCGGGTGGTGCCGCGTGTGGAGGGTGCATGGGAAGTTGTGCACGCGCCGCCGGATCGACGAGCGCCGGCATTTGATCCAAGGAGAGATGGGGTGCCGAGGCCACGGCAGGAACTTGGCTCGGCACGGGCGGAAGCTGAATGGCCTCGACCACGAAGGCGAACTCAGAGTCGCCGATACGAATGACGTCGCCACCTTTGATGGATTGGCTGACGACATTTTGATTGTTCACAAACAAAGTGCCGCGATTGCTGATGTCTTGGATGGTGATGCGTTCAGGAGTGAATTCGATGATCGCGGCCTGTCGGCTCACCTTGGGATCGCGTAGAGGAATGTTGCACTGGGGATCGCGCCCAATCGAGACGCGCGGAGGCAATAGCTGGTACATTGCGCCGGCATCGGGGCCGGTGCGAATGGATACGGTAAATTTGAATCCCGTACGCGGGAGCGCTGGAGCTGCCGACACCTAAGCTTAGCCTCCCTCCTTCTTATGCATCGTGATCAAGAACCATGCGGGCTCGCTCGGCGTGCCCAAAATACTTTGACCATTGATCTCATAAATTTCGCCGCCAAACGGCAGTTCACCGAACGCGATTTGGCCCAGCTGCGCGCGCATCTGCGGAATGAGGTCCGCCAGTTGCTGCTTGAGTGCGGCGTCGGGAATATCGGTGACGGGTCGGCTCGTCAGATTCATGCCGCCACCGATGAGCGAGTCAAAGAAGCCATTGGTGGTGATGATCCGATCGTCCAACGCGTTGATGCTGATCGCCGGAATTGGCAACATGCGCACGATGTTGATGGCTTCAGTTTCTCGGTTCAAGTTGGCCGCGGCACCGCCATTGGCGCTGGGACCGCCGCCGTTGGCCGCGCGGGTCAGCGCCGAGTTCACGTTGGCCACCAACTTTTCGAGTTGTGGAAAGTTGTAGGGCGTCGCCAAGTCATCTCGGCCTTCGCGAAGCGCATCGTCCAGTTGCAAACCCAAGATATGCAGCGGATGTTCCACCACGCGGATCAGGAAGAAGTAGAGGAGTCCGCCAATCAAAGTCGCAAGCATGAAGATCTGCATGAAGAGTGCAAGAATCTGATTCCCCTTCATGGCCATCTGGCCCATGTCATAAAGCACGATGGAGTAAGCGACGGCCTCTTGAGAGCCGGTGTCGGGACTGTATTTCAAAATGGGAACGGCGACGCCGAACTCGCTGGCGCTGATCGGACCTTCGGATTCTCGAGCCTCTTGGCGCGCTTGATTGACAAATGGCAACTTTGAAAACTCACCGCGCTTGTTGGCGGGCGCCATCACCGTGCCATCAGCCGAGAGAATCAGCACGTTGGAAACGCCTTCTTCAAGCTCTCCCAAGCGCACGCTGATCACTTCATCGCGACGTTCAAGAATCGCCTGGCGATTGATGGCGGCGAGATTTCGCGCGATGGTCTTGGCTCGTCGAGTGGACTCAAGCTTGATCGAGTTCTGCGTCATGCGCACCATCGGAATGGTCGCGATCATCGTCACCAAGACGACGTAGGCCGCAACAAACAACAGCAAACCTTGTCGGAAACTCATCTTCTGCACCAGCATGTAAATGCCAGGCATCGCCACATGCTCAACGTAGAGTTTGAGATTCTCCCAAAGATCGACGATCACATTTCCCGATGAGGGGCGAACCACGGCTCCCGCCATGGCCGAGGCCTCCGGCGCCGAAGCGACGGAGAGTTGCGGAGCCGCGCCGACGATTTCTCCGGCATACTGTGGAGCTCCGCCAAACCCCGGATCAAAGCTCGGGCCCGGTCCCAAAGCCGGCTGACTTTGAAGCGCGACATTGCCAGCCCAAGCCGGCATGGGGCCGGAGTTTCGATAGCGAGGATCATAGCCAGGTGGCAACTTCAAGATGTCGCACACCACCTCGTGAAACGAAATCTTGTCGCCAGCGCCAAGGCGTTGGTTCTGCACGCGCAGCCCGTTGACGAAAGTGCCGTTACGCGACTTCATGTCGGTGATGAGCAATTTGCCATCTTCAGTCACCAGCACCGTCGCATGTTCTTTTGAAACTCCATTGGCCGCGACCTTCACTTTGCAGCTCGGACTTCGGCCGACAATGTTGTAGCCCATGTCCAGCGGCACGATCTGACCAGCCTGCGGTCCAGTGAGGATGCGAATCGCCCAAGCGCTCGAGGCCATTTAAACCTCCCTCGGTAAGTGAGTTCGGGCATCCGCGTGCGTGGATTCCACGACCTTCAAGCGATCGCCGACTTTGACCTCGGCACCGAGGCAACCGGCGGGCAGTTCAAATACGCTGTCAGCATTTGCAATCGGAAAGGTGACTCGCCATGCGGGCAACGAACGATGGATGCCGACGATCGCCAACGCGCGATCGACAAACAACACGTCGATGGAAAAGCGCATGAAAAAAGTGTGAACGGAATTGCAGCGATGAATCCAAAGCGCATGCCGCGCCGGAAGTTCACGGCGTCCCAACAATCCTTGCATGCGGCTGAGTAGTGAATCGGCGACTTCGACATGCTCGGCGATCAATTGCCCTTGTTGCGTGAGCAAGCTCATCATCACTTGCCTCCGCCGTACAGGAACTGCAGACCCACCGGCGCCATCACCATGATGAAGACCGCGGGAAGGATGAAAAGAACCAGCGGAATCAGAATTTTCTGCGAAGCCTTCGCGCCTTCCTTTTCGGCACGAACGAATCGCTCGATTCGCATCTGTTCGGATTGGTCCTTCAAGACCTTGGCCACGCTCGCGCCCGTCGAGTCCGCGTCGATGATGACGTTCACCAACGAGTTCACTTCATTGAGATCACAACGAAACGAAAGATTGCGCAGGGCTTCAGCGCGAGATGCGCCGAGTGTGATGTCGCGAAGCACTTGCTGAAGTTCGTCGGCGAACGTCGAATTGCGATCCGCTTTTTCGATGATGCGTTGGATGGCGCCTTGAAAGTCCAGACCGGCTTCCATCGACAACGCCATCAAGTCGATGAAGAAGGGGAGTTCTAAGCGAATCGCACCCTGCCGCGTGTTGCGCATCTTCGTCGCATGCAGGTCCGGCATCATCCAACCCACCACCACTGCACCGATGAACACCATCGCCGGATTGAAGCCGAGGCTCAGCGCGAAGTTGAGGATCACGAGAATGATCGGCATCAACACGCCCCAGAAAAGCTTCAGGCCGATGTACTCGTCGACGTTCAGCTCGGAGGTCATGCCCGCGGTGACGAGCTGGTACTCCATCTTTTTTCGCCATTTTTTATTTTTGATGCGAACGGCGTATTGCAGTGTGAACTGATGCACGAGGGGTCGCGAGAATTCGATGATCGGTGATTTCGATCGGGTCGGTGTTGTACCCGATGCCCAAGACAGCGCGGACATGCCTTCGTCGCGCGCCATAAGCGCCGAGACGAAAAAGTAGGCACAGCCCCCGAAAATCAGGATCCAAATTAAAGGGTCCAAAACACTACCCACGCGGCACCTTCCGTGATGTAAGGTGAAGCATGAACGAGCGCAAACTCGTCCTCGCATCACAGTCACCTCGTCGCCGTTTGCTGATGATGGCACACGGCTACGAATTCACTGTTCTCCCTCTACAAATATCGGAAATTCCCGACGAAAACCTGAATCTCCAGCGTCGAATCGAGCGCTTGGCCCTCGATAAAGTCGAGGCTTGTATCAGATTGAGACGCCAGCATGGACATTCGTCAGATGCCGTGATCCTCACGGCCGATACCGTCGTGGCCCTCGACGAACGTGTGCTCGGGAAGCCGCGATCCGATGACGAGGCCGCGGGCATGCTCAGAGCGCTCTCCGGCAAAGCCCACCAAGTGCTGACCGCTGTTGCGGTTCACGATGAAGTCATGGGCGAGACACTCTGCGATCACGTCATCACGCGCGTGCACTTTCGCGATCTCAACGATCAGCAAATCCGCGCCTATGTCGCCAGCGGCGAAGGTCGCGACAAGGCGGGGAGTTACGGCATTCAAGGCCTGGCCTCGGAATTCGTCGATCACTTCGAAGGCGACTTCGACAATGTGGTGGGTCTGCCCATGCAATTGGTGTCGCGCCTCTTGGCGATGTTGGCGGCCAAAGGCAATTTCGCCATCCCCCTGCGTGACAGCGGCATTGCAACGAAGGTCAAGAACATCGAAGAGCGCATTGCACGCGCTTGCCAAGCGGCCGGCCGACCACGCGAAAGCGTGCAGTGGATCGGCGTGAGCAAAACTAAGCCGCTGATCGATGTGCTCGAAGCTGAGCGCGCCGGTGTCATGGACTTCGGCGAAAATTACGCCCAAGAAGCCGTGGCGAAGATCGACGAACGCCAGGCCATCGCCCACGCGATGGGTTGGGGCGAGCAAAGAAATTCATCGACGAGGCCACTGCCGCGCTGGCATTTCATCGGCCACCTACAAAGCAACAAGGTGAAAAGCGTTCTGGGTCGCTTCGCGCTGATTCACTCCGTCGATCGCCTCAGTTTGGTCGACGAACTTCAGCGCCAACTCGACGGTCGAATTGATCGCCAGTTGGGTTCAAAGCGTGCCGCCGCGCCGGTCGCTCCGGGAGCGGCTCTCCACCCCACTCGCCAACGAGCGCCGTCGGTTGCGCAAGACATTCTTGTGCAGGTGAATTACGGCGACGAAGAGACGAAATCAGGATTGCAACTGAGCGCCGGAGTCGACGCCATCGTCGAGTTTGTTCGCCAAGCCCAGCAGCGATCCCACATTCGAGTTCGCGGCATGATGGCGCTCCCGCCGCTTCAGACTTCCACCCGCGAAGCGCGACGGCAATTCGCAGATCTTCGGCAAATTCATGCCGAAGTGGCGCGGCGATTGCCTGCCGAACTTCAAACTCACTTCGACACCCTTTCGATGGGCACGACCAGTGATTTCGAGTCCGCCGTGCTCGAAGGCGCGACACTTCTCCGTATTGGCACAGCGCTTTTCGGCGAACGAAGTTGATTGCGCTTCTGAACGGCGGGATTGATGATGAAGTCATGAATCCGATGCGCATAGGTAAGTTGGGATTTATCGGTGCCGGCAACATGGCCTCGGCGATGATCAAGGCCTTCGTCGAAAGCGGGCATGTCCCAGCCGAGCGGATTTATGTCAGTAATCGTTCTTCGCAGAAACTCAATCGCCTCAAGGAAATTTACGGCATCCACGCTTGTGCGAATAACGAAGAAGTCGTCGACCAAGCCGACTTGATCATTCTCGCCATCAAGCCCCAAGATCTTGTCAGTGCCATCGAGCCGATCGGCAGTTCGTTTCTGCCATCTCACACCGTCATTTCGCTCGCGGCCGGCTTCAATCTCCGCACTTTGCAGCGCCTCATTCCCCAAGTGAAGAATCTCGTTCGCGTAATGCCCAACACGCCCAGCAACATTCGCCGCGGTGTCATCGGTTACTGTCTGGGTCCCGAGGCCCAAGGCTCAGCTCCGCTCATCGAGCAACTCATGGGCGCACTCGGCATTGTCGTCTTTGCGGCCGAGGGCGAAGCCTTTGAAGCTCTCACGGTCAGCTGTGGTTCGGGCCCGGGCTTTGTGTTTGAGTTGATGCAGTACTGGCAAGAGTGGATCGAAGAGCGGGGATTTGATCCTGCGCAGGCCCGACGCATGGTCGTGCAGACTTTCCTGGGCGCCGCCGAACTGGCAAACATGGACGCCGCCGTTCGTCTCGAAGAGTTGCAAGATCGAGTGACCTCCAAAAAGGGTGTGACCGCAGCTGGACTTCAGTCCATGCGTGAACTCGAAATCGAACGAGCGCTTCGTTACTCCTTTGAGAAAGCTGTGCTTCGCGATCAAGAGATTGCTCGAGGCACGGCGCAGTCTTAAGCCCACACGCGTTCTGCGTGTGTTCTGCAGTTTCGGAAATCGCCCGCATCTCCGAGCCTTTGGCGACTTGGATCGCTCCAGCTCAGTGAGTCCACAATGCGAATCTAGACCTTTGGCCGATGCCTCTCCCGCGCCTCGTCCTTTATCCTGATTGAGTCGTTTGAACCGATCCCAAGGAGGGAATCGTGAGAATTGCGCCGATCGATATCGCCCACAAGTCTTTCAATCGCAAAGTCATGGGATTGGACCCCAACGAGGTCGCCGCATTTTTGCGTGATCTGGCCGATCAAATGGAAGAGTTGATCCGCGAACGCAATTCACTCAAAGAGATCGCTCGCCAAAAAGATATCCAACTCATGGAATACAAAGAGCGCGATGAAACTTTGAAAGCCACCCTCGCAACGGCGACAAAGATGTCGGATCAAATTCGCGTCGATGCCGAGCGCGAAGCGAAGCTGATCATTCAGGACGCCACGCAAAAGGCCGAGCTGGTGATGCGCGATGGTCGCGACAATCTCAAGCGCCTCTATCAAGAGATCGCCGATCTCAAAAAGCTGCGCATGCAGTTTGAGGCGAACATGCGCGCCCTCTGTTCGGCGCACATCCAAATGGTGGAGTCGAGCCATGTGTCGATGCCGGATCCGCAAATCAATCTGCAGCATGCGGCCACGGTGATGTCGGCGGCCGCGCCGGCTCCGACACAAGCGCATCCGCATACGGCGGCTTCAGGTCAGCAGCCCGTGGCCTCTGCGGCGCCGGCGGCGGGGAACTCGCGTTTTCGAAATCCCACAGCCTAAGCTGTAAGATTCATCGTCCAAATAAAAAACCTCGGAAGTTCTTCCGAGGTTTTTTTGTATCCCGATTGCACTCAAGGCGCGATTGCAAATCAGAAGTCGGCGATGTGGTCGACCAGCTCAGGGTGATCGATGAAGGGATTGCGATTGCCTTGAATCTTGAAAATGGCTTCGTTGCGATCAATTTCAAATTGATCGGGCGGATCCTGACGATGCCAATCGCGCAGGAACTCTTCTTGAATTTTGTCGATCGACATTTTGTAGCGAACCGCAAAGTAAAAGAGCGCGCGCGCCACATTGCCTTTGTGGCCGTGCGGAGGTTCGAAATAATCATCCGATGATCCGTGCACCGAGCCGAATTTCGAGGCCGGGCACTTGAGCGCGCGATCCGGAACATCGACTTCGCCGAAGGGATGGTTGCCGCGAATCGAATTCATCTCAGAGTCCGTCGGATACAAGTGATGCAGATCTGACTTTTGCACATCTTTTTGCATCGCCGAGTTGAACTTGGATTGCGGCCATGTGTGCTCGGTATTCAACACGGTTTCGCGTGGCGTGCGGCTAGGGCCGACCTCATTCGCTCCGCCGAAATCGCGATTGGTGAAATCTCGGTCGCAGTAAACTTCCTTCACAACCCAAGAAGTACCCACGTTTTGCAGATGCAACTGGCCCATCAGCACTTTGCGAGCCGCTTTGTAGCCCAGAGCTTGGTGTGAATAGCAACCGCGCGCGCCGGTGTCGCAGTGGCCGATCAGATCGGCCTTGCCGATCCGCGCTTGATGAGGCGTCGAAAGAATTTTGTGCAGTTCTTGAACCAGAGTGCGGTCGCGCATTCCGCGCTGCAACTCTTGGTAGAGAGACTCGCCGTAGTAGGAGATCGGTTGCGTAAGTGGAGCACTGGAGGCCGTCGCCGTCCAAAGTCCAAAGAGCGCCGCCAAAAAAATCCGCAAACCGCCAGCCGTACGCATCATGTTCTCTCCCCCCGTTGGATGAACGAATGCCTTTTCCGCTGTCTCGCTTGAGCCCTTCATCAGAGCTCCATCAGCGTTTAACGATCAGACTTTCATCATGCAAGGTTCCTATGGTTTGAAAAGGATTTAGATGCGCCGCCCCTAAGCTGCCCCACTTGAGTGTGCAAAGCCCAAGCGTAACTACCTGAATGAAGTCGAACTTCTGAAGCCCCGACAGCCTGTCGAGGCCAAAGCCACTTCGCTCTGTCTAAACACTCGAAATATATAACGAAAATCCCCGTGGCGACCGAGTCTTGCACACTCAAGTGTGGCAGTTCACAGGGATTCCCGAAGCAGCCCCAGCATGGCTTCCCAGCTCCGGCGATCTGCCGACTCATTATAGGCTGCACCTTTTTTGGGATCTTGGCCGGCCGCCTTTTCCGTGAAGCTATGAACGGCTCCGCCGTACTTGATGAGCTGCCAATCGACTTTCGCGCTTCGCATCTCTTCTTCGAACGCTGCGAGATCTGCGGCGGGAACGAAGGGATCGTCGGCGCCATGAAGTGCGAGAATGCGGCCCTTGATGCGAAGTGCGTCCTGGGGTTTGGGCGAATCCAAGCCGCCGTGAAAACTGACGAAGGCTTTGGCCTCGGCACCTGCACGTGCCAGCTCAATCGCCGCCGTGCCACCGAAGCAGTACCCAATCACCGCCAGTTTTTTCTTATCCGTTTGCGGAAGATCACGCAGCACTTTGAGTCCCTGTTGCATGCGCGAGCGCAACATCGTGCGATCCTTCTTGTACATCGACGAGAGCTTGGCGGCTTCATCGACGTTAGCGGGACGGCGGTTGGCGCCGTAAATGTCCACGGCGAAAGCGACATAGCCGAGCTGGGCAAGACGAAGCACGACTTCTTGAGTTTGTTCGGTCACGCCCATCCAGTTGTGCGCCACCAATATCCCAGGGCGAGGCGTTTTCACCGCATCATCATAGGCGACGAAGCCTTCGTACTTGATGCCCGCCAGGTGATAGGTGTGAGGCTTGGAGACAATTGCGGCGAAAGCTGCGGTCGAACTGAAGATCAAGAAAGTCGCCGCGCCTATGACGTTCGCGGCGATGAACTTTGAAATTTGAGCCGGTTGGAACTGAAGTGGTGTTGTTCGCAAAGGAACCTCCTCGTGAGATGCGATCAGGATTTGCCGAAGTCTCACTCGCCTTGCGCGTCGGAGCGTGAGAGCTCACGGAAAAGTGTCTCCACGATCTTCTCGGACAACTCGGGCGTCGTGCAACCGCGCTCTGGGGCAATTGAGAAAATCTTAGAGCGCGAGGTCTGGCCGCGAATGAGTTGCACGCGACTTGTCGCAACACCCAAGACTTCAGACAGCAGTCGTTGAAGGGCGATATTGGCCTCGCCATCGACGGGTGGGGCTAGAGTCTTGATTTTAATCTCAATTTTAATCTCGAGCGTGCTTGGGGAAGTTTTGTCGGTGGAGACACGGTGAAGATCGCCATGCAGGCCGACGATGACTTCGCGGCGTGCGCCGGGTTGAGCGCGAACTCGGATCAGCACATCGGCCTTGCGCACTTGCAGGGTGCATTTCAAGGCACGGCGAAGTTCGAAAGTGGGCGGAGGTGCCAGCTCAGATTTGCTTTTCGTTGAACTCATTTGCCGTCGAGTAGACGTTCAGTTTCGCGCAGATCATTTTCGATTCGCGCGGGTTCGAAGCCGTCCTCTTCAGGAGTGAAGATGGTGCGATCCGTCTTTTCATTGTCGAGTCGGAATCCATCTTGATCGTTGGGTGAGACGGGTTCGATGCCGGGTGGAGTGGTGACGCGCGTGCCGCCACGCCGAGGCACCGAGCCGAAGTTCAAGGACAAAAAGAAGGTTTGCGCATGAGGCGCACGCAGCCCAGTGAAGCTTTGTTGATAGCCGGCGCGGATGTCGACGGTGCGGCCGGGAAGAAAGCCGGCGTAGACTTTGAAGGAGGTCTGAGCGGGATCCCAAGCGGCGAAGATTTGGCTTCCGGCATTGGCGGCGTTGATGGAGAGATTGCGTTCGGATTCTGTCAACTCGTCGGTGATCATGGAGTCGTAACCCTCAACGCCGCCGCCGATGAGCATCGCATCGCCGATCGGCAACTCGCCGACGAAGCCATACAGAACTTTTTTGGCGAAGCCGTCGCTCGGAAAATTGGCGCCGACGTGGCCGATCCAGCGTGTGCGACCGATGTTCTTACGCATGTGCAGCACAGCTTGTGCGTAGCTCACGCCATCGTGAAGCAGCGGTGCGGTTTGCAAACGCGTGTTCTTGGACATCGCGATGCCGCCTTGGACCTCGGCAATCATGATCAACCAGTTTCGCCAAACCACAAAGTGGCCACCGGCATTGATTTCGGTAAGACCATTATTGGTCTTTTCATTGACGGAATCGATGGCGCGCACTTGCGAGAAGGCGCCGCCGGCGTACATGGAAAACTTCGGCCAAAACGCATAACGGCCGCGGAAGTTGGTTTCAAAAGCCGTGAGTTGGTTGTCGCCCGTTAGGCGCGTGAATTCGCCTCGCCCGGGACCATAGTTGGCTTGGGTGGTGGTGTAGCGAGTTGAACCGCCAAATCCGAACGAAGCTTTGCGCCAACCCCAAGGCGGTTGCTCAACGTAGGGAGCGGCGAAGGCCGACGGCGAGGAGCTGACGCCCGCAAGAACCGCGATCGCGACCATCGTCAGAGTTGAGAGGAGTTTTGCGAATTGAAAGTGGCGGCGAAGTGCATGTCTCACTTTGAGAAATCTACCTTTTGCGCGCGCGGAGTTCAAAAGACCAAGTGAGGCGGGTCTAGGCTGCGGCGATGGACGGCGTTTGCCAGCGTTTACAACTTCAGCAATTTCCTTGAGCCCAGATCGCGGTGTCGTCTCAAGTTGGAGCACTGTCCATCGGGCCGAGAGGCTTTCTGAGCCTGGCCTCGGCCTGGAGCAAAATGGCCTAGTCCAGTCGAGAACTCGGCCTCAGGCCGGTAGAAGCGATTCGCATCTGCCGATAATATAGATAGAGGAGAATCGCACTATGAAATGGGCATTTGGCCATGTCTTGCGCGTTGGGCTGCGCCGTGGAGTTTCGGGGCAAGTTGCACCGGCACTGCTGCCGCGCTTGGTTTGCGGATTTCTTCTGGTGGTGATTTTAGGCGCTTGCGGAAAGCCGAACAAAAACGTGTTCGCTACTTCCAATTCTTCAGTCGGTAACGGTACGGCGGATGCTTCGCTTGGGTTTAGCGTTGCGCTGAAAGTTGATCCGACCGACGGGACGCCTCGATTCCTGCATCGCTTTGATTCGATCAGTCAGCCTTGTCGCATCACTTCGGCAGAATCGCCCAAGCGAATCGATTGCTTGTTGCACATGCAAGAGTACGATCTCTTCTATTCGGGCTGGACAGTGAATATGAACGTGCCGCCTGGCATGTGTCCGTTCATCGAGCGCGACGTTTACTCTTACTACAATTATCGGCCCGGTACGGGACCTGTGACGACGACGATCACGTTGGATTCTGCTGGTATCATGACGGCTTGTACGATGGATGGTCAGAACGTGTTGAGCGGCGGTCAGTGCGTCGGCCAAGAAGCCACCGTCAGTCCATCCGGCAGTGTGAGTTGCAATTACGACTACTCCACGCAGGACAACCCGGATCGACCCAACTGCTGTACAACTCCAGATTCGGCCTCGATCGCGATCACGACGGTTTCTTCGGCGGGCAACACCACGAACACCATCACGCCGACCTATGGCGGAAGACATGCCAACTGTTTGGGTGGTCATGGCGCGACGAGCGAGGAGTGGCCCAAGCAAAACGGAATTCCTACAACAGTGATCTCGTCTGTTCCGGCGGTCGGTGCGTCCTTCGAGTTGAAAGTCGATGGCGCGCGAGAGGGCTTTGGCAACAGCACGGCGACGACCACTTACTCGGCCAACTTCTTTGGCTGGACGTCGTACTTGGCTAATGGCAGCGGTTGGTATGCGGCCGCAGTTGAAAGCGCAGGTGCCGCGAACCTCATTCCCCGTGGCATTCGGCCAACGGCCGATCGCGGACCGACGAATAACAACTTGGGGAACTCCATTCGCGATGGAAATCTCTATTATGGTTGGCGATGCGTGAATAACGCCGGTGAAACACTCAATGAAATTCGCCTGTGGGTGAACGAGTGGAACACCAAGGAAGATTATGAAAGCTTCGTTTCAACAGGCTCCTCGGCAGCCGATCCGCATAAGATCGGTACGGTGGGCGTCACTTGTAGCTCAGCCAACGGCCTTGCCGGTCAGTATTGCAACTCCTTCTGGGATTGGGATGAATTGATCGACTCCGTCGCCGCGAACCCCGTTGACGCCTATACGGATGGCGCCGATGCCGCTGCGACCTCGGATGGTCGCACCAATCGTTGGGTTTTCCCGCGCGATCCTCAGCGCCAGTATCCGACGAACTAATGGGCCGAGCTCATCAATCGCCTGAATTCTCCTTCCCCAAGCGGGCGCGCATGGGGTCATGCGTTGAGGCTGAGATGCCGACAATGTTAGTCTTAAAGAATGTCGAACTCTTCTGGCGGACTTCCGGATCGTTACAATGCTCAAGATGTGGAACAGCGAATCTACCAGTGGTGGGAATCGCGCGGCTTTTTCAAAGCTGAAGACCAAAGCAAGAAACCTCCATTTTGCATCATCTTGCCTCCGCCCAACGTCACCGGCTCATTGCACATGGGGCATGCGCTGGACCACACCATTCAAGATTTGATCATCCGTTGGAAGCGCATGAGCGGCTTCAATGCACTTTGGCTTCCGGGTACGGATCATGCGGGGATCGCCACGCAAAGTGTTGTGGAGCGTGAGCTCAAAAAAGAAAACCAATCCCGTCGCGACATGGGCCGTGACGCCTTTGTGAAACGCGTGTGGGACTGGAAGCATCAGTATGGCAATCGCATTTACACGCAGATGCGCCGACTGGGTGACTCTTGTGATTGGGAGCGCGCCACCTTCACGCTCGACGAAGGCGTATCACAAGCCGTTCGCAAAGTGTTCGTCGACCTCTACAAGCGCGGCCTAATTTATCGAGGCCAACGCCTCGTCAATTGGTCGGGCCCGCTCGAAACCGCGATCTCGGATTTGGAAGTCGAACATCGCGAAACCAAAGGCGCGCTTTATCACATCGCTTACAAAGTCGAAGGCGATGCGACGCTGAGCCTGGTGGTCGCCACCACCCGTCCTGAAACGATGTTGGGAGACACGGCGGTGGCCGTGCATCCCGAGGATGAGCGCTACAAAAAACTCATCGGCAAGAACGTCATTCTTCCTCTCACGGGCCGTAAGATCCCGATCATCGCTGATACCTATGTCGATAAAGAGTTCGGCACGGGTGTGGTGAAGATCACGCCCGCGCACGACTTCAACGATTATCAGGTGGGCGTTCGTCACAAGCTGCCGATGATCAACATCTTGAATAAGAACGGCACGCTCAACCAAGAGGCGGGCGAGTACGCAGGACTCAAAGTCGCCGAAGCGCGAAAGCGCATACTGGAAGCTTTGAAAGCCCAAGAGTTGCTCGTCAAAGAAGAGCCGCACACGCACTCGGTGGGTTACTGCTCACGTTCAGGTGCGGTGGTCGAACCATTTCTGAGTGAGCAGTGGTTTGCGCGCATGTCGCAAATGGCGACCGCCGCTCGGCATGTGGTCGAAAACGGTTCGGTGCGCTTCGAGCCCGAGTCGTGGACGAAAGTTTACTTGCATTGGATGTCGATCATCGAGGACTGGTGCATCTCGCGCCAGCTTTGGTGGGGACATCGCATTCCCGCATGGACTTGTCAGGACTGCTCGCATGTGACGGTGAGCGAGTCGGATCCCAGTGCGTGTGAAAAGTGCGGCTCCGCCAAGATTCGCCAAGATGAAGATGTGCTCGACACGTGGTTCTCATCGGCGCTTTGGCCGTTTAGCACCATGGGGTGGCCCAAAGATTCGGAGACGCAAAAGACCTTCTATCCCACAGACGTGCTCGTGACCGGTCACGACATCATCTTCTTCTGGGTCGCTCGCATGATCATCATGGGCCTTGAGTTCAAAAAGGATGTGCCTTTCCGCAAAGTCTACATTCATGGTTTGGTCCGCGACTCCGACGGCAAGAAGATGTCGAAGTCGACGGGCAATGCGTTGGATCCGGTTGAGCTGATCGAGAAGTATGGCGCCGACGCGCTTCGCTTCACCATTCTCGCGCAGATCGCCAGCGGTCGCGATTTGAAATTTAGCGAGTCGCGCCTTGAGGGCTATCGCAACTTCATGAACAAAATCTGGAACGCCACGCGTTTTGCACTTGGCGCGCTTCAAGATTTCCAACCCACATCGACTTCGACACTACCCCAAAAGGCGGACCTGTCCGTCGCGGATCAGTGGATCATCTTCGAGACTGGTCGCGTGGCCAAAGCCGTCGACGAGCATTTGGCGGCAGATCGCTACAGCGATGCGGCCAGCGTTCTTTATCACTTCGTCTGGAACGAATTCTGTGACTGGTATCTCGAGTTCTCAAAGCCCGTGATCTACAGCGAGGCTGGCCCGTCGGCCGAGCGCTCGGCGAATCAACTTGTGCTCGCGCAAACACTCAATCGCGTGATGCGCTTGTTGCACCCCTTTGTGCCGTTCATCACTGAAGAGATCTACGCCAAGCTGCCGATTCGCGGCGAGGCCTGCATCATCGACGCTTATCCGACTGTGAAGAACGATAAAGATTGGTTGGCGCTCGGCACAGCTGAAGCCGCCTTCGAAATGTTGGTGGTCAAGGAAAGCATCACCGCGCTCCGAAATATCCGCGGCGAATTGCTCATCAAACCTTCGGTTGGCCTGACGGCGCGACTCGCGCCCAGCGATGCGCGCGTGCAAAAAATCTTGAGCGCGAATCGTCCTGCGATTCAGCGCCTGGCGCGTGTCGATCAGCTGGAGATTGGCGAGGCGGGCTCGCTCGCGAAATGTGCGGTGACGCCAGTTCGAATTGCCGGTGATGCGGCAGGTGCGGGCGGACTTCCCGCCGGTGTGGATGTGATCGTGCCGCTGGAAGGTCTTGTCGATCTGGCGGAGGAAGTGAAGCGTCTCGAGAAGGCGATCGAGAAAACCGAGAAAGACGTGAGCGTTCTCACCAAGAAACTTGAGAACGAGAATTTCATCAAGAACGCGCCCGAAGACTTGGTGGCGGCTGACCGCGCCCTGTTGGAGCAGAACCGAGCCCGCGCCCAACGACTGCGGGAATCCTTAGAGCGCCTGCGCTGATTGCGCATTGCGAAATTGCGAGACGCGCCTGCCCACGCGGGAGTAAGTCCCTTTGGGCTCGCCATGTGGGGTGGTGGGCCGAATGAGGGGGAATTATGCGTTTCATCTGCATCGCCATCGCGACATTGGCCGGAATTCAATCGGCCGAGGCCACAGCCTCTAATTTAGGAAATCTCACGCAACCATCGACACCGGGCCTAGCGGCTTCTGAAGTCGGTGTGAAGTCCATGGACGCTGAAGTTTGCCACAGCTTCGATGGGCGCTTCATCTTGGCGCGCGGCTTTGAGCAAAGCACAGGTTTCTTCATCGATTTGGCCGAAAAACCTGAGCCCAAACCTCGCGAAGGCTTCAAATACGAAAAGGCGCCTGGTGGCTTCATCGTGAAGAGTCCCGTCGAGCCCGACATGTTCGAATTGATGGCCGAGCCCTTTGAAGGCGTGAAAGTTCCCAAGGCTTTGTGGGCGGGAACTTTCGAAGTTCGCTTCGAAGGTAAAGTGAGTGTTACGGACCCGCAGGGAAAAGTTGTGGGCGACATGGAAGTCAGCTGTACGGCGGCACGGCTCGAGTACAACTGAAACGGAATTCGCGCTCACTCACTCACTCACTCATGCTGAGGCATAAAAAAACGGAGGCCATTGCGCCTCCGTTTTTCATTTCTTTTGGCAGCGAAAGCTCACTTCAACAAGCCGATCTCTCGGAGACGTTGGTACAGAAAGTCCTGGGCGCTGATGGGTGGGTACTTCGCGCCCTCGCCCACACAAGAGGGCAAGCAAGTCAGCATGGCATCGGGGTTCGGATGGATGAAGTAGGGCATGGAGTAACGGGCCGAATTGGTTCCGTCGTCGGGGTTCACCACGCGATGAGTGGTCGACGGAATCACATTGTTGGTCAAACGCGACAGCATATCGCCGGCGTCGACAATCAGCGAGTTCGGATCTGAATCGATGGGTAGCCATGTGCCGTCGCGATCTTTCAGCTCGAGACCTGAAGCCGTCGCCGCCACCAACACGGTGATGAGATTGATGTCCTCGTGAGCTGCGGCTCGAACACAGCGAGGATCAACGCCCGCGGGAATCGGTGGGTAGTGCAAGAGGCGAAGAATCGAATTTCCTTCACCCATCATATTGCTGAAAAAGTCGCGAGGCAGATCGAGCGGGAATGTCAGCGATTCGAGCATGATCTTTCCGGCCTCATCCAAAGCTCGGTAGATCTTCGACATGACGGCGCGGAACTCCGGCAGTTCCGCCGGCCATACGTTGGCGGGATAAATGGATTGATAGCGATGTCCCTCAGGAAGATCGCGGCCCACATGCCAGAACTCTTTGAGATCCATGACGGGAGAATCTTTGGCGTGCTCTTGACCAAACGGCGTGTAGCCGCGCTGAAAGCCCTGTTCCTTGAGCGCATATTTCAATTTCACGTCGACAGGCAAAGCGAAGAGCTGCTCGAGCAAGGCATACGCCGAATTCAACAGCGGCGTCGGGATCGGGTGATCTTTGAGCACGATGAAGCCGTAGTCTTTGATGCCGTGGAAGAAGTCATCGATGAAGCGCTGACGATCCGTGGCCGTGCCTTCGATGTAGGAGTTGAGACTCAACTCGGGAACTCGGCGAAGTGTTTCAGGTTTGAAGCCTAAGTGATTTTTGCCCAACTGATCCGTCGTCGAAATTACGTCCATACTTCCCCCTCAAGGCGCGGAAGCTACCCCGGCGAGGGTGGGGGGTGCAAGTGCGAGGTGCACTCGGCGGCTGTTGCAGGGCTCGGTAGATGTGTGGCAAGTGTTTGAAAATACTGATATAAGTCGAATATTTTTAGAGCTTATTATGTAAGCATTGGCCTGGCTCATTCGGCCTTGGGTTGCGTCTCTGGCTGCGTCTGTGGCCAGGCCGTCAGCGCCAAGACTCGAGCCTGATTCGACTCGGGAAGATCAAAGACCACATTCCATCCCGCATGCACAAAGCCGTAGCGGCTGGTGTAGGGGTTTGGATTGTCGGCGTGGCCTCGATACACAACGGGACGCGGATCTTGTTCAAGAATTTGCGTGATCGCGCGCTTTGCCGTTTCGGCATCGACGCCGAAGGCGTGGTGCAAATCGGCTTGTGCGGATTCCAGCCAACTGACTTGCAGAGTTTTTTCCGCGAGGTTTGCCGACCAGCCTTCGTGGGCCTCGGCCGGATGTTCGCGGCTTGGCAGATGCGGTTTGATGTCGAGGATGGCCGTGCCGTCGAGCAGGTCAAGGCCGGCGAGAAAAAGTCGGCGGCCATCGCGACGTAGGAGACGAGCGAGGCTCAAGCCGATTGGATTGGGTCGGTGGGGGCTGCGAGTTGCGAAGACGCCGACGGCGGCTCCGCCCAGGCGAGGCGGGTGAACTTTGACCTTCTTGAATTCCTGAGTGCCGTTGCGATCAAAGACAAAGATGAGCCAAACATGCGAGTAGGACTCTAGACCATCGAAGATTTCAGGGTTGAGGTCTTCGCGCAGCTCAAAGGTCGAAGTGGTGTCGTTCACCAAGTTCGATTGTCGGGGAGTTCCGAATTTTTCCGTATAGGGAGTGCGCACGTGACCAATGCTGCGAAACTCAAAGCTTTCGCAGGCGCCGGGCGCGGTGGCTTGTGGCTTTGTTGAGTCATCCGCCATGCGTGTTGAATTACTTGCTCGAGGCCTTCGGCGCAAGCTTCAGCAGAGAACCCGGCGCATCCAGCGCCACATAGAGCGAATTTTCATAGGCAACTGGCACGCCGGTGAGGTTGCCGTTCAATGGAACTTCACTCAGCACGCGTCCATCTTGAGGGCGAAGCGCGCAAAGCGTTTCAGGTCGACAAAGCGTCCACGCGACCCAATCTCCGTTGGGCGTTCGCGTGCCCGTTGCGCTCCCCAGTGCGCGTACGGCTCCGATCTCTCTTTCCCAAACCAACTTGAAGGTCTTCAACGACACGCCGTAAATGAATCCGGGGTTGGACAAAAAGATCACGCGATCTTGCTCGGGGAAAACCAGTGGCGTGCTTTGGCTCAGTCCACGCAATCGCAGACGGCGCAAAACTTTTCCGCTGCCAATTTCCACGCCGATCAACTCATTTCCCCATGTGGTGGCGAGAACTTCTTCGCCGACAATCACCGGTGAAGATTTGATGTGTCCACCCGCGGGTATGCTCCAAGCCACTTGACCGTTGGTCGCTCGAAGGGCGATCAGGCGTGAGTTGTTGGCGCCGACGATGAACAGTCCAGCGGCCTCGGCATAAGCAGGAGTGGAGTGCGCCTGTTCACCCAGCCAATCACTTTTCCAATGCACATGACCGTCGCTGCGACGAATGCGAATCAGATAGCCATCGCCTCTTTGGGTGAGGGGATCGAAGGTTTCGACCGCGGCCACGAGGTCGTCATCAACGATTCGAAGAGAAGCGCCGACGGTGACGCCAAGATCGCCGATCGCCCAGCGCAACTGACCTGTGGACTTTTCCACCGCGTAAATCACGCCAGCGTAAGTGCCGAAGTACACAAAGCGCTGATCGAGGGCGGCGGTGGAGTGGATGCCAAAGCGCGCATCGCCGACGTGAAATCGCCAGCGGACTTTGCCATCGTGCTCGAGTGCGTAAAACCATCCGCCGTCGGAACCGATGTATACGCCGCTTGCATCGACGGCGGCGCTGGCCTTGCTGGCGGAGTGAATGCCGATGTTGAAATCCTGAATTTCCCATTGGGCCTTGAGGTTCAAAGGGACGCGGGCGCGATCATCGACGCCGAAGTGGGGCGTGCGACCGCGATACTCGAAGCTCGGTCGCAGGTCTTCGGCTGTCGCCTTGGTCGCGTCGGGATGGATGTGAGCGAGCGTTGCGAATTGCGGCGAGAGTCCGGCGAAGTTTGGAGTGATCTCTGGATCGGCGGAGAAAATTTTGAGCCCGCGAGGTGAGAGGAGGTCGGGATTGTGTGCGGGAATCGCGACGCCTAGGTAAAGAACGCCAAAGATCAAAAGCACTTTTGCAAGCCGTGCGGGTTGAATCTTCTTTGAGGGCGTATTCAACGAATCGCTCATAGTGTGGCCTTGTGCTGGAGGGCGCGGGATGGGGCAGGCTGGATAAAGACATTGGGAAAGAGAATGTTGTAGTCGAGCCCACTTTCAAACTTCGCGCACAAATTCGTTTCCGCCAGAATTCGCGTGTACTGAGTGTCGGTGGCACGCCGACTATTGAGATAAAGATCGACGTCGGTGAAGTTCGGATTGCCGCGGTTGAGGCGACAGAGTCGGCGCATATCATTCATGTAAACGATAGGATCACAATGAATGCGCACGCCAAGCTCGCGACGAAAGTGCGACATGTCGATGCTGGTGCCGTCCCGGTGGCGGGCGATCGCGAGGACGGAGCAGCGGCTCTTTGAGTCAAACATATTGAGTGACCAGAGTCGTCCTTCGCTCGTCAGCGCCGGATCGCCGCCGTAGATCTGTGGCAAGAGTTGAGCGAAGGCGTAAGCGGCGATCGCAAGGAGGTGAGGTCGCGGCAAGCGACCGGCGAGCAAGCGTTCGCCGTGACCGATTTCATCGCCCTGCGGACGCATCCACATCAGTGGAAACAGCGATAGCAGGCAAGCCATGATCATCGGATAGAAGAATCCGACAACTTGCCAGGAGAAGGCGTGGAAGGCGGCGAGCTGCGCGAGCGTCAGCCACCGGAGCCAGCTTCGCTTCGAGACGATCCCCCAGATGAGAATCAGCTCGAGGAACAGCACATAGGCGCAAGCGACTTGCAGCCAGACGCCGTCGAGAAAGGTGTCGCGATAGAGCGCGCCGCCGCTGAGCCACTCGTAATTCAATTTTAGACTTCCAGCGGAAACGTAAAAGCCGATGATGAGCAGAGGAAGCAGAAGTCGCCGCTGTGTGAAGAACAGATAGGCGAAGCTGATGATAAAGGGCATGTAGTGATAGTTGCCCATCATTCGGTAGTCGAGGCTGAGGACCAGCCACTTGAAGACTTGTGTGGCGAGCAGAATCCACCAGCCTGCGGCGACACGGCGTCGATCATTGGCGCTTCGCGAATCCGTCGGCCACAAGAAGAGCCCGACTCCCGCCATCGCCAACGCAAACCAAAACGTAAAGATCACTCGCCAAAGCAGCGGGGACCAATTGAGAAACTCGCGCAGTTCCGCACAGCTTTCGAAATAAGGCCAGCAGATCGGATCGGCTCGGCCGCCGATGATGTCGATGAGCGAACCATTCTCGGCGCCCATGATGATCCAAAACAAAAATGTAAAGAGCTGTGTGCCCAAGAGACTGGCGCCAAATATTCGCAGGGCGCGATCGGCAAAGAGCTCGTCGATGAGTCGCGTGTAGTGGCGACGAATCATCGATCCTCCTCGCTTTCGGCCTCGCTTGAGCTCGAGGATGGCGGCTCAGGTGTCAGTGGGCCGCTTTCATCTTCAACTTCCGTCATGCCAAGTCTCAACGCTGCCTCACGGGAAATGGGTAAGCGTGTGCGACGGTCGAATTTGGCTGAAGTCAATTTTGCGGAAGTCAGGATGGCCTGCGTGAGATCGGCGCCGCGAAAGTCTGCGCCACGCAGATCAGCGCGGCGTAAGTCGGCGCCGAGCAGTTTGGCGTTTCGAAAATCGAAGTGAATCATTTCTCGACCGGGGGCTTTGAGGCCGGTGAGATTCTGTCCCGAAAAGTTGCGCCGAGCGCCGCGGCCGCCCTGCATTCTTGTCTGAGCCGTGGCCTCGATGAGCACATCCGTCCATCGTGGAGGAAGTGGCGGCGCGACAGGCGGCATCGCAGGACTTTGTGCGTACGCGTGCAGTGACAGCACAAGGCTCATGATGAGGCCGATGCGTGCAATTTGATTGTGAGTCGATCGACGGCTTGCCACGCTTCAAGTTTAGCGTGCGAGTGGACCAAAAGGCAGCGCGCAGCCAAAAGCTTCGCGTTTGGTCCAGCGAGCGGGTCGTCCCGACTCGAGGTCATCCAACACTTGGCTCAGAAAGGCCTCGGGCTTTTCTTCACCCTTCGGATCGGCCGTGATCGCACCTTGGTAGGCGAGGCGGCCTTCGCGGTCGAAGACTAAAACTTCTGGAGTTTTGGCGATCTTCCACTTAGCGAAACTGGCGGAGTTCGTGGAGCCGACGAATTCAAATTCAGTTTGCGACTTGGTGATCTCCAACGCTCTTTGAAAGAGTCGCGGCATGGAACTGGGCTGTGGGCTGGGGCCTTGGGATTTGCTCGTCGTGTCTCGGTTCACTTGAGCTTGCGGTTC
Source organism: Bdellovibrionaceae bacterium UBA2339 (assembly GCA_002344785.1). Lineage (GTDB taxonomy): Bacteria > Bdellovibrionota > Bdellovibrionia > Bdellovibrionales > JAMPXM01 > UBA2339. The sequence continues at coordinate 185,980 of DDUL01000028.1, forward strand.
AAGGATCACGAGTCTGAGCTTTCGACCGCGAATCGCGTGCGCCAAATCCACAACGGCTCCGCCGGAGCAACTGCAGCCGCTTGCGAAACTTGCGACCACCAAGATTGAAGACGATGGAGTCGAAGCCATGTTTTGGGACTCAGGATTTTGATCAGTGGTGAGCTTCAGTCCGAAATCCTGAAGTATTCTTGTCGCACTCGTAGTTGAAGTTTCATTTTGGCTGCCGCGAATCTTTGCGACAGCCGTCATGCTCAATTGCATGGTGGCAACAATCACGAGCCAAGCGCCGACAGCTCGAAGGCTGTCGGTCGCTCGGCTTTGTGATCGGTGCGAATTGCGGAGACTTACTGACATCCGTCTCCGCCTCCATCACCGCAACCATCTCCTCCGCCATCTCCGTCACCCCAATAAACCGGTGGCTCCCAGGGCGGCTCCGGCGGCGGGGGTGGCGGCGGCGG
>DDUL01000058.1 GCA_002344785.1 Bdellovibrionaceae bacterium UBA2339
GCAAACCCCCGCGCCAACTGACGCCGCGCGACCCGCGCCAGAGCGGAACACGCCCGCGCCCCCAAAGCGCTCGCGCTACATCCCGAAAAAACTCCGGCGCACAATCCAGCACCAAGCGCAGCACCAATGCGTCAACTGCGGTTCACAGCATGCGCTTGAAATAGACCACATACATCCATTCGCCCACGGAGGATCAAACAGCCAGGCGAATCTCAGAACACTTTGTCGCAACTGTAATCTCAGGGCGGCGACGCGCCTTGGAGTTCGGCGTAACTGATGTGCACGATCTGCGGTTTGCCGTTTTCGCCCATCACGTTGCCGGGGCCTCGGTAGGCGATCACGCGTTGATCGCGCACGTGCATATCGACTTCGATGGGTGAGCTGAAGAGGCGAAAGAACCAATGATCGAGTTGCACTTGCAAGGTGGCGATGTCGTCGGAGGCGCGGCGCAACTTGAAGGCCTCGAAGCCGTAGTCGTCGAGAAAGGCGGGCAGCACAAAGCGCACTTTGAGTCGCTCTCGCGCGATGAGGCGTGGAAGCTCGCGTTCGAGCCAGAGGAGAATGCCTTGGCCGGTCACCATATTGTCGCGCACGTCGACGACGGCAGACTTGCGGCCCTTGGGGCTCACGCGCGAAAGTTCCACGCGGCGGGCGGCGGGCTCGGGCAGGCGCTTCACTTCGTGGGTGACCTTGCGGCGCAAGTCCTCGTAGGTGTAGCTGGGGAAGAATTCGGGCGAGGCCTGGCGAAAATCCGTTCGCATGCGGGCGATCACCACGTCGGTCGAGGCCGTGCGGTAGTCGGTTTCGATGCGCACGAGCTTGCCATCGGAGTTTCGGATCATTCGATGATCTTCGATGTAGATCAGCTCGCGCGATTTGGGATGGCGAGCTTCGCCGCGGATGACTTGGCTGCGCTCACCGCTCGCGGTCCCAGTCGCAAACGCAGACGCAGACGAAGCCAACATCAAAACTGTCAACACGAAGGCCCAAGCCTGTCGACTTCGCATCACTCGCCTCCTTCGCTCAATACGCTGGACTCATCCAAGAACCAAGATAGGCCTTCGGCGAGATTGCGGGCGTCGTAGCCCCACTCGCGCAAGATCAGCGTGACGCCCGCCGAACTCAAGCCCGCGAAGCTCACGACGATCACGCCATTTTGCTGCGCGAGGGGTGGCAGTGTGCTGCGCGCATCATTTCGTGGCAGGCCATCGGCGGTGAAGAATTCGCGCCAGTCGATGCGATGCTGGACGAATCCCGCAAAGGCTTTGGGCAGCGGCTCTTTGATGCGCGCAGGGCGAACATCCAAAACTAAGGGGCGTCGCGATTCCTTCAGTTTCGAGAACTCGCGCGCGGTGATCACGGCGCGAAGATCCACTTTGGGCTTCCAGCGCGCGGTGGCCTCGGGCTTGAATGGACCAGACTCTCGCGCGGCTGGCGATTTGAGCGTGGAGTACATGGCGACTTGCAAGTTGCGAAAGCCAAGAGATTGCAGCACCCATGCGATGCGAGACTCGTTGCCGCGACCTCGGGGACCATCTCCCAGAATCAACAGGTCATCATCGCGATGCAGTCCGGCCCGCGCCAGATCTTCAGCGAGTCGATCGGGGGACTCGCGCAGTGAGCCTCGAGATCCTGCACCCGGTTGCGAGAGTTGCTCCCAATTCAGGTAGACAGATCGAGGCCACCGCTCGCGAAGCCAAGTGTCGCGATTGCGAGCGTCGATGACTTTTGTTTTGGGCGTGAGCTGTGGATCGCGCACAAAGATTGTCGCACTCGCTGCGCCATGATCGAAGAACGCCGCACATATTATAAGGATGAAGTGCAATCTCACCTCATCAGTTTAGGCAAGGTGGGCGCGGGGGCAAGCTCGAGAGCGTCGGCGACGCAGGGTTTTGAGGTATTTCGAAGAAAACTGAATTCGCGGTGGCGATGAGGCTTGTGAAAACTGTGTGGCGGAATTGACAGCTGTCGAGGGCCTCAACAGCTGTACTCATTTTGATACATCGTCTCAGTGTCTCAGTCGATTTGAGACGGCGTCTCAGCGCGAGATCTTTGCACGTGCTAGCCGTCGGCGGGGGGCCACATGAAAAATATCACTTTGCGATCGGGAATCCGATCTGTTGTACACTTTTGTCGACGTCAATCCACCACAATCGTTTGCGTGTCGATGTTCGCACTGGCCGGGTGTACCGGTATGCAGGCGGAGCAACTCGCGCAAAACTCGGGGGCCGCGACGACATCGTCCGCGTCCTCGGGAGTAGAAGATTCGCAACGGACATCAGGACAAAGCGGAGCCAGCACGCTGGGCACGAGCCTCAATGTGGAGTTCGAGATTCGCAAGCTGTATCGCGAAATTCTGCAACGTGATGCGGATGCGGCGGGACTCGCTTACTGGGTGAGTTTTGTGCGACGAGGCGGCGGCCTATTGGGTGTGCGCCAATCGCTGTTGGTTTCGGATGAGTACTTCCAGCTGAAAATTCGCGAGTACTACAAGCTGTACTTGAAGCGCGATGCCGAGCCTGCGGGACTGCAGTACTGGCTGAATGTGTTGCGATCCGGAGCGAGCCTCGAGACGGTGCGCGCGGCGATCGCGAACTCCGAAGAGGCGCGACGTCCTGGGCTTGTGGGTCAGCTGCGAAGCTTGTATCTGGATATTCTCAAGCGCGAGCCAGATGCGGCGGGGCTCGACTACTGGGTCATGCGAATGAATCAGGGCATGAGCCTGGAGGATGTGCGCCGATCCATCTTGGTTTCTGACGAATACTTTCAGCTCAAAGTTCGCGAGTACTACAGACTGTATCTGAAGCGCGATGCCGAGCCCGCAGGGCTGCAATACTGGGTGAATGCGCTCAAATCCGGCGTGAGCTTGGAGGCGGTGCGCTCGGCGATCGCCAACTCGGAAGAAGCGCGGCGCTTGGGAGTGCAAGAGTCGATTCGCAGTCTCTATCGTGAACTGCTGGTGCGCGAGGCCGATGCGGCGGGCCTCAAGTATTGGACCGATCAAGTGATGCTCGGGATGAGTTTGCAGCAGGTTCGCGCGAACATCATGATCTCGGATGAATACATGCAAGTGAAGTTGCGCGAGTACTACCGCACTTATCTCAAGCGCGATCCAGATGCGGCGGGCTTTCAGTATTGGCTGGGTGTTCTTCGATCCGGTGTGAGTCTCGAGACAGTGCGCGCCGCGATCGCGAACTCGGAAGAAGCGCGACGAATTCTGAATCCGTAGTTTCTGGATAACTGCCGGATAGCTGCTGGATAACTGCCGGATAACTAAATGATCGAAACATAGGCGCGCCGACGAACTTAGGCTGAGTTCGTCAGGCGCGCCGACTTTTTGCGAGGCTAAAGAGTCCGCGGCTTAGCGCAGGCGCGGATGTGAGAAGTGCAGTCGTCGATCGCATCCGAAGGACACAGCAGCGTCAGCCAGGCGAATTCGGCCCACGCGCTTCCAGTGGCTTTCATCGTGGCGATCTGCGCTCACGTCGGAGACGTGAATGTCAAAGCGCAAGCCTCGATTGTCCTGCACGCCGCGCAGGACTTCGCTGCGAAAATCCGATTCGGAATTGAGCAAGGTGTCTTCGATGGGACGTAGGCGAATGTACTTCGGCTGGCGAACATTTGAAGCGGAAGCTTCGCCGGCTTCGGCAAGTTGCGTGAGCGGTCGGAAGCCAGGGTTTTCTTCAACACTCGACAGCGCGCGCGCGATGCGAAGGCCAAGCCACAAAACGCTGAAACGAAATCCTGTTTCAGGTTCGTTGGTCGTCGAAGTGGTGAGGAAGCTTTGATCTTCCTGGCCCATCAAAACATCCACCGTAAAGAAGTTTGCCGAGGTCACGGGCTCGTCGGGATTCTGAGTCGGAAAAACTTTGCCCGCAAAGCCGAAGCCGCGCATGTCGGCGCGCGCGGTCTCGCCCATCGCGACGCTGATGCGGCCGATGAAGAGGGCTTTGGTGTCTTTGCGAAAGAGTCCGGAATAGCCGAGATCGCGATCGATCTCCCAAGTTCCCCAGCCGCAAACGCCGTTGGGGTGAAGCTTCTTTGGTAAGTAGTCATAGGTGTCGTGACGATCGGTGAGTGTTCGGCGCGCATCGTTCTCAAGGCTCACCGCCGAGCCAAAGATCGAAGTCGAGCTGAAGTCGTATTGCGGAAGCTGGCCGGTGCGATACGCGTTCCATTCCGCGAGAGCTTGGCCTTGGGCGACTTGTGCCGAGGGCGCGGGGGCATTGTCGCGCAGGACTTCGACGACTTCGCGAAAGCTCGAGGCGGCCTGTGGCCTCGACGGCGAGGCTTGCAGCCCGGACCCGGAGAGCATCGAGGCGAGGAGGAGGAGACTTGTTGTCGGAAGAATATGACGACGAGTGAACGAAGTTGCGGGCAAGAGGCTGAACATTTTGAAAAGCTCCATGACAAGCGGGCGGGCCGGCATCGGAGATGTGGGAGGGAATGTACATTAGGTTTTGGGCGATGGCCTGTGGCCAATTGCGATTGTGTAAATTCTCAGGAGGGAGCCGTAAATTGCTTCATGGCGAGCCCGCGGAACGAAGTGGGTGGTTGGCCGTTCGGTGAGGTTCAGGAGGGGTCTGGCGAATTCGCGCTGGCGCTTAAGCTTGGCGAATCGAATCGAGCGGGACGACGAGATCGCGCAGGATGATGGCGCAACGCTTGGGATTGTTGGGATCGAAGTAAACGTCGACGCTGCCATCGTCACCGACTTGGCCGGTGGTTCGGGGATCTGTCCACAAATCTTGGAGGCTCGTCGCTTCGTGAATCTGTCCTGTTTGCGGGTGGACCCACTGCGCTTTGATGACCCACCGAGGATGGCGGGTGAGTGCCGTCAGAGCCGTCGGAGCAATGTGAGTGGCGCGGCCTCGGACACGATGAGCTGAATTTCGCAAGTCATCCAAGAGCTTCATGTTTCGAATTCCGTAGTAAATGATCGCTGCGCCGATCCCGATCGGAAAGAGCACTGCGAAGAGATTGAACCATTGTTCATTCCAAGTGAACTTGCTTTCGGTCGAGACATGTCGAGGATCTCTCGAATCGACCTTGAGCCGAATCTTTTCGCCCATCGTAGATGGAGAAATGCTCGGAGTGATCTTAGCGGCGTAGTTCGCGCCGGCGACTTGATATTCAGTAAAGCGGTCGTAACAAGGGTGTTCTGTAAGTCGAGGATACCTCGATGTCCCTTCACGACGAGTACAAGTCGCGTGCTCTTGGCGAACGATCGTGGCTTCGATCTCGATCGCGTGTTGGTCAAATTCATATGCGGCTTTCAACTCGCGTGCGGTCCAGGTCAGAGTGATCAATCCATAGGCGATCAGCAGATACCCGAACCTCGTCATCTCTGACCCTGCAGAATTCCCTTCGCCTTGGTCGTTGCTCATCATCAGCCCGCACGTTGAGCGGTGGCGACGCGCAGGAAGATGGCAGCGCGGGTGGGGTCTTTGGGGTCGAAGCGGACTTCGACGGTGCCGTCGGCCTCGATCTGACCGCTGGTTTGCGGATCACTCCACAGCTCGTCGAATGTGGTGGCGGTGTGAGTTTGTCCCGTGGAGGGGTGAACCCAGTCGGCCTTCACGATCCACGGGTGGCGGCGATTGACTTTGATGGAGTAGTTGGGACCGACGTAGGTGACCAGACCGCGGACTCGGTGGGGGGAGTGTTGGAGTTGGTCGAGAATTCTTTGTTTGCGAATCACGCTTCGGAGGATGAAGCCGCCGACGGTGGCGAAGACGCTGCCAAAGAGCGTGAGAAAAAGTGGTCCGAGCCAGAGTGCGCCTGAGGTGGACGCTTCTTTGGGTTGAGCGGGATCGACTTTGAGTTGGAGCTTTTCGCCGGGTGTGTAGGGGCTTGAGGTGGTGTAGGGGAGCGGTGAGGAGTGTGTGGTGCTGTTGATCTGGTACTCAACGATGGCGCGATAGCAGGTGTAAGTGGTGCGGTGGCTGGAAGAGCCTGAGTCTGAGGAGCGTGTGCAAGTTTCGGTTTGCTGCGAGACCACCGTGCCCTCGACATCGATGGCGACCATCGTGAACTGAAGCGAATTCGCCGACCAGACGAGTCCGCCCGTCAAGATCGCCGCGCCGACCACACTAAAGATCGTTCCGATTTGTCGTTCGGTCCTCACAGCATCACGCCTTTCTCCACCTGTTGCCTCGAGTGCGGTTCGATCGACGGTCAAACGATTTGAGGTGGGCGAAGTACTTTTCGGAATCGGCGCGACGCGACTGAAGGCCTGCGGCGAGTGCCTCAAAGCGAGACGGCTTTGTGGGCCGCTTGGTGCGCTTGGGCCGCGGGGGCGATTTGAGTTTTGCTTTGTGTTTTGGGCTTTGCGCGGTTTGTTCTGCTTTGTGTGTTGCGCTCTCTGTTCTGCGGCTCTGCGCTCAGCGCTCAGCGCGGGCGAGCGCTCACCAAGGCAAGGCTTCGCCCTTGAAGTTCACAAACTGACCTGAGTTGCCTGGCCTCATCCCCATGATGACTTTCCAGATTCCCGCAACCGACTCGGAAACTTCCGTCGGCGCGCGCGAACCACCCATCTCAGTTTTCACCCAACCCGGATGAATCAAGGCGAAGGCGATCTGCGGATGATCGATCGCAAGGCTGCGGGTCAACATGTTCAATGCCGTCTTCGATGATCGATAAGCGTAGTAGCCGCCCGATGAGTTGTCATGAATCGAGGCCATCAAGGTGGAGATCTGCGCCACGCGCGGAGCTGCGGACTTTTGCAGGGTCGGCAAAAGTGCGCGGCTGAGCAAAAACGGAATGGTCGAGTTCACCCAGAAACTTTGCGCCAAGTCCTCAGCGGTCTCACCTTGAGTCATCATGCCGGCGTTGTTGATGAGGACGTCCAGACCTTCAGCGCTTTGGCGTCGGGCCAACTCGTCGATTGCGCCAGCTTGGCTGATGTCGATTTGCAGCAGCGTCAGCTGTTCGGGATGCTGGCTGGCGAGCTTTTGCAGTGAGCTTGTGTTGCGTGCCACCGCATAGACTTTGTGGCCCGCCTTCAGTGCTTCTTGGACCAAACCAAAACCGATTCCGCGCGAACAACCTGTGATGAGTGTTTTCATAGCCTCTTGTCGTAGCGATGGACTGATGGAAATGCAACGAGTTGGATGCGCACGCATGCGCGAGTTCGCAGTGAATTTAACAGCGGAGTTAACTGGCGTGGCGGGGATGTGGGGCCAGAGCTAAACTTAAGAGAGCGTGAGGCGTCTCAAGTTGAGATCTCGCGGTCCAACGCGATGAGAATAGTGGCAAAGTTCAGGACGAAAGTCGCCGATAAGTGAGGCGTAACTTCATTCGTTGTCGGAGCGTTGGCCTCGGCCAACTTCGCATTGAATTGTTAACCAATCGACTTCAAGAAGCGTGGGGAGAGTACAACATGGCACGCAACGACACGCTGACTCGAACGCTTCACACATTGCGGGCGTTGGAAGTTCAAACTCGGGGCTTGAGCGTCAAGGAGCTGCAAGAGAAACTTCGCGACGATTACAAGATCGACGTGCATGAAAAGACGGTTCGCCGCGATCTCGAAGCGCTGATGGACGCCGGCATTCCGCTGGTGAAAGTCGACAGCAGTCGTTACAAACTTGAGCCGATTGCCACCATCACGCCGAACATTCAGCTTACTTACAATGAATTGATCGCGCTGTTTCTTGCGCGCGGTGTGTTCGAGTCCTACCGTGGTTCGCCGCTGTTTACGCATCTGCGTTCGTTCTTTGAGCAGATTGAAAAGGCCTTGCGAGTGAAGAGTCGCGAAGAGATTGAGAGATTTCACCAGCACATCGGCATCAAGCCTGAGCCGGGCTGGGCCGGTGGCGTCTCGATGGAGATCATGGATACGGTTCACAATGCCTGTGCGGAAGGGCACATGCTCCGCATCGACTACAAGTCGACGCAGAACTCGCAGATCAGCTCGCGCGAAGTCGGGCCACAGGCGATCTACTTCGCCGATGCGGGCGCGTATCTCGTTGCAGAAGATCGCGGTCAATTCAAACTCTTCGCTTTGGCGCGCATCAAGTCTGCGGAAATGCTCGAGCAAGCTTACGAGTCCCACGGCGGCTTCGATGTTCGGGAGTTTTTGCGTGACGGCATCGGTGTTCTCAACATGGGAGAGATTTGCGAGATTCATTTGCGAATTCGTGAGCCGCTGGCTTCCTATGTCGCTGAGAGACGATGGCATGAGTCGCAGTCGCTGACCCGCACACCCGAGGGCGTCGAGTTGCGCCTCAAGGTTCGTCTCAACTCAGAACTGGCGCGTTGGGTGCTGAGCTTCGGCCCCGATGCGGAAGTCATTTCCCCAAAGGAATTGCGCGATCAAGTCCTGCAACTTGCTCAAGAGATCTTGAACAAGTCCCCTCGCCGCGTGGGTTGATCCCAAGCAGGGACCTCCGCTGTCCCAACACTCTGGCATCCTCTAATGGACATTCTCGTAATGGACATTCTCGGTCGTAATGCCATCGCATTCGCCGGATGCTCTCAAATGCTCTATGCGCCCACTTTTATGGCGTGAGACGAGCCAAGCTGGAGTTGAAGCCATGCCAAGATCTGCGACCTATCAGCAGCCCGAAGTCGTCCACAAACTTTGCGAACCCTGCACGAAGCGGAGGCTGGAAAGGTACTGTAAATTTCCGAATCAAGTGCCGCCACCCTATTTGATTCCCATGATCGACGAATTTTGCGGAAACTGTGGGGGAACGGATTCGATCAGCACGGCGGATCTGGTTTGGGTGAACGTGCATGGATGTGGCTCAACCGGATTGCCCGTAGGTTTTGCGATCCGATTTCAACTTCGTGAGTCCGATCGCGAGGCCTATCTGAAACATTGGGGTACTCCCTACCTTCGCATGCAAGCATGCCCGTCCTGTGGCCTGCCCGCATGGGTGATTCAGTTCAACGAAGATCTCTATCTTCGCTGTGCGCATTGCCGATGCTACAGACCTCAGCTTCTCGATGAAGACTATTTCGCACGCGATCGCGCTCGGCGCGCCCGACGTCTATTGCGAGAGTAAAACGGACCTCCACCGAAGCGATTGATCTGCGTAAAGTCTGCAACCCGAGGGACAGCTCAGGTCCCTCGATCGCATTCCGGCCAAGCCAAAGACCTCAGCTGTCCTGTGAATCGGGCACTTTGAATCTCATGCCGGAGGTGCAAGATGAATCTCTCCAAAACTTTGCGCGAGCTCACCCGCCGTCACTCGCTCACTGTTCCTCGATTGGCCGCGCAAACGGGTGTGCCGGTCAACACGCTCCATAACTGGCTCGCGGGTCAATCGCCGCGCAGGCTGGAGCAGGTGAAGCTTGTTGCCGATCACTTTGGCGTGAGCCTCGAGTATTTGCTTTTTGGTGTCGAGTCCAAAGTCGCACCCCAAGATCTGCACGCGCTGTTGTCGAGCGGGCAGTTTGAAATTGTGCTGCGCAAGGCTCCGCGGTGATGCGTTTGAGCCAGTTACTGACCGCTGACGTACACAAGAACGCCTTTAAAGAAGTCATACTTGGGCTCATAGCGCTCGTCGGATCGACGAAGCGAGGCTTTGACCTGCGAGAAGGAATTGATCAAAACCGAGTTGCTCACAGTGACAGTGTTGCACTTTCCTCCAGCAAAATATGAGGCTGTGTCCGTGTAACTATGCTCGACAAGGTTTCGTCGGGTTTCATTATAGACAAACCAAGTGGCCGTGTTGGCGGCATCAAGCTCACGAACAAGAGCCCCGAGCATTGGTGTATTCGGCCAACCGCACTCGCCCGAGCAGTTAGCATTTGGAAAGGTACATTCGTGGTGTGCTGGCCAGAGATCCCGGTGATGATCGTTCATCGTTTCATTCGGAGTCACGGGGCGGACAAGCTGAGAATCGAGTGAAGCCACGCCCATATTTCCCATGTATCCGCCCCAAGAAACACGGTTCAAACAAATGCCTAAACATATGAAGTGCCGTCCATCAGGCAACACGATGAGCGTGAATTGGTGAATCGCCAATTCATTGCTGCCAATTAAACGCACTTGCGAAGTCATCACCTGAGCATAACCGACGAGGCCGCCATCAGAGCGTGCACGAAGTATGATTCCACCGCCGCCAGTTCCTGCTGGTCCCTGTGGCCCAGCGGGGCCTGCGACACCTTGTGGTCCCATGGAGCCCGTCGCACCTGTAGGTCCCGCGGCACCGGTTGGTCCTTGAGGTCCTGTAGCGCCGACCATACCTACTGGCCCCTGTGGACCAGTGGGCCCCATCGGTCCTGCGACTTCGGAGGCGTTGATAAACTGGTTTAAGTCCGTCGTGATCCACTGGCGAGTCACATCACATACGTAGATCTTCTTTTCGGACTCTATCATTGCCATAGCGTAGATCCGCTCGCCCGAGCAGGGCGGGAGCGAGTCTTTCGTTTTGTAATAGAACGAAGTCCATGCCACGTCTCCAGTAGGTGTGACGGTGGATGCGGAGGACTTTGAACCTTCAGATTTACAAGCCGCGAGTGTCATTAAGATGAGAAGAAGCAGAAACTTCGAAGGCGGGGCGTGTGAGGTAGGTAAGATGGAAAGAACTTTGCGCATTCGTCAATTTTACCAAGCGTCGAACATACTTTCTAATGGAACACGGATGGAGACAGTTTCGTCTCCCGCTTCGAACTCACACGACTTCAAGTCTCTTGCGGTGGCCTCTCGCGGTTGAAGTGTCTCAGTTCAATACAGGCACACTGAGGACATCTGCCTCCCCAGAGAAGAGATGATCTAGGATCACCTCAGGCACTGCGGGTTCGCTTCGCATGACTCCCGAGTTACGTCGAAATTGTCCGAATCACGGACCTCCGCTGTCCTCGCTTGGACGTAGATTGGGGAAAGAGGGCCGCTCGCTGAATCCCAAACGAGCGCACGAACCGCTTCGCCCCGAGCCAAATTCAAGGAGACCCCCATGCGCCAACGTTCATTCACTGATCGCCAAATGCCCATTCGCGACGACCGCCGCCAGTCTTGCTTCGAGAACCGCATTGAGTCCCGTCGCTCGAGCAATCGTCATCTCTCTCATCGCCAGAAAAATCGCGGCATCGACGATGGGCTCGTGGACCTCGTCAATACGTACGGCGAGCCCACCTTTATCGGCGATGGACGCGTGATCGTAAGACTTGCGCCGGATCTCCTCGAGCAGCTGCAAAAAGTTTATCTCGTGCGTGATGTTTCCAGCGGACAAGTGATCACCGCAGGCCATCGCTTCAAACGCGTTAAAGGCTGATCGCAACTCGTCAGCGAAACGCGACCCAGGAGAAAGTATGATCCTTCTTAAGCTGATCGGCTTATGCATTTTGATCGGGCTAATACCGTATATCATCACCGCCGGACTCTATGTCGGCGGTGCGATCCTCATTCTCACCTGGATTCTTGTGACTTGGCTTTTCAATGTGCCGGCAATGTTCGTCGCCGCCGTACTTTTGACCGTTATGGGTCTGACGGAGTTGGCTTGGCTTGCGCTCGGAGCGGGAATTCCGATCAGTATCGTCGTGCAGTTGATCGATCAAAAATTGCAGTGGCCGAAGTCTCTGCGTGCCGAGGGCGAGGCCACAGGCGCTAGCCCTTCCGATGCGCCAACCAAAGCAGCTGCGAGCTCGCCCAAACGAAGGCGCCCCATCGCGCCGCCATTTTGAGAGTGGCCTCGACCTGCTGTTAGAAACTTGCTGAGACTTTCAAAAGTCTTCGTGAAGACGGTGGCGCGAGGCGGTCGACGAACTCTCTCAGTAAGTGATTTCGTTGCCTCTCAAGGTATAGTCGTTCATCCCACGTCGCTCCGATGGCTCAATGAGAGACATGCAGCTGGCCAAGCGACTCAGGCAACTCATCGGACAACATCAACTCACAATTCCTGAACTCTCGCGTCTCACGGGTGTGCCGGTGAACACACTTCACAATTGGCTCTCGGGCCAAGCGCCTCGCAAGCTCGAACAGGTCAAGGAAGTGGCGGAGTTCTTCAACGTCACGCTCGACGATCTGATCTTCGGGCAAGAGCTGAGGATCGAGGCCACAAAGCTCCCCGAGCTACTCATGACCGGGCAATACGAGATCATCATTCGCCCCACCACACGGCGCCGCGATCCCGACGTGTCGGGCGGGGGGAGCGGGAAGATGGACGGCACGAAGTCCTAGAGAGCAAAGATCATCACATCCGATTATCACATTTGATCATCACATCTAAGGAGAACAAGTGGCCCACGCACATCGCAATATTCAGTTGCAACATCGATTCAAACGGCACTGCTCTTCAAGCGTTTGCCGTCGTGGTGCCGTCCTACTTGCGAGTTTGCTCACGTCTTTATCATCTGCGGCAGATGTGGAAGTCTTGACGGTACGTCAGACTTTTCATGATCGGCAAAGACTCGTCGCCGAGATTCCGGCCACAACACAAGTGCAAGTGGGTGATGAATTTCTCGCTACACTCGAGCCTCAGCAGCAACAATGTAGCCTGAGGGTCGTGGAGATCCGCACAAAATTTGCGACGTTGGACTCGACTCATTGTCGGCAGCGCGAATTGATTCGGCCTTCGCAGCGCTTGGAAAAGTCCTTGCTTCCATTGTCCAGCGTTGAATCGTCGGCTGCCATTGTGCCACCTAGCGGTCCGATTGCGGCGCCGGCTCCGTCCGCATCCTATTCGGCGCCGCCGGAGAGTGAGAATCAGCCAATGGCCCCGCGTGCCGCTGCGACGGATGTTCCTGCGCAGTACCGATTGATTGATCTAGGTTACTTTCCCGAACAGAACGAGAAGATCTTGATCGCCGGAATTCACCGAACACAGACCAACCTGACGGAGAAGATTCGAACTTCGACGATCGCGGCCACAGTTTCAACAGCCCTCAAAGCAAAAGCCGAAGTCGCGTATGGAATTTCCGATCGACTCGCCACCTCAGTTACTCTCAGTCACTCGCTGACTGTGAATCGTGATCTTACGTATGGTCCAGCTTCGACGGTCAATGGGACATCCACGACGGAGGTGAGCCGCGGACTTTATGATCCTGAATTCAAACTTCGCTATCTGGCTCTTGACGAGCCTCAACGCGGATTTCGAAGTACACTTGGCATTATGATCAGCCCTAGTGTGGGAGAATACAAAGTCGCAAGTTCCACGAGTGAAGGTACAGTGGCAAGAGGCGGGCACGAAGCTAAGGTCTCTGGAAACTTTGTGCGCAAGGGCCCAGTGTTCGCAGCCGAGATGGAAATGAGTTTTTTGTATCGAGATCGGCGCGAAGGTAAATCAGAGTCATCGGGTCGAAAGTATACGTTCACAGGACAAGATGTATTCTCCATCGCCGGAGGCGTGGCGGTGACGCTCTCTGAGCTGACAGTCGTTCAGCTTGGACTGGCTTGGAATGGAGTTGGTAGTGGCAAGATCGAAGCGACGGGGGCGAACTCAACGGTGATCGGAGAAGGTTCGATGTTGACCTACCAAGTTGGTGTCGCAACGGAGTTAGTCCCAAATCAAATTGCATTTCAGTTGGCCTACATTGGTCAACAAGAGACCACGGTGAAAGCAAAGAACAACAACACCGATTGGGACCTCGTGCAGTCCATGGGCGGATTCTTTGCCTATGTCATGGCGAAATTCTGATTCGAAGTTCTGGCTTCGCGTGGAACAGTCTCGAAGGATACTCACTGAAACTTGTTGCAGCCGACATCCTCGACGTAGCTTGCGATCGTGTTGTAGGACTCTGGGAGCATATAGCTGGAATCGCTGAGTAGAGCCATGGTCACATTGTCGACCGTCACAAAGATTCGATCTTTGGGATCCGACGAAGTGATCTTGACGCTTTGTTGCCCTGTGGGCTCGCAAGTTCCGGTTTCCCAATTGATCAAATACATTTCGCCGCTCTTTGTATAGGTGCCCGAGCGTTTGCGTGTGTAGGCTGTGGCTGTCGAAGAGTTCGGACGATACAACTCGGCCATAGCAACTTTGTTTGGTGGCTGAATGTTGATCGCTGTGAGGTATTGCTGCGTGGTTTGCGGATTCCATGTGGCGATAAAGTAGACGCCTTCAATGGAGTCACGAAGAGTGGATTCGGCATCCACCGAAGGTCCGGACGAGCTGCCGCCTCCGCAACCCGAGAGTAGGATGAGAAGAGACATTGCGGTCGTTGTGAATTTCAGTTTGCTTGTGTTCGCGATCATCGGATGACTCCTTGAAAGTTGTTGTTCACAAATGTGATGGAGCAATCGCGGTGCCGCATTTCAATCCGTGCTGTGAGTTTGTGTTTGAGATGAGTGAACCGATTCGAGCCGTTCGTGAGAGGCGCGACCAACTTCGCGCGCGAGCGTCGAAAGCCTATGCAGAACAATCTTTGTTGAGGTGAGAAAGTCTCTTTAGGCGGATGTGTGTCGGTGTGCGTGGGTGGATTGGTGATGAGGCGAGCGGCGACTGTGTGAGATGATAGAGTTTGGCGTAGATTGTGGTTTGGATATAATTGGCGCAGCGATGCTTTCTGAAGTCACTCATGCTGATCAGCCCGACGCTTCAGCTCGCTGAGTGGGTTAGCGGCTCACCAGAATCTCACAGAGCGGCCATGGTGGAGTGATATTGAAACTCACCTCGTGAGGAAAGCTCTGTCGCGGCTCCTGCAATGCTCGTCGTCGTCCGTCCGCTAACTCATGGATCGTGAGGTCTCTAAAGACCGAAGCGATTAACGTGCCTTCGTAATCAGCCGCATTGCAGTCGAGAAAATAGGTGAGGCCGAGTCGTGCCGGCTGAGTGCCGGCGGTATGACCGCGAACGATGAACTTGCCTCGCCAGCCTTCTGTAAGACCTGCATAGTTACACGCGATCTGCGAGATCAGTTTTTGATCCCTGGGATCCAGCACGGTGTCGTCAGCCGCCGGTGATCCATGGCAGAAGAGTAGGCTTGGCGTCTCCACCCACGGCACAAACTCATCGCGCAAAAACTCAAGTACGCCTGGCCGGAGTGGCGTCGTGAGGCCACGCTCATCACTCCCTCGACTGAGGGCGAGCGTCTGCAATTCGTGATTTCCCCAGATTAGTTGTGTGTGCGGCCAACGCTGCTTGAGCGCCTGCACATACTCGATCGTGGCGTCTGAGTCTTCGCCGCGATCGATCAGATCGCCAAGGAAAATCAGCTGAGCTTTGGGCTTACGTGCGGACATGTGATCGTCATCGCCGTGGCGGTGATCGCCCGATTGTTCGTCGGCACCGAGATCATAGCGCCCTTCGATCTTCGCAATGAGAGCCTCGAGCTGTGAGATCTCGCCCTGGACGTCGGGGATGGCGATGAAGAATGGCATGAGACATACCTCTCGAGGTGTTTAACTGCCTGTTCCGGCAGAGTTATGACCGACTCAAGATGAGACCTGATATAGAATTTCTTCCACTCACTCGGCTATCATTTAGTTGCGCGGCCTGTCCCTCCGATGATCAAGAGTGCCCATGCGCAAGGGGAACTTTTTTACTTAAGTTGCTGTTGATGAGAATGCGGGACTTCTGGGTCAGGTTAATGTTGAGCGGACAGGGGTGACGGGACATCGTCGGTTTAAATCACAGGAGGAAACGAAGTGGATTATTATCGATACAACAAGAAAGAGTGCCAAGAGTTTATAGCGGCGTTTCAAACGAAATATGGAGTGAAGCTTAACGAGTTAGATGCTTTCGGCATTCTTGCTGTTCAGCACGCCAAACAGCGAGATAAGGCGGGTTCAAGGCGAAACGGGGAATCAAGTTTGGCGTATGTCGAGTTAGAGCCCGAGACCTATCGACTGTATTCGAAAAGAAGCAAAACGAACCGCGCTGCGAAAAAATCGAAAAAGAAGGTCCCGCGTAAACGAGCATGACCTCGATCGCGCTCACAATCACTTCCGATTAGGCTGACTTGTCTCGGAGGTACCTATTGAATCACCTCTCAGTTGATGGCGAAAAGTAGTCATTCTCTACATGAGTTAGTCTAGGAGGCCCCTTGTCTAGACTCCGTTCATTTCTTGAGACTCTTTCACGCGAAGAGCTTTGCGATCTGATTGATGAGATTGATTCCGAGTGCGAAGAACAACTACTTCATGCTCGATCGGGGGAAAATGTATTCCGTGAATACTTGAATCGACTGAGTCGACAGCAAATTATCGAGCTGGTCGACTACGCTAATGAAAGGTTTGAAGGCCCGCCCATTTCAAAAGTTGGCACACAGAGTGAATTGGCCGATCGACTCATCGAAGATCTGCGTCCCTCCGACTTGGTCGAGTGCCTCGACGACTGTGACCTGAATGGGTTGGTGGATGCGACTGATAAGAGTGGTAGTAAAGCTCAATTGATCGATCGCATTTTGTCAGAATGCGACGATGAATTAGTAGAGTCCTGCATGGAGAGCTTGGGTCATGATGCATTCGAGGAGGATGAGGAAGATCTCGCCGATGATGATATCGACAACCTTGGTGGTCGCTCCGGGGGGGCGCGACGCAGAAAGTTTGAAGTAGCCCCCCTGCGTTTCGACCCTTTACGAGCGAAGAAGCGTGGTAGGCGTGATTACCAACAGCGTGCACTGTCGGAGCTTCGCGACCGCTATCGAAAGGACCAGTCGGGGATCCGCGGATATCTCTACGTTGCCACCGGAGGAGGGAAGACTCAAATCGCAAATGAGTTCATAGTGAATGATTATTTGACGAGAGGTAAACGTGTAGTGTGGCTCACTCACAATTCCTATCTCCTATACCAGGCTGCAAGCGAGCTCTGCGCACAGTTTGGCGATCGTTTCGGCGATCCTAGGGACGTCTTGGCCGCATTTGGATCGGAGAACAATGGTTGGGTCCTTCATCGTGTCTTGGACTCATACCGCGATCGCGAGTTCGATTCTCCGCCGCTACTCCTATATGGAACGCAGGCGAGCATGAGGCAGGCGACCGCAGATTTACGAGGAGCCGAGGCCAGGCTCCTCCGTGATTTCAATCCAGAGCTTGTCGTGATCGATGAGGCTCATTGGGGCAAGAGTGGGACAATTGAGGAAGATTTGTATGACAGGCTCTTTGATGGGATTTGGAACAAGCAAAACATCCTTGGTCTAAGCGCGACGCCAAAGGTCCGGCAAGCCACGGGCTGGCTAAAAAAACATGTTGGAAATGTATCTTTCGCCGAACTTGTGGGCTTAGGGTACCTAGCTCGTCCTTCTGTTGTCGATCTCAGAATTGACGTGGGAACACGAATAAGTGCTAGAGACGGCATCATCACCAACTATGCTGAAATCGCGAGTAATGATCAGCGAAACAAAGCGATTGTGCGGCATTATCAAGAAAATCGTGCCAAGTACGGAAAGTCGCTGTTCTTCGCAATTAATCGCGAACATGCCGATCGAATGGGGCAGCTCTTAGGAGGAGAAACTGCGTTGGTGATACATGGGGGCAGGTATGATCCTCATGGAGCGATTGATCGCTTTCGCAACGGTCACTTTGACGTTGCTGTCGTCGTGAATATGGCCAAGGAGGGGGTCGATATCCCTGAACTTCGTACTGTCGTTTTGTGCAAGCCGGTTACGAGCCAGATTGAATTCGCTCAGATGATTGGGCGCGCCTCCCGGCGCCCAGAGGGCTCCGATAAATCCCATTTTTATATCGTCGATTGCTATGACGCCTTGGATGACCCGAAAATAGAAGCGATGCTTTATCACTTTCAAGATTACTTCACGGGAGCATCCGATCGCGATAAATCGGTATCCCGATCCTCAGTGCTGCAAGTTCGGAATAGAGGTGTGTTGCCGCGACATGCGCACGATGCCCGAGTCGGCTTGGAATTTATCAGCATTCCACAAGATTCACAGGCACCAGCGGATCCCGCGCTACAGCTTTTGCATGGTTTACGGATCAATCCGAAGCAGACGTTCGGTGTGGAGCTCGAATTCGCGCCATCAGGTGATACCGATATTACTAAGGAAGCTCAATGGCTTCCGCCTGCAAAGATGCTCGCTGACGCACTCAAAAAAGCGGTCGGTTCTTCGTTGGTGAAATCTGTGGTCTTTGGCGGCCATGCAGACCATGAGAAGTGGAGTGTTGTTCATGACGGCTCCTGTGGTTGGGAGGTGGTATCGCCGATTCTACAAGGTCAGGACGGATTCGAACAGTTGCTTGGGGTGTTGACGACCATCGAAAACGAAGGAGTGCTTCGCGCCTCCGGACTTCAGGTCAACATATCCACGGGATTCCACGTTCATTTGGGGTGGACTTACGGTCAGCCCAGAAAAGTGCGGCGCACTTTACAGTTCATCCGGATGGTTGAGCCTGCGCTATTTTCGCTGGTGGCACCTTCGCGCGTCGTCGAATCAGACGTTTCAGGAAACGCCTTCTGTGAATCGATCAGGAAGCACTTTTCCGACGAGAAGCTGCGATCGCTTTCATCAGATGCGGATCTCATGCGGTACTTCGGTTCTCATGACCATCGATATCGTTTGATCAATTTAACAAAATATGATGCGAGCGCTGCGACTTCGACTGCGGAGATTCGTCTTCACAATGGAACATCAGACCCAGCTAAAGTATCGCTATGGGTGGCTTTGTGGATGAATATCCTGAGCTCCATCGATCATTTCGACATTCCAGAGATCGCTGAGTTTTCTTGTACACCCGAGATCGCACTGCCATCTGTAAACGAGTTGTCGGATATCATTTGGATTTGCAACCGTTATCTAGGCATGGAAACGCGCGCCTGCTTGCCATTTTTTGAGCGTCTTAACAGAAGACGCAGGGAGTGTTTCGGAGGTGAATTTTGGAGAAAGGAGATGAAAAAAAGGCGTGTTGATGTCGACAAGATTCTTTCAGTATGGGACGAGCGATTAGCTCAAATCAGCAGAAAGTTAGGTTGAGCCAGAGGCTCACGAACAGAGGTGTCTACCAAGGCATGCCAAAATGAGCTCGGCTACTGATCGATCGGAGATAGAGCTATGAAATTTTCGTTGAAGGTCCAGAACTCGATCAATGGCAGGAATCTTCCAGCTCTCGAAATTCGGCCATAGCTTATTTAGAGTGGAAGCTGAGATCCGGCGCAAACCGTGTATTTCTAAAAGGTCGTTTCGCATCATTCTTAGGTCATGGAGCTTGTCTCTTTGCGTGCCGCCAATTTCAAAATAACTGGCGAACTCATCAATCAATTCATCAGCAGGCTGGTTTGGATTAGCTTGGTAACCTGTGTACCATTCTTCAATCGGCGACTTCGAGATGAGTGCGCAGTTGATCACGAGCTCAACGGCTCTGAAGAGGTACAGTGCACTCAAATTGAAGTCCCCTTCCGATCGACGAAACGTTGCCGCCCGCCACAGGAAACTTGAGATGAAGGCGGCCTCTTCGATGACTTGATCCTTCTCTGTACCGTTTGGGATCCAATTCGACATCACGCGGAATGGAAGCATGTATTGTGTCGGCACGGAGGTGAAATAATCAGAAGATGCGAGATGGCTAAGGCGACTAATTGTGTTGTTTGACCAGATTAGTCGCTTTGACTTTCGACGATCTAGAAACAAGTCAAAATTGAATTTTCTAAAATTCTGAATGAGTTCTGAAACCAAGATCAGATCTGGTGAAATGTCCGCAAGAAAGGTTCCTGAAAATGGCTGTGATAGGATCTTGATTAGGTCTTCTAGCTTAATCTTTACGTCGTCATCCGACTTAGTTGCTAAGAATATGGAGTGGGAAATGCTCTGCGATGCGAACTTCAGAAGGGATATAATCGCGGATCGAGATTTTTCACAGTTAATGTATAGGGTTTTAGGTCCCGAATCTTGCTCAAGACCAAACTCACTCTGAAGATACTCGACGTTTGATGGGTCCGAACAGAAGGCTATGATCGTATGTTGACCATCGACTGACCGAATTCGATTGGCGATCTGCCACCGTTCTTGGTCAGGCAAATTCAAGACGTGATTGTCTTCGATAAGCGAAATTGAATACAAAGACGACTCTCAGCGAATGACCAAGTCTAAATTCTCGATCAAATTGAGTAACCCGGACTCGTCGGGCCCATATCGAAGGTCCTTGATCAAGGTTAGATATTCTTGATATCTCGGCGACGATCTCCACTTACTCTTTGGGCCTAGCGCTGAAATCAGATTTTCTAAATCTCGTAGTCTTTTCCCGTCGGTCTGATACTTCGTTTGATACTCGAACTTAAATGTGGTTTCTCGGCTCTTAAACAGAAGTTCCTTGTAGTCTTCCAGTGAATCCTTAGCGGCTTGATCGACAAGCTTTAAAAACTGAGCCTTCTTGGTGGCGGCCCCGAGGCCAATTGAGTCACATAGAAGATCGCTGAGAGTCTGATCACTTTCTGAAACGCCAACTAAGCTTGAGAACAAAAGGTGATGAATTGCTCGGGCAGTAGATTCGCTCGTAATGATTGAGCCAGAGGCCGTAAATATGACGTTCTCAGTCCATCTTTGCGGCGAGTGATCTTTCGCAAAGATCATCGTGCCATTTTTCAAGAACACCCGATTAATGAGCTCTGCGGTTATTGAACACATTTGTTCGAAGTTTGCAGAGGCCTCAGAGCGCAAGGCATAGGCGAACAGATCAATCGCTACCCCGACTGCGGCTTGGTAAAATCTTTGAGTGCGTACCAATTTGCAGAAATTCGAATTGAGAACGTCAACTTTCTTCAGTTCTTGATCGAGATCTCTTAGGGCATCCTGCAACTGCTGGGCAGAGTCACTTGCAGTTGGTTTTGTGGTCTTTTTCTTCTTCGGATACCGTGAAGCGCGAAATTCGGCAGCTGCCGACCGCATCGCAGGGACTTCGCTTGACTCATATTTCTGCACTAACTCTTCAGCTTCGCCTGCTAACTGCTGATTGACTTCGAGTTCTTCAAACAATGCTGAAAGTCCCGCAAGGGTTGCTTGCACTGGGCCCTCTGGATCTTCCAGTTTGCTTCGCAAATGTATGGGAACTGTACTCGCGAATCCCCTGTCGATCACAAACTCGTCGGAACCTTCTGGTTCATTGTTTGAATCCATAATTGGTGAACAGATTGATCCGAGGGTGTCTCTGAGGTTGCGCTCCTCGCGCACAAAAGGCTTTTCTAACGCGCTCGCCAACACACCTACGCTGCAAATCGTGTGATGACGAGAAAATTGCTTACTTTTCGTCGAGTGCTCTTCATTCCATTCAAGGAACATCAGTTTGTTGCGCTTTCGAAATCGTTCACCAACTGCGCGTACTGCAAAGCTGAGGAGATTCTGATCAGAGAGTAGGACTATAAAGTGGCCAGATACGGACTTCGCATTCTTATTGATATCCAAAAATACTTTGCGGAATCTCTGGGCGAGCTTCTGAGTCTTTGGACCTTCGATGGGAATGAATATGAAGACAGGGATCGAACAGCCGGTGATTCGATTCGACTTAAATGCGCCCTTGATCGCTTCGAGTCGGTGCTGCCCATCCACAACAACTAAGGATGCGAACTTCGTCTTAACTTTAAGCACTACGCCATATGACAAGATGTTCGAATAATCGCCCTCCTGACCGTTGATCTTGGGAAGCCTAATTGAGGGTTCGCGATGTTTTGGATCTGGCCTCATGGCCTTAATCATGAACGTGGCACCAAACCTCACTTCTACACGGTCATCGTTGTACTCAATGTGAGCGCTTGGATAATCTTCAGCAATTGCCGCGCCCTCTGTGGGAAGAAGTCCACATATTAAAGGTGGGATGATGGTGTGCTCGTTTGAAGGGACCGTCAGATAGTTTTCGATCTCATCTACGTGCTCTTTGATTATTTCCCTCTGAATCAGTTCGTTGAACGTTAGCTGGTCGTTCAGAACATCTTTGGCCTTTCTTAGAAAGTCGAGCTCAGGATCTGATTGGCGAATATCCCAAGTTGTTTGAAGAAACAGGAGCGGAGGATGGTCCTTTGGTTGGAATACGCCGAGAGTGCCATAGCTCTCTAAGTTAAAACTCTCTGATCCTTCTACGCGTTTCATCGTAGCTCTCCGGAATTCGCTAAGTTGAAGTTGAACAGGTTGCCCAGGTGCGAGTTCAATGAACCGAGATATATCTGGTTCGGCGGTGACTCGCACGGGCCAGATTCTTTCGCACGACCAAATCTCCGTAATTCGCTGCAAATACTCGAGCCTAACTTTTTAGAACAACGCGATTCTTTCGGTTCAGGCTCAGGTCAATCTTTGTCTAATTGGTTTTGACTAAGCTCTCTTGACTATTCGCAAACCCGTTCAAGCAATGCTTGAAGTTTTGGGTGTGTTACTGCTTTTAAAAGTGAGCCCTTTTCAAATTCTGGATCTTGGTCCTTAAGTTCTGAATTATACACTGTTGCGACTTGCCAGAGATAGTTGGTGGACTTTTTTCTGCTCTTGAAGGTTTCGTACACTTCATCCAGACCAAAAGTCTTGGCGCAAACCAGTAGCTTGATCATATCACCTGTTCGATTTACGTTCGTTTCCTTTGCTTGAATGATCCCCTCCTCATTGATCGCGAGTCCCTCCCAGATGTTTTTTTGGGATTCACTGCGCCGTTCTCTAACTGGTACAGTGGCATTTTGGTCAAAGATCTTGCTATCCCAAATCTTGTTCAGTTGAGTTGCATAGAATTCAAAAAACTCATTCCAATTGTCTGAATCATATCCGCCTCTTTCTGATAGCATGTCTCTGAAAGGTTCAAGCTTTGTAAACAAGGCACGTTGAAACATAGCCTTAAAAAATAGGTCAGTGTCGCCTTTTGGGCGTAGTTGGGTAGCATTCTGGATAACATTAGACACCTGAGACTTTAGATTAATGCCCGGAAACTTTGACCAAATTCCGGTACCGCTCTCGCATCGCGAACGGACTCGATCCGTTTCGCTCAGGTAGATACAGCGAGCGTGAGATAAATTCGATGTTTCATCTCCAGCTGTACATATTAACTTAAGCTCTCTAAGGAAATTTTCGTATGGCTTCAGTTTCTTTAAAAACATTCCGCAACTTCCACAAATGTATTGAAAGAATAGTTCCCCCAATTCGTTTGCCAATTTCGCGTCCATCGTGAGCCCTGGTGGCGTTTCGCCGTCTTCGATTAGCGAATCTAAGATTGCTTTGGCGTCAGTCGATAGTTTCTCTTTATAGTATACCGGCAAATACGCAGTAGCCTTCGCAAGCTTGCCATCGAATAGATTCTTTTGGATGATTCGGTACAGTGTTGTCGTATTAGTTAGATTCCAAATGTTATCAATTGATTTGGATTCAGTGCGCCAGTCTACGGCCTCTAATGGAAGCTTTGGAGAAGTTTGATCAAACGAACTAAAGTCTCGCACTTGCTCTGCAAGTAGCTTTCTTGTGCAGACTGCAGCCAAGTCGCGGTCATCAAGTATTATCTCTCTCGCCTGGCTCACTTTCACACCCTGCTTGTTGATATCTATAAACAGTTCGCGAGCCGTTTGAACAACACTACGGTCGGGCTGTAGTTCGCCGAAGTGTATGAAGGTTACAGGGAAAAATGATGTAGTCCGATCTGCATTTGCTGGGCTTGCATCTCCAAAGTAATTCTTGATTGCCTTTAATCGATGTTGACCATCTATTGCGACAGCCTTCACGCGTAGAGTGTCCCAGCGTAGAGTTCCTGTGATGCCGCCGGCTTCAAGCTCTGAGAAAAGGATGGCCTCGACACCATCTGCGTTAATGTTAGGTAGCTTTTGGCTTTGTCCGTCGTGCGAGACATCTGAAGACTTGAAGGAGTGCGGGTATGAGTCAAATCTTGGCATGATCCTCTTTTGATTGTTATCCCATGGGACTAGAGTGACCGTGATTGGCGGGAAAAACTTAGTTTTTGTTGAATTAAGCAGATAGCCTTGCACGATATGCTTTTCTACGCGGTCCTCATTAATGTCGCGTTGGAACAGTTCCTCTAAAGTTGCGCCAGTTGGCTCAATGACGTCATCCATGAAGAGCAAATTCGATATGATGAACTGTGCGCTGAGCGCCGTGTTGAAGTAATAGACGGGAATTGGATTGCGACAATCAAACTTTCCGAATGTAAAGTAAGCGGGTTGGGTAAGAGTATCCTGTGGCCTAGCTATAATTGGGCGCATGCTTCCTCCGGACTGTATGGATTACTTCTTCTGATTGAACGGTGGTCGATACAGGTAAATTAACAAACTCTCTAGCTCGAAAATGTACTGCTCGTCCCAGTCAGACTTTGCTTCAATCCAGGCGATTCTCATTCGTTCCAGTATAGAAAGGTCGCCGAACGCATGTCGTACTCTCTCGCTGAATTGTGTTTTGCCGTCGTTGTGTTCTTTCAGTCTATCAGAGATTGGTCGTTTCGCAGAGATCCCAATATATAGGGGACCGTTTGCCAGATGCATTTTCATGAGCTGCTTCTTCAGTGCCTGACGGACGGGCTTTTGATGCCAAATCTCGCTAGTTAGCGCAGGTGACAGAGAGGAGAGTGTAACTTGTGTCTCAACGGAAGCCGCCACGCCGTACGCTTGGCGTGCTGTGAGTTTGATTTGATTGGCCTGGTTCACCCAATCCGCGCAAGTCCGCAGGGATTGTTCAAAATTTGACTGCTCATCGACATTAATATCTGGAAGCGGGAAGAAGAATATGTACAAGCCCGGGAAGTTTAGGTCTTCTAAGCCCTGGCTTAATCTTAGCAATTCCAGTTGTTCCATCTTAGTTTAATCCTCGTTGAATGAACAGTTGTTCGGCAGTCCAGAATTTCTCTTGCAAACTTCCAAATCGCTCCGACATACTTCCATGTCATGAGCTACAACTACGTGTTTACAGCGATCCGAGGGAAACAGGCTGGCCGCGACTACTATGTGGTGATGTGCCCGCTTAAACTTATTCCAAAAATCTTTCTCTTTGATGAGGCGGAGTTGCGCGCGGAAATTCGCGCTCAACGAGTTCTCAACAAAGCGCGCGTGCCGGAGATTGGCGAGTATCTCGCCGAAAACCCACGCGACTATGTCCTATCCAGCATCACGGCCTCCATTGATTCGGAGGTCAATTTCGAGTCCTTCGAGAAGGGTCAGCAGCCGGGCTTTGACGCTGGCAAACTGATCGTGCCGATGGACGCTCGCTTCTTGATTAATGATGGTCAACATCGTCGTGCAGGGATCGAAGAGGCGTTGAAGCTTCGTCCGGATCTCGGTGAAGAAACCATTTCGGTAGTGTTCTTCATCGACACAGGCCTACGTCGAGCGCAGCAGATGTTTGCGGATCTCAACCGTCATGCGGTGCGACCGACCATGTCCATTGGAGTTCTCTATGACCATCGCGATCCGCTCTCTCGCCTGACACGTGAAGTGGTAGAGAAGGTCGTGGTTTTTGGTGATCTCGTGGAGAAAGAGAAAACGACGATCTCCAATCGCTCAACCAAGCTCTTCACTTTGAGTGGTGTCTACCAGGCCACTCGCGTTCTCCTCGGGAAACGCGAGGACGATCCCGTGACAGACAAGGATGCACGTCTTGCGGTAGAGTTCTGGGATGCTGTTGCATCGCAGATCCCTGACTGGGGTCTTGCCAAAGCGCGCCGCGTGGCGCCAGCCGCTCTTCGAGAAGACACGGTTCATGCTCATGGAGTGACACTTTTAGCACTTGGGATCATGGGTGCTTCGCTCTTAAGCACAGACCCATCGAACTGGAAGACAAGACTCAAGAAATTGGTAAAGGTCGACTGGTCACGAAATAATCAGATGTGGGAAGGGCGTGCGCTCGTGGGCGGCCGTGTTTCCAAGTCCCAGGTGTCTGTCCGCCGGACTGCGAATTACCTCAAACAAACTTTGGGAATCGCGTTGACCGCAGAGGACCAAAGATTCGAATCTTCTCAACCTTCTTTGGCGTCGCCATCGAGGAAATACAATCCCAAAGGGAAATCGTCGCGTCGGCCCTTGGCCAACGCCTGACTGGGAGACTCGCAGGGATCTGATCCCTGTGAGTTGCACGTTGATGTGAGTTTCGGATCCAGGTGTGGGGCCCGGATCCGTGAGCTCAAGCCGAAGCGGGAGGGGACATGTCGACGAAAAATTCAAAAGCCAAAGCGGATCGCCGCGACTCCAACACTTTGAAGTCGACTTCTAAGGAAGGCGCGCGAGTTGAGGCCAAGACCGATTCGATTGGTATCGCGCAAAAGGGAAGCTTCTTTGATTCGAGATCCATCAAAGATTTGATCAAAGAGGTTCAAGACGTCTATTTGGCCGACTCGCGTCCCTGGGTCGTGGGCTATTCGGGCGGTAAAGACTCGACCGCCGTTGCGCAGTTGGTGTTTTACGCGATCGAGAAGCTCCCCGCTGAGAAGCGAAAGAAGAAAGTTTATGTGATTTCTTCGGACACTTTGGTGGAAACGCCAGTGATCGTGAATCACATCACAGACTCAATGCGCATGATTGGCGAGGCGGGCAAAGCGAAGTCTTTGCCGATTGAAACTGAGATTGTGAAGCCAGCGATCGATGAGACCTTTTGGGTCAACATGATCGGGAAGGGCTACCCGGCACCCACGAAGCAGTTTCGTTGGTGTACGCACCGGATGAAAATTAAGCCTGCTAACAAATTTATCCTCGATCGCGCGAGTGAAAGCGGTGAGGTCGTGGTCGTCTTGGGTGTGCGCTCAGCGGAAAGTGCAACTCGCCAGCAAGCCATCGCGCTCCATAAAATCCCCGGGCAGTTGCTCTCTCGGCACTCGACACTTCCGAATGCCTTTGTCTATGCGCCAGTGGTGGACTTCACGACAGAAGATGTATGGACATTCCTGTTGCAAACGCCGAACCCCTGGGGCGGTGACAACAACAAGCTTCTCGCCCTTTACCGAAACGCCCAGCAGGGCGAGTGCCCCTTGGTGATCGACAACACCACGCAGTCTTGCGGGAACTCGCGCTTTGGCTGCTGGACCTGCACGGTGGTGAAGGCCGACAAATCCATGACGGCCATGATTGATAATGGCGAAGAATGGATGGAGCCGCTCCTGCAGTTTCGTGAATTTCTGGCGGCGACC
This sequence comes from Bdellovibrionaceae bacterium UBA2339, assembly GCA_002344785.1. Classification (GTDB taxonomy): domain Bacteria; phylum Bdellovibrionota; class Bdellovibrionia; order Bdellovibrionales; family JAMPXM01; genus UBA2339. The sequence continues at coordinate 26,921 of DDUL01000058.1, forward strand.
ACAGATCCGGCCGTCAAAGAGCAGTATCGCGACTACAAACGTCGTGATGGACGCGTCATGATTCAAACTCGTGGCGAAGCTGCGGGTGAGGACTCGGTTGTCTTGGGTCCCTACAAATTCGAAGTTCGTCAGGACATGTTGCGCAGACTTTTGTTGATTCAAAAACAAATCCACGCGACGCAGCCAACTTTGGAACTCATCACACGTGAAGAGCTTCGTGAGATCCGCAAGCTCTGGATGGCCGAACAGCAAGATTGGGCGGACTCGCTCAGCCGAATTTTCTTTGAGATCGGAAGAGCG
>DDUL01000052.1:0-514 GCA_002344785.1 Bdellovibrionaceae bacterium UBA2339
AGCGGGGATTGAGCCAATCTCGCAAGCCATCGCCGACAAGATTGAATCCAAGTACGAGGATCAGAATGGCCAAGCCAGGGAAAAGGCTCACGTGCGGAGCCTCCACCAAGATTCGGCGGCCTGAGTTCAGCAGTTGGCCCCAGGTCGGAACTGTCGGCGGGGCGCCGAGACCTAGAAATGACAGGCCTGACTCCGTGATGATGGTGCCGGACATTCCAAAGGTCATTTGCACGACGAGGATCCCGAAGAGGTTTGGCCAAATATGCCGAGTGAGAATTCGCATGGGTCCGGCGCCGGCGGCAGTTGCGCCCGTGACGTACTCACGATTCTTGAGATGCAACACTTCGCCGCGCACCAAGCGAGCGAAACCCGTCCAGCCGGTGATGCACATTGCGAAAATCAAATTGCCGATGGAGGGCCCCAACACTGCGACCAAGGAAAGCGCGAGCAGGAAGCCTGGAAACGCGTAGAACATATCGAGAAAGCGCATGATCAGATTGTCCGCCCAGCCACC
>DDUL01000052.1:879-31961 GCA_002344785.1 Bdellovibrionaceae bacterium UBA2339
CCTGCGCGAAAACGTCGGCACCGTTTTGATCTCGGCCCATCCAATTTTCACTTGTCGGTGATTCATGGCGCTTGGAGAGATCCATTGCGGTGGGATCATGTTGCGCAATTTGCGGGGCGAAGACGGCCAAGAAACTGGTGATCAGAATCAGGATGATGCCGATATAAAATTTCGGTTTGAGGCGTTTCATCCGAGCCTCACTTTGGGATTTGCGGCGGCATAGGCAAGATCCGTAATCAAATTGACCACGACATAGGTTGTCGCAATCAGCAGCACGCAACCTTGAACGAGCGGATAATTACGTTGCTGAATAGCTTGAAAGAGCAAGGTTCCCACTCCAGGCCAGTCGAAGATGGTTTCGACGATCACTGTTCCGGTGAGAAGCGCGCCGAATTGAAGGCCGATGATGGTGATGATCGGCATCATCGCGTTGGCGAGCGCGTGTTTGAACCAAATTTTGAAAGGTCGCAGACCTTTGGCGCGCGCCACGTTGACGTAGTCCTCGCGCACCACTTCGATCATCGAAGCGCGAGTGACTTGCGTGAGAATCGCAGAAAGGCCCAGCGCGAGAGTGAGACTCGGGAGCACGAGATGCTCCAGTCCACCGCGTTCACTCACTGGCAGCCAATCCAATTGAATGGCAAAGCCGAGAATCAACATTGGCCCGAGCCAAAAGCCAGGTGTCGACATGCCCACGAGCCCATAAGCCAAGGCCGCCTTTTCAACCCAAGAGTGGCGTCGAACAGCGGCGAGGACTCCAAAAGGAATGCCGATGCTGAGCGCGAGGAACATGGCGCCGAGTGTGAGCTCAATGGTCGCGGGAACTCGTTCTAGAATTTCTTCGCTGACGGGTCGCCGCGATTGGAGCGAGCGACCCAAATCTAAACGCGACAGTCCCGAGTAAAATCCGGCGAGTCGCTCACCGAAGGGTCTGTCCAAACCCAATTCGCGTCGTAAGGCGTCTTTATCCGCTGTCGCCGCTTGATCGCCGAGCATGATGTCCACAGGATCGCCGGGAACGAAGGCCAGCAAACTAAAACTCAGCGCCGATACTCCAAGGAGCACTGGCAAAGCGGAGAGCAGTCTGCGAAGCGTGTACGTGAACATCAGGGACTCTTCGTTGATTTCGATGGAGTGTCGGCTGCCGGTGTTGTTGGCGGCGCAGGCTTGGGCGTTGTGGATGACTTGGTGGCCTCGGGCGGAGCGTTGGTGTTCGTGGCGGGCGGAGACGTTGGCGATTTGCTGCCGGCCGCGATTCGAATCAAACTCAAACTTTCGCCTTTTGGCACGGAACCAAAGAGCGAGTTCAACGTTGAAGTGTTGAGGGCGTGTGAGCCGATGGCCTCGGACATCGTGCCGACAAGTGCCGTCGAGATGCCTTGCGCTGGCGACTCAGTACCCAACACTTCGGCCTTGTGGGTGATCAAGCTGACAAAGCGCGCGCCCTTGAAGGTGTTGAGCACTTTGAAAGTGGCGATGCCCTCGACGCTTTCTTCGGATGCGATGAAGGCTTCGCCTTTGTAGATGCCAGCGTCTTCTTCAGCCACGGCTTCGTAGGCGTACTTCACGCCCTTTTTGATGCCTTGCTCGCCCATCAACATGACGTAGCCGAGAAAGCTCGAAAGGAAGGCGCCCTTGGGAAGCGTGTTGCGAATCGTCGTCTTTTTGCCGTTCTCATTCAGAATCGCCGTCATGCTCTGCGCTTTGCCGGCCGCGCCCGAAGTGAAAGTCGCATCGATGGTGATCGTCTTCGGGCCGACGATACTGGTGTATTGATAGGAGACGGGTTTCAGTGAAGCGTCCGCTGTGGACACCAAGCTCTCCGTGAATTTGTGGCCGTCGGCCTCGGTCTTCAAAAATGAAATGCTCTTGTATTGCTTTTTCTTGCTGTCGAATTCGTAGCGTTGGACGAGATAGCCGACGTGTTGGCCTTGCATCAGGACTTTCGACCAGCCTTCATAGAGGAAGTTCGACTTGGCGGTGGAGTTGGCTTGGCCTTGCGCATCTGGGACGGCGAGAATAATCGCAAGTATCGTCAGGAGACTGCTGAGTCCGACGAACCAGCTGCGAACTTTTGCGGAGTGAAGAGCGGAGAAGAGACGCGGAGATCGTCGGCGAGTATGAAGCTGAGTTTCGCGCTTGAGCATGTGTGGGGCCTCCGTCCTGCGTGTGTCTCAAAAGTAGATAGTTAAGGTTAGCAATGGGATCATTTCGAGACAACCGTGCTATGCTTTTGAGACGAAGGGTGGGGTGGCCGTGTTGATCCACGATGGGTCCAAATCGACGCATTCAAAGCGCGAAGCATTCGCACGACCTCGCGTCGAGCCCACCGACCTCATGAGCTGGCGCGAAGTCTTTGAATCCTTGTGGCGAAGTACGGGGCGCCGCCGCCCCCTTCGCAGCGAAATGGGACAAGTCTCCATCTTCCTCGCACTCATCTTTCAGGTTTTGTTCGTGTTCTTTGCCATGGTGATCAACATGGGTTTGTTCGTTCACGACAAAATCAATTTGCAGAACGCCGTCGACTTGGGCGCGTTCTACGCCGCCGGCAAGCAGGCCGAGCTGATGAACGAGATCGCCCACATTAACTTTCAGATTCGCCAAGACTACAAATTGCTGGCGTTTCGCTATCACGTGTTGGGGACTTTGGGTCGTGACGGAGGACCTGGAGGTACGATGCGGCCTCCGGCCCGTAGTACCGGGGCTCTACAAGATGTCATGCAAAATCACTCCGTGACAGCGAGTGGACCCATCCCAATATCTTGCATCGCGCATCCTTACTGGTGGGAATTTGCCAGCCTTACAGTCGATGGAAACGAACACTATTGTTGGCAGCCGACGAACGGCTATTCCGCGCCGCCGGTGGCCATCAATGCGACAGGAGGCGCGCCGGATACAGCTGCGCTCAATGCCGCGATTCAACAGAACGCTATGGCTGCCTACGCCCAATACATCGCCTCATGTAATAGTGCCTCGCCGCTCAATTGGTCTTACTTGGCGAATATTTTGGGCATGTACAAATTTTCGGTGGCAACAAGAAAGCAAACGATTTGGAGTCTTCGTTCGAATCTCGTGAGTGGTGACATTCGCGATCGAGATAATCAGACGATCCGAGAAGGCGTTCGGAAAACTGTTCTCAAAAACTTGACCGAAGCGAGTCGCAACTCTCAAGCAAGCGTTGATTTCATCAATGGATTATCACAAGGAGATTGTGCTGGCGGAGCGAGACCTGGAGAGAACACCATCCCCGAGATTCTCACGACTCAATTGCTTTACTTTATGAGAACTTGGGAAAGTGGTGGATGTAACTTTGCAATCGCAGCGCAAAGCCAATGGGCGTCTCTAACATCAGGCGATCAACAACAACAGATCAATGCGCTTGATCCTACGGGTATACTTCGTGCGGTAGTTGCTGGTGAACCCAATCAACAAGATCCGTTTCACTCTTCACTAGGATTCGAAAAGAATCCTTGGTGTATGGCGTGGGTCGGCGTTAAGGCGAGGGCCAGTCCGCGCAAGCCCTTCGCGCCGTTCGGTCAACCAATCGGTATTGAGGCACGAGCCTTTGCTCAGCCGTTTGGCGGTCGTATCGGTCCTTGGTATGGAAACCGTTGGAGTTCGAGCGATCTAATCTCGTCGTCTGATCCATCTTCCCGTACAGATCGATTGACCTCGCCTCGGCAGCTGCCCGGAGCAGGTTTGCCCGGTTCAGCAAGTTTTGACTATATTCCCAACTTTTCTCGTTTTCCGGGTGACCAATTGGGAATGCAGTCGCAGTTGGCTCAAGGTTTGGGTCGGGTCTTCCTGCGATCGCTCGCGGTACCTCAACCGGTGCCGGGTGGGGGAACAGCAAATCCTCAGCGACCCGCAAATCGCCTCATGAACGCCTGGTTCGGCGGTTTCTACAATGTCGCTTCGACAGGCGACCCCATTGCATATGACTATATCACGCCAAGCATGGTTTCTAACAATGTCTTGGCGGGTCTCCGCAATCTTGAGATGGCGGTTGTTGCGCCAAACCTTTTCGACGTCGCCTATTACTCAATAGATCCACAAGGAACGACGACGTTTGCTAATCCGCTTCGTCAGAACTCAGGTCGTGTCACGCTGGCACCCACGGGCGCAATTGTGGCGGGAGACCTGGGTTCTCATGCGGGTACAAGTCTTGCGAATATCAATCTTGAAGCGCAAATTGAAGCGGCCAATGGAAGTCAGCCGGCGTTTGATCCTCAGCTCATGCCACAAGTGCATTGGATGATTCGTGATTGGAGAAATCTTCTCACGATGTGGGCCCCGCATCGCGCGACCAACTTTGCATTTCCGACGGAGCGATTTGGCCAATGTGCTCAAGCCGCGCTTCCTGATTCGCCCATCCCCGGTAAGTGTGCGATTGGTGGGCGCAGCGGATATTCGGTTCGATTGATTTCACGAGAGCATCTCAACGGAAAATGGAAAGTCGGTGGGGCTGATACGACGGAAGCTGACTTGAAGAATCCACCTTCTCAGCTCGGAGATTGGTGAGTTTGTTTCAGTTTGAGACGCTTTGAGGTGAAGTTCGCAAATTCCCTCGGGGGCAATCTGGTCTTCAGCCGATACTAGATTTGGTGGGGGAATCATGCCGTCCGATCTTGGACTTGGCCGCTTCTTTTTTAAACTGTCACTTCAGATGAGCGCAATTGCGCTCGCTGCTTTTATCACAGGACCAACAGCCTTTGCCCAGGGTGGGGACAAAGAAGGCAACACCTGTAAGGCCGCCGCACAAACCGCACAGATGGCCTGCAACACTTTGGGTTCCGCCGGTATGGATGCGGCCCAAGGCGCAATGTTTGAGATGATGTTGAACCAAGCTGTCGGTTTAGCGGGTCAGATGGCGAACTCCGGTCAGAACATGAATAAGCAATGTCAAAACCAGGCGGATCTTTCCAAGCTCATGGGCTTGTTGAATGCCGCCAAAGCCGCAGCTTGCACGGCTGCAATGATGAAGTGCAAATCGTCTTGCGAGGCCGACGGCACGGCAAATCTCAATGCAGCGAATACGGCGCGCTCAAATCCCTCGACGATGTCCGAGGCCACACGGCTTGATGGCATTCGCAACTCAGTGATCAAGGCCAGCGCCCAGCGTTGCGCGTCTTATCGAGTCAATACTGTGGCCAACATGGCATCGGCACTTCAGCATGCAGCCAACATGATGCAAAACCAAAATTGTGCGAATGCCACAGCCGCTACGGGCACAAGCCCGACACCATTTAGTTTTCCAACACCTAGCGATTGTACGGATCCCAACAATCAATCACTCACTTGCTTTTGTGCGCGACCCGAGAATGCATCAAAGGCGATGTGTGGTGGCGGAAATCCCGGAGTCACTCCGGGTGGAGTGCAGGCACCTCCCGGTGGAAATCCTGGAGGCAATGTTCCCTATAGCCCCGTTGATCCAACGAATCCTGGAGCGACGAATCCTTTTGATGGCCTTGGAGGTAAAGGGGGCGCCGGAGGAGGAGACTCACAGGGAAGTGGCGGCGGTGGAGCGCCCGGTGGCGGTGGGTTGAGTTCGCTGGGTGGTGAGAGCACGGGAGCTTTTGGTGCCAACGGCGATCGAGGTAGTGCGATCGGTGGCGTGTCGAGTGGAAACAACGCCGGATCAGGTGGGCATGCTGGAGGCGGCGGTGGCGGAGGCGGCAGCGGAGGAGCGGGTCGAAGTGATGACGGCGGCTTCCTCTCAAAATTGAATCTCAAAAAACTTCTTCCGGGCGATAAGTACAAAAATCGCGGACTTGCTGGAATGAACGGAACTGCGAAAGATGGCATCACTGGTCCAATGGGCCCCTCGCTATGGGAAAAGGCGACACGCCAATACCAAGAGCAGATTCAAAAGCAAAACGTGATCACGGATCGATGATCACAAACTCGAGAGATTGTTTCGAAATGAGACGCCGATCAAATTGACGTCGAAAAGATCGACGCGGAAATCTCGCCAAGCTCTCGTATTCTCCAGAGAATCCCGACCAATGTCCTAAAGTGGTTCGTGGCGACCTCCGAAAAGAGATGTGGGGGGCTTCAATGTACTCTCTTCGATTGTGGAAACTCATTTCAATGACTTCTCGGGGCGCCACGACTTTGGCGGTCGTTCTTGGCTCAGTTCTGATGATGTCGCAGGCGAGCGCGAACGACGCTGATTGGTATCGCCGGCAACTTTCAAGAGACTTACAAACAGGCGAAGTGACACAACAGGATCTCGATCGTTATGCCCGTGATCCCAGTATGTCGCGCGAAGTTCGGATGGGCGCATGCCAAGCCGCGTACCCGAACGCTGATTGTAACTCAATGGTTGGTGCGGCTTCCGCACCGGCACCCGGAGCTTCGCCCGCGCAGACGCGCTGTGAATCCGAACATGAGACGGCACAGTTGGCTTGTAACACTTTGGGTGCTGCGGGCATGAGTCCACAAGAAGGCATGATGTTCGAGATGATGATGAATCAAGCCATCATGACCGCGATGCAGATGCAGAACATGGGTCAGAACATGTCGGCCCAGTGTCAGAACCAAGCCGATCTTTCAAAACTCATGGGACTTCTCAACGCTGCGAAAGCAGCAGCATGTTTGACGGCCGTCCAGGCGTGTAAATCAACTTGCGAGGAAGAGATTCCGACATTGCAGGGCGATCCAAAGAAAAAAGCCCAGCGCGCACTTGATAAGTGTAAGCGCTATACCTTCAACTCTGTGATGAACATGAACTCGGCTTTGCAGCATGGTGCGAACATGATGCAAAACCAGAACTGTGCGAACGCGGCCGCGGCAACCTCGACAAGCCCAACGCCATTTAGTTTTCCGACTCCAAGCGACTGTTCGGATCCGAACAATCAATCTCTGACCTGCTTCTGCGCGCGCCCTGAGAATGCCGACAAGCAAATGTGCGGTGGCGGAAATCCCGGCGTCGTACCTGGTGGAAGCGTTCAAGCTCCTCCCGGAGGACAGCCCGGCGGAACAGTGCCGTATTCACCCGAGCAAGATCCGCTGAACCCAGGTGGATTCAATCCCAATCTTGGAGATGGAAAACCCGGTGGCCCCGGCGGCGGTGAGACGCAAGGAAGTGGTGGTGGTGGTGCGCCAGGTGGAGGCGGATTGAGTTCGCTGGGTGGTGAAGGTGGCGGCGGACCAGCGGGTGGGCGAGAAGGCACATCGGCCATCACGGGTGTATCCGGCGGAAACCCTGGCGGCGGTGCTGGAGGTTTCGCAGGTGGTGGCGGAGGTCGCGGAGCTGGGTCAGGAAGTGCGGATCGCGAAGGCTTCTTGAGCAAACTCAATCTCAAGCGCTTCTTGCCTGGCGACAAGTACAAGAATCGCGGACTGGCTGGCATGAGTGTTCCCGCCAAAGACGGCGTGACCGGGCCAATGGGTCCCTCGCTTTGGGAAAAGGCTTCGCGTCAGTATCAAGAGCAGGTCCAAAAGCAGAATGTGATTTTAGATAAGTGATCGGGGTTTTGATCTAAAGGGGGATTTATGAGTTCACTGAAGGATTCAGCGAGTGCTCGATGGCTCATAGGAATCGCCATCGCATTCACGATGGGACTTGTCGAGGTGAGCTTTGCGAACACCCTCATTCCGCCCACCCCTACGCCGGGTGCTGGATACGTGCGGCCGGGTAGCGGTGGTAATGCATCGGAGAGTGGTCGGGATACGGGATCGAATCAAATGTTAGGCATGCTTGCGAACCTCGCATCAGCCGGAATGCACACGTCGATCGCTCCGACTTGTTGTCATTCAAAATGCGGCGCAACCTGTCCGAATTGGGCCTTTGCGGCGATGGCGGCTGCCGCGGCTGCAAATATGGGATCGTCCTCCGGCAAATCAAATTCAGCAGGTATGGCAATGGCAGGTTGGGACTGGAATATGCCAAACCTCAACACAGGCGGAAGTAACTCGCCAGGGGTAAACAATCCGGATGGATCCAACAATCCTGGCGGGAACAATGTCATTCCGGGTCTTACGCCAGATCAATCGCAGCGCGTTCGCGATGAGTTCAACCGCATTCGCGATCAACTCCAAGGCGCAGGTGTGAAGTTTGAAAACGGAAAAATCATCACGCCGGATGGCAAAGCCTTTGGACCAGACTCCATGAGCGCAGAGGGTTTGGCCGCCCTTGGCTATGGCGAAGAGGATATCAACAAGATCATGGCGAACAATGCGGCCATCGGAAAAAAGCTGAACGACAAGTTCGGCAGTAAGATTGGGCAGCTCGGTGAAACCAGCGGCGGAGGTTCGGCGGCTGGTGGTGGCAGTGGTGCTGTCGATTACTCTTCGATGTTCGGCGGTGGCGGAAACAAATTCGCGAAAGCGAGTGGCGCCGATAAGAAAGACAAACTCAGTGGTCTTTCGAAGCGAGTGGGCGATGATCAAATCGGTGTCGCCGCCGACAACATCTGGGAAATGGTCACGCGTCGTTACCGCGATCGCGACGCTCAGAATAACTTCATCAAGGAACCGTAATCGATCTTGGCGAAGTTGATTTCGTCACTGAAGAGCCCGGAAGCGCGATCACATCGCGCACGGGCTCTTCGTATTTCACGCCCGCACCAATCACTTGCAGGCCTAACTCACTCGAGCTGACTTGTTGCCGCAATGATCGAACCACATCGACCATGCTTTCGTGCACCAAAGAGTGGCTCGAGCCGAATTGCCAGAGATAGCTTTGGCTGTGCCGTCTGAGAACTTCGCGCCCATGGGCGGCGGCGAAGGCGTGTGAGTCCGTGGCCTCGCCACTTGCGCAGATCAACGCCAAAGCGTCAGCACTGGCTTGAAAGAAAGATTCGGGATCACCCGTCTCTCTCCAGAATAACTCTTCGCTATGAATCAGAGCCTTCTCTCCGGCGTGCAAGCCACGCATGACGGCGTCGTAGAGTAAGTTACTTTCACCATCAGGAAGATAATTGAAGATGCGCGAGCTCACGGCGATCACGCCGACGTAGTGCCAAGCCTCACAGCCGTCCAACTTCGTTCTTCCGAAACCTTCGATCTCTAAACTCCCAGGCTCAACCCACACGCCGCCAAAGTGAGTTCCCGCAAGGGGGTGGCGCATCACCAGCAAAGTCGCCAACGCATCTTCGTTATGATGACGTTTGATGAGCCGATCCACAGCTCCCGGTTGAAGTGGGAGAATCACTTCGTCGGCATTGCCGATCAGCAAAGTCGAATCGCTTCCGATCAGGGCCTTCGCATTCCAAAGCGCACCGCCACTCCCCAAGGGCGCGGCGACTTCTTCGCTCGTGAGGACTTCAACATCTTGCCTCAGGCGCGTGAGACAAGAGTTGAGGCCTTCGGGAAGGTAGTGACGATTGACGATGAGTCGAGTGGGACGTTGCGATTGAATGAAGGACCAACTCCACTCGATCAAAGGGACATTCAAGAATTGAATCGCCGGCTTGGGCCAATGCAAAGTCAGCGGTCGCAACCGAGTGCCAAGGCCCGCGGCCAAGAGAAACGCGGTCAAGGTGTCCCCTGAGCCTGCGCAATCTCGCGCGCAAAATCGCGTTCGAAAATTCCGCGGTCATCCAAAACTTTGAGAAAACCTGAGTACTCCGGCAGTTTTTGGAGCGCGCTTCGGACGGTTCTGAGAGTTTGCGGCAAGTACTTGAGGTAGCGCGTGTCTTTGCGGAGCATGTAGAAGCTCGCAAAGCTTCCGCAAGCCTTAAAGCAGCGCTGAACGCTTTGCACTTCATAGATCAAATCGAATTTCTCCAGCGACAAATCGAGAAGTCGACCGTCATAAGATCTGGCCTTCTGATCTCGGCCGTCGATGTAGCGATCGATGAGGCGTCGCGCGGTTTCGTCATCCAGATTGACGTAGGAATCTCGCAGGAGGCTGACGAGGTCGTATTGAATGGCACCGAGTCTTGCATCCTGAAAGTCGATGACGCGAACTTTGCCCAATTTGATCATCACATTTCGAGAATGATAATCGCGGTGGGCGATGAACTTGGGTTCGGCCGCGATGCGCTCGCAGATTTGCTGAAAAATCTCGGACAGCATTTGATCTTCGCGTGCTGTCAATTGCAGTTGGGCTAGACCTTGTAGGAGATGCTGTCTCCCGTAGTTCATTTCCCACAAGAGTTTGGCGACATCGAATTCAATACCGAAGGCGACGCAATCATTTCGATCGAGTGTACAATCGTAATGAATTTTCAAGAGCTCATCGATGGTCGCCTCGTAGTAGGGAAGAGAATCGGCGGGGCTTTGATTCTCCCAGAACTTTCTTTCCAAGGTCAGGTCTCCCAGATCCTCAAGGAGAACGAGGCCGTGTTCGGGCCGCAGAGCGATCACGCGCGGCACTTGTACACCGTGGCGCTCAAAATGTTGCCGCACATTCAAGAAGGGATATCGACCGTCATCAACAAAGGGCTCCCACTGCATGAGGACGAAGGATTCGTCGTGGGCGACCACGCGAAAATAGCGTCGCGCCGAAGCGTCACCGGCAAGAGGATGAATTTCAAACTGTCCTGCACCGAGAGAGCTGGTCAGGAAGGCTGACATATCGATTTCAGAGGCAATGCGAGGTGTGGTGTTGGCCATAGCTAAGTTTGATCGCTTTGTGGCCAAAGAATCAACGGAACCTTCGCTTTGGACCTTCTCAGTGAAGCGTCGGATTATCTTCGTCTGTATCAAAGCTCTTGAAGAGGCGAATCAACCGACCGCCCTCGAGATCTTCAGATTCGGAGCCTTGAGTGCGGCGGACCTCAGCGGCCTCGATGGAATTGATCAGTGAACGAATCACTGGACCGTGGTCTGGCCCCAGTGCGCGAATTGTGGGGTTCACTTCGACTTGCAGGCAGAGATCGGCGAGCTCGGCCAAGAGCGCGCCGCTCTCGATCAGCTCTGAAACCTCGCGAGGTGCGCCGGCAATGAGGCGCGGCCCATCATCGCTCGGATCACTCAACGCCTCGATGAAGACGCGCTGTTGGTCGAGACTCAGTCGGCCGATGTCGGGAACGAAAATGCACATTCGGCCCAATTCGCGCAGACTTCGAGCGGATTGTAGGGCGTCCGTCTGCAAGTCACCCAGGCTTACAAAAAACCAAAGACGCGATCGATTGAAGAGCTCGACAGCTGCACGCTCCACGGGAAACCGCGGAGGGCAAACAAAGAGAATGGGCCGATCCAGACCCAATTTGTTCTCGAGCGTTGGCAAATCCGTGCGTGGCTCGTCGACGGCGAACCAATTCGCACGCTCTTCGAGGCGAGGGAAGAGACGAATCACCTTCGAGGGAGATTGGTCGTACTTCAATGTCGGGGATGAAGACTCAAAGGAGAAAGTCTGTCGAAGAGCTTCGCGGTGGGATTCGGTCGCGAAGTGAAGAAAGTCAGAGATCAAGGCGAGTCGTTGATCGTCGGACGCCGCCAAGCCATCGATCTGGGCTACAGCGTACACCGTCGGCAAAGTGGGAAAGTGTGTGAGCGGCGACGCGACGAGGCTCTGATCGTTTAAGTTGGGGTTTAAACCGCCCGGCACAAGCGGAAACGCAACGCGACCCGTGACAGAAGACCGAATGAATCGAGGAGCGTCGAAGTTCTGCGCTGAGAGAAAAATCAAATCTTGTGCGTGATAGCCCTGCTCGGCCGCGTGAACTTGAAATTGTTCAAGTGACATCAGCGAAAGTCGACATGCAAACAGCCTCTCGGTGAGGCGAGTGACCCTCACGATGAGATCGGAGTTATCGGGACTCCAAGGCGTGCGATCCATGCGAACTTCTCCCAATCTGCGGCGGTCTGCGATGCCGGTCGGAAAAAGTCCAACTCGGTGTCGGATCAGCTCAAGACACAAGCCAACTGCTGTGATCCATTGTGGCTTGCTGACATAGAACGCTGACTTACAACATCGACTTACAATGCCTATGCCATCGGGCGAGGCCACGGAGAGGCTCAAAAAGGCTCGTAGTTTCAAGGCTTTGATGCCTTTACATGGCTCGAGCGAGCTGTCTGAATTGAATGCGAATCCGCAGGAATTACAGAGTGTTGCGTGTTGCGCTGAAACGACAATCGGCGATGCTTTCGCATCGCCGATCGCCGCGACCTGGGCTTTAGTTTCTTTTTGCCCGACTCTTATTTCGCCAATCGGCGCTTATCGAGCCCGTACTTTTCAACCTTCATAATCAAACCGGCACGGCTGATTCCCAACTCTTTTGCAAGTTTGGATTTATTCCAGCCGGTACGACGTAAGCCTTCTTTGATCATCTCACGTTCGAGTTCCTCAAGAGCGTCCTTGAGTTTCCCGTGAACGCGGGCTCCCTGCACCTTGGACTTCTCGCCAATCTCGAGAATCTTCGGAGAGAGCATGTCAGCTGTCAGCTTCGTTTCAGTTCCTGACAACACCACGATTCGCTCAATTTCGTTCTGCAATTCGCGGACGTTACCCGGCCAAGCGTAGTCGTACAGCTTCTCAAGCGCACGCTTCGTCAGAATCTTCTTCGGACCACCTTTTTCAGCTTCCTTCACGAGGAAGTGTTCAGCGAGCAGCGGAATGTCTTCTTTGCGCTCACGAAGCGGCGGCACGCGAATGTTGATGACGTTCAAACGATAGTACAAGTCTTCGCGGAATGTTCCTGCGTCGACCATTTCCCGCAGATTTCGGTTGGTCGCCGCGATCACCCGTACATCGACCTTGCGCTGTTCGGTTGAGCCGACCGGCGTGAAGGTGCCCTCTTGCAGAACTCGCAGCAGTCGAACCTGCATCTGTGCTGGCATTTCACCGATTTCGTCGAGGAAGAAAGTTCCAGTGTGGGCCGCCTCAAACAGACCTTTCTTATTGGCGATGGCGCCTGTGAAAGATCCTTTCATGTGACCGAAGAGTTCCGACTCCAACAGGCCTTCGGGGATCGCACCACAGTTTGCAATCATGAAGGGCTTGTCTTTGCGGGCCGAGTTGAAGTGAATCGCCTTGGCGATCAATTCCTTACCCGTACCGTTGTCACCCTGTACAAGAACTGTCGAGTCGGCGTTCTGAATCTTGTCGAGCAGCGAGTAGAGCGCCTGCATCGGTTTTGATTTACCGATCATCGAGTCGTACTTGTAGCGACTTCCCAGTTCCTTGTTGAGTTCGCGGATGCGGTCTTCACGTTGAGTGATCTCAAGGTGAAGTGTCACGATTTCCTGTGAAGTCAGTTCCACGAGCGAAACGAACTTGGAGCGATCTTCTTCGTCCAGGACGCGCATTTTCGCGAGTGAAACTTCAATCACATCGTTGCTTGTGCCGAATGCCGCAAAGCGCTCGCGCACTTCGGCGACTCGTTGTGGGCCGCCTTCCTTAAAGAAGCCAAGGCTCACGACAGCGCCGACTAAATCATTGTCGATCCAGATCGGAAACACACCGATGTCAAAACCGGCGAGATCCCACTTTCGAACCGAATAGCGATTCTCGGAAAGCCGCAAGTCTTCCAATGTCTTGGAAACCGTCTCCGCGAGATTATCAAGGGCCGCATCCTTCTGCAGGAGATGCGCGACACCTGGATTGACGAAGTTGAGCTTCGCTTTGTCGAAGCCTTTAAGATAGCCACGCTCGTCTGTGAACACGGTGTCGACATTCCACCATGATGCGAGAATGTGCTTGAGCTTGCGAATGACGTGAATATGGTCAAACTCATCCCAATTGATCATCGGACGACTCCCCGGCTTTGCAGCCCGTTCCGACAACATCCATCGAAAGCTCGATCTAAATGTCGAGTTTTCAATCAGACGTGTCCAAAATCTTGTCGGCTAAAGTTTGGACGGGCTTGAGGGGATGTCGAATTTGTCTCGACCAAGGTCGAGAGGAGATTGCTGGCCAGCAAGGCTTGAGCGCCTGACAAGCCTCGCGGTGTTTCGAAATGACACATTCACTCAGCGCTGGCCTGAATTTGATGGAAGCGGAAGTACTCGCCTTGCTTCGCGAGCAGCTCGTCGTGCCGTCCAATTTCAACGATCTCGCCCTGTTTAAGGACGACGATTCGGTCCGCGCTTCGAATTGTGGAGAGTCGGTGAGCGATCACGAACACGGTCCGACCTTCCATCAATTCATTGAGACCCTTTTGAACTTCCATTTCACTGACGCTGTCCAGGGCGCTTGTCGCCTCATCGAGAATGAGGATGGGGGCATCTTTGTAAAACGCGCGCGCAATGCTGATGCGTTGTTTTTCGCCGCCCGAAAGCAGGCCGCCGCGTTCGCCGACTTGCGCCCGGTAGTCTTGTGGAATTCGCGAAATGAAGTCATGAGCGTGAGCGTGTTGAGCCGCGCGCAGAACGGCGCCTTGATCGCCAACATCGGGATTGCCCTTGCCGGCGCGAATGTTGGCTTCAATGCTATCGCGGAACAAAAACACGTCTTGGGTGACAAGGGCGATTCTCGATCGAAGTTCGTCGAGGCGAATTTCATTGAGCGGAATCTCATCGATCGAGATTTTTCCGGAAGTGGGGTCGTAGAATCTCTCAAGCAAATTGACCAAGGTGGACTTTCCCGAGCCACTGGATCCGACAAGCGCAATCACCTCGCCGCGTTTCACTTCGAGAGACACAGAGCGAAGCACGGGGTCGTTCCCGTAACTAAAGCTCACCCGATCAAAGCTGATCTTTTGCCAGTTCTCTGGAAAAGCTCGGGGTGTCGATGCCTGGCGAACGCGATCCTGACTTTCGATCAGTCCGAAGATTCGTTCGCTCACGACCAGTGTCTGTTGAACGCGAACAAAAGACTCTTGAAGACGCTTGATGGGATTCTGAATTTGTCCGGCGGCGATCAAGAAAGAAATGAAGTCTGAGCCCGAACTTTGCCCGCCGAAAACTTGTTGGATCACCCAGATCAACAAACCCATGACGAGAATGGAAGCCAAGAACTCATTGATCGGACTGACGGCCTCTTCCCGAGCCACAATCTGATTTCGCTGTGCCAAGTAGTTCGCCATCGATCGCTTGAGCCTGGCCCCCATCGAGGCCTCAAGTCCGAAAGACTGAATGACGCGAACTCCGTCCAAGTTCTCTTTGATGTCGGCGGTGACGGACTCCATGGCTTCGCGTGAGGCGTGTCCATACTTTCGCAGGGACCTCGACACTTGCTTGGTGATGAGAACAAAGACCGGCAAGAAGGCCAGCAGTCCAAGCGTCAGCTTCCAATCCAACCAAAGCATCCAGCCGAGAAGCGCCAATGCAATCAATGGTTCGCGGAGCACATCACCGAAGAAGTTGAGTCCGGTTTGTAGCACCTGGGTATCGTTGAGGATCCGACTCATCAGTCCACCCGAACCTGAGTCGAATTTTGCATGAAATGAAAGGTTGAGACGCAGCGCCTGCTCGACACACGAGCGACGGATGTCGCCGACGACGCGTTCATTGATCATAATGAGCGTGCGATAGTGAACATAGCGTGCAAGACCCCAAACCAAATACAGGACCGGAAATGCAAGAGGCAGAACCCAAACCGAGAACTGCAAGGAGCCGAGTGTGATGACGGAGTTGCGTTCTTCAAACACATTCTGAAACAGTAACTTGCCGAGGACGGGGAGTGCGGCGTTGCACAAGCTGATGATGCCGCCGAAGAAAAACGCCAACAGAAGCTTTGAGCTGTAGGGCCGAATGTAGGGCCAAATCTTTCCCAAGGTTTCGAGTACGCGATTCACAGTTGTGCCTCTCCTTTAAGATATCGACGGAGGTATTGACCCGTCAGACTCTTGGGCGACTTCAGCAAGGCTTCAGGTGGTCCTTGTGCGACGACGGTACCGCCGCCGCTTCCGGCCTCCGGCCCCAAATCAATGATCCAATCGCTGGCGCGGATCACGTCGAGATTGTGTTCGACCAAGATCACACTGCCACCAGCCTCCACGAGGCGATGCAAAACAGACATCAGCAATTCAATTTCACGGAAATGAAGTCCAGTTGTCGGCTCATCCAGAATGTAGAGCGTGTGCCGCTGTTGTGCGCCGATGAATTCACGCGCGATCTTGAGACGTTGGGATTCACCGCCCGACAATGTGCTGGCGCTCTGACATAGGCGCAAATAGCCCAAGCCGACTTCACGTAAGAAACTCAGCGGCTTGCGAATGGGCGGATGAGCGACAAAGAATTCCATCGCTTCGTCCACGGTCATCTCAAGAATCTCGTGAATGTTCTTGTTCTTATAGGTGATCTCTAAAATTTCGCGTCGGTACTTCTTGCCGTCGCACGCGTCGCAAATCAAAGTCACATCGTCCATGAACATCATGTCGATGACTTCGACACCAAGGCCTTTACATACCGGACATCGCCCTCCGTCGACATTGAGTGAAAATGTGCCTGGAGTATAGCCACGCAATTTGGCGTCGGGGGTCGCCGACATCACGTTGCGAATGCCATCAAAGATCTTGAGATAAGTCACTGGGCTGGATCTGGCCGTTTTGCCAATCGGTGACTGGTCCAAAAACATCACGCCGTGCACATGTTCAAGTCCTTCGAGGTGATCGTAGGCTTGGCCTAATAGATACTCCACGCGAAGCGCCTGCGCGATTGCGGGATAAAGGGTTTGGGCGACCAGCGTGGATTTTCCAGAGCCGCTCACGCCAGTGACAGTCACCAATCGATTGAGCGGAAACTTCACGTCGATGTTTTTGAGATTATGTCCGCGCGCGCCCTTGAGGGTCAGCGCATAGCGATGATCGTCGATCAAAGTCATTCTGGGCCGCTGTTTGGCGGCGGGGCGCCGGTCGCCCAAATAGGCGGCCGTCATGGATTGACTGGAGCCAAGAAAGCTCGCGCGATCACCGGCAAACACGACTTCGCCGCCGAGGTGTCCCGAGCCCGGGCCCATCTCGATCACTCGATCTGAATTTTGAATCACGTCATGGTCGTGTTCCACCACCACCAGCGTGTTGCCAAGTGCATTGAGCTTTTTGAGGATGCCAATCAGTCTGTCATTGTCGCGTGGATGCAAGCCCACCGTTGGCTCGTCCAACACATAAAGTGTCTGTGATAATCCCATTCCGAGTTGCTTGGCCAAATTGAGTCGTTGGTACTCACCACCGCTGAGAGTCTTAGTCGGACGATCAAGGGTGAGATATTCAACACCGACTTCGACCAAGAACTGCAGACGCGATGACAACTGTCGAAAGACTTCACCGGCCAACTCGCTTTGCATTTTGCTCAGCTTGAGGTCGCGGATGAAGTGATGCAATTCACCGAGGGTGAGTCGTGACAACTCGTCGAGAGACTTTCCGCCAACACGAAAGAGGGCGACCTCAGGCTTAAGACGTGAACCATGACAAGTGTGACAAGGCAGAGGCGACTTGAAGCGCGATAGAAACACGCGCACATGCATCTTGTACTTTTTGGTTTCGAGGTACTCGAAAAAACCCGTCACGCCATACCATTTCCCATCTCCGTTCCAGATCTTTTCGCGCTGAAGTTGGGGCAGGCGAAGCCATGGGGTGTTCACGTCGATGCCGGTCTTCTTGCAGTAATCAAACAGCTGCCGTCGGTCATAAGCCGCCGAGGGCATGGAAAACGGACTGAGGGCGCCTTCCTTGAGTGTGAGCTGGGGGTTGGGGATGATTTTGGCTTCATCGAGTTCAAGACGATTGCCGAAGCCATTGCACGCGGAGCAGGCGCCGATCGGTGAATTGAAACTAAACAAGGCCGTACTCGGAGAGGGGAAAGTGAAGCCACACTGTTGGCAGCGAAGGTCTTCGCTGAGCATCAACTGCGTGCCGGTGGTGTCGCGAAACTCAACCCTTCCGGCCGATAAGTTCGAGTTGTATTTCAGCGACGCTGCGTAGGCCTGTTGAACTGAATCTGCGATTCGCGCCGCATCTTCTTCGCGAAATGCGACGCGATCGATGACGATGTAAAAGTCGTGAGCGGGAATGGTCTTCGCTGAATCCGTCGGCTTGAGTTCGACGATTTCGAATTCAGCTGGCGCTGATTCGGGTTGGCACTTCGGCAGTCCGACTGATGCCGTGGCCACCAACTGACTGAGCGACTCAGTCGCATTTGCGCCCTCGCTGTTGTCAGAAGCATTTGCCTCTTCGGCCTGATCTTCTGGTTCAGCTTTGCGACGAGCGACCTTCTTGGAAGTCGCCTTGGCTGTTGATTTCGGATCGCGCAAGAGAGCTGCGGACTTTGCCGATTTTTTCTTCGGCACAAGCAGCCGCAGATAGCCGTCTTGCAATAGGGCTTGAAGTAGAACAGTCGCGTTGGGTCGATCCTCGTGGCTCAAGACGGGCGCGAGAATATAGCCGCGTTGCCCGCCGAGCTTTGCGAGCGCTTGCCGAGTGGCCTCGGTCGGGGATTCTTTCTGCACTCCAAAGCCATAGGTTGGGCAGTGTGGAAGCCCAATCTTTTCGTACAAGAGTCGCAAGTAATCGATAACCTCGGTTGAAGTGCCGACGGTGGATCGCGAGGTCTTGACGGTATTCTTTTGTTCGATGGCGATCGCGGGTGGAATATTGCGCACGCTTTCAACGTCGGGCTTGGGAGCCTTTCCCAAAAACTGCCGAGCGTAGCTGGAAAGCGATTCGATATAACGCCGCTGGCCTTCAGCATAAAGAGTTTGAAACGCCAAAGACGACTTACCTGAACCGCTGGGTCCACAAACAACAGTGAAAGATCCCAGCGGAATCTGCACATCGATGTTCTTGAGATTGTTTTGTTTCACCCCCCAAAGCTCGATGCTTCGAGCCGGGGGCTTCTCGGGCGTCTTCATGATGTCCCTACAGTTCAGTTGGCGAGATCTTCTTTGAGGAAATCGCTGTCATCTTTTGAGCCGCCCGACGAAACTCCGCTCAATTCACGAGGCTCAGTTCCGCGAATGAAGGCCTGGGTGAGAACTTTGCGCGAGCTCACAGAGGCCAGCTTGCCCGTTTCAGCATCGATGTTCGCGATCACAATGCCTGGCGGCTGAGAAAAGTTTTGTCCGGGCTCATCGCCATGCGTGGCCTTCATGAACTCCAGCCAGATCGGAAGCGCCGTACGTCCGCCGACTTCGCCGAGGCCCAAACTTCGTTCTTCATCAAATCCCACCCAGACACCTGTCGCATACTGAGTCGTGTAGCCGACGAACCAACCGTCGAAGTAACCATTCGTCGAGCCGGTCTTCCCGGCGACAGGACGACCCAAAGCGCGCGCTCGCGCCGCGGTTCCGCCTTCATCATTCACCGTCGACTGCAACAAAGTCGTGGCCACATACGCCGTCTGCGGTGAAATCAACTGATCCGGATCGTCGAAGAACAACCGCGGTGAAGTGGCGATCGGCAAAGTTTTGTCCTGACCCGGTGTCGCGGACGGATCAGCGATTTCCGGATCCTCGGGAGCGGCCGTGGGCGCCGCTGTTGGTTCAGGCGCCGCTTCGCCCATGCGTTTTGCGAGGGCCGCCTGCCGCTTTTGCTCAAACTCTTCTTCCATGGGTCCTAAGTCTTTAGCGAAATACTCATCGAGGCTTAGGCCATCGAGAATCACATTGCCTTGTCGATCAATCACCTTCTCCACGATCTTGGGTCGAATGCGCTTTCCAAGACGTGCGAAGTGCGAAAAGGCCTTGGTCATTTCGTACAAGGTGACCGAGCTTGAACCCAGACCCAGAGACAAATCTGGATTCAACGGCGAGAAGATCCCGAGGCGCCGCGCGTACTCAAGGGCCCAGCTGACGCCGATATTCTCGAGGATTTTCACCGTTGGAATGTTGAGAGATTTAGAGAGAGCCGTGCGAAACAGAATGTCGCCCGAAAACTTTTCGCCGTGATTCGATGGTTTCCACTTCTGCATGTCGCTATCTTGCCCTTCGACATTTGAAGCGTCTCGCCCTTCAAACACCAGCGGTGTGTCTTGCACGAGTGTTGCGGGCGTGTATCCCTTATCGAGAGCCGCCGCATAGACGATGGACTTGAAGCTGGATCCTGTCTGGCGTTTCGCTTGCAGTGCGCGATTGAATTGATTTCGAGCGAAGTCATAGCCGCCGACCATGGCGGCAACTTGGCCCGTCTTCAAATCAAATGAAATCAAAGAACCTTCAACCGCAGGTTCTTGATCCAATGCCACCTGCGCGTAGTTGTCAAAATTGAGGTGATCGAGCTTGCCGCCCGCTTTGCGGGCCGCCGCGATCTTACCGAGCAAATCTTTGCTTCGCGGTGAAACAAACTTGTCGCCGGTGATCTTGACCAACACCACGTCGCCGACTTTGAACGCGAGCGAAGGCTTTGCGAGTTTCGGTGCATAGTCCGGGTTTGAATTGGGATCGGGTTTTCGAGCCCACTCGAAATCTTTCAGATCCATCAAGGCCTGCACATCAGCGAAGCGAACTTCAACAAGGCCTAATCCATCTTCGATTCTCGTGATCACGGCTTCGACGATCTGTCCTTTGGTGGCGTAAGGGGGCAAGTTGCTCACGACCCGTTTCTGCGCATCCAGTTTTTGAAAGATCGGCAGTGCCGCTGGCTTCTCGGCTTTCGCTTCGGTGTCGGCGGGCTTTTCAGGCTCGATGAAACGGACCGGAGCGATCTTGTCTTCCAAGGCCTTCTTGCCGCGAACAAAAAAGTTCTCCAATTCTTCGGGCTTTTCAAGCCGTCGAAGTGGACCTCGATAACCTTGACGCTTATCCACAGCACGCAGCCCTTCGCGCACCTGTTCTTGCGCGGCTTGCTGAGCTTGAAAGTCGATCGAGGTGTAGACCTTGAGGCCTTCATCAAGAACCTTGGCTTCACCGATCTTGGCGACCAGCATTTGTCGAATCGTCTCCATCACGAAAGGGGCAACATCGCGATAGCTACGATCAATATAGACTTTGACGACCTCGTTGGCCGCAGCTTCGGCCTCAGCCGCCGTGATGTAGCCCACCTCGGCCATGTTGTTCAGAACTTCACGCTGTCGGCGTTTGGCGTTTTTTGGATTCGCAATCGGCGACCAGTCCGTCGGCCGTTGCGGCAATCCCGCGATCATCGCGATCTCGGCGAGGGTCAGGTCTTTCAGCTCTTTTCGAAAATAAGTCTCCGCGGCCGCGGCCACGCCGTGCGCGCCTGAGCCGAAGTAAATCTGATTCAAATAGAGATAGAGGATTTCTTTTTTGCTGAGATGTTCTTCGAGTTGCTTTGCGAGCACGGCCTCGCGCAACTTTCGGGTGAGTGTGCGTTCGGGGGTCAGAAAAAGTTGCTTGGCCAACTGCTGCGTGATGGTCGAGGCCCCGCGAATTCTTTCGCCTCGGAAACCTTCAAGGAGGGCGCGCGCGATGGCGAGATAGTTGATGCCTTTGTGTTCGTAGAACTTTCGATCTTCCGTAGCCAAAAAAGCTTCAATGAGTTTTTCGGGAATCTTGTCGATCGGCACCAGCGTGCGATTCTCGCGCATGAACTCGCCCATGCGTTCGCCGCCTTTGGCATACACTTCAGTGACGAGCAAGGGCTTGTAGTCGTCGACTTTGAAGATCTCGGGAAGCGCCGAGGTCGCGGATAAAAACATCACGGCGCCGGCGCCGATGATGATCAAGACGGTCGCAATACCAAGCGCAAGTAAACGAGGAAAAAGGCGACGCATACGGAGACTCTCCTTTGATCACCAGTACGTTCTCAATATGAACGTTTGTGTAACCTTGGGAGAGTATCTCGGAGCGCGGCGCGCGCACAATCAGGCGCGCCGCGGCAACAACCATAGCTTCCTTGTTATCGAGTCGTTCGACTGCCGGTCCCGGGCGTGAAGTTGAGGATTTCCGTCGTGCAGAACTCGGCCGGGGCCGCGCCGCAGTTCTCGGGTTGGCCGTTTGAGGCACGGGGTGGAGTTCGGCACAAACTGCGAAGCGTTGTGAAGCGAGCGGGAACGCTAGAGACGGCTTCGGATCGTCTTTGGCCCTCGGATTCAGACATCCGTCCTGCACGACCGGCGCAGCGCTGAGCGCGGGCCCGGGCGTTGCCGGCTTGAGCAGCTTGCGCGGATTGCTGTTGGGCTTGGCCAAGTTGGTTTTGCAAGTTCTGCTGTTTTTGCATGGCCTCTTGTTGAGCCATCTGCATTCGCTCTTGATTTTGGCGTTGGTTCATTTCGAAGGTTTCGCGCAGAGTTTGCAGTTGCTGCTGCACGCGGGTGTAGGCCTCTTGTTTTTTGACCTTTGCCGTCTCTTCGAGCTGCTTGAGTTTTTGGATGATCTCGAGGCGTTGCTTTTCAAGCATGGCGGATTGATCCGCGACGAGCTTCTCTTCGTCTTTCAATTCATCCTGAGCTTTGTTGATATTGTTTTGCGCAGCCCGTCCCTCGGGGGAGTGACCGGCCATACATTCGTTGTAGAACGCCGTGTAGTCCGCTTGTCGGGATCGCATGTCTCGCTGCGCGCGGCGACGCTCGTCTCCGGCAAGGCTCGACATGCTGCCTCGGTTTTGAGGACCTTGATTTCTAGCTTTCAGCCGCGCCTCTTCGGCCACCTGATATTTGGCTTGGGCAGCGGCGCGACACTGAGCAAGCTGTCCATCGCGCATCCGATTAATGTTCGACTGCAAACGTCGAAGCTTGTCGCGCATTTTCACATACTCAGCATCCATCGCTCGATAGGCTTCTTGGGCCTTGTCGAGCGCTTGCGCTTGCTGTCCGTCAATTTCGTCGAGCGTCTTCTTAAGTTGGTCCATCAGCTCGCGCTCTGCTTTGCGAAAATCCATCGCGGCCTTTTCCATGTCCTGGCGCAGTTCCATTTGCTTTCGTGCGAGCTCGGATTGGACGTCGCCCAGTTGCTTCGTCAAATCTTGAATTTGTCTCTGATTGTCTCGGCGATCTTGATCGGCTTGGCGCTGTTCTTCCCTGTGATCACGACTTGAGCCCGCATAGAGTTCGGGGCAGGCCGACGCGTCGGTCGAATCACAGTCTTCATCGTCACCAGTTTCAGCATCGATTCGGCTTTGCGCCTCACGACACTGATCGGCTCGGCGGAAGCAGGATTGAACATTTCTTTCACCAATTCTTGTGCAAGCCTCCATGAATCTCTCGTGGGCATTCTGAATATTGGAAACCCATTGCTGGCAGGTGCCAGCTTGTGTGCTTGCTCGAGCGCAAGATGCCAAAAAGGTATTGATACATTGCTGACGCGCGTTCGTACCTGCAGTTTCTGCGGCACAGGCGGCTTCGGCGCCGGCTTGATTGCAGGTGTTATTGGCGAGTGCGGAAGTCTGATGCAGCGGATGGTTCGGATCCGTGACGAAAACAACAACGAGAAGGCTACTGAAAACCACACCTCGCACAGCTGTCGTGAACTTCGACACCAAAGTTTTGCTGGAAATGCTTTTCATTGGACGGCGCCCCCTTCAACTGAATTCCTAAAGAGTTTAGCAGCAAGGGCGGTGCCGTTTCTCGTCTCTTCGCCAAAAAGCTGTGCGCTTCAGGACGGAGGTCCAAGTCGCCCACACAATTGTCTCAAATTGAGACGCGACTCATCGCAAGTGACCTCGATCGTGAAGTCTTGCGCACGCGAACAAAGCCCAAAACAAAGCCCAAAACAAAAGCCTGAGTGTGATTCACATCGTGAAATGAGGATGCCGGCGGCCTCGCGCCATAGAAGAAAAAAAGGGGTCGGGGCGCTCATCGAATCCCAAGAGACCCGTGTTCTTTAAGGTGGGCGACCATATGCCGACTTTAGGCTTCTCGTGATCCCGAAGGCCGAGCTTGCTCACCATCGACAGGGACAGTCCCCAATTCATAAGACTTGTAGGGTCTCTTTTGTTCGGAGGCATATGCCACCGAACCCCACACACAGCTTATCACCTTCCGAGAGGGATTCGCAAACTACCCTCAAATTGATACTGGTGAGACGAGCGAAACTTGACCTTCGCCTCAGTCGGTCAATCACCTTAAGCAATACACGATGGGCCCAAATCTGATGCCAACTTGTGCAGGGATAAGAACTCTGCGCGCGTCATGTTTCGACGCGAGCTTCTTCGCTTGACCTTTTGCTAGAGTGGCCTCGGCCAGCTTCAGCCCGAGGCCACTACGTCCGATAGCGGAACATGCTTGCATCACACCCGACACATGAATTGCTGGATCTCTATGTGCCCTGGTTGGCCTTCGGCTATGGCGCGATCATGCTGGTGGTCTTGAGTCAGCCGCGGCTGATGGCATTGGCCGAGCAGCGGTTACCACCTCAGCTGCTGACGCAGTTTCGCGCGCATCAGAAACTCGCGTGGATTTGTTTGGTGATCGGTAGCATTTGGTTGCTGCAAGGCGCATGGCTGGGAAGCTAAGCGATTCGGCCGAACTTCGGCCGGTGATGAGCATGAATTCACCCCAAAATTGATGTCTTTAAAACAAGCGCTTTCGCGTGGCATTTTTGAATTTGTGCGATTAGTTTGTTCCAGCTATGTCAGGAAAGAAGCCGCGCCGCCCGAAGGGCCAATTAAAAAATTCCGAATCTGGCGATTCAGCTGGCGTTTCAGGTGATGACGTTCGACAGGGTCGTGCATCCAAGAGCGCTTCGCGGTCGGTAAAATCTGGCGCGCAAATGAATTGGTCGGATTGGCTGGCTGCGAGCGAGGCGCGCGCGCCTCAAGAGGCCACCTCGGCTCATCAAGAAAAATGGAAAAAGTTAAACTTTCCGGAAGCTGGCAAGCTGGGCGAGCGCTCGGTGGACTATTCGTCCAATGAAAAGTCGCTATCGATCTCTGACGCGGATTCAAGTGCCAGCGTCGCCGCGAAAGTCGAAGTGGGCCCGATCCAGAACTCAAATCCTGCGACGGCATCTGAGAGAGGCGGCAGCGCTGTCGAGAGCAAGAGCGAACCGCGCGTTTACAGCGTCGGTCAGCTGAACAAATTGGCCAAGTCGATGCTTGAGCGTGAGTTGCACACGATTTGGTTGCGCGGCGAAATTTCAAATTTTCGACCGAACGCGGGATCAGGGCACTGGTACTTCTCGTTGAAAGATTCGCAGGCGCAGATTTCCGCCGTCATGTTTCGCGGCTTCGCACAACAGGTGAACTTCAAACCGGCCGACGGAATGGAAGTTTTGATTCGCGGTAAAGTCACTTTGTACGAGGGCCGTGGGCAATATCAGATCGTTGCGGATTCGATGGAGACAGTCGGAGCGGGTGCGCTGCAACAGCAGTTTGAAAAGCTCAAAGCTCAGTTGCAGGCTGAGGGACTTTTTTCTCCTGAGCGCAAGCGATCCATTCCGAGTTTTCCGAAGCGGATCGCCTTGGTGACCTCGCCCACGGGCGCAGCGGTTCGCGATATGTTGAATGTCCTGGCACGCCGGTATCGAGGTGGCGAGATTCTTGTGATTCCTTGTGCGGTTCAGGGGGACAAAGCTCCTGGAGAGATCGTTGCGGCTTTGGCCTCGCTCAATCGTTTGCGTGAGATCGACGTGGCCATCGTTGGTCGCGGCGGCGGATCCATCGAAGACTTGTGGGCCTTCAATGATGAGCGTGTGGCGCGCGCGATTGTCGCCAGTCGAGTCCCGATCATCTCCGCCGTTGGTCACGAAATTGACTTTACCATTGCAGACTTCGTCGCCGATCTGCGAGCGCCGACACCTTCGGCCGCTGCGGAATTGGTGTCTCAGTCGGCGGGAGAACTGAGTCAACGGATTGCGCGTTTGCGGCAAGCGCTGAGGCTTGCCGTGTGGCGACGCCTCAACGAGGCGAAAATTCATTGCACGCATGTGGTTCGCCGTTTGATCGATCCGCGTCGGACATTGCAAGAGGCGATTTGGCGTTGTGATGAGCTTCGCGATCGACTCGAGCGATCCATGCGCCTGATGGTCGAGGCGCGGCGATCGCGTACGCAGGTGCTGCGAGCTGAGCTCGGTGATCCGACCAAGCTGATCGCGGAGCGACGCTGGTTGTGGCGGGCGTTGCGAGCGCGACTGCAAAGCAGTGAAGCGGCTTTGCGTGCTAAAAAATTCGAGCGAGTCCGCTTGGCGATGAGCATTCTGGATTCTCTGAGCCCGCTTCGCGTGCTCGACCGAGGATACGCCGTCGTTCGGTCGAGTCAGGGTGTTGCACTCAGGGATTCGCAACAAGTGCGAGTGGGTGATGAAATCAATGTGCGACTTTCGGTCGGGCAGTTGACCGCGCAGGTGAAAGCGACGGCGCACGACAGTACGTGAGGCTGATTGAACAGGTGCCTCGGTCGGAATGCGATGACGAAAACGTGAATTTGAAATAGTCGGGACTCAATCGACTCAGAGAAGGGGGATCCCAAATGGCAGGCCAACAATCATCGAGCCATGCGTCGGCAGGAATCGGCAAAATGGATTTTGAGAAGAAGCTTTCGCGGCTTGAGGAAATCGTCGAGAAAATGGAAAGCGGCGAGATGCCGCTCGAGGAGTCGCTCAGGCTCTTTGAAGAGGGCGTGAAGCTTTCACGTGAATGCAACGTGCAACTCGCCGACGCTGAGCAAAAGGTCAAGTTGCTGCTGTCTGTTGACGAACAGGGCGGGGCGATCACCGAGGACTTTGATCCCGAAGCTGAAGACTGAAGTTACGAAAGGGCGCTGAAGCCCGAAGCTGAGTTTCGGCTTCTCAATCTCGACAGAACGCAGGCCGCGCAAGGCTTGCGCGCACCCCGATACCTAAGGATGAGCATGAACCCAGTAGATCAAATTGATGAAGCCAAGAGTCTCGCGCGAGTTCTCCAATTCATGGAGGCTTCCGCCAAACTGGTGCATGAGGCTCTGGATGAGCGATTCGCAGCCCATGATGACCGAGCCGAGGGTTGGCAGCGATTGAACTCGGCGATGCGATACTCCTTGTTGCAAGAGGGTGCAAAGCGCTTTCGTCCCAGTTTGTCTTTGATGGTGGCCCAGGCGCTGGGTGCGCCTTCGGAGCAAGCGCTACCATACGCCGCGGCTTTGGAGTGTGTGCACACCTACTCCCTGATCCATGATGATTTGCCATCCATGGACAACGATGACTTCCGGCGCGGGCAACCGACCTGTCACAAGAAATTTGATGAGGCGACCGCGATTCTCGCAGGTGATGCGCTGCTGACTGATGCCTTCGCCTGGATCGGTGAGGCCTATGCGGAGCGGCCCGAAGTCGCTCTGCGAGCCGTGATTGAGTTGTCGCGAGCCGCAGGATCGCACGGCATGGTGGGTGGACAGGCGTTGGATTTGCGCGCGCAATCTGGGGCAGCGACGGACATCGAAGAGCTGCGACTGATGCACCAGCTGAAAACTGGAGCTTTGATTCGCGCTGCAGCTGTGGGCTCGGCCATCATTTGCGAAGCGAGTGAAGATCAAATTGAAGACTTGTCGGATTATTCGGCGGCCCTCGGCCTAGCCTTTCAGGTGGCGGATGATCTCTTGGACTTCGATCAAGCTCGACCTGAGGCGGGCAGTTACTGCGCGCTGCTAGGTCCAGAGAAGACGCGCGAATTTCTCTTTGAACTGACAGACGAAGCGCTCGAGGCCATCATCGATTGGGACGAAAGCGCTGAGACTTTGCGTAGTCTTGCGCTCTACAATCGGGATCGAAGTCGATAAAGTTTGGTGGCATGAACACGGATAATCGAGACGATGATAATCCACCGACTTCAAAGTCCGTCTTGGAGGAGCCGATGCGAGCGGATTTGGGTTTGGTGGAGCTGGGAATGGCCTCGTCGCGACAGCGAGCACAAAGTCTGATTCAAGAAGGCCGCGTCTTCCTGATCAACGCCCAAGGTCAGCGCGTCGCTATAAAAAAGGCGTCGCAAATTCTTGATTTGCGTTCAGGTGGGCGTCTCGAGCTCGCGGAGTCGGGTGGGCCTGACTTCGTATCTCGCGGTGGCCTCAAGCTGCACGGCGCACTGCAAACTCTTCGCGACATGAATTTGTCATTGCCGCTGCAGGACGCGCTGGTGTTGGACATCGGCGTTTCAACCGGAGGCTTCACAGATTGTTGTTTGCAAGCTGGCGCGCGCGCTGTTGTCGGCATCGATGTGGGCCACGATCAGCTCGCCGCTTCACTCCGCCAGGATCCTCGGCTGAAAATCTTTGAGCGATGGAACGCGCGCGAACTCGATCAGCCCGGTCGTCGCGATGAACTGATGGCCGCCACAGATGCGAAACTCTTTGATGTTGTGGTGATGGATTTGTCGTTCATTTCACAGCGCTTGGTTTTGCCAGCTATACTCGGAAGTGGCCGGGAAATTCTCAAGCCCGAGGCCGCGCTGCTGACCTTGGTGAAACCGCAATTTGAATTGGGACGTGATGCGCTCGGTAAGGGCGGCATCGTCAAAGACGAAAGACGTTTGGCTGAACTTGAGCCGCAAATGCGCGACTTTGTCGCCTCACTCGGGTGGACAGTGCTTGCGTATTTCCCGAGCGCGATTTTGGGTAGCGATGGGAATCAGGAGTTTTTCTTGTACGCCAAGCCGCCGCAACAGTTGAATTGGCTCTAAGGTGAATTGGTTGTGAGGCGTTTGGAGTTTGCGGAAAGCTGACCGCGGATGAAGTCGACGAGGAGGGTGAAGTGAAATCACAAATGTTTTCTTCGGTGACAGTGGCCTCGCTGTTGTTGGGCTTGCTCTTGGCCCTCTCAGGCTGCCAAGGCCTTGAGACGCGCACACGTCCCACAGCCAACAAGCCGCGCGTCGCGACGACTCCGACGAGCGGATCAACAGGCGCAGCAACATCGAGCCCACAGGTGCTCGTAGATCCCGCTCCGACTTCGGATCCCGAACCCTTTTCGTCTTCATCTCCCGACGCTTCGCCTGACCAGCCAGAAAATACGCAGGCCGCACCCGCACCGACGCCCGTCGACACCAGTTTTTTGCAGAAAGAGATTCCTCGCGTTGGCGTGATCTTGGGTCCGGGTGGACTCAAGGCCTATGCGCACATCGGGGTGCTTCGCGAGTTTCACCGTTCGCGAATTCCAATTCACGCCATCGTGGGCTTGGAGTGGGGTGCGTTGATGGCGGCGACTTATGCAGAAAAAGCTCAGCCCAACGATGTCGAGTGGAAGGGATTTCGCTTGCGCGAAAGCGATGTCGCCGACCGACGGGATCTCACAAAGTACAAGGCCAAGTCGCCCGCGGATTTCGATGCTTATCTCAGTTTGGCGTTTCCAAGTGGCGGCATTGAGAAGATGAAGGTCCCCTTCGCCTGCCCTTCGATTCAATCAAGGCTGAAGCAAAACGCACTGACTTGGCAAAATCGCGGTTCGGTGAAGGAAGCCGTGTCGCGATGTCTGCCGTTTCCACCGCTGATGCGTGAAGCCGGTTCGATGGCCGCACCCATGGCCGTCCAAGAGGCTGCGCAGTGGCTGCGGCAACAAGGCGCGACCCTCATTGTTTTGGTCAACGTGTTGGGTCCAGGCGAGGCCTTGCATGCCGAGGTCGCATCGGCGGATCACGCGTCGAGCGTGCTATGGAGCGAAGTGCGTCGAACTCTGGCGGGCGCGCGCGCTCCGACCGTCAATTGGATATTGAGCGTCAATACCAGCGGTCAGCGGCTTGAGGACTTCGCCGCCCGCAGGGCGAGTGTCGAAGCGGGGGCAAGAGCAGCCGCCGATCTGACGCGCAAGCTATCTCAGCAGTACGGCTTTTGATCGACCGAGTATCGGTGCGGGCATTCTTGTGCTAAACTCGCGTGGAACTTGGCGCGCGAGTCGCGCGGAGGAATTGCATGCTGCAATCTGCAAACCGGCAACCCACAGACAACATGTCCATTTTCAAAAAACGTCGTCAGAGCCTTGTTGAAAAGGCCAAGGGCGCCGCCATCGTTTTGATTTCCAATCCTGAGCGAATTCGCAATCACGATGTTCACCATGCGTTCCGCCAAGACACGAACCTCTATTACCTAACGGGTTGGGAAGAGCCGGAAAGCATTTTGATTTTCCGACCGGGCCAGAGTCCTGAAACGGTTTTGTTTGTTCGCCCCAAAGATGTCGAGCGCGAGACTTGGGACGGCTTTCGCTATGGCCCGCAAGGCGCTCAACAACATTTCGGCGTCGATCAGGCGCACTTGATCGATGACTTCGACAAGCTGGCGGTGGATCTGCTGAAGACTTGTGATCGCCTGTATTATCGTTTCGATATCGATGCGGATTTTGACCAAAGAATGTTGGGTCTGTTGGCGCGCGTACGCCGAGCCCACGGGCGCAGTGGCCGCGGTAACATGCCGATCCACGACTCCGCCGAATTGATTGGCGAACTGCGCGTGATCAAAACGGAAGAAGATGTGCAGCTCATGCGCCGCGCTTGCTCAGTCACCGCCAAGGCCCACGTTGAAGTCATGCGATCGACTCGACCTGGCGTCACGGAACGACAGCTTCAGGGCGTCTTTCTCCATTCGATCTATCAGCAAAACGCCGATCGAGAAGGTTACAATGCGATTGTCGCGACGGGCGCGAATGCCTGCACTCTTCACTACGTCTTTAATGACCAAACTTGTCGCGACGGCGACTTGCTCCTGATCGACGCAGGTGCCGAAGTTCGCTATTACACCGGCGACATCACGCGCACTTTTCCGGTCAACGGCAAATTCACTGCGGCTCAGCGCAAAGTGTACGATCGAGTTCTCGAGATTCAAAAGGAACTGATCTCCATTTCCAAACCCGGATTGGCGTTCAAGCAGCTCCAAGATCGAACGATCGAGTATCTCACGGATGCGATGATTGATCTGAAGCTTCTACATGTGCCCCGCACCGAGGCGGTGGAGCGCCAACTCTTCAAGAAGTACTACCCGCACGGGGTCAGTCACTATTTGGGAATGGACGTGCATGATGCCGGACTTTATCAGATTCACAACGAGCCGCGACGACTCGAGGTCGGCATGGCGTATACGATCGAGCCGGGACTTTATATTCCGGCCGACGACGCTACTGCGCCCGAAGAACTGCGGGGCATCGGCATTCGAATCGAGGACAACGTGGTCATCACTTCGAACGCCTGTGAGATCATGACCTCCGAGGCACCTAAAGAAGTTGCGGAACTTGAGGCGCTCGTTGGGCGTAAAGCCTAAGGCGAGCCAGAGGCGCCGTTTTGACGGCGCCTTTGCATCTCTTTAAAAGAGACTTCGGAACTGAACTTCGGGACAAATACCCTCGATTCAAAACGCCATCTACTTGACAGAATTGGGCCTGCCCGGCGACTCTGGCCCAACCATCGGCTTGGGTGATTTTGCCCAAGCCTCCAACGCGCCCTTAGCTCAGCTGGATAGAGTACTTGGCT
>DDUL01000052.1:32190-102323 GCA_002344785.1 Bdellovibrionaceae bacterium UBA2339
CTTAGCTCAGCTGGATAGAGTACTTGGCTTCGAACCAAGTGGTCGGAGGTTCGAATCCTTCAGGGCGCGCCACTTTCAAAGACCCAATTATTGTGAGTTTCTCCCCAGCAAAAGCGGAATGGGACTGCGAAGCAGTCGCCAAATCGCGGGCTGGCTGGCCAGCGCACTGGCACAAGCCGACAGCGCGAGCGCCTGCGCAAGGTGCGACGGACGAAGGATGAAGTGAACTCTGAATTCGCGGGTGATGCCGGGGCCTGGCGGCATATCAAAGCCCGTCGGAAAGCCAATGAGGATGATAAGGTACGCAACCGACACACCGATCGCCCCGCCGATTAACCCCAACAGAAGACTTTCAACAAACCAGATTTTCCAAACCCGCCTTCGTGTTTCACCGTTGGCTCGCAGTGCGCCGAGTTCGCCGGCGCGTTCAAGAAAACTGGATGAGAGCGTACTCAATACGCCAAGCCCGACGATGATGAGGAAGATCACGCGGATCACGCCGAACTGCGCTTCGAGGAAGCGCTTCACATTGCCATAGTAAAACTGATCGATCTCTTCAAAGGACTTGAGACTGAGTTGAGTGCCGACGCTCGCCTGTTGAATCGTGGCTTTGAACTCGGGCCACAGTTGGCGATCTTGTAGGCGCACGGCGAAACGCTCGATCTTCTTGGTGTCGAGAAATGACTGTGCGGTGGAGAGCGGAATTCGAAAGAAGGTGTTATCAAAGTGGTGTGAGCCCGTATGGAACACGCCGCGGACGATGAGCTGCACGCCATTCATTTGGCCCGCATGCGTTTGCCCCGAAAGCAAAATTGAATCGCCAGGTTTGGCCTGTAGGGCGTCGGCCAAGCCTTTACCCAGTATGATCCATAGCTTTGCCGAATCCGAGTCGGCGCTGTCGTGTGGAGGAGGAGCGAGATCCTGACCCGCGATGAAATTGAGCGAGGTGAAGAAACTCGATTCGCGCGTGGGATCGACACCCTCGCCTCGGCCCGCGAGAGTCACCGCACCGCGAGTGAGAAATCCAACGAAGCTCACGCGAGGGAAAAGTTCCACAAGTTGCGTTGAGTGGCGCTTGAGTTGATCCTCGATGCCATGTTCATCGAACCAATACTCCCACGGTGTCTCACTTCGATGGCTTTCAAGTTCGACACGCGTGACCTCGCCGTGTCCGTAGCGAATGCGAATCGTGTTTTCTCGCCACGTGGTGAAGATCCCCTCATTGAAGGCTTGAAACATGAGCAAGCCCGCGGCTCCGAGCGCCAATGTCATGGCGCTCGCCAGCGTCCGTCGGGGACTGCGCAGTAAGTTTCTCCATGCTAGCTCAACAATTCGCATCTTGCTCCGTGGTGATCCCCGGCCTTCGACTCAAGCGCATCAACAGCAACTGGATCCATCGCGCCGTTTGGGCCGCTTGCTTCATCGGGTGCTAGAATGGCCTGGTCTGCAAATTGTATCAAGATCGATGCAAGTGCCAAAGCGGCGGCAGGTCGGCGACTGATTCGGAGTGCTGAAGGATAAGTGGCAACCGTCATTGGCGTGGGAAAGTTCTCGATTCATAGGTCGATTATGGGAGACAGAAATGGTCACTGACCCTGAAGTCCTTTCTCGCCTCAATCTTCGTGCATCGGGATTTGTGTCGCAGGCCTCGACAACACCTCCTCAAGAGCAGGTGCGTATCCTCGCCATCGGTGGCCTGGGTGGTGAGTTCTTAGCGCCGGCCTTTGTCGGCAATTATCTGAAGGCCATGTCCTCCGCGTGGAGGCGTCTTTGGCCAAACAGTGAGTTTCGCATTCTTCAGCCCACCATTGCGCAGTCCATGGATGTCGCAGCTGAGCTGATCGCGACGGAGTTAAGCGCACAACCTGATTCAAGCTGCATTCTCTTCGGTCACTCTAAGGGTGGTGTCGACATTCTCGAATGCCTTGTGCGTTATCCGGAGGTGCGAGGCAAAGTTCATTCGGCGATCCTTGCGAACTCGCCACTGCAGGGCTCTTGGGTCGCGGATTTTTTGCGCGACCAAGCTCAGCAGCTGCCGCTGTTTCGCTGGACGGGAATTCTGAATGCGACCCGTGCGGCGGGCTGGTCCTGGTCCGCACTTCTCGATGTCACGACGGAGCGCCGACAAGAATTCTGGACTGAGCAGTGGGATGCTATGCCCTTTGCGGACCGTCAGCAGATCGCGAGTCTGCTCACGATTCTGACTTGTCGGCATGAACGCTCTCGTCAGGCCGCATGGCCCATCATTTTGCCGCACTGGTTGATGCAACAGCGCGGAATTCCCAATGACGGATTGGTGGCGACGGCCTCGCAGCGGCCACCGCTCCGGCCCGAGTTCGCACGCACGCGAATGCTCACATGGTCGCAACATCACGGCTATTTGACTTGTTCATCGACGCTGT
Organism: Bdellovibrionaceae bacterium UBA2339; assembly: GCA_002344785.1. Classification (GTDB taxonomy): domain Bacteria; phylum Bdellovibrionota; class Bdellovibrionia; order Bdellovibrionales; family JAMPXM01; genus UBA2339. The sequence continues at coordinate 34,593 of DDUL01000052.1, forward strand.
CGCGAATCACCGATCTCGAGCGAACCGAATTGCTTCGTCAGCTCACACAGTCCAACGCCTCCGAGGCGGCTCGTCGAGTGCGATTCCCCATCTCCCAACGCCCCCGTCGTGCGGGTGAAAACTCGGAACTTGAACATGCTTATTCGATCTAATGTCGATCTCTTACCAGCGCGCCCTGCTTCAGCTTGGCGTAAAATTTCGATGGGCTCGTGGCGCCCCACGGGCGACTCCAGTGTCTTTGTCGAACTGGATCTGACGATGGACGCATTGATTGAACGATGGCGATCGCGCGGCGTGTTCGCAGATCCTCGACAATTTGAGCGTCGATGGATCAATCCCATCATCGCGCGAATGCTCGGCCTTGCGATTCAGTCTTCGCCGGAGTCGCGACAGGTGAACTCGATCATTCGCTGGGGGCGCGTGTACCCGCGGCGGCGCCTGGAGCTCTTCTTCCATGCTTCGATTTCTCCAGAAGACCTTTCCGGAGTGAAACTTTCCGACCCCGAGACCAAAAGCGTTGAAGTATTGAGTGACGAGTTCAATTCGCGCCTCAGTGCATTGCGTTCAGGCGAGGAAAATCCCTTTCGAAAAGTGAAGCAGGTGTTTCGCTTTCTACCCGGAGCGCTGTCGCGACTGGTGCTCGACCTCACTTCACTCATTAGCTATGGCTTGAACTTGGATTTGAGCGCTGTGGGATTGCCGCGTGATCCGTTTGGTTCCATTATGGTCACCAACGTGGGAAGTCTTGGCATCGACGGAGGATTCACGATCATCGCGCCGTACACTCGAATTCCCTGTGTCGTCGCGATCTGCACCTTGCAAGCGAAGCCCGTCGTCGAGGGCGATCAAGTCGTCGTTCGACAAGTCTTGCGATTGGGAATGACCTTCGATCATCGAATCGTCGATGGAGTTCATATTGCGAAGTTGATTGCCGAGCTCAAGCGCCTGTCGGCCAATCCTGCCGAGGTGATGCCATGAACTCTGTCTCAACTTCGGCGTCGAAATCTCGAACTTGGATCGAAAACCATCCGGCTTGGCTCAAAGTCCTCGCCAGTCCGCACCCTGCACTCAACTCGATCGTCGCGATCATTCTGGGGATTTGGATGCTTCGCACGCAGCTGTCGGACCAAGCCTTTGATGACACGAACCGTGTATTGAGTTTGGTCTTCGCTCTTCTTGTGGGCGTCATTTACTGGAGTTTCGTCGAATATGCGATTCACCGTTGGATTTACCACGGACGCCATCGAAATGCGGCGTGGAAGTACTTCATCGATTCGTTTCACATCTATCACCATCGCAATCTCGAGGATCCGCGTGTGCTGACGGCAGGGCCGCTAATGATGCTTACGCTCGGCGTGCTGCTGGTCGGCCCGCTGCTGATTCTTGATCTCGACTTCGCAACCGCTGTGGCGCTGGGATTTCTCGGTGCCTACGCGTTCTATGAGTGGGTCCACTTCGCCATTCATCGCTTCGCTCATCCGGAACGCCATCGTGCCTATCTCAGGTACATTCGACGTTTTCACATGCACCATCACGATCGCGCCTGGAATAAAAACTTTGGCAACACCTCGGAACTTTGGGACAGAATTTTAGGTACCTATGAAAAGCCTGAGAATTCATCGTCTCATTGAATCCGGCAGTTGCGCGCTTGGGCTGTTGCTCACGGCGTTCGGCTTCCTGAGCCTCTTGCGTTGGGCGGGGTCTGAGCCGCATCGCCACCTCATCGTGCTGGCGGTGGTCATTGCTTCGGCCGCGCTTGCCGATTTGATCTCGGGCTTGGTTCATGGCTTTGCCGATCACTTTGGAGATCCTCAAACTCCGTGGTTGGGTCCGGCCTTCATCGCACCATTTCGTGAGCATCATGATTTGCCGATGAAAATGACCGAGCACGACTTCATCGAAACCAACGGCAACACTTTCATTCTCATTTGCTTGGCTCTTGTTTTGGCCTATGGGTTGGGCGGCTCAATGTGGATGGCCTTTCTCGCCCCCCTTTGCGCTTGGGTCGCGGCGACGAATCAAATCCACAAGTGGGCGCATGATCCGGAACGCGCGCCAGCTGTCTATCGTTGGCTTGCTCGACATGAACTGATCTTGTCGGCCAAGCGCCATGCCTTTCATCATCGTGGTGAACACGCTTCACATTTCTGCATCACCTTTGGGCGTCTCAGTTTCATTGCCGATCGCATCGTCAATTGGGCGCGCGATCGAAGCCTGAGATCCTCGCAGATGGGAAGGCTCAAGTGAGCCAAGAACTCTTTCCGTTCTGGCCGACCCGGCCGGATTGTGACTACGAAGAAGAAAAAGCGCATGCCGAGCACTTGGATCGTGTGCTCGGTCTGAGGGCGGCCGAGGGGGTCGAAGACTTCGTGTCGACTGAAGTTCAAGTCGCGACGTCTGGAGCGCCGACCCAGCAGTGGCGTGGGCTCGCGCTCCAATCTTTGCTTACGCCTTACACTGAACTGAGGCGCATATTGGCCGACTTGGATGCGCGTCTCTCACCAGGCCACCTTGTGGAAATGGGTGCGGGCTATTCACGATTCGCACATGTGCTCCACGCTTGTTCGCCAAAGTGGACATATTGCGGATACGAGGTCGTGCCGGAGCGCCATGCCGAAGCCGTACGCTGGCGCGCGGCGCGCGGCCTGCCGAGTTCTCGCTATGATTTGCAATGTGTCGACTTGCGTTCGCATCCGCTTCCAGCTGCCGACGTCTATTTCATGTACGACTATTCTGATCGCACGAGCATTGAGACGACAATTTCGCAAATGCAGGATCGAGCTCGGCGAGGGCATCGGGTGATTGTCGTGGGACGAGGCGGACTCACTCGCAACATTATTGAGAAGTCGCATCCGTGGCTCGCAGCTGTTGTTGAACCCCTTCATCGTGCACGCTATTCGATCTATCAGAGCTAACGGCGAAAGCTATGCAGCCACCAATTGAGGGCCCGGCCGTGGGCGCGAAGCTTCGCCTCTTCGCGGCCTAATCCACGATCGGCTTCGCTGTCCGGACGAGTCTGAATCATCAAACGAATGCCTTTGGGTCGCGCGGTCTCGATCAGTGCAATGTCTCCATAGGTATTTCCACAGGTGAGAATGGGCTGACGCTCGCCGATTCTTGAGCGCAATGCTTGCGCCTTGCCTTCGCGCCATGTGATGGGAAGCCGAACTTGATTTCGTAAAACATCCCGCGGATCAATTTCGCACTCGATCCCGATGATGCGCTCATGCGGTAGTCCAAAGTACTCGAGCGCAAACGGCTCAACCGCATACTTGACCGAAGCCGTGACGACGTAAATCTCCACACCCCAAGCCTGAAGTTTCTTAAGCAGTAAGCGCTGGCTTTCGAAGATTGGCCAAGGTGCATGCGCGCGCGCGCATTGCGCGGCCCAATCGCGAACTTGCGTTAAGCTTTGGCCAGCAGAAATCTGCGCAAGCCATGCGTAGGCGCCCAAGGGGTCGCGAGCCTTCCAGGCAAAGTAGTGTTGCCAAGGATCGGCGGGCAGCTCAAAGCCGCAATTCTCAATTTGCCAACGGAAGAAGGCTTCACCGGCGTCTTCATCCCAGAGCGTGCCGTCAGCATCAAACACGGCAACCGGAGCTTCGCCGCTCTTCTGGCAGTCTTGAAGATTGTCGTGGAGATGTTGGTCGAGTCGCCGCCAAAGCTCGTCGGTGAACTCGTTGACGCTGAGGTTGGCATTTGAAAGCATAATGTGAGTCTCACAGGCCCAGAGGGTGATGTCATCGATGAGCGCGTCGAGCTTTAATGAATTCCAAGTTTTGAGTCTGCGTGATCTCGATGAGGTTTACGCCTGGGCAAAGGCACGGGCCGCCGAACTACATCCTGACGATGCGTTCATTGAGTGGACGGCGGCTTGGCGACGTGAGTCGCTTGAACATTATCTCGCAACGGGATGGTCCATGGCCTCTCGTGATCCCCAAAGCGGACAGCTTCGCGGCTTTGCATTGGCACAGCCGATCTTGTTTTTTCGCCAGCAAACACAAACCGTGTGGCTCGAATATTTGGCGGCGCAAGACGAAACGAAGGCTGCTGAACTGTTTCAAGTGATGATCGGCATCGCGCGCGACAAACACATGCAGCGCCTGCAGTTCGTCAGCTCGACGCTTGAGCTTCCGCAGATTCGCGCCATCGCCGAACAAAGACGCGTCAGGCCTGTCGCCGATCTTGTCATGGAGTTACCCACCACCAAGGAGTGATCGCATGTCGACGTCAACGAGCGAGTCGAAACACGGTTCAGTGAACTCGCGACTTCGTCTATCGGTTCACGATCGGCCCAAGATGCTCGAACAGCTCGAGTCTGAAGTCTTCGATCTCGTGATCATTGGCGGCGGGATCACAGGAGCTGGCGCGGCTCGCGACGCGGCATCGCGCGGCTTGCGGGTCGCCCTCATCGAAGCCAAGGACTTCGCCATCGGCACAAGTTCACGATCTTCGAAGCTGGTGCATGGCGGAATTCGTTATCTTGAAAATTATGAGTTTCATCTCGTGTTCGAGGCGCTCAGTGAACGACAGCTGTTGTTCGAGCTCGCTCCGCATCTCGTGCATCCGCTCCGCTTTGTCTTGCCGGTGTACGAGGGCTATCGCTTCGGCATGGGCATGATGGGGCTTGGCATGTGGGCGTACGACGCGCTTTCAATGTTCGAAGCGCCGGAGCTTCACGAGCGCCTCTCGCCCTCGGAGACTCGCGATCGCCTACCCTCGCTCAAGCCTGAAGGACTGAAGGGGAGTTACGTTTACTCAGATGCCTACATGGATGATGACCGCCTCGTGTTGGAGACACTGCGATCCGCTGTCGCTCAAGGGGCGCTCGCGGTCAATCGCATGAAAGCTGTCGAGGCGATTTTCAATTCACAAGGTCGTGTGGAAGGCGTCGTCGCTCAGGATGTGAAGACTTCGCGCCGCTATGCCATTCGTGGCCGACATGTTGTCAGCACCGTCGGCGTTTGGACAGATCAGGTGGCGACGGATCTTCTCAAGACTTGGAAGCCGATCTTGCGACCATCCAAAGGCGTGCACCTCACCTTTCCAAGATCGCGTTTCGATCTGCAAGACGCCGTGGTGATGTCGGAAGACAAGCGCATTGTGTTTGGAATTCCTCGCCACGAAATGTTCATCGTCGGGACCACTGATACGGACTTCAAGGGCGATGCCTACGACGTCAGCGTCACGCCCGAAGACGTGCGTTACCTTCTCGGCGTCACGGAAGAGTACTTTCCGGGCGCGAAAATTTCTGCGCGAGACATCATGGCCAGTTACGCGGGTGTGCGCCCACTTGTGGACGATGGCTCCGCAACAGAGTCTAAGACTTCGCGCGAGCACGTGATCTTGGCGGATCCTCGCGGCATCACCTTCATTGCCGGGGGAAAGTACACCACCTATCGTCATATGGCCGAGCAGACGGTCGATGCGGCTCTCGGGCAAATGCAGCTCGAAGACCAAGTCAAATTCGGCAGATCGCGCACGACTGAAGCTTTGAATCCGCTGGCGACCGTTGACAAATTGGCGACGGCGCGTGCGCGCGTCGATGAATGGGCCATTCAGTTTCAAATCGCACGCCATGCAGCGGAAACGCTCGCTGATCGACACGCTTTGGAAGCTGAAGCGCTTTGGGATTTGGATCCCGGCCCGGCATTCAGTGCGGACGAGCGACTGTGGACGATGGAGGCCCTGCACGCGATTCGCGAAACCATGTGTGACTCACTCGTGGACTTTTACTTTCGTCGTGTGCCTTTGGCGCTTTCGCGAACGGATCATGGTCTGCCGCTCATCGGCCGCATCAGTCGAGCATTTCAAGAGGAGCTTAACTGGAGCGATGCTGAGCGCGCGTCGCAAACGCGGCAACTGCAAGAGCAAATTCAGCGCGAGTTCGCATGGCGGTCGGCGTTCTCAGAAGCCTCCACGTGAAGCCGAAAAAATAGGCCGAAAAAATAGGCGAAGCTTTGCCGTCCGAAGCGGCGGAGCTCGAGCCCATCAGCGTGAGCCGACTTGGCGACAGCTAACGCAGCGGGGCGAGAATCCTAACTTGGCGAATTGACCATTGTTTCCGGTCGCGCCTAGACTTTTCCCAGACCTTCTCGTCAACTCCTCACATCGATCGCCGGGAGAGCCAACAACGTCATGAGCTTTTTCGACAAAATTACGGATTACTTTGCCAACGACCTCGCGATTGACCTCGGTACCGCCAACACTCTCGTTTACGCCAAAGGTCACGGCATCATTCTCGACGAACCTTCGGTCGTTGCTGTTCAGAAAAACTATCGCGGCATGCTCAATCGCGTTCTCGCGGTCGGTAAAGAAGCGAAAGAAATGCTGGGCCGTACTCCGGGCTCCATCGTCGCGATCCGACCGATCAAAGACGGCGTCATCGCCGATTTCGAAGTCACACAACAAATGCTCAAGTACTTCATTGCGAAGTCGACGGCGCATAAAAAATCAGTGCTTCGTCCGCGGATCATCATCTGCGTTCCCTATGGAATCACGCAGGTCGAGAAGAAAGCCGTGAAGGAATCCGCATTTTCGGCGGGTGCGCGTGAAGTGTATTTGATCGAAGAGCCGATGGCGGCGGCGATCGGCGCGGGTCTGCCGATCACTGAACCGATCGGTAACATGGTCGTTGATATCGGTGGCGGCACGACAGGTGTCGCCGTGATTTCATTGAACGGCATCGTTTACTGCAAATCGATCAAAGTTGCGGGCGACAAGTTCGACGAGGCGATCGTCAACTATGTCCGCCGCCAGTTTAACTTGCTCATTGGTGAGCAGTCGGCCGAGCGAATCAAAATTCAAATCGGCAATGCGTATCCCTTTGAAGAAGAACGCGTGATGGAGATCAAGGGTCGCGATCTGGTCGCGGGTGCGCCGAAGACGATCGAGATCACATCTTCGCAAGTCAACGACGCGCTGATGGACCCGCTCTCCGAAGTCGTCGACGCCGTACGTACCGCACTCGAGAAGACTCCACCGGAACTTGCCGCCGACATCGTCGACAACGGCATTGTGCTGACGGGTGGGGGCGCCTTGCTTGCGAACCTCGACATTCTTCTTCGTGAGCGAACAGGACTGCCGGTCACGATCGCTGAAGATCCTTTGACCTGCGTGGTTTTGGGTTCCGGAAAAGCCTTGGATCAGTTCGATCTCTATAAGCAAGTTTGCGTGGATTGAGGTCGAAATGCAGAGCGGTGGGGGACTTGAGGTTCAATGAAACTGGATCAAGTTCGTTCCATCGCCTTGTTTTTTGCTCTGGGATTGATGGATCAGAAGTCCGCCCAGCAAGCCGCGCAAAAAACCATCGCATCTCTTAAAGCTAAGTTTGGCGATCGTCCCAGTTCGCCGGATGCGGCGCTCTGGTCGACAGCCGCGGTATTGGCCGAGTGTCGCAAACAATGGAAAACCCACGCGCGTTCCTTGCCAGGTCATCGCGTGCGCACAGGTGATGAACACTTCGTGATTCCTTCTGACTTTGATTTGCAGGTTTGGCGACGCTATCAAAAGGATGCGCCTGAAGAAGATGTGATGGCGACATTGATGAAGAATCTATTTCACGCCACGGATGAAGAGCTGGCCGAAGGCCTGCAGACTTCGGTGGGCACCATACGCTTTCGACTGGGCAAGAGCGTTCGTCAACTTGGGCTGTCGATCCGCAGCCAACCGAAAGATGGCCCGATCACATGAGCGATTCGAATGATGGCCGCCGCAAGCTGACTCCGTTCTTAGCTCACGAGATGTTGTACGACTATGTCGTCGGCAATCTCGATCCGGAACGACGTGCCGCAGTCGAAGACTTCATTCGTTCAGATCGCGAAAGCCAGAATCTGCTCGAGGCCATTCGGCGCGGGCTTCGCTATGCCGAGCGACTTGATGAATTGAATCTAACGCCAAGTGAACTCGAGCACATCTCAAGTGCCGAATCCTTTGTGTCCCTCTCCAAGCGCATGTCGCGTTGGTCGGAGTGGCCGGATGCTTTGCGCTGGTCGATTGTCGCCGTCTTCATTTCCACCATGACAGCACTCACTGTGGTCACTGTTCCTTGGAACAAGGCCGCGCGATTTGTTCCGTCTTGGAACTTAGGTCAGTCGGCGGATCAAGGTGAGCATCTCAAGTTGGCGGATCTTTCGCGTTCACAAGTCGACGAAGAAGAAATGGAGGATTCTGGCAGCGGAATCACGGACTCGGCCAATGCCGACGCCGGTACGACTGGGGATTCAAGCGGAGATCAGGAATTTGCGGACTCAGCGCCCGTGGCCTCTTCCGTAACTTCGAAGCCGAACCCAACTCCCCAGCCAACGCCACTCGCTTCGCAACTTCCGCCCGTCGTGGCCATGGCCCCGACACCGCGACCGCAGCCGACGCCGGTCGCAAATGCAACCCCGGCGCAGGGGATTGCATCGCGAAGCAAGCCCGCCGAGCAAGGCGTGGTGAATCGGGCCTTCATGAGCATCGATCGGCTTGACGAGTTGTCGCCGAAAATCGTCGTGCAAATCAAAGAATTGGGTGCGGAGAAAGCCGGCGAGGTCGAGTTGGGTTGGAAGCGCGGCACAGGCCGCTATTTTCACTTTGCGATTCCCGAGGCCAACGAAGCGCGACTTCTCGAAGTGCTTCGGGCCTATGGTCCAGTCCGAATTTCAAAGGATGTCCACCCGCGCGTGATGCCGCCGGGCCAGCTTCGATTTATCCTATGGATCGAGTCATCTGGAAATTGAGCCCAGCCTGAGGAGATCCACGTGCCGACCCCTGCCGCGCGACCGGCCGCAACGGCCATGTCGTCTCGACGACGAAACTATCGTCCGCGCCGAAGTCTCAGAACCATTCTGTTGATTTGGTTCTTGCTGCTCTCGTTGGTCCCGCTCATGTTCGTGACCGGCTACTCACTGGTGAAATACGAAGAAGCCATCGACTCCGAGCTTGTGCAGCGGTTGCAGGCGAACTCGCGCGAAGTGGCCACCACGATTTCTGAGTATGAGCGATATCTTGCCACACGTCGTGACCGACTTCGCAATGATCCCAAGCTGCAATTCCATCTGAGTGTCGGCTCTGCCGTGGCCGTTCGCCAAATGACCTCAGGAATCTTGGCCAATAGCTTTGTATCCGAAATCTCAGTCTTCGATCGCGACTACCAACGCATTTCGGTTTTGTCGCAAGCGGATTTGCAAGTCGGTCGTGAGGCGATCAATCCAGAGCCGCAACTCGCTCTGCACGAGGCCTTCACACAGAAGCTGGGGCAACAACACCAAATTGTTGTGGCGAGTGTTGGACCACAAAATAGTTTAGATCTGATCTCCATCGTTCGCATCGACGGCAAAAACGGCAGCCCCGTCGGAGCCGTCGAAGAAGTGATCAACTTAGGCGGCGCCTTTCTCGAAAATCTGAAGAAGCGACTTGGTCTGGAGATTCTGGTGTTTGATTCACGAGGTGACCTGGTCGCCGCCAGTCACCCGGATCTCTTGTTGTTTCCCAAGGACTACTTCCACGGCAATGTTCAAGCTTTGGCATCGGGCGGGCAGTCGCTGTTTGATTTGGCTCTTCGCGGAGAGCCGCTGGGCTTCATGCTCACCAAGATTCAGTGGGGCGACTCCAATTTTTCGATTGGACTTGGAGCCAGCAAGCGCAAAGCGAAGGCCGTACTTCGCAACATCAACTTAGCCTTCTTCACGGTGATCGGCGCCGTCGGTCTGCTGCTCATCCTCACCGCTTTTGTCACTTCGCGGATCGTGCTCCGTCCTCTCAATGATTTGGTAGAGGCACTTCGTAGTATGGAGCTTGAAGATGGTCCGATCGAAATCCCGGTGACCACCGAAACCGAGATCGGCGTGCTCACCGAAAGCTTCAACGAGATGTCGCATCGAATCCATCTCGCCCGCCAAGAACTCAAGACAAAGATCGAAGAGCTCGAGGCCGCCAATCGCGAAATTCGTGACACTCAGGCGCGCCTGGTGCACACCGCAAAAATGGCGAGTCTCGGTCAACTTGTCGCAGGCGTAGCGCACGAGCTCAATAATCCCATCGGCTTTGTTTACAGCAACATGGCGACGCTTCGCGATTACTCACAGAGACTCGTCCACCTCATCGAACTTGCGGAGAAAAATCCCAAGGCCCTTGAGTCCGAGAAGGCGAAGGCTGACTACGAGTTCGTCCAAGCCGATCTGCCTAAGTTGATCGCGTCCTGCGAAGACGGCGCTCGGCGCATGAAAGAGATCGTGGTCAAGCTTCGCAACTTCTCCCGCTTGGATGAGGCGAAGCTCAAGAAGGTCAACTTGCGCGACGGATTGGAGAGCACCTTGGCGCTTCTGCACGGTGAGCTCAAGAATCGCATCGAAGTCGAGGCCGAGTACGCCGAGGTTCCCGAAGTCACTTGCTACGCCAGCCAAATCAATCAAGTGTTCATGAACATTCTTTCCAATGGCGCTCAGGCGATTGAGGGCGAAGGCAAAATTCGCATTCAACTTGATCAGCCGGATGCGCAACACGTGCGCGTGCGAATTTCTGACTCGGGACGTGGCATGGATCGAGAAACTCTCGAGCGAATCTTCGACCCCTTCTTCACCACCAAAGACGTCGGCCAAGGCACAGGCCTAGGACTTTCCATCTCCTACGGCATCATCAAAAAGCATGGCGGGGAGATTCAAGTGACCTCGAGCCCCGGCCAGGGATCGGAATTCACGATTCTCCTGCCCATTGAGAGCGCGCTGCCTGCGGGCAGCTAGCTTTTCATCTCAAGACCTCCGTCGAGTTCGCCGATAAGATACTTGAAGGGGCATCCGATGCGCGTCTCATTTTGAGACAAGCGTCGGCGTGTGAACTCATGAACGCGAAGCGCGCTTATCCCAAACCGGCTTCACTGAAGCGATCAAAGCCCGTGCTGGATCCCTCCAGCACGTCGGCTCATCGCGCGAAGCTTCGCGCGCAAGAGATCCGCGACCTTTTCAATCGCTCACAGGAAAAGACTCTCGCCATTCCTCCGCAAAACGCCTTGCCGGACGCTTCGCCCGAAGATGATGAGAAGACGATTCCGCTCTCACCCGTTGCCGTCAAACATCAGGCTCGCGCGACCCAGGGCGAAGACACGCGCCTGATCGCACCCGTGTATCGGGATTCCGCTCGCCAGCGGCCCGAGGACGCGGTGATCGCCAACGCGCCTTACAGTCCTGCCATTCGCATCACTGATCCCAATTCGCCCGGTCCTGCGCCGTTCTCGGATGCGACGACGCGAATTCACAATCAGCCCATCGCCCAATCGAGCGAAGAGTCAGCGAGTGAAACTGAAGAAGATCAACAAGGGCGTCCGTGGTTCGCGTGGATGCTCGTCGCAGTCAGCGTGATCGGTCTTTCGATTTGGCAATATCGCGAGTTCACAGCACAGAGGTCCGAGGGTCTTCCCTTAGGGCGCCCGCGCGGTGAAATCTCCGTGAGCGAAAGTCGCGAACGAATTTCTTTTTATCGCACGCATCTCGGCAATGTGCTGAATCGTCAGCGAGTCGAAGTCGAAATGGAAAACTTCCGTAAGGCGCCCACGCAAAGTGTTGAGCTGACAACACGCGATTCGGCGCGCCCACTGCTTGGCGTGCCGCTCACACAAGAAGGTCTGCCTTCGATCGATCGCGGGCAACTCGTGCCGGTATCGCCGGATCATCCCGACGCGCGCATTCAATATTCGCTGCAGGAGGAAGCTGACCGCGAAGCTTGGACAAAAAAGGCCAACGAGCAGTACATCGACGACTTTCTCGCCAATGCTCGAGCGCAAGGCTATGATGTCATCCTCGATAAGGATCTCAACGTCATCGATGTGCGTCCCGCCCGAAAGGGATCCACCGGACCATCACGCGGCGGCGTCAGCCGCTAAACGAGGCGCGCGGCCCCATGCGGCCCGCTGCCAACTGAATCACTCACATTCAATTCACCTATGTGGGACCTCTTGAATCCGCGGAGGTTCGCGAAAGAGCTGCGGCCGAAGGGCCGCGAGCGATTTGTAGCTTCGCTCCGTCACGATCACATGATCGATCACAGGAATCTCCATCATCCATGAACAACGCGTGATCTTTTCCGTAAAGGCCCAGTCCAGCGACGAGGGGCGCGGATCACCGGAGGGATGATTGTGCAAAAGTAAGAGTCGGCTGGCATTCATGCGGACCGCAAACCGGAACACATCGCGCGGATGCGCCAGGCAACAGTCGACGGTGCCGCGAAAGAGCATCTCAGCATGAATGAGTTCTTGAGCTGTCGTGAGCGCCATCGCCCAAAACTCCTCGCGATCCATGCGCAAGTGCGGACGCAGCCAGTTGGCCGCCGCTCGTGCTGTGCCGATTCGAACTCTGCGGGGATGACCTGTCTTCGACGTTCGTCGAGGCTCAGTCGCCAATTCGCTCTCCACCTGAGAAGAGACGCGGAGCGCAGAGTGAGAGTTTGCCGTGAAGTTAATGTGTCCCTGAGACATGAGGTTTTCCCCTTGTAAAATTGCACGCCAAGCCAAGCCAAGCTGTAGGGGCGGCAACGCTTTGAGATTATGAATTCGCCTGCGATGGACGAAGCTTACGGCGCACCAGGCTTGGAACGGTTTTTTTGAACGACTGTGGCTTTTTCGTCCGACGCTCTCCGTCTTGCGACGGGTGCCGTCACCCTCGTCGCTGAGGTCCGTTGGTGTGGACTCGCACGAAAGACGATGTCCAAGGTTGCAGGCCCTATGTTCGCTTCTTTACAATGAACTCCGCGAGATGTTCCACATTCAAACCGTCGCCTATGCGAGCCGTGCTGAACGCGAACCGAGGAGTATCAAGATGATGAAGTTCCCGAAACCCAAGCTTAAGAATTCAGATCGAACGTCTGCGCCGACTGATGCGAATCTTCCTCAATCTGCATTTCAACGCTTCATGCGTTCAAGCCTTGTCGTCGCGATGGCGGTGATCGCCTTGGCGGGCAGCTCGATGTTGACGGGCTGCGGACCCAAAGCCTTCGTGCGCGGCGAATACGAAGATCCGCAGGAAGAGAACAACCTCAATGACCTGTGGTCTGAAACCGACATGCAGAAAGTCGTCGCGGATCTGGTTGCTTCCATGATCAATCACAACGAAATCGCGAACGCCAAACGTCCGCCGCTGGTGATGATCACCAAGCTGCAGAACAAAACCGGCGAAGTGATCGACACACAGAACGTCATGGATATGGTTCGCGTTGAATTGTCGCGCGGCGGACGCGTGGCCTTCGTCAACCGCGAGGCCCGCGAAGACGTCGCTGCCGAATACGAGTATCAAGGTTCGGGTATGGTGTCCGAGGAGTCGAAAAAGGGTAAGGGCGGCCAACTCGGAGCTGACTTCATCATCGACGGTCGCTTGGACTCCATCGTTCAACAAGCGGGCAAAGATAAAACCGTGTACTACAAAGTCACGCTTCAGCTCACCAACTTGAAGACCAACGTGATCGCTTGGACGGACTACAAGCAGATTCGCAAAAAGTATCGCAAACAATCCGTCGGACTCTAATTCCCCCAAGGGAACTTCACCATCGAGGTCCCCATGTTGAACGCCCTGAGAATCACGCTTGCGATTTCCGTCGTGATCTTGACCTCAGGGTGCGCGACCTATCAGTCCGAGGTCGACACCGCTCGTCGTTCACTGCGTGACAACCCCGAACAAGCTGTTGAACTTTTGAAACCCAAGGCCGAGGCCGAAGGCCGCGATCAGCTGGTCTACCTTCTCGACTATGCGACAGCCCTGCAGGCGGCCGGTCGCTTCGAAGAAAGCGCGCGCGCTTTTTTGCAAGCCGAACGACTCGCAGATCTCAAAGACTATCATTCGGTGAGTCAGGTCGCGGCGTCGCTCGCGCTCAGCGAAGAGATGGTTCAGTACAAAGGCGATGACTTCGAAAAAGTGCTGATCAATGGCCTTAACGCCATCAACTACTTAGAAATGGGTCAGTTCGAAAACGCCGTCGTGCAAGTGCGCGCGGTGAACAACAAGCTCAATGCACTTCGCACCGATGAGCGTCCCGCCTTCAATCAAAGTCCCTTCGCCTTCTATCTAGGTGCAGTACTTTTTGAAGCGGATCGTGATTTCGACAACGCCTACATTCTCTACACCAAGGCTTACGAGGTCGCGCCTCAGTATCCGCCGCTTCGCGCCGATCTGATTCGCGCGGCACTGCAAGCTCAGCGCGCCGATCAGGTGGAGCGTTGGAAGAAGCAGTTTCCCGACATTGAAATTCGTCCTGAGTGGAAGGATCGCAAAGTCCGCGATCAGCTCGGCGAAATGGTGCTGATCTTTCAGCAAGGCTGGGGCCCACGGAAGGCCCAGCGCCCCGAAGCTCCGCGCTATCCTAAACTTGTGCCAGTGGGCTCGATCATTCGCAAAGCCCGCGTGCATCTGACGAACGAAAAGGGCGAGACTCAGTCCATCGACTCCAGTTTGATCTATTCGATCGAAGACATCGCGGTGAAAGCCCTGGAAGATGATTATTCGCGCTTAGTCGCTTCGCGCGTCGGCGGAGTGGCGACGAAGGCCGTACTCGCCGATCAAGTTCGACAAAAAAACGAGGCCTTGGGGCAACTCGCTTGGATCGCCATGAACATGGCGGATCGCGCGGATCTTCGACAGTGGTCGACATTGCCGGCCAGTTTCCAACTGGCGCGCAAGTCCTTGCCCACGGGTCGCTACAAAGTGCGAGTTGAAGGCCTGGATCTCTATGGAAATCACATCGCCGACTTGATTGCGGAGCGCGAAATCAAAGTCGAAGCGCGCAAGAAAGTCTTCGTGAACGCGCGGTCATTTGATTGAGTTCACAACTCGCGCACGGACTCGATCGTCCCAAATTCGCGCAACCGACCCGCGAGCTTCTCATACAATTCCTTGCGCCAGATCTCGCCGTTGAGCAGTTGTTCGGGAATTCCCGCAGACAAGTTAGTCGGCGTGATCACCACCTCCCAGTTTGAAGAGTCGGTGATGGCCGCTAGGAAAAAGAGTTCGGCAATGGCAGCGTCGCCGATCGCCACACAACCGATCGAAACTGAATTGCCGTGAATCATGATGTCGCCGCCGAGATTTTGGCGCCCATCGATCCGAGCCCACCGACGATCATCTTCGTTCGGGTAGTTCAATCGCAGGCTGAGATAGTACGCCGAATTCGGATTCAGTGACTCGATCCGATAAAGGCCTTCAGGAACCTGTAAGTCTCCGGCTCGCCGCTTCGGCCCTAGCTGGCCGCTTGCGGCCAGTGCGGGGTACTGAGCGATTTGGAACCACGCCGAACCTGGAGCAGAGTTCGCACCACGCACCAAGACTCGAAGTCGTCGTTCATCTTTCACATAGAGAAGAGCGACTTCTCGAGGTGGAAACTGCTGTCCGACTTCATTGAAGCGACTCAACCAAATTTGTCTCTGCGTGGGCTCAAGTTCAGACACTCGATCGGCAATTGTTTTGTGACCTGCGAGGCGTCGCCGCCACTCTGCGAACCAAGTTCGATCCGGATGGATCAAATTCAAGATTTCAAACTTCATAATCAGGACCACCAACAACAAGGCGATGGCCGAGAACAAGATTGCGAGTCTGCGCTGCCGAGCTTCCATGTTGATGAGGAGCTGAGCACAAAAAAAAGCCCGAGGCCACTGGCCTCAGGCTTTTCGAACTGCGACTCAAATTCGTCGATCAGTTATTGAGCGACTTATTGGAGTTCGGGAGGCTCGGAGTCTCTTCGCTCGCGAAGCGGCTGCCGAATTCCGAAGTCTCAGCTTGCGCGGCTTTCGCAACGCGATTTTCCAAAGACTGCTTCAGGTCATCTGTCGACGAACGCTCGGGAGCTGCAACCGCAGCTTCGTTGCGAACATAGTCGTGCGGGATGGCGCCGAGTTTCGCGAGGTAGCTCGAGATCGAGCCGTTCGCGTTTTGGATGATCTCGCGGAGCGTGAAGAGCGGTGCGTAAGTCGACGCCTTTTTCTCAGCTTCGAAAATGATCTGAGTCAAAGTCGCAGCTGTGATGTCGTTCTTCGTCTTGTTGTCGATGACCATCACTTCTTCGTTCGTGCGAATCATCTTCGCGATATCGTCGAGAGTGACGTAGCAAGACTGCTGCGTGTCGTAGAGCTTTCGGTTTTGGTAGCGCTTGATGATCTTCGTCTTCGCGCTCGCCTTACCCGCTGCTGTCATATGACCCATCTCCTGGATGCCACCGTTCAAGTGGTTGTGGTTGATCAATTTGCCTCCTAACGGAGTTAAAACTCCCCCATGACCGTTTCGAATGACCTCAGAGAACTTTTCTCGTCGGCCTGGGGATTCCGTCTTGAGCTTTGAGGTCTCGATCTCGTGTCGCTCGTTTCGCCGCATCATGCGTTGCCGGTCGCGCCGAATTTATCTCGATTTTCAAAGCCTTAGGGAAATCCCGCCCCAAATCCGAGCGCAACATATTCAGGCCGCCACAGCTTGTCAAGCCAGGCTGGACCTGTTTGTAGCTAAGTTCAAATACATGAAATCACTGAAGATTTATTGAACCTAAAGCTGCAATTTGAGGCGGACTTCAATTTTTCTGACGCCGATTTCCATGCTCGCGGTTAGCTCGCCCGACTCAAGTTTAGGTCCAAAGTTGCCGAATGTTCAGTCACAGGCTCTTGGTCGAGTACGTCGAGCACCTTTTGCCTTCGGAGGCAGCATGTCGTCGGATCCGCGACGCTTCGGGACAGCAGACTTAGTCGTGATGGTTGGACTTTGGTCCGTCATGGCGGCGGTGTTGGGTGGTGTGATCTCGGAAGTGCTTCGCGACGGCGAGACGCCGGTTGCTCGCGCTCAGGCGGAAGTCCTTGCGCAGCAAATGCTCGAAGCGAAATTCGCTGAGTTGCCTGAAGCGGCAAGGGTCGTGGGCTCGCGCGCTCCGGCGGCTGTCGTCGCATCCACGATCCAAGTGAAGGAAATCGGCAAGGATCCCTGGGGACGCGCTTACCACTATGTGAGTTTGCCGCATTTGCGTGCGGTTTTGGTTTGGTCGTCGGGACGCGATGGCGAGAACGACAGCGGCCCGAACGTCGAGCGTCTCATTTCGGGACAGGATGAAGAGAGCTTTCGCTTTGCGGGCGACGATGTGGGCGTGTTGCATCGTGAGAGCGTTCGCACGGCCAGTTCGCAAGGCCAGTCGAGCGAGTGAAATTTCGAGTTGAGATGCGGGCTCTAAGCCCAACTTAGAGCGTCTCTAAGATCCGAACACAGTGGCCTCGACCATCGCCGCGAAACTGGCGTGGATAGGGCGTTTTCCTAGGGAAGTCGGTCAAGCCCGAGCCAAATTGTGCCGATCTGAGATGTGGAGGGGCTATGCCCAAACACACTCAGTTTCGGATCGTCGCTGTCACTCTTGCGTTCGCTTTGTCGGGCTGTGCGAGCGCGCCACGCACGGAAGGTGGCGGCTACACGGAGAGCAGCGTCGATGTTCGGGATCGTGCTCCCGCTTCCGTCGCAATTCCTAAAACCGCGGACTACGCGATGGAGCACGAAAGTGCTCGCGCGAAAGCTGATTACCATTTTGCTTTGGGCGAGGCCTATGCGCTTGAGGGGAATCCGGCTCGCGCGCTTGAAGAGTATCGCATGGTATTGGTGCATGACCCGGATTCAGTTCAGGTTCGCCTCCGCTTGGCAGCAGAATATGTGAAGCAAAACATGGTGGCTGAAGCCGTCGCGCAAGTGAAAGCGGCTGTGGAAAAATCTCCGGAGCATGTGGAAGCTCGCATGATGTTGGGCGGTTTGTACTCGGCGCTTCGCATGTTCGATTCGGCGGAAGAGCAATACAAGCAGGTGATTAAGAAGGATCCGAATCACTATGACGCTTTGATGTTTGTGGCCGCGCTGTACGCTGAGCAGCGACGCTTTGAAGAGGCGGGCAAGCGCTTTGAGTCTTTGGCGAAAGCTGAAGGCAACGCCAACGCGCATCTGGCTTGGTACTACTTGGGACGCGTGCGCCTAGAGGGCAACAAGATGGACAAGGGCGGTAAGGCCGAGGCCGCGCTGCTCAAGGCGATCTCATTGAAGCCGGGCTTTCACGACTCCGTGTTGGCTTTGGCTCAGCTTTATGAAGAGTCGAGTCGCCGCGGCAAAGCCATTGAGCTGTTGCACGCTCACCAAGCGAAGCACGGACCGGCGTCCACTTTGGCCGAGTCTCTGGCTCAGTACTACTTGCAAGATGAGAAGTTTCCAGAAGCGCTCGAGCAATTGAAGATCGTCGAGGCCTCGGACAGCGAGGACTTGGGTGTGCGAATTAAAATCGCTTACACCTTGATCCAGACGAAGAGTTACAAAGAAGCGATCTTGCGGTTGGAAGAGCTGATCTCGAAGATGCCGACGGCTGACAAGCTGCGCTTTTACCTGGGCGCGGTTTACGAAGAAGTGAAGGACTATCGCGCGGCGATCCCGCACTTCTTGAAGATTCCGACGGGCAGCTCGTACTACGTGGAGTCGCGCGTGCACGCCGCGTACTTGCACAAACTCATTGGTGATGTCGACAAGGCCGTGAAGACCATCGAGGCCGCGATCGAAGAGTCGCCCGAGCACGAACAGTTCTACGCGTTGTATGCTTCACTGCTTGATGATCAAGGTTCGCACAAAAAATCCTTGAGCATGCTCAAATCCGCCGTCGAGAAATTTCCCAAGAACGCACAGCTGCGTTTCTATCTCGGATCGGTTTTCGACAAGCTGGGTGACAAGAAGGCGACGCTGGAATGGATGCGTCGGGTGATCGAGTTGGATCAAGATCACGTGCAAGCTCTGAACTACCTGGCCTACACCTTGGCGGAAGAAGAGCGCGACTTGCCTGAGGCTGAAGAGTTGGCGAAACGCGCTGTGAGTCTCAAGGGCGATGACGGTTACATCGTCGACACTCTGGGCTGGGTCTATTTCAAGCAAGGCAAGTTTGAGCAGGCTGTCAAAACTTTGGAGCAGGCGCATCAACTTCAACCCGATGAAGCGATCATTGCCGATCACTTGGGAGACGCCTACTATCGCTTCCGTATGCCCGAGCGTGCGAAGCGCGTTTACGAAAAGGCCGTGTCGTTGGCCGAACGCGAAATTCTGCGACGTCGCGAAGCGGGCCAGTCAGGAGTCGAAGTTGGCGTTTCTCCAGAACGAATTCGCGCAAAGATTCTCATCGTTGATCGACAGATCGAAGAGCTGGCGCGCGAAAGCGAACGGCGACCAGCATCGCGATAATTCGACTCCGACTTCTCATTTTCAGACTGAGTTTTCGAAAGCCCTGCTCATCGTAGGGCTTTTCTTATTGGGCGGATGTTCAACGTTTTCAAAATCGAATCGGGATCTCGCACCTTCGACGCCGCCAGGTCATTTAGGGCGCTGGGAGGGCGAAGGGCGGGCCAGTAAGACAATCAGTAAGACCAGCAGTATGACCAGCAGTGAGACCGGCAAAGTTGCCGGGCAAAAGTCACAAGTTCAGAAGTGGTCTTTCGATTTGGAAGTCATCGCCAAGGACAATGGTTATGGTCGCGCGGAAATCAGCGGCACATTCGGTACAGCTGTGGGAACGGCGGTGTGGACGCCGACGGAAGCGAGAGTGCTGTTGCCGATGCAAAAACGCATGATTATTTCTCCGGCCGTTTCCGGAGCCTTTGAACAGATTTTGCCCGTGCCGATTTCGCCGCAAGAACTTCAAGCTTGGCTCTTTGATCTGGATTTCGATTTGCGCCAACTTCGCGAGCGAGGTGTGAGCTGTTTGCGCGAAGGTGAACTTGAAACTTGTCAGTCTCAACGCGGCGATCAGTGGCAACGAAGTCGAGGGATGAAGCAGAGAAAGCTATCGGCGAAGTCCATCGATGGAGCGAGTTTAGAATTGGCATTAACGCCGATCGAGCCTGGCGAGGATCGCAACGCATATTGGGCGCTTGAGCCGCCGCCCAACTTCACGGTTGAGAAGCGCGGCTTCTGATCCGTTTCACAAGTCCTTTAAATTTCTAATGGCAGATTTCGAAGAGCAGATTTGTTTGAGTCTTCCCTAGCGAACTCGAGCTTGGACCAGCCATGAGGTTTTCTAATACTTGACCTAAGTCGAGTTAGTGAGAACTGCGGCGAGTGTCTAAGTTTGATCGATTCCTAGACGGGAAATGAAGTCTCTTCGCAGCAGGTCGCCGAGATGTCTTAGTGCTTTCAAACCATCCGCAGACGTTGGAGAATTAATAGTGTGAATACGCTTCGTTTTGAGACGAAGCGCGACGATGAAGCAAGGGAGGGCTCTCCATGTCGGCAGGTCAATCGATGGATCTCGGTGAACTGATCAGAAATTGGCAAGGCAATCAGAAGTATCGAGATCTGACGTGGAGTGGATCTTTCAACGACTATTTGGGGTTGGTGAAAGAGAATCCTAAGGTCACGCGCAATGCTTATCAGCGCTTGTATGACATGATCGTGGAGCGCGGAACTTCGGAATACACGGAGTTCAAAAAGCAAATTGTCCGCTACAAATTCTTCGACGATGCCGACAACGATGGGCGCGACGCCGTCTTCGGACTGGATGTGCCGTTGATGAAGTTGGTCAATGTGCTGCGTGCGGCGGCACTCGGCTACGGAACCGAAAAGCGAGTGATTTTGCTTCACGGCCCTGTGGGCTCGGCAAAATCCACGATCTGCCGCTTGCTTAAGCGCGGTCTTGAGAACTATGCGAAGTCGGACCAAGGTGCGCTCTACACATTTGAATGGGTGGATGAGAAGGGCGAATTGGATGGTTTGCTCGGTAAAGGTGTGAAGGCGTTTGAATCGCCGATGCACGAAGAGCCGCTCTTGCTGATTCCCGAAGACTTGCGACCCAAAGTGATTGAGGAATTGAATCGCGGCGCGAAGGGAGACTTCCGCGTCAACATCGAGGGTGAGCTGTCTCCACCTTCGCGGTTCATTTTCCGTCAGCTGATGGAACGCTACAACGGCGACTTGGGTAAAGTGCTGTCGCATGTGCGCGTGAAGCGCTTGGTGTTGAGTGAGGCGGATCGAATCGGGATCGGCACCTTCCAGCCGAAGGACGAAAAGAACCAAGATTCGACGGAGCTCACGGGTGACATCAACTATCGGAAGATCGCGGAATATGGATCTGACTCTGATCCACGCGCCTTCAACTTCGATGGTGAATTCAACGTCGCCAACCGCGGCATGATCGAGTTCGTCGAAGTCTTGAAGTTGGATGTGGCGTTCTTGTATGACCTATTGGGCGCCTCGCAAGAACATCGCGTGAAGCCGAAGAAGTTTGCGCAGACGCACATTGATGAAGTGATCATTGGTCACACCAACGAGCCGGAATATCGGCGCCTGCAAGACAACGAATTCATGGAAGCCCTTCGCGATCGTACGGTGAAGATCGACATTCCCTACATCACCAAGTGGCGCCACGAAGTGAACATCTATAAAAAGGACTTCAACTCCAGAAAGCTGCGCGGAATTTCGATTGCGCCTCATACCGTCGAAATGGCGGCGATGTGGGCCGTGCTCACGAGACTGGAAAAGCCGAAGAAAGCCAATCTGACACGTCTTCAGAAGATGAAGCTGTACGATGGCAAAACACTTCCGAATTACACGGAAGACAACGTGAAGGAGCTGCGCAAAGAAAGTGTGCGTGAGGGCCTTGACGGAATTTCTCCGCGCTACATTCAGGACAAGCTGTCGAACGCCTTGGTGAACGCGCAGCAAAACAATCGCGGCTCGGTGAACCCTTTCATGGTGATGAATGAACTTGAAAGCGGCTTGAAGCACCACTCGTTGATCGCCAACGAGGAATTGAAAGCTGAATATCGCGAACTGCTGGGCGTGGTGAAGCAAGAGTACGAAGAGATCATCAAGGGCGAAGTTCAGCGCGCGATTTCGGCGGACGACTCAGCGCTCGCGCGACTGTGCGCCAACTACATCGACAATGTGAAGGCCTATACGCAAAAAGAGCGTGTTCGTAATCACTTCACCGGACAGGACGAGGAACCCGATGAGCGTCTCATGCGCTCGATCGA
The DNA here is from genome assembly GCA_002344785.1 of Bdellovibrionaceae bacterium UBA2339. Taxonomy (GTDB): domain Bacteria; phylum Bdellovibrionota; class Bdellovibrionia; order Bdellovibrionales; family JAMPXM01; genus UBA2339. The sequence goes on from DDUL01000052.1 coordinate 56,560, forward strand.
GGAGAAGATCGAGATTCCTGAATCTCGCAAAGATGACTTCCGTCGGGAGATCATGAACTACATCGGGGCTCTGGCGCTTGAGGGCAAGAAGTTCGACTACAAGACGAACGAACGCCTGCACAAGGCGCTCGAGTTGAAGCTGTTCGAGGATCAGAAAGATTCGATCAAGCTGACGAGCTTGGTGTCGAGCGTGGTCGACAAAGAAACGCAAGAGAAGATCGACATCGTGAAAGCGCGTCTGATCAAGGACTACGGTTACGATGAAATCTCGGCGACCGACGTTCTGCACTACGTGGCGAGCATCTTTGCTCGTGGCGATGTGAAGAATAAGTAAGGAGCTCAATGGGGATTCGGGAAGATCATAGCCGCTTTAAGGATATCGTTCGCGGCCGGATCAAGGAGAACTTCAAGAAGTACGTGACCCAAGGCGAGATGATTGGGAAGCGCGAGAACGACTTCGTGAAGATCCCGGTGCCGTCGATTGATCTTCCGCGCTTTAAGTACGGGCCGAAACAGCGCGGTGGTGTTGGGCAAGGACAGGGTCAGGCTGGCGATCCGCTCAATGGTGAGCCGCAAGACGGCTCAGGTGAAGCGGGCAACCAGCCCGGCCAGCACGAGCTCGAGGCCACGCTCTCGATGGAAGAGCTCGCTGAGATTCTCGGTGAAGAGTTGGAACTACCCGACATTCAACCCAAGGGTCGCTCCCGCATCGATGTGGTGAAGTCCAAATATTCAGGCATCGCTCCGGTCGGCCCGGAGGGCTTGCGGCATTTCAAGAGCAGCTACAAGCGCGCACTGAAGCGCTACATCTCCAGTGGAACCTATCACCCCGATGAGCCAGTGATCATTCCGATCAAGCAAGATATGCGATATCGGAGTTTCAAACCCGTCGTGCAGCCGCAAACCAATGCGGTCGTCATTTATATGATGGACGTGTCGGGATCTATGGGTGAGGAGCAAAAGGAGATCGTTCGACTCGAATCATTCTGGATCAACACTTGGCTCAAGAAGCACTACAAGGGTTTGGAAACGCGCTTCATCATTCATGATGCGACCGCCAAGGAAGTCGATGAGAAGACCTTCTTCTCCACCAGCGAATCCGGCGGCACGTTGATTTCTTCGGCCTATAAGCTGGCGATGGAAATCGTGCAGGCGGATTACCCCTTCGATCAATGGAACATTTATCCTTTTCACTTTTCCGACGGCGATAACTGGTCCGGAGAGGATACGCGGCTTTGCATGCGTTTGTTGCACGAGTTCTTTCTTCCGAATGTGAATCAATTCGGATACGGCCAGGTCGAGTCCAAATACGGCAGTGGCCAATTCGCAAAAGATTTGGAGCGCGAATTTCCGAACGACGAGCGCTTGGTGATTTCCAAGATCGAGACGCGCGACAAAATTCTCGATTCGATCAAAGACTTTCTCGGTAAAGGTAAGTGAGCGATGGCCAATCTGACGCCTGAACTTGAAAAGTGGCGGGTCAAGATTCTCAAGATCGCGGAAGGCTACGGTCTTGATATGTTTGAGACGATCTTTGAGTTGATCACCTATGATCAGATCAACCAATTCGCGTCGTATGGCGGCTTTCCCGTTCGCTACCCACACTGGCGATTCGGTATGGAGTATGAACAGCTCTCCAAGAGCTATGAATACGGCCTTTCCAAGATCTATGAAATGGTCGTCAACACTGACCCCTGCTACGCCTATCTGATGGAAGGCAATCGCATGGTGGATCAGAAGTTGGTGATGGCCCACGTTTATGGGCATTGCGACTTCTTTAAAAACAATCAGTGGTTCGCGCCGACGAATCGCAAAATGATGGACGCGATGGCGAACCATGCCACACGGATTCGCCGATACACGGATCGTTATGGCGTCGATACGGTCGAGGATTTCATCGATAAAGTTTTGTCGCTTGAGAATTTGATCGACCGTTATTCACCCTACATCAAAAAGAAGACGGAAAAAGAGCGACAAGACGAAGCGCGCGGCTCGGAAGTATCGCTATTGCGCGTCAATCGCGATTATATGGACGAGTACATCAACCCGCCGGAGTTCGTGGCATCGCAAAAGCAACGCTTGGAAGATGATGCAAAGCGATCCGCCAAGTTTCCGAGTGAGCCTCAGCGCGACATTCTCGCATTTTTGATGCACTACGCACCGCTGAAGAACTGGCAGCAGGACATCATCGCGATCATTCGTGACGAAGCCTACTACTTCGCCCCGCAGGGCATGACCAAGATCATGAACGAAGGCTGGGCGTCTTACTGGCACTCGAAGATGATGACTCGGGACATACTGAACGATAGCGAAGTCATCGACTTTGCGGATGCGCACTCCGGCACCATGGCCATGTCGCCGGGCGGATTCAACCCCTACAAGATTGGCATCGAACTTTTCCGCGACATCGAAGAGCGCTGGAATAAGGGACGCTTCGGTAAACAGTGGAATGAGTGCGATGACATTCACGAAAAGGCGAGATGGGATCTGAATCTCGGTCAGGGCCGCGAAAAGATTTTTGAAGTACGACGGAACTACAACGATGTGACCTTCATCGACGAATTCCTCACAGAGGAATTTTGTGTTCAGAACAAAATGTTCGTCTACAAGTTCAATCGGCGCACTGGGCAGTATGAGGTCGACACCAAGGACTTCAAAGCCATCAAGCGCCAGCTGCTATTCCAGCTGACCAACTTTGGACAACCGATCATCCAAGTTGAAGACGCTAACTTCGAGAATCGCGGCGAGCTGCTGCTCACGCATCTCTGGGAAGGCGTCGACATGCAGCCGGACTACATGCGTGAAACGCTTAAAAATGTCGCGGCGATCTGGGGCCGTCCGGTGAATCTGGCGACGGTGCAAGATGAGCAGCCGATGGTGTTTCGTTGCGAGTCCAACGGTGAACTTTCGGAACACAAGGTCGGCGAAGTCCAACAGGGCCCGCCTTCGGAAACATCTTCGGACGAATCTTAAACTCATGTGAATTTGATCGAAGCTCTCAGCGTCCTGAGGGCTTTTTGGCTGGCAAGGAAGTCGGTCGACGATCTTTGTTCGACTTGCTTCGCGATGCGGAAGATGAGCTCGGCGGGCGCTTTGCTCGATCATTTGCATCAGCCTTTGTGCGCGACTGAGTCTCAAGATCTTTTTGTGTCGATCGTGGCGGGGCCGCGACTTTCGGAGCCGCAAGATCCGGATCGATGAGGCTCACGAGTTCTGGATATTGCAGTCGGCGAGCCAGATCGACTGCGCGCTCGCCCGAAGATCTCATGATCTGCAAATTGCTCTTCGGCGCCAAATATCTCACGACCGGCAAATGCCTTCGAAACACAGCCCACATCAGCGCGGTTGAGCCCTGCGCATCCAACACATTGGGGTCCGCGCCTTGTGCGATCAACACCTTCACCATGCCGACATCTCCGCGTGCGGCGGCGATGTGAAGCGCGGCATAGCCATCGCGTTTGGCCTCGTCCACTTCGATGGCTTTGGCTTGTAACATGTCCCGCACACGAGCTTGATCACCCTGATCAAGTGCCGAAAAGAAAATTTGCTCAACACTCAAGGTGGGAGGCGGAGGCGCAGCCGGCGGAGCCTCGGCGCTGTCCTCATGGGCGGCTGCAGTCGCGGGTTGAGTGACCGCCGGTGGCGCAGTTTCAGTTTGCGGCGAGGCGACAGAGGTGGTCGGTGAAGTCGAAGAAGTCGGCGTGGGGCGAATTGCCGATTTGAAGTCAAAAATCTGCAAGATCAGCAGCACGAGGACGAGGCCGCCAAGTCCAAGAGTCAGTGGCCGTCGCTGGGACTTGGCCCAGTTGCTGATTCTCGATTTCCAAGGATCTTGAGCGGGAAGCTCGAGAGATTCGACGGGGGATTCAAGTTCGAGCGGTGCGGGCAAAGAAGAGTCTGAACGCAAGGGGGCTTGAGGCCGCGACTGCGGCGGGTGCACAAGCTGGCGGATGTCTTGCGTCTGGGGAAGATCCGGAACTTCCAAAATCTGCACGCCAAAATAATCCGCACCGGCTCGCAGATAAAATTCCGCGCCGACCGCCAAAGGCAACTCGCGATGTTCGCGCCAAGGGCGCCCGTGTGTTGCGGGATCGACAGCCTCAAAGAGACTGTCTTGTTGTGAGCCCGGACGAATCCAACCTTTTCCATTTTCAAATGCGACGGTGAAGGCGATGGGTGCATTGAGATGTTCGGGGCCAATCACGCGGATCGCGCCGACCTCCGTGAGCCGCAAAAGATAGCGACGTTTGCGCCCATCAGGCCAAAGTAAGCGAATCTTTAAAGAGGTCATCCTGCCCTTCGTCCCTTGATCCCGAGATCATGCTCACGACAATGAAAATGACAACGGCAACAGCGTCGCGGAGACATCCGGTCCCCTGACTCGCCCGCCTCTTTCTAGAATGACTCAAATTTTGTCGACGCGCCACTGAGCTGAAAGCTTCGACGCGCGCAAGTGACTGATCCTGAGCGCCCACGCGGATTGCGGGGCGTTTGATTTGTCATCAAGATAGGGAATTGTAACGAGGCCACGGCCACGAAATCGAACCTCGACTTCCGTCGAGGGAGAACTTTCAGTCCTCGTCGCCCTTTTCGCCGCTCTCAATTTCGTCAAGATCTCCGGCATTCGTCGCTTCGACTCGAAAGAGCCATCCGTCGCCGAAGTTGTCTTCGAGAATCAGCTGTGGGTTTTCGAGAACCGCGCCATTCACCTCGATCACTTTGCCTTCGACAGGAGAATAGAGATTCATCGAGCCGCCTTCGGTCTCGATCTCACCGCAAACCTCATCGGGATTCACGTCTTCACCCTCGCTCGGAAGATTGATGGAGGTGATGTCGGTCAATTCATCGAGGCCGTCATCATTCACGCCGACCGTGACGGTTCCGTCTTCGATTTGTAGCCACTCGTATCCCAAAAAAGTCTGAAATTCGTCTTTCATGCCGTCCCTTGTATCATTGTCGTTTCGTCTTCGTCATTTCCGCCCGAGCCGCGCTGCGGCCAAGTCGGTGTCGAAGCTTTTGGCCAAGGTGAAGTGTAGATCAGCAGAGGAAATAGTAAGGAAAACGGCACGTACAAGACGCTGCGAAAACAAATCAGCATCAACAGCGCGCCGCAGGCGGCGATCGGCCAGGCCCGTCGAGATAGTGCGGCAACTCCGATTGCAATTTCGCCGACGACGACACTGGGACCCAGCCACGGGCTCAGGCGTTTCTGAAGTAGCCATTGATTCAGCTCGCGTTGCCAAGCTGAGTGCTGGTCGATGTAGAGAAAGTTCGACCAACGCAGCCAAGCCTCGACCGCCTCGCCACTCCACCACCACGAAAACTGTGACAGCGCTTTTTGTAGGCCGGCGCAAAGAAACAGAGCCGCGATCAGAAATTGAACGGATCGTCGCGCCCACTCACCCGTGAATGCCAGGAGCCAAAGCGCGAGCGCGAGAACGGATTCGTCGTGCCTTAAGCCCAGCTGCTCGGTTTTCAAGTGGGAATAGATGCTAAAACTTAAGGCCGAGCCCACGCGAAGTGCGGTGAGAGTCCCCATTGAAGTGAACCCAGCCCGAAGCTGATCCATGCGAGCAGGCCATCGAGTTCGTCGAGAGGCGAGCGCTGAGGCAACGAGTAGAGTGCAGCCCAAAAATATCCAAAGACTCAAATCACTCCAAGTCCCAAGACCGCTACGCAAATGACCTTCCAAATGAAGCGTCAAGAGCAGGCTCATCCAAAACCAGACTTCAAAGCGCAACAGTGTCGCGGAGTCGTGTCGAGGCTCAAGAATTCGTGTTGGGTCAAGACTCGCTCTCATGGCGAGCTCCAGCTCATGACCAATTCGCCGCGCGCGAGCAAATCCTCGACTTCGATTCGCAATTCACCGTGAGCGTCGACTAAGCCGCTCACTTTTAAAAGTTTCAGGCTTTGGACTTTGCGGCCCTGCTCGCGTTCGGCGGTCGCGGCCCAGTGTTTCATTCTTGCGAGCACGTGATCTGAAGATCCTTCTTCGATCCAACGCCAAAGCTGCGGATCTTGATAGGCCAGGCGGTAGGGAGCCAGTTGACGAGGTTTGAGCCATGCGAGCTGTTGGCCGTCCTCGAACATCACAATTGGGATCAGGGCACCGGCCTGATCCGCATCGATCTGACGCGTGAACATGCCATAGGGGACGAAGGGGAAAAAACGCAGATTGGCGAGATTGGCCGCGATCAGGCCCAGAAAAACCAAGCCGAGAGCCGCGAGACGAAACTTCGCAAAGCACGGCATCAACTCGCCCCTCCTCGCGATGGCAGCATGAGAGGCAAAACATGGCGGCGAACTTCGGGCTGCGAAAATCTGTAGATGATGGCGTCGTAATAATAGTGAGTGACCGTCAATGCGATCGAAAAGCTTGAAAGCCAAATCCAAATTGGTCCACGGAACTCCGCCCCCCAAGGCGAGTCCGAAACGACGAGAATTCGCGACAACAACAAAATTGCTGTGATCAAAGAGCCGCCGATCCAGACCCAAGCACTCACCGAGGACTTGCGGTCAGTTTGCGATTGTTTGTGAATTTGTTGCGTCACCGCCAAGTATTCAAAGCCGTGCACGGCACGTACAAAGGCGAGATAGAGGAGATTGCCGGGTTCGATCACAAAAAATATTTTGCGCAAATTGAATACGAATTTGTTGCTACTGCGAAGGCCGGGGTGCCGAATGCAGCACCAGAGAGTGCCGATCACTGCGATGGCGATCAGGGCTCGGCCCGTCTCCGCCACTCGCAAGTAGAAACTTGCTGCGAACTCGAGCTCTCGAAATGAATAGAAGTTCGAAAGGAAAATTCCGACGGTGGCCACCCACATCCAGCGACGCTCCCAAAGTTCCGAGTTCTGGAGAGCGAGATCCTGCTCGGCTGTGAGGCTTGTGCTTTGTCGAAGCGCTCGATTGTAAAGCAAGCTCAGGCCAAAGCCCTGCACAATCGCATGATGAGCCGCGAGGCTTCGAAAGACAAAGCCCGCCCAGGCATAGGCGAGTGGCTCGGACGCCGAGAAAAATCCGAAGGCCGAGGTGAGGGCAATACCAACGAAAATCAGGATGCCCTTCAGGTGCGCGGGGCGAGCCTGGCCGCCGTGGCTTTCGGCGATCGCGCGCCGCACTTCGGGCGATCGCCAAATGATGTAGAGAGAAAAAAAGTTGTGAACAACGTTGAGCAGAAACAGATCGCCGAGCAGACGAAGCTGCCAATCGGCACGAAGTCCCAACCCTGCTAACTCGTAGAGTAAGATGGCGACGAGGGGCAGAAAGCCGGTCGCCAGCACAAACAGCTCCCACCTTGGAGTGAAGATGCGAATCGTTGCGGGTGATGCGGTCGACGTGGCGCTGTTCACGCTACAAGCTTAGAGGCGAATCGCTGAGGCGTGAAATGAAAAAGGGGGCTTGGAAGCCCCCTTTTATCCAGAAAGTGTTGAACAGCGGTCGGAAAGTGCAAACAGCCCGAGGCCGCGCTTACAGATCGAAGTACAAGTAGAACTCGTAGGGCGAAGGACGCTGCTGCAGCGGAATGATCTCGCGCGTGTACTTGTAGTCGATCCAAGTTTCGAGCAAGTCCTCGCTGAACACATCACCTTTGCGCAAGAAGGCCGAGCCTTCCTTGAGGTTCTCCAGAGCTCGGTCCAGTGTCGGCGGCACCGAGGGCACGTTGGCCAGCTCTTGAGGGCTCAAGCCGTAGATGTCTTTGTCGAGCGGATCGCCCGGATGAATTTTGTTTTGCACGCCATCGATACCCGCCATCAGCAAGGCGGCCAAGCACAAGTAGATGTTCGCCGAGGGGTCTGGCGTGCGGAACTCGATGCGCTTCGCCTTTGGGTTTGTGCCCGTGTTGGGAATTCGAATCGCCGCCGAGCGGTTGCGATACGAGTAAGCCAATCGAACCGGTGCCTCATAGCCCGGCACCAGGCGCTTGTAGGAGTTCGTCGAGGGGTTGGTGATCGCGCACATAGCGGGCGCATGCTTCAAGATGCCGCCGATGAAGTACAGCGCTGTATCGGAGAGACCGGCGTATTTGTCGCCCGCAAACATGTTCTTGCCATCTTTCCAGAGCGACATGTGGCAGTGCATGCCCGAGCCGTTATCGCCATAGATGGGTTTGGGCATGAAGGTCGCGGTCTTGCCGTGTCGGCGAGCCACGTTCTTCACGATGTATTTAAACCACATCATATTGTCGGCGGTCTCGAGCATCGAATCGAAGCGAAAGTTAATTTCGCCCTGTCCGGCACTTGCCACTTCATGATGCTGGCGCTCGACTTTCATGCCGGCTTTTTCCAGCTCCAAGCAAATTTCTGTGCGCAAATCATGATGCGTGTCGTGGGGGAGCGCGGGGAAGTAACCTTCTTTCGGGCGCGGCTTGTAACCCAAGTTCTTGCCCTCATCGCGTCCTGTGTTCCAATGCGCTTCGTCTGAGTCGATCGAGTAGAACGAGCTATGTTGGTTCGTCTCATAGCGAACATCGTCGAAAATGAAGAATTCGGCTTCAGGTCCGAAGAACGCGGTGTCGGCAATGCCGAGCGACTTCAAGTAAGCCAAGGCCTTGCGGGCAATTTGGCGAGGATCGCGATTGTAGGGTTCGCCGGTTTCGGGAACGCAGACATCACAGAGGAGAGAGAGCGTGGGAACTTCCATGAAAGGATCGATCTTGGCGGTATTCGGATCCGGCTTCACCATCATGTCGGACTCATGAATGTTGCGCCAGCCGCGGATGGAGCTGCCGTCGAACATGAAGCCTTGTTCAAAGCTTTCGATGGTGAGTTGGTGAAGCGGCATCGAGAAGTGTTGCCACAGTCCCGGCAGATCCACGAATTTCAAATCGACCATCTTCACGCCATGCTTCTTCGCGAATTCTAAAACGGATTCCGGTGTCATGAGTCTCTCCTTTTTGCCACACGGCTTCGTCTGTTGATGTACTTCAAAACCAATTCAATTTTTTCACTCTTTAAGGCTCAGTGTTCGTCTCAGCTTCGCGGCCGCAAATCCGCATGGGCCTAGGTCAGCGCAGCCTCGTCCTTCTCACCAGTCCTAATGCGAAGCGCGCTTTCAACGGCGTAGACAAAGATCTTGCCGTCGCCAATCTTGCCGGTGCGTGCGCTGCGGGCAATGCATTCCACGACTCGCTCCGCCAGATCATCGGGTACGACGATTTCGATCTTTGTCTTGGGTAGAAAGTCGACGACGTACTCGGCGCCTTTGTAGATCTCAGTGCGGCCCTTTTGGCGCCCAAAGCCTCGCACTTCGGAAACGCTGACGCCTTCGACGCCGACTTCCGAAAGGGCTTCGATCACGTCGTCGATTTTAAACGGCTTGATGATGGCTTCGATTTTTTTCACGTGGCTCCAAGCATGGACAGCTTGGAACCTCACGTTAGGGATAGCGACTGCAGCTGTCAAAGAAAGCTTGTGTCCTGCGAAAAGATGTTTCATCCATCTGCTTAGCTCTCAGGAATTTGGCCCGAAGTTGGAGTGACATAGAAACGTGATTCGCAAGGCCCGTGGCCTCGTCCAGAGTCTTCGGCTCGGGCTTTAGAGTAAAAACCCAAGGGCTTTGGCCCGAGCCGTCCCGATCGAGGTCGCTTTGTCATCGAACACCCGCCCATTTTTGCCTCCTCAGCAGCAACTCGCGGATCCATTGGCGCGCGTGGTGCTGGTCGAACCCCTGATTCCTGAGAACACCGGGAACATCAGCCGCACTTGTGTGGCGACGGGTTCCGAGTTGCATTTGGTCGGGCCGATGGGTTTCGAGATCACTGAATCGCGGCTGAAGCGCGCGGGTTTGGACTATTGGCCACATCTGGCTTTGGACTATCACGAGGCGTTTGAGGCCTGGTGGTCGATGGTCGAATCGAAGCGCCAAGGCGAGCGTGTCTATTTTATCGAAACCTCAGGGACCACATCGCTCTTTGATGTCGAGTTTCAGCGCGGCGACTGGCTGGTCTTCGGCAAAGAAACCTCGGGGCTTTCTCCCGAACAGCTCGCTCGGCGGCCCAAGGAGGCCGTGATTTCACTGCCTATGCCCGGCCCGGTTCGCTCCCTCAACTTGTCCAATGCCGTGGCGATCACCGTCTTTGAATTGATGCGCCAAGTCTGCAAAGCGCCGACTGCAGGTCGGTGATGGCGCGGCGCCTAATCTGCCGACCTATTCCTAAGCCTGGCCTGAAGCTTGGTTGAGTTCTCGCTACGAAAGGCGGAAACTTATACGGCTTATGATCAATCAAATTTTATCAAAAGTTTTTGGCACGGCTCACGAACGCGAAATGAAGCGCTTGCAGCCGCAGATCGACCGAATCAACTCCCTCGAAGAGCGCTTCAAAGCCATGTCGGATGCGGAGTTGCAGCACATGACGGTGCTGTTCAAAGAGCGCATCGCCAAGGGTGAGAGTCTCGATGATTTGCTGCCCGAGGCCTTCGCAGTTTGTCGCGAGGGTGGACGACGAGTTTTGGGCATGCGCCACTACGACGTGCAGTTGATCGGCGGCATGGTTCTGCATCGGGGCTCGATTGCGGAAATGCGAACCGGCGAAGGTAAAACTTTGGTCGCCACACTCGCCGCGTATCTGAATGCGCTTGAAGGTAAAGGCGTGCACATCGTCACCGTGAACGATTATCTCGCACGTCGAGACGCCGAATGGATGGGCAAGCTCTACGGATGGTTGGGTCTGACCACGGACGTGGTGACGCACGGACAGAACGAAGCCGACAAGCATCGCGCGTATCGCGCCGACATCACTTACGCGACCAACAACGAATTGGGCTTTGATTATTTGCGCGACAACATGAAGTTTGAGCTGACGGATTTCGCTCAGCGCCCCCTGAACTTCGCGATCGTCGACGAGTGCGACTCGATCCTGATCGATGAAGCGAGAACGCCGCTCATCATCTCCGGCCCTGCCGAAGATTCGATCGACAAGTACATGGTGGTGAACGCCATCATCCCGCACCTGAAAAAAGAACTGCACTTCACCATGGAAGAAAAGTCCCGCACGGTGGCGCTCACGGAAGACGGCAACTCGCGCGTGGAAGAACTCTTGAAGCTCGAGAATCTCTACGATCCGCAGAACATCGAATTGCTTCACCACGTGTATCAAGGACTCAAGGCTCATCATCTCTACCATCGCGATGTCGATTACATGGTGAAGGACGGTGAGATCATCATTGTGGACGAGTTCACCGGCCGACTCATGGAAGGCCGACGCTGGAGCGACGGACTTCACCAAGCCGTGGAAGCCAAAGAGAATGTGCCCGTCAAGAATGAGAACCAGACTCTGGCGACCATCACTTTCCAGAACTACTTCCGCATGTACAAAAAGCTTTCGGGCATGACGGGTACGGCGGAAACCGAAGCCGTCGAGATGAAGAAGATCTACAATCTCGATGTCTCGGTGATCCCGACCAACAAACCGATTCGACGATTGGATCAAGAAGATGTCGTCTTCAAGAACACGGCGGCGAAGTTTCGCAACATCGTTCGCGATGTGAAAGAGCGGCAGGCCAACGGTCAACCGGCTCTGGTTGGTACGGTATCCATCGAAAAGTCTGAATTGCTCAGCACCTTTCTGCAGAAGGAAGGCGTTCCGCATCGGGTCTTGAACGCCAAACATCACGAGAAGGAAGCTGAGATTGTGGCTCAGGCCGGCCGCAAGGGCACAGTGACCATCGCCACCAACATGGCCGGTCGCGGTACCGACATCGTTTTGGGCGGCAACCCTGAGTTTATGGCCAAGCAGGTGAACAGCGATCAAGAGTCGCAAGAGTTCAAAGACGCTTTGGCGAAATTCCGCGCGCAATGTGAGGCGGAGAAACAGGAAGTCATCGCAGCCGGTGGCCTCTACATCGTCGGTACTGAACGACACGAGTCGCGTCGTATCGACAATCAGCTTCGCGGTCGTTCGGGACGTCAAGGCGACCCGGGTGAATCGCGATTCTATTTGGCGCTCGATGACGATCTGATGCGCAAGTTCAACGGTGAGAAAGTCGCTCGCATCATGGAATTCATGAATGTGGAAGACGATGAGCCGATCACGGCGGGCATGGTTTCGCGTGCGATCGAGTCCGCGCAGCGCAAGGTCGAAGGTCACAACTTCGATATTCGCAAACACTTGCTGGATTACGACGACGTGATGAACAAGCAGCGCATGGCGATCTATGGTCTGCGCCGGAGCATTCTGGCCGGCGAGAGCCTGGACGACATCATTCGCGAGATGCTGGGCGATCAAGTCTCCGCGATGCTCGACACCTATGTGGATGAGCGAGGCCGCAAAGACGATATCAACCTCGATGGTTTGACGGTCGCTCTTCGACAGCAGTTCGGCGTCGGCACCAGCTTCGAAGATTTCTCCGAAGCGGATCGTCAGAATGTCGAAAAGATCACGGCCAAGGTGAAATCCGAAATCATGGCCGCACTCGAGTTCCAGAAAACCCATCTGGGCCCCTTCTATCCGCAAGTGCAGAAGATGTTGCTCTTGCAGGCCATCGATCAGCGATGGAAAGAGCATTTGCAGCGCATGGATCAGATGCGCGAGTGGATCAGCTTGCGTGGTTACGCGCAGAAGGATCCCCTGGTCGAGTACAAGCAAGAGGCCTTTAAGTTGTTCGAAGAGATGAATGGCTTCATTCGCGTGGATGTTCTGGAAAAGCTCTTCAAGATTCAGCTTGTTCTTCAGCATCCCGATGGTGGTGATGAGGGTGTGCCGCCTGAGGAAGTCGCGCGTCGCGCGCCTCAGCGATCGCCCGCACCCCCGACTTCACAGGATCGAGAGCGCGCCGAAGAACAGCTTGAGGCGCTCAAGCCCAAGAAGACACGCATGACCTTTGGTCCGCCGCCCACGGATGATGATCCCGGATCTGGCGGCGGGGGATTGTCGCGGGCAGAACGTCGGCGTATGGAGCGCGACAAGAAGCGCCGATGATCGATGACGTAGGGCCGCTTCAGGTGAAGGAGATTTGAGAGTTGGCGACTCCGGCTTGTCCCAAATGTTCGGCTGAGCTTCGCGACGATTACGGCATGGTCGCCTGTGCTGGCTGTGGGGCGATCGTCTTTGTCGACATGGACGGGATCGCGCACATGTCTTCGGAAGAGTCGGCCAATCCACCGGCTGCCGCGAAATTTCCTGAGGCCGACCAACTGGCCGGCGACGAGTCTACGCCAACCAATTTCAACAACCCACCTGCGGGTGAGCCCGAGGCCTCGGCCGATGGCGATGCGCCTCTGGGCGTCTTCGAGCAACCCGAAGTTGCGTCTCAATTTGAGACATCCGCTGCGCCAGAAGTTCAGCCGCTCGAGTTCGACGCCAGCCCTCAACTCGAGGCCTCCGCCACGCCCCATGACGGCGCACCCCTCGAAGCCGCGCCCAGCGACGACGCCCCGGCGGCGGCGGCTGGCGAAGAGCCTCTCAATCCGACGGAAAGCCCAGCTGAAATTAATGAGGACTTCGCTGACTTTTTTGGCGAGACCGAGAAGCCACAAAAGAGTCCTGCCAAGGTCAATCCCGCGGATCCCTTGGGAGTGAGCGGTTATGCGGCCAATGAGCTCAGCCAGGCGAAGGGCGGGGGGCTGCTGTTCAAATTGAGAATTTCAGGCATCGATTCGAAAGAATTGCGGGAAGAAATCCGACAAGCATTAAAGGACTCGCGTTTTGGCTGGTCCTTAAGTGAGGTCATGGGCCCGGATCGGCTGCGTGGCGGAGTGTTGGTGATTCCCAACCTCAACGCCGTGAAGACCTCGATTATTGTGAATCGAATCAAGCACCTGCCGGTCGAGATTCGATGGGAGCAATATGCGATCACGGATGTGGAAGGTCCGACTTCCTAAATTCGCCGAGTTCGCCGTCATCGCGGCGCTGGGGATCAGCTTTGCCTTCATCACCGAGCCCGTGACCGCTTCGGAGCCAGCGCCTGCCGCGGCCGCCGAGGGACAAGCCGCAACTCCGTCAGCCGCCCCGATTGCCGCACCGAAGTGCCGGATCATGGATCACATGGCTTTGATGAGCTCTCTGCGTTCGAAGATCGGTTCGATGGAACGAGAGATCCACGATCAAATGAAAGCCTTTGAAAAGGCCAAGCATCAGCCCGATCAAACTCACGAGCACTCCAAACTTATTGCACTCAAATACAAAGATCTTCAGCGCCTGGTGCGCGAGCATCGCGAGCTCGAACTTCACATTCGTTTTCGTCACCCCGATCGTCACGATGAAAGCACACGGCAGTATCAGGCGGTGCGCCTGAAGACCCTCGAAGAGATTCGCACATCGTTTGGAATCGATGGGCGGTTGGATCGAATCAAAAAACAAGTTGAAGTGGTGCTGCCGGTCCCGAAGCAGGATTCACCGGCGCAGCGAGCGCCCGCGTCCGTGGCGGCGCCTCGGCCCGACGAAGAAGAACTTCCTGAGCGAATTCATCTGATCAAGTAGTGAAAATTCCGCTACCGAGTCTCTAGCGGACAGGTTCGAAATTGGGAGCCCGCTTGCGAGCCTCGGCTTCGCGGCTGGGATTCAAACCATAGATCATCAGTCGCAGGCGTTCTTCTTCGCGCAAATCGCGCATGCGTTGCGCGGGTGTGATGGACACAGGTTGGCGTCCGCGATAGCCCGCACTTCCGGCGTAAATCTGCTGACTCATATACATGGCCTCAGCATCTTGTGCAGCTGGAGTGCGAGCCAGGCAGTCGCCGCAAATGTGCGCGGGAGTTTGCACGGTGGGAGATGCGGGCGTGAAGGGCAATGGCCGCAAGCCTTCGACGACAACTTCCTGTGCGTGGCCACTGACCAGTGTCTGATGATTTCCGTGAGTATTGAGTTGATCGCGCTGAACATCGGCGACGGGCGAGGCTTCGCTTTCGCCAAAGAGCACTTTGGGCTCTTTCACTTGCGGACCAACATACACCGCAAGGCCATCTTCAAAATGAACTTCGCGAATTCGGCGCTTTTCGCCGGGCGCATCCCAAATCACATAGATCCATCGGTCGCGTCCTTGCCAGCGCTGCGTGCGTGTCGGGTTGCCAGCGGCCTCGAGCACTTCCCACTTCGGCATTCCTTCTTGCACGCGATCAAACTCGCGAAAACGAGGTGTCACACAGCCCGCAAGCGTGGACAGCGAAGTCACCATGAGAAAAGCCAGTGCGAGAGATCTCACTTCCTCTAGTGTAGGACGTTCCTTTGCCGTAGGCGACTGCCCCAAGGACCTGCGTCGAGGCACTCTGTCGATCGAGACGACAACTGTCGAAGGTCTCCACGGCCGAATCGAATCGATTTCAGAGGGGCCTGATTGGTGAGTTCAGCGTCGGATCATTTCGCCCCGACCTTCGTCTCAAATTGAGACACACATTGGCTTGGAATTTTCAAAGCTCGCGAGGCAGGGCGCGCTTGAGTAGCTTTCCCGAATCTCCCTTGGGAAGCTCCGAGAGCACGCGAATGTGTTTGGGCACTTTGTACTTGGCCAGATGCTGGGCGCAGAAGCCGAGCAGCTCTTCGCTAGTGACGTCGCGATGTAAGGCGACGTAGGCGCAGCCCACTTCGCCCCATTTGGAGTCGGGCACGCCGATCACCGCGACTTCGCGCACGGCGGGATGCGTGGATAGCACGCGCTCGATCTCAACCGGATAAACGTTTTCGCCACCCGAAATGAACATGTCCTTTTTGCGACCTGCGACGTAGTAGTAGCCTTCGGCGTCCTTGCGAACCAAATCCCCCGTGTGCAGCCAGCCATTGCGAATGCTCTCGGCTGTCGCCTTGGGATTTCTCCAGTACCCAGGCATGCACATCGGACCTTGAAGAATCAGTTCACCGATTTCGCCTGTGGCCACGTCTCGCCGCTCGTCATCGACGACACGTGCGCGAATGTAAAAGTTGGGGAAGCCGATCGAGCCGATTTTACGAAGCGCATCCTCTTCATTGAGTGAAAAGACGTTCGGACCGAACTCCGTCAGACCGAAGCCCTGACGAATGGGGATGCCACGCTCTTGCCAAGTTCGGATCAGATCAATGGGCATCGGTTCGCCACCGACGATCGCGTAGCGAACTCGCGATAGATCCGCTTCGCGGAAGGCGCGGGTCTGCGACATCATTTCCATGGTCGTGGGGACGCCAAACAAAATCGTCGCGCCCTCGCGTGCGGAGGTTTCCAGAATCTTCTCCGCATCGAACTTTTTGACCAGCACAGTGCGTGCGCCTCGATGTGCGAAGGGCGTCAGCAGCACATTCCAGCCGCCGGTGTGGAAAAAGGGGAGAAAGCTCACGAACACATCGTTCTGAGAGAGATTCAGGCGAAGCGTGGTGTTGAGCGAGTTCCAAAACAGCATGCGCGGATTGATCATCGCGCCTTTGGGTTTTCCTGTGGTGCCTGAAGTGTAGAGGATCATGCAAGGCGCTTCGGCCTCGGCTTGCATTTGTCGATGCCAGCTCGGCAACGCCGAGGCCAAGCGCAAGGCTGGCGAGCTGCGACGGAACTCTTCCAAATCTTGCTGGCAATGACGCTGGAGGGTTTCGAATTCCCAGCGGCGCTCGGGGCCAGCTTGAGCCGACACTTGCGCAAGCGTCGCGGAAAACTGTGATTGATAGATCAGCAAAGCAGGTTCGGAATCTTCCAATACATGTTGAATCTCTGGGGCGGCCAAGCGGAAATTGATCGGCACCAAGCAGGCGCCGACGCGCAAACAGGCGTGGAAGAGTGCGATCGACTCAAGTTCATTCGTGGCCAGAAGCGCGACGCGATCTCCGCGCACGATTCCCCAGTTTTCACTCAGTTCTTTCGCTAAGGAGCAGGAGAGCCGATACACTTCGGCCCAGGTCCACGACACATCGGTGTCCGCATCGCGATAAGCGACATTCTGCGGTGAAAAGAGGGCCCACTGCTTCGTCCAGTCGAACTCATCGATTGAAAACTGAAGTTCGTGACCCAAGCCTCACCTCATGTGTCGTAAGCCCAGCGCATGGCCAGCGCCGCCATGCTCATACCGCCGCCTGAGCCAATCACAATCACCAAATCACCGCGCTTGAGCTTGTGCTTTTCGGCCGCATCCGCCAACGCCATCGGTAAGCAAGCGCTACCTGTGTAACCATATTGATCCATGATGTTGTGGGCTCGCTCTTGTGGCGCTTGCAGCTTCCGCATCGTCTCAACGATCGAGCCGATGTTGATCTGCGTGAAAAAGAAATGCTTCACATCGCCGACCTTCGCGCCGACTCGATCCAACAAAGCGTGCGTGAGTTCCGGCCAAATTCGGCCGTTCGTCTCCGGCGGGATGCGCTTGGTGAACTGCAAGAGATGCATCTTTTTGTTCACCGTCTCCGTCGAAATCGGAAACTTCGTGCCGCCAGCGTAAATCCCCATATAGTCGTGGTACTGACCCTCGGTCGCCAACTGCGAAGCCAAGATGCCGAGGCCGCCGGCCTCTTCCGCCGGCGTCGCGCGGCGAAGAATCGCGGCGCCCGCGCCATCGGCAAACACCGAGGTGACTTTATAATCATCCCAGTCAAAGTATTTCGACATTCCATAGGCGCCGACGACGAGAATGTGTTGATAGCGCTCATCAGCCATCAAGAACTTGGACGCGATCTCCGTACCCGTCGCAAAACCTGCGCAAGCCGTATTGATGTCGAAAGTGCCCGCCCTCGTCGCTTGCAACTTGTGTTGCACCACGGCCGCCGTCGACGGCGACACATAGTCCGGCGTATCCGTGGCGACGATGATCAAATCCAAATCTCGAGCTGTCAGCCCCGCGCGCTTCATCGCCTGCTCAGCGGCTGGCAAAATCAGATCCGACGTCGCTTGATCCGCTGACATGAAGTGGCGCTTGGCGATGTTTCGCTGATCGCGCAAGAACGTGGTCATGTCGCGATTGTACTTTTGATCAAAGAACGAATTCTCGACGACATTGGGGGGCGCGTACAAACCTAGGCCGCAAATCACAGCTCGCATGTCAAAGACTCCAAATTAGGGGCGGTGGAACAAGAACTGATTCACTTTGTCGACGAACAGCCGCGGGTTCTCGACATTGCAGGAGTGACCTTGACCCGCCAGCATCTCGAAACGCGCATTCGGCAAGCCCGCAGCAAGTGCGCGGCCTGTGTCGATCGGGATGATGGGATCGTGTTCACCGTGCAGCACCAAAATCGGCTGACGAATCTTATCCAGTTGTTTGGAAATGTCGGTCACGTGCAGCTGTTGGGGCACGCCATGCCAGTTCAGTTTCGCGATTCCGAACGCGTCGTCGACCAAGCGCTGGAAGAGCGGCGAGGCCATATCGTTGTTGTGAATCGTCGCGTGCATCACTTGCTCGCAGACCTTGCGATCTTGCGACATCGCTGTGAAGGCCGCATACATCTCAGGACCGAACTGCACGCCGGTCGCGCCCACCGAATCGAGCAAGACGGCGCGATCAAATAGTTCAGGCACTTTCAGCATGGCGTACAAGGCGATGATGCCGCCGGTGGAGTGTCCCACCAGACAGGCCTTCTTCACACCGACCTGCTTGCAGAGCTGAATGTAATCATCCGCCATTTTTTCCGGATGCAGATCTGCGGCTGTGGTGGGGGCTGCGGACTTACCGCAACCGCGCCACTCGGCGCCGATCCAACGGCCTTCAGACCCGGGTTTGGCGTCGGCTTTCCAAAGTGACAGCGAAGGCTCCCACCAAGTGTTCGACGCGAGATTGCCGTGAATGAAAATCGTGTCGAGCGGCAGTGTCGCCGGCTGTGTTTCGACATTCATCTGAAAGCCCTGCACATCAATCAAAGCCATCGCTCACCTCTTTCGGAAAATCACTGCATATGAATCTGAGTGTCTTGGGGGCCGATGCCTGTGATCGCGCCGCCCATCCAAGGTCCGCCTTCGAAAGTTCGGTCGCTGCTCACGCGGGCGTCGCCTTCGATGATCAAGCGTGTCCACCAAGCGGCGAAACGCGGAACGGCCTCGGGAATCTTGTGTTCCGAGCCTTGAAGGTAGAGTCGGCTGGCTCGTTTGGACTTCGGCACCTTCGCCCAAAACTGGTCGTGCACGAAGTTCTGCACATATTGATCTTGTCGCGCGAGCACGAGGTGAACTTTGCCGTCCGGCAATTGTGATGCGATGTCGAGAAGCTTCAGGCGGCGCACGCCTTGAACGAGGCGGAACGTGGATTCAAGCTTGAAGGGATGCTCAAGTACGATGGGCTCGGCCATCGGATAGGTCGCATAGACGATTTGGCGGAGAAAGTGGTCGTACAGTTGATCATCGGTGGCTGGATTCATCGGAAAGAGCATTCGCGTCTGCGCGATCTGCGTTTTGATGATCATATCCTGGCTTTCCAGCGGCGCGATGTACGGTGCCATCAAGATCAGCGAAGAGACTCGACGCGGAAATTGCGTCGCGAAGACCGCACCGAAGGCGCTGCCATACGACAGTGTCACTAGGTGGGCCGAACGAATGTTGAAGTGATCCATCAAAAGTTTGAGATCTCGAACTTGTTCGACATAATCGATGGGAGCCGTGGGGTATCCGTCGCGCACCATGGTTTTCCCGTGGCCCTTCGGATCATAGCGAAGGATGCCCAGGCCCTGACCCTTCAATTCATCGACGTAGCTTTGCCATACGCCAGTTCGATAGGTCAGTCCGTTGAGCAAAATGGCGACGGGCTTTCCGCGAGCAGGGCGTAGGTAGTCAACGAAGACGCTGTGATTCGGTCGGAGTTCGACCCAACCTTCGAAACGCGATTGCCGCGTTTTTGCGTCGACACTCTCGCGGTCAACAAACTTCGGATCCAGTGCGCCGCCACCTGCGGCCTGAGCGCTGTGGGCCGCCAAGGCGAGTGAAATCAGTGCGCAGGCAACTCCCACGCGGAACTTTGTCTTCAATGATGCTTTCAAGCTTCCCCCTCAATCCCCATGACATTCACCCATTCGTCACAAGGCTCAGCCCCTCGCCAAGCCCTGCTCCCCAAATCTGAGCCATTCAAAATCTTTAGACCACCAACGCGCCGTCGACAGAAACGACGGTGCCGCTGATGTACGAGGCCTCTTGGCTGGCCAAGAACAGACACGCGTTCGCGATGTCCTGCGGCTTGCCGAATCGGCCCGCCGGAATTTTTTGTTCAATTTGTTGGCGAGCTTCGGCGGGCATCGCCTCCACCATCGGCGTCATCGTGAAACCAGGTGCAACGGCATTGACGGTGAAGCCTTTGCGCGACAATTCGCGAGCCCAAGTCTTGGTCATGCCAATCACGCCGGCCTTTGCCGCCACATAATTGGTCTGACCGAAGTTACCGTACAAGGCGACAACGGAAGAGATCGAGATGATGCGCTTGTGAGCTGTGTCTGCGAACTTCGGCATCAGTGCCTTCGTGCAATGAAACACGCCGTTCAAATTCGTATCAATTACGGCTTCGAAATCCTCGGTCGTCATTTTGCCAAAGGACTTGTCGCGTGTGATGCCGGCGTTGTTGATCAAAACATCAACGGGTGCGGCGAGGCTTTCTGCGGCGGCCTCGACCGAGGGCATTTTGGAGACATCGACTTGTTGAAAATTCAGGCGATCTTGAAAGCTCGCAAGTTCGGCTCGCGCGGCCGCGATCGAGTCCGCCGAAAATTCCCAAACGCTGACGCGTGCTCCGGCCTCAAGAAACTGACGAGTGATCTGCAGGCCGATGCCGCGTGCTCCGCCGGTCACCACCACATGCTTTTGCGAAAAGTCGAATTTGATGTTGCTCATGGCTCAGGCTTGTAGGCTTTTGGTCAAGATTGGGTCAACGCCAAAAGAGCTTTCGCTCACCTCAGCGCATTGCGAGATGTCGCGCTTATGCCCTGCATTAAGTTATTGAAATAACTAATGCCAATCCTTGCTGACTAGAGCAAATACTCTAATTGCACAAAAACTAAACGCACTTCTTGGGGCACGCAGGGGACACAAGCCAGCGCCGATCCTGAACGCGACAAATTGCCCCTTCGGCGAAGGTGCCCGCAATTCGAGATTGGCCCGAAGCCAGTACCAACGGTCGCAATGTCTACTTGATTGTCGGACTTCAAAGTGTGAAGACGTCGCGGCTCACATTGTCCCTCACCGAGTCCCGCTTTGGCGAATCGGCCTCGCTCCGAACTCAGATCTGAAGTCGGTTCGACGCTTGAACTGCTGAAAAATTAAGCCACTTAGGATTGGCCTAACCGCAGACAGCGAGGGCGGAATTCTTTGAAGCGAGTTTGATTCGGCGGTGGACTCGACGGCCATTATTAGGCAAAAGTAGGGGGCAAATTGTGAACCAAACTTTTCGCTGGGCCGTGGGCTCTGCTTTGAATTGTTTGAATTGGCACTCTGTGCTTCGGCATCGAGCGCTCGATTCACAAAGCGAAGGTTGAAAATGCTTGGGTCGAACAGCATCTGAGAGGAGTCCCTGCCATGTCGGGTGGACCAATTGATCCTTCACATCGCGAAGAAACGCAAAGCTCGGTCAATGCGGCCGGTATGCGCATGTTCATCTTCTCCATGGCCGCGGCCATGTTGTTCTTTGTTTATGTGTCGTTCCTGAGCGGCGGCGTGGACCTTAAAGAAGTGAAAGAAGTGGCGCCCGAGGCCGCGCAAACCGTGGCGGCTGCAGCACCGGAAAAACCCGTCGATGTTTCTGGCATCACTGAGCCGTGGATCGAGGATGAGCGCATGGTCGCTCATGGCAAAAAACTCTACGGCGTCAACTGCGCCGCTTGCCATGGTGCTGAAGGTAAAGGTGACGGCATCGCGGGTGCGAGCCTGAATCCGAAGCCGCGCAATTTGATCGAAGGAAAGTGGAAAAAGGGCGGCGACTCCCTTGGTCTTTTCACCACGCTCACCAAGGGAATCGAAGGCACTTCGATGCAAGGCTACTCGCACATGCCAGCGAAGGATCGTTGGGCTTTGGTGCAGTTCATTCGCTCCATCACGACCGACAAAGTGGCCGAAAAAGCTGAAGACGTGGCGAAGAAGGCCGCTTCGCTCAAGTGATTCGAATCGATTCTTCGAAAGGACTCTCGTCTTGATCCAAGCGCTCCGCACTTTCACAACTGTGTCGATCCGCACGAAAGCCCATGTTTGGGCGTCGTGCTGCGCACTTTTTTTGGTCGGGGCGACGTTGTCGGGCGGGGAGTTCGCTTGGGCCGCTGGGCGTGGCGACATTCACAAGCTCAAAGAAGGTTTTGCGAATGAAGTGCCGAAGCCGCTTGAAGAAGTGGGCATCGATCCTCGTCAGGGCAGCAAAGTCGATCTGAATTTGAGTTTCACGGATCACGACGGGAAGAAGCTTGCGCTCAAGGATTTGATGAGCGACGGCAAGCCGATCTTGCTGAGCTTGGCCTACTACTCTTGTCCCAGTCTTTGTAACTTCCATTTGAATGGCTTGAACGATGCCTTTCGCAAGATGCCCAAAGCATTGGGCGAAGAGTTCCGACTTGTCGTCGTGAGCATCGACCCCAGCGAAAAGCCCGAGCTGGCGAAGGCGAAGCGCCAGAGTTACCTCGAGGCCTATGGCCGCCAAGACGCCGCGGCCGGCTGGCACTTTTTGACCGGCGAAGAGGCTTCCATTCGCGCACTCGCACAGGCCGTTGGTTTTAAGTATCGCTGGGACGAAAATCAAAAGCAGTGGGCCCACGCCGCAGCGGCGATGGCGATTTCACC
Source organism: Bdellovibrionaceae bacterium UBA2339 (assembly GCA_002344785.1). Taxonomy (GTDB): domain Bacteria; phylum Bdellovibrionota; class Bdellovibrionia; order Bdellovibrionales; family JAMPXM01; genus UBA2339. The sequence goes on from DDUL01000052.1 coordinate 79,179, forward strand.
AGACGGAACCATCTCGCGCTATCACTATGGCATCACCTTTGATCCCAAAGTCTTGCGGCTATCGATGATCGAAGCCTCGCAGGGACAGGTCGGCAGCGTGGTCGACAAATTAATCCTCTATTGTTTTCATTTTGATCCCCAAGCCAACAAGTATGTGTTGGCCGCATTCAACGTCATGCGCGTCGGCGGTCTTTTGATCGTCCTCGTGCTCGGGGCGTTCTTGCTGCCATTTTGGACGAGGAATTCGAAAGCGAGTGAAGGAGAGATTCGATGAATCGAGGCTCTGAACGCAGTGTGATGCCCCAAATGAAACAGCAGTTAAGCAAGCAAGTGAAGCGGGCCATGGCCCTCGGCGCGGCCTTGGTTGCGATGTTGGCCGACAAGTCCGTGTTGGCGAGCACATTGATGCCGCCGGCGGTGACCAAGACAGCCGGTGAAGTCGACGACATCTATATTTTCTTGCTGGTGTCGAGTTTGATCTCGTTCATCATCTTGATCGGCGGCATGATTTACTTTGTCGTCAAGTATCAGCGTCGATCTGCGACCGATAAGACGGCCTACATCACTCACGATCATCGTCTCGAGTTCGCGTGGTCGTTCATCCCCTTGGTGATCTTCATGTTCGTGTTCGCATGGGGCTGGAAAGTCTATCACGACATGCGCGCCTTTCCGGAGAACGCTCTGGAAGTTCATGTGATGGCGAAGAAGTGGGACTGGCGCTTTCTTTATAAGAATGGCAAGGAAGTGACTTCCGCCCTCGATGCGAAGAATGAGCGCGTGCCTGCGACGATGGTGGTGCCGGTGAATCGACCGGTGAAGCTCATTATGGCGTCGGAGAAAATTTCTGCGAACTCGACCGACCCGTCGGATCGCCCCGTGCTCCACTCCTTCTATATTCCCGCGATGCGGATCAAGCAGGACGTGGTTCCTGGTCGATACACAGCGCTGTGGTTCGAGGCCGAGAAGGAAGGCGATTATTGGGTTTTCTGTACGGAGTATTGCGGAGCCGGCCACTCGGCGATGAAGGCGAAATTGAAGGTGGTCTCCAACGAAGAGTTTGAAAAGTGGCTGAGCGCGGAAGGCGGCGGTGAGATGTCGTTGGCTGACGTGGGGCGAGGGCTCTTCGGTTCGCAGGCTTGCATCGGCTGTCACAGTCTCGATGGTTCGCGTCTTGTCGGTCCGAGCTTCAAGGGACTGTTCGGAGCCAAGGCCCACAAAGTCGAGGGCAGCAGCGTTGATGTGAATGAAGAATATATTCGCGAAAGCATTCTGAACCCCAACGCCAAAGTCGCCGCGGGCTATCCGCCTGGGGTGATGCCGGCCTATGCCGGTCAGCTCTCGGATGAACAAATCCTCGCGCTGATCGAATTCATCAAGACTGTGAAGTAAGGAAGAAGGAGAACTCATGGCATCCGGAAGCACAGCTTCAGCGGCCCATCACGATCACAACTATCTCAATCATGAGAAGGGCCTGTGGTCGTGGTTGACGACGTTGGATCACAAACGCATCGGCATTCTCTATTTCATTACCGTCGCGCTCTTCTTCTTGGTCGGCGGAATCTTCGCGCTGTTGATTCGCACTGAACTTTTCAGTTCGGGTCAGACGATCATGACGGCGGACGATTACACGCGTTCGATGACCTATCACGGCGCGATCATGGTGTTCTTCGTGATCATTCCTGGAATTCCCGCCTTCCTGGGCAACTTCTTCCTGCCGATGCAGATCGGCGCGAAGGACGTCGCATTTCCGCGTCTGAACTTGCTCAGCTGGTATTGCTTGATCGGTGGCGCTGCGGTCGCGCTGACTTCGCTCGCGTTTGGCGGTGCGGATACAGGTTGGACCTTCTACACGCCGTATTCGATCAGCATGAAACCCGCTGTGATTTGGATGGTGATGGGTGCATTCATCGCTGGATTCTCGTCGATCCTCACGGGATTGAATTTCGTGGTCACCACGCACAAGCTGCGTGCGCCCGGCATGACGATGAATCGCATTCCGCTGTTCGTGTGGGCCTTGTACTCAACCGCCATCATCCAAGTTTTGGCGACTCCGGTTCTGGCCATCACCTTGTTGCTGTTGGCGGCGGAGAACATCTTCGGCATCGGCTTCTTTGATCCCGCGCTCGGCGGCGATCCGGTGTTGTTCCAACACTTTTTCTGGTTCTACTCGCACCCGGCTGTGTACATCATGATCTTGCCAGCGTTTGGTGTGATCTCGGAACTGATCACGGCATTCTCGCGCAAAACGATCTTTGGTTACACAGCGATCGCGTATTCGAGCTTGGCGATCGCGGCGGTGTCCTTCTTCGTTTGGGGCCACCACATGTTCGTGTCGGGTCAGTCGGAGTGGGCGGGCGTTGTCTTCTCCTTCCTCACGATGTTGGTGGGTGTTCCGACGGCGATTAAGTTGTTCAACTGGATGGCCACGCTTTACAAAGGCTCGATCAATTTGTCGGCGCCGATGTTGTACGCTTTGGGCTTCATGTTCTTGTTCACCATCGGTGGCGTGACCGGCATCTTCTTGGCGACAATCGCCACGGACGTTCACTTCCACGACACCTATTTCGTCGTCGCGCATTTTCACTATGTGATGGTGGGCGGAACCTTGATGGCGATCATGGGCGGCATCTTCTATTGGTTCCCGAAGATGTTCGGAAAACTGGTGAACGACACCGTCGCTCGCTGGTCTTTCTTCTTCATCTTCATGGGTTTCAACGTGACCTTCTTCCCCCAATTCGTTTTGGGTTCGATGGGCATGCCCCGACGATACTTCGATTACCTTCCGGAGTACGAGTACTTGAACCAGCTCTCGACGATTGGCGCTTACATGATCGGGATCGGTTTTGTGATCGGCGGTTGGGCCGTGATTCAAGGTCTGCTCAATGGCAAGCCTTCTGGGCCGAACCCCTGGGGCGCGAAGACCTTGGAATGGACAACGGCATCTCCGCCTCCGCATGAGAACTTCATTCAACAACCCATTGTGACGGCAGGTCCCTATGAGTACCGCTAAAACTGGATCCGGTTATCATCACGCTCATCACTACGACAGCGCGGAACATGAATATGTGAGCTCCAAGCAGGGCGTATGGCTCTTTCTCTGCACGGAGATCTTGATGTTCGGTGGCCTCTTTGTGGGCTATGCGATCTTCCACCACATCTACCCTGAGATTTTCAAAGTCGGTTCGAAGTTCACCGACTGGCGCTTGGGCGCGGCGAACACTGTTGTGCTGCTGGGAAGCTCGTTCACCATGGCCCTTGGCATTTACTACTCGCAGAAAAAAGAGCAGAGCAAAGCCGTGGCGATGTTGGCGATCACAATTCTGTGTGGCGCGATCTTCATGGGCATCAAGTACATTGAGTACTCGCACAAGATCCATCTGGGTCTGTTGCCGGGCTCTTGGTACACGGCGGATCCGGCATCGTTGGTGAAGTATGTGGGAGACATGGAGATTCCTTCGAATCTGCCGATGTATTTCTCCTTTTACTACATGATGACCGGGATTCACGGCATTCACGTGCTCGTGGGCATGGGCCTGATCGCGTGGGTGATGATTCGAGCGATGAAGGGCGAGTTCGGTCCGCATTATTACACGCCGGTCGAAGGCGTCGGACTGTTCTGGCATTTGGTCGACTTGGTTTGGATTTATCTGTTTCCGCTACTTTACTTGGTGTCGTAACGGAGGTCGCACATGGGACATGGAACGGGACAAGAATCGACTCACGAGCATCATATCATTCCGTTTGCGACCTACTTGAAGGTGTTCATCTCCCTTCTGGTTTTGACGGTCATCACGGTCGCAGCGGCTCGAGTGGACTTCGGCGCATTGAACGCTGTCGTGGCGTTCGCCATCGCTTCGGTGAAGGCGGGACTGGTTTTGGCGATCTTCATGCACTTGAAGTACGACGATAAGCTCAACCGAGTGATCATCGGCTCATCGGTGTTCTTTCTGATCATTCTGTGGATTTTCTGTATTCTGGATATTTTCACGCGCGTGGGCCAAAGCTCCACGCTGTGATCGCCGAGCGCCTTTGCTTGTGCGCTAGATCTTCATTTGCGAGCTTTGCAAGGCCCGTCGCTTTCCGAGCGGTGGGCCTTTTACGTTATGGCCCTTTGCGCTTCGTGTGTCGACGGAAGGATCTTGGCGCATTGTTCAAGTTGGCTTGGCCTGGCGCCTAGGGACGAGCGACTGAATTCGAACTCATAGGTGTTGAGATCAATATGCCTTGTGATGCCTACCGAAGCGATCGGCTGGGCTTGACCCGTCGCCCAAATCGGGCGAAAGCCTTGAGCCACATGCGCATGTTTTTCGATCTGACCAAGGGTGGAATTGTCAGCTTCGTCCTCGTCACGGGGGCAGCGGGCTATGCCATGAGCATGGACTTGGAAGCGCCGGTCAGTTTGGCGCATTTTGTGACGAGCCTTGCGGCCTTGTTCTTTCTCTCAGCGGGTAGCTTTGCGCTGAATCAAGCTCAGGAAGCTGGACTCGATCTGAAAATGCCGCGCACGCAGCGACGTCCAATTCCCGCGGGCCGAGTGTCGGTGATGCAGGCATGGATTCTGGGTGTCGGCTTTGTGCTTTTGGGTGCATTCGCCAGTGTGCTGATTAACACCACCGTTTTGGCTTTGGGACTTGCGACAGTGTTTCTCTACAACGTGACCTACACGATGTGGTGGAAACGCAAATGGGCCTTTGGCGCCGTGCCGGGTGCGATCCCAGGCGCCATGCCCGTATTGATCGGCTACGCCGCGAACAACGAGAACATTTGGGCTGCCGAGCCGATGTACTTGTTCCTCATCATGTTCCTCTGGCAGATGCCGCACTTCTGGTCCTTGGCGATTCGATTCCGCGACGACTACGAACGCGGCGGAATTCCGGTTTTGCCGGCGGTGTTGGGTACTGAGCGAACTTTGTATCACATGGCGCTTTACCTCTTGGCTTATGTCGCGACGGCGGCGATGGCGCCTTGGTTCACGTCTGCGCGCTGGGCGCATCTCGTGTTGGTATGGCCTTTGGCCTTCTGGGTGTTTTATCAGTTCGTGCTTTTTTATAAGTCTGTGGTTGAAAAGCATGAGCGATCGCGATGGTTGCCATTCTTTCTTTGGACGAATCTTTCGGTGTTGGTCTTCCTTGCGGCGCCTGTGTTGGATCGTTGGACCATGCACTGGATGGCTCTGGCGGCATGGGGAGGCGAGTGATGAGTTCACTGCGCGCGTTTCGCAACTACTTGATGGTCTTGGCCGCGGCGATTGTCGGCTTGATGGCGTTGGGCGCTGGAGTGCGAACGATGCGCGCTGGGCTTTCTTGCCCGGATTGGCCGCTGTGTTTTGGTAAAGTCATTCCTGATTTTCATGTGGGCGTGTGGTTCGAGTTTGTTCATCGCGCTTACGCGGGCTTAGTGGCGCTGATGTTTTTGGGCGCGATGATTTGGGCTTGGCGTTCGCGCGAAGTGCCGCGCATTGCGAAGTGGGCCTCGGTTGTTTCAGCTGTGTTTTTGACTTTGCAAATTTTGATGGGCGCACTGACTGTGCTCTGGTTGGTGAAAGCGCTCGTGGTGACGACACATCTCTTGTTGGCCACGGTGTTTTTAGTCGGCGTATGGGTGATGTTGATCGCCGTGCAGTTGCGGCTTCAGCCGATGAACTTTGAGCGCCGCGCGCCCGTGGGTCTCAGGGCCTTGTCCCTCGCCCTGCCTCTTCTCATCTTTGTGCAAATTGCGATCGGTGGTCTGGTGGCCTCGACGTATTCGGGTTCGGTTTGCGTAGACTGGCCATTGTGCAATGGGCAGTGGGTGCCGACTTGGCGGGGCGCGATTGGTCTGCAGATCATTCATCGCTTTGTCGCGTACGCCCTGACTTTGGTGATTCTGGCGATGGCGATTTGGGCGTGGAAGTCGCCGCGGATCGATACGCATTGGAAGAAAATTTTGAATGTGCAGGCCGGCCTTGTGCTCGCGCAGCTCGTGTGCGGAGTCGCAAATCTGATGATGTACATCCCGCCGAGCATCACTGTGCTTCATCAGAGTTTGGCTGTCGCGCTGTTGGGAGCTTCGCTTTGGGTGGCGACGCGTGCTTATTTGGAAAGTTTTAAGAGCGCGGAAAGTCCGGCTGCTTCTCGGGTGCCGCGTTCTGAAATGCCGGCAGATCCAGACAGCAAACGCGAATTCGGCGCAGGGTCGGGAAAGCTTCCAGCGACACCTTGAAGCGGTCGGCGTTTGCTAAATGAGGAATTACAAAACAGTCCGCCGCCGTGGGATGATCGCCCAAGGCGAATCGGCCCGCTTTGTCGGCGAGGAAGGCTTCAAGCGTCTCGCATCCGTGGCGAATCCAGTACGCGGCCCAAGCGTCGCGCTGATCCTGTGTCGCTTGAAACTCCTTTTCGAGTTTTTGGAGTACGCGCAAGTTGTGAACCGGCTGCGCGCCGCTGTTCACGATTTCGCAGGCTTGCAGCGTGATCGCTCGCTGTTGCGGGTCGACGGGAATTAGCCGCGGAGAAAATTGCACAGAGTCCAAGTAATCGATGATGGCCATCGACTGTCCAAGAACAAAGTCGCCATGAATCAGTGTGGGCACTTCGCGACTGGGATTGAGTCGCCGATAGGTCTCGGCATGCTGTTGGCCGCCGCCTTCGAGCAAATGCACGGGCGAAATCTCGTAGGGAATACCTTTGAGGTTCAGGGCGATGCGAACACGGTAAGAGGCTGAGGAGCGAAAATAGCTATACAGTTTCATGGGGGCGGTGGAAGTGCTGGTCATGAATCTGATTCAGCCTTGAATGAAGTCGCGGCGCACGCCGCAGCGAGGCGTTTGCCCTTCGGCGGGTGGCGGTTTAGAACTGCTGTCTATGAAACTGGGAAGCTTACGATCCGTGAAGTGTCGGGACGGCGAACTTTGTGTGGTGAGCCGCGACTTGCAGCGCGCAGTTCGGGCGACTGATGTGAGCCCGACCCTCCGAGAGGCAATTGAGAATTGGCCGAGTGTGCAGCCGAAGCTCTTGGACCTGGCACAGCGACTTGAAACGCAAAAGCTGCCCGGCGAGTTCGCTGTTGATCAATCGCAGTTTCACTCGCCGTTGCCACGCGCCTTTCAGTGGGCCGATGGTTCGGCCTTCTTGCATCATGTGAAGTTGGTGCGGATGGCGCGCAAGGCGCCGCTTCCCGAGACGCTCTATACAGATCCGCTTTTTTATCAGGGCGGAGGCGACGACTTCTTGGCGCCGTCTGATCCAATTCCGCAAGTCGATTTCGCACATGGAACAGACTTCGAAGGTGAAGTCGCTGTCGTCACCACGGACGTGCCGATGGGCGTGTCGCCCGAGGCGGCGCTCAGGCATGTGGCTTTGGTGATGATCGTCAATGACGTGTCATTGCGGGGTTTGATTCCCGATGAGTTGGCCAAGGGCTTTGGATTTTATCAGTCCAAGCCGCATTCGGCTTTTGCACCCTTTGCGGTCACACCGGACGAATTGGGTCCAGCTTGGAAAGAGGGCCGAGTGCATCTGCCGCTGTTGGTGGACTTCAACGGTGAGTTTTTTGGCCGCGCGAATGCCGGCGCGATGCACTTTCACTTCGGACAACTCATCGCGCACGCGGCGAAGACGCGAACTGTGGCGGCGGGCTCGATCATCGGCAGCGGGACGGTGTCGAATGAGGATGCCAGCGTGGGCTCGTCCTGCTTGGCTGAGAAGCGAATGATCGAGACGATTGCCGATGGGCAACCGAAGACGCCCTTCATGAAAGTCGGCGATCGCGTGCGCATGGAGATGAAAGACGCCGAGGGGCGTTCGATTTTCGGTGTGATCGACCAAGTCGTGCGACCCGCGCAGGAGCTGGCTTATTTTGCTCGCGGCTGATGGCCGTTGGGCCATCGACTTATGCCACTGTCTCAAATTGAGACAGATTCCATAAAGTTTAAGCTGTTCGTTGATCCAGTCTCAATTCGGTCCGCCAAACGTCCGATACTCCATAGAGCGATCTCATGCTGAGGTCGGGGAAAACGTCAGTGGGGTGCGAATGTCGACGCCGCTGGGTCGAATTGGTCGTCGTGGTCTCCTCGTAATTTCAGCTTTTGCCTCGGGCCTTCCGGCTCCGAGTCTTTGGCATTTCGGTGAAGCCGCGCAAGCGCATGAGTCAGCGCAGGTGGACGCGCAACGCGCGTATCGCGAGTCCACTCAACACATGGCTTCGCGAATCAATCAGTTGATGGGTCAAAGGGTGCAACTGCCAAGTCGTGGTGACGTGATCGTGCGCCAAGCGCTCGCACCGAACGGTCGCGTGATGCGCCAAATGCTGCTGTCGAAGGACATTTCCGAAATTCAATTGGATGAAGATGCGGATGGCGTCGTTGATTTGTGGGAAGTTAAGCGCGGTCACCTGACGGTGACGGCGTCGGATCCGTTGCGTGGTCGCTTCATGCGACTGACGGTGTCTGACAAAGTGAAGCAAGGAATTCTGAAGGCTGAGTATTTGTTGGCGAGCGATGGTCGTGAGTATGCGCTCTGGCGCGCCACAATCGAGCGAGCCAAAGTGATGCGATGGGACGAGTCGGTAGAGTCTCCTTCAGTTCATCATCACGACAACGCGATCGAGCCGACTTCTCCTCGTGCGCCGATCTTGATTGCGGACAATCGGAGTACTTTGGAACGTCTGACGGGAGTGCGTCGTCCATCGGCCGCCCCTGCCTTGGTCTCCACTCCTGTGCCCACGCCGACACCGCGCCCTCGAGTCGTAAGTGCATTCATCGACACGCGTCCGGTCGCGGCGATGCAGCCCACGGAAGTCAGCGTGCAGGCGCAGGAGTGTTCGGAGTTCGTGGGTCCCTTGCCGCGCGAGGCGGCGCAACGCTGTGAACAGTTGATCCGTGAGTGGCGACGATTTGGCGATCATATCGGTGTGGGAACGGATTTGTTGTGCGACCTCAATCCCGATAACAATTTGGCGCGCCTGCAAATGTCTTGGTGGAATGTGCTTCAGCAAATGAATGGACAGTCGAGTTTGCTGTCGCGACTCCGCGACACTTCGGATCCGTCTAAATCCATGTTCTCCGACTCATGCTTCGCCCCGAATCGGCGCGAAGACTTCGAGAAGCTGACCGAAGGCTTGGCGGAAGTGATGGGCACCAGCGCAGGTTTGGATCAAAGCGTTGTGCAGCCGGGAAGTACTCCTAATCCGAATGCACCGCGAAGTTTGCGCAATCGTCAGGGTCCGTTCTTGGCATGTCTTGAGCGAAATGGCTTGGCGGCGACGGCGGCGAGGATCGAAAGAAACTTCTATCTGGGCTTGGAGTTTCCGCATCTGCGCACCAATCGACCATTGGCATGTAACTTCAACGACAGCACCGGCAGTCAAAATCCTGGCAACTATTATCCGGGCCACGAGCAGGTCGAAATTCGCATGACGGCCGCGCAGGCGGGACAATCTCGTGACGAGCGCGGCACACCTTTGAATTACGCCAACGTCTTGTTTCATGAATACATTCATTCAGCCGGCATCAGCTCTGAGCCTTTCACATATACGGCGGTCGCCTGCTGCGGAAACCCTCCGGGCTCGAACCAAGAGCAAGCCTGTTCACAACTTCGCGGCATGGTGAATGAAGAGATGCGACTCAAGCAACTCGAAGTTTTGTTTGGTCCTCGCGTGCAGAATGCGGAGTCGACCTACAACTTTATTCAACAGCGGTATGGGCCCGAAGTCGCAGATCGTTTGTCGCGCGAGTTTTTGTTGGGATTGGATCGTGAGGGTGCGGCTGTTCAGCCCTATGGACGACTGATGGATCCCGATGCTTTGCGCAGATGTGTGGCCGCAGAAAGCCGAGATGCCTGCGTGAACAAGTGGACGGCGGCCATTGGTCAGTATCTTGATGGCTTCACCAACAATGTTTGTCCGGGTATTGTGTCGTGGGCGTATCGTGGTGATGTCGATGTGACCGAAGATACCTATCGAACAGCTTGTCGAGAGATCAGCGGTCGAATTCGCACCGGTTTAGAGTCTGGAATGCGCGACATGATTCGCGATACGGCGGCGGGACAGTGTACGCCGGCACGCACAGCGACGGAATTCAACTTCGATGCATCTCGATGGCTGGCGGCTCTGTTCGGCGTGCAGCCTGCGATCGCTTCGGCAGATCCTGATTGCGCGTTCTCCGATCAGGCTCCTCAGCAGCCTTGGGTGGGCGGCGATCCCGGTGTTGGCTCGACGCCCCTTCCCGTCGTCGTCGCGACGCCTTCACAGCATGCGAGTGATGATCCCCATGCTGACAACAGTCGGGTAGGTCCGCGTCCAGATCCAGACCAAGCGCCGCTGAGTCGTAGTCAGCCAAGACGCGAAGTGGTCAGCGCTCGCGATCGACTTTCGCAGTACAGTCAAAGTCCAAGCACCGAGATTTCCCGAATCGCGCCTCGTCCTGTCGTTCGCATTGATACGGAGTCTCGCCAAGGCGTTGCGACCGTCGAGAAGCGACTTCGCGAAGCGACGGACTTCGTGGGTGCGGCGGCTCGGGGCTTGGATCGCCTAAAAGATGTCGCGATTCCCCGCGCACAAGCGGCTGAGAAATCGAATCCTTCACGAATCGCATCTGCGACGACGGACTATGTTCCTTTCCGCGCGCCTTCTCGCAGCGTTGAGAACGGTGGGCGAATCCCGAGCTCAGTCTCCATGTCAGATCCCGGAGAGGGATCGGCGGCACCTGGTGTGCGACTCGTTTCGAGTCGAAGTGCTGGGCCGGGGGCTAAGGCTGCGGGTGGAGTGAATGGCTCGGCGGCTCGCGGCGGTCCAGGTAGCGGTCCCGGCGCTTCAGCTGCAGCTGATGTGGATGGTGCGGCGATAAACGGAAGTGGTGTGACTCTGCCACCCGCACATCTCGGCGCGCGTGAATCCGATCCTCAGCGTGTGCCGGCCGCAGGCTCGGCCGCACAAACAGATTTGCTCGCGCCGATCCTATCTCGTCCCTGGCGAGAGATCGCAGGCAACCTGAAGAACGCCGTGGTCGTTCAGGCCTTAGTCGATCAACGAATCGTGATCGTGGATCCGAGCGGACGGCGAATTGGCTCGCGCGTTCCGACGCGAACTTATCGATTCATTGGACTCGATAAGCCGCTCAAACTGGATCAAAGAGTGCCAGCGAGCCGGCCATGAGTTTGTTTCGCCGAAGATCCATCGTCACGATCTTCATCGCGTTGCTGTTGGTCGGATTTCATCTGGCCAACAGCTATGACAGTCAGTACCGCATTGAAAAGTCCTACGATGCCGGTATGAAGCGCAAGCAAGGACAGATGTTGCTGGTCACGTCGATGGCCACGTCGCTGTTCATTTCGGGCGACTCCAACTCGGCGATTGAGCACCTGGCTGATGCGATGAATCTGCGCTTAATTGACTTCTTCGTCATACATCGCAAGGGCGAAGTTCTGAGCTTTGATCAGAAATCGGCGATGTTTTCGAGAAACGAGTTTCTCCGCCTATCGCCCGAGGCCCAAGCCACGTTACTCGCCGAGCACCCGACAAATGTGACGCTGCAATTCGATGCTCCGAGTGGCGACACCACGGTATCCGAAAGTGAGCGCGCTTCGGTGGAGCATCGATTTGTCGCTATGGAGATCGAGCCTGGAACTTATCTCACGGCAGGGCTGATCGGCGAACGCGAACAATATCTCCAGTTCATTCTGCGCACCTATGAGCGCGAGGTTTCGCAGACGCTTTCATTGTTCATTGGCTTGGCTGTTCTGCTCTTCTTGCTCGCCTCTAAGGACCTCTTGCGAGTCGCGAAGGCGATCAAGTCGGGGCGCTTGGGCGCCATTCGCGACATCACCGCGCTTTCGGCCGAGGCCGAAGTGCTGAAGCGTGGTGTGGAGGGCTATGAGTTGGCCGTTGGTAATCTGAAAAAAGAGAACCAAGTTTTGGGCGCTCAGGTTTTGCCTTCTTTGAAAACGGAAATCCAATCGGGCAAGAAGCCGCCTTATGACTTCGATTGCACGATGGTGCGTACCGACATCAATAACTTCACGCACATTTTCAACAATCATCCGCTCGAAGAATTCATTGAAACGATCAATGAGTTCTTTGTGGAGTGCTCGCACATCATTTCCCGCTGGGATGGGTTGATTCATGAGTTTGTCGGCGACGAAATCATTTTTTATTTCAAAGATGAGAAGCATGCGAATTCATTCACCGCCGCACTTGCATGTGTGAATGAAATCAATCGCGCAGCAGACCGCATTCACCAGCGGACGACGGCGCAACGAGGCTATGGCTTCCGCGTCAAATCATCATTGGCGCATGGAAAGATTCGCTTCGGACGATTCCTGAATGGCTACTCCTTAGCGGGCGCGCCTCTCATCGAGACGACCCGAATCTTGAGTCATGTTTCGGAGAAGAACGAAAACTCTGTGCACTTTGACTTTGGCAACTTCGCTAAGCTGCACGAAGACATTCGTTTCGAGGATTCCTTCCGTGCAACTCTCAAAGGCATGCCGGGTGAGCGGCGAATTTTGCGCTATCTGGGCCACTCGCCAATCTCTGAAGCTTGGAGCAAGTCGACGACTTGGCATCCGCGCTTTCAGGATTATCGATCTGACGAAGACTTGTGTTACTGGCTCAATCGCGTCGCTGCGCGCGACGTGCAAGACGAGCAGATCGCGAAGTTCCTCTCGAGCTTTGTGGTCACGCGCAGCGACTCGGCTGTGACGGCCTTTGCTCTGGAGGCGATCGAAGATCGGATTGAAACCGCGACGCAGCCTGATCGCACCTTGGCCAATTTGGCCTCGGCCTTGAGGTCGCTCGTGCCCTTGGATCAAGTTTCGATGGAGCTTGAGAATGTGTTGGCGACCTTGCTGCAAAGTTCAGACGCTCGCGTCGTGGCCAATGCGATCGAGACGGTGGAGCACTTTAAGATGGCGCGTCTTTCAAACGCCGCTCGACGTCTGGCTTACTCAGACGACAATCGCGTGGCGGCCAATGCTTTGGTGTTGCACGGGGCGGATGAAGTTTCAAAGCCTGTGATTCAACGACTGAAGAAGCTCTTGGCTTCGGGCAATCCGACATATGTGTCGTCGGCGATCTATGCGATGGGCGAGATCGCGCGCAAGCTTCGCGCCCGAGATCTGGTCTACTTCAGCACGCAGTCGGACTTCTTGGCGTTGTCACAGACTTTGCCGCAGCACTCGAAGTCACCGGATCTCAATGTGCGCCGCCAGTGCTTGATGGCGGCGGAGAAATTCGGCGATGAGCTACTTCTTGCGAAAGTGCAAAAGCGTCTTGGCGCCAAGTCAGTCGCCGAGCTTTTGGAAAACGAAAGACGCAAATCAGCGATCTGATCTAAAGTTCGGTTTCTTCGTTGGTGGATTCTCCGCGAGAAACTTTGAGCAGCAAGTTTGATAACCGGGGCATCCTTCACAAGGAAGGATCACGCCGATTTCGCCGTTGTGACAGTGGGCCACAAAGTGCGGCTTCTCAAAAGTGGTGCGACCGTAAATCAGGCGTACCCAATCGATGACTTCTTCGGGCTTGGCTTGCATGCCGACGAGATCGGCGAAGCCCTGGTTGCCGACGGGCTTATGGCAAAACTCGATACCGTCGCGCGCGAGCACGGGGCTGACTTCGATGATCTCGGCGACGTTGCGCTGAAAGTTCCGAGTGTGCGCCATGCGCTCACTCATTTCGAAAGTCGTGTTCTGCGCCATGATCATGCTGACGATGGTGAGCAGTCCGAACAAGCCCAGCAAAACCTGGCGCACGCGACCTGTGGCTGGCCGAATCGCATAGGCGGCGGCTAAGACGGGCAACATGTAGGCGGCGTAGAGATAGCCGTAGTAGGTGTTGACGGAAAAATAATGAATGCTGCGTGTGGCGACTCGGCCGAGCACGATGGTGCACACAAACGCAAATGTCGCGACAAGGCCAGCGGCGATGATCACCTTGTGTTTGTTGAACTCACTCTTTCGCCTCACACTCCAGAATCGACGTGCAATCCAGACGGCACTCGCGATCAAAAGAAGTGCGCCGAGCCAGCCTTGCCAGCCGCCGACTTGCATGCGCAGACGGAACTCGTCGGGACTGATGATCGGCGTTGGTAAGGCCATCCAAGCCATGAGATGAGACCAAACAATATTGAAGTTTTGTGTCGCCCATTCGCGCCGTTGGGGCTCAGCAAGAGCTTTGGCCCCTCGCATGAGAAAGTCAGCGTAGCTCACCAAGCCGTAAAGTGGTGGCAAGATCATCCATTCGGCGATCTTCCATCGCTGCGGACCTCTGTGGAAAAACCAGTGTGCAAAACCAATCACTCCCAGAGTTGGCCCACCCAACTCATAGGAGAAAGTCGCTGTGGTCCCGAGCAAAAACAGAAACGCTCGGCGAATCGGTGTGAGATCTTCATGCCACTTCCAATAGAGGCCGACGATGAACAGCATGAGACTTGTGTACAAAATGTACCCATGAATGTGCTGCCAACTCACGACTTCGACAAAGCTCACTTGCACGGCGAAGTAAAGGCCCAGCAGGAATGCGAATCGGGGATCGAAGAACTGTCGGAAAAACGCCAACACGGCGATCGCACCCAGATACCAAATCACAAAGCCGGTGATTTGCCAGGTGAGGGGGTCGCGACCGAGCAAACTGAACTCGGCGGCCATCAATGTGAAGAGAACGGGTCGATACAGGAGTCCATCGCTCGGCTGACATTTGCGAGTTCGATTGTAGGAAACCAGATGTGACCAAGTTTCAGAGAAGCCCTGCTCGTGGGGAACTTCAAGGAGCAGGCAAGTGTGATCTGTGCGGAATGCGTGAAGCGTGACCGGCCACCAGGCGAAGGCGACGGCCAGACCCAGTATTACAGCGGCCACCCAAAACTTCTGCAAAGGTAGAATCTTGCTGAGTGAATAGCGAGGTTGGTCCTTCATGAGTGAAGCATCTGTGGAGTTCGCATTCATGGATGGGCTCCTTCTTGAGCACAACAGCTTTCAATTTGACAAGTTTCGCAGGCGACGAACTTTGCGTTGGGACAGTAAGCGACGCGAATGGGTTGCGGAAAATGTGCACGACCGTAAATCAAGCGTGGAAAGTCGATGATTTCACTTTCCGAGTGCTGCAGGGGTCTGAGGTCGACAAAGGGAAGATTGCCAGAAGGTGGATTGCAATAAGATAGACCACCGCGAGCTCGCTCAGGGTTTTCGGAAATCCATTGCGCCGTTGCACGTTGCAATTGTCGCGCGGGCCACTGCGCCTCCATCATGGCCGTCGCCGTGTTTTGACTCATCACCAAGTGCCCGAGCGCCAAGACGCCGACGATCCAGGCGGTTCGAGTTTGTGCATGTGTTGAGAGGCGGCTGAGTGCGACGGCGAGAATGAGAATCGCGAAGCTCGAGAATTGAAATGCATAGTAAGTGTTCTTTGCTATGTACTCCAGGCCTCGCGGCGCCATTCGCCCCAATGCAACGATCGCGACAAAGCCGAGAGCTCCCCAAATTCCAAATTGTAGCAAGTCCTTTTGCGCGGGCGTCAGCGCCAAGCGCTTTCGATAGAGCCAAAAGAATGTGAGTGCGCTGGCGATGGCGCCGATCGCAAGTCGAAAATCCGCGACGGGAAACTTCGATCGGAGAGCCTGAGGATCAACAAGGCTTGTCGGCCAGATCCACCAACCTGTGACTTGCAACCATAGTAATGGCAGGGCCTTGACGGACTCGAACAGACTGCCGCGCTCGATTTGTCCGTCGCCGAAACTGATCTGGCGAAGTTCGGCATCAATGAAGTTCGCGATCAGATAGATCGGCAACGGTAGGAGAAGTTCCCAGCGGAAAGTTTGTTCGCGACGCATTTTCCAGAGCGACCAGGCCAGGAAAAGCGCGCCGCCCAATTCATAAGTCATCGACATCAAGAGGGCGATGCCGAACTGAACCCATCGACCCCAGCCGCTTGAGGGTGTCAGCACAAAGGCATAGGCCAAAGCTGCGAAGAGCACATAGGCGTGAATGTGTTGCCATGAGACGGCATCAATGTGTGAGGCATTCACGGCAAAGAGTGCGGCCAGCGACCAAGCGAGCGGCGCTGAGAGATGGACGCGTAAGATCCGCCACAGCAACACACAGGTGACGGCGTAAAGGCAAAGGCCAAAGCCTTGCCAAAGCAGCGGATCGCGACCGAAGGCTGCGAACTCAAACGACATCAGCGTGAAGAGCACAGGTCGATAGAGAATGGGATCCGAAGGGTAGCAAGTGCGGGTGCGGTTGTAGGAGATCAAATGCGACCAAGTTTCTGAGAAGCTTTGGTCCCAAGGCACTTCAAGTAATAGGCAAAGATGATCGCCTCGGAAAACATGAAACAGCGTCGGCCACCACGTGAACAGCACAAGACCGATCAGTCCCCATGCGGCCCATGTTGTCGTCGATGCTCGAGGCGCCATGCTCTCATGTTGCGGTGAGATTCAAGTCTTGGCTAGCTCTAACTGACAGGCTGAGCGGCCGCGAAGATCGATGGGGCGCTGGGTGCAGCGGTGGAATTTGAACTTGCAATCTCCGACTGCAAAATCTGGCGGCCGTCCTCCACGCGCTCGGCAAAGAGTCGACATAGCTTCTCTTCAACCTTGGACCAGGGCATGAGTTTGGACCACCACCAAAAGCAAAGCATGTTGTAGAGAACGAAGGGGTAGCAATCGTGCTGCATACGATGATCAAAGAGTGAGCCTTTCACGTTCGCGTGCGGAAAAATTCCCAGCTCCTGCAGCAGTCGGCCTGTGCTCCGAGTTGTCTGCGTCAGCTCAGGCCTTGCGGCGAAGCCATGACGGTCGACAATGAGTCGATCTGTAAATCTTTGGTCGGGCGGCACGTCGAAGTCGATGACCGGACTTGAGAACTCGAGCTCATGATGCGCGTAGAGTGTCTTGAAGAGTTGGCGAATGGAGGACATATGCCCGGGCAAATGGAGAAGCTCGCGAGTCATGCCGTCATAGACGTGAGTGATCCCTTTTCCTTGCGCGCGCAGTGCGTGCGCATGATGAATCGCCGCGAGATGCCAGCTCAGTGAACTCATCCCTGGTGTGGCCAGATTGAAGAGGCCATGTCGAAGAAGGCTGCGCAGGTAGCCTCGCCAGGATTCGGTGTAAGAAAGTCGGCGAATCAGTGCGTCGGTGTTGAGAGACACATGCGTGAATTTGGACTCGCCCAATTTTTGCCTTAGGCGACGGACATTCTCAGTGGGCATGGGGGAGCTTCGCGTTCCCATTTCCCAACAAGTGATCAGATGCACCACGGAGTGTTGTCGAGCGACAATGGCAGCCGCGGCCGTCGAGTCAGTTCCACCTGAGAAGAGGAGAATGCACTCGCTCATGACTGATCCTTGGGATTCTGCGAGTAAGGATTGGCTTCATCCGCGCCACTTGCGGTCTGCGAAAGCAGGTAACGGGCGAGGCGACCAAATGCTTTGAAGGGCAGATGCACGATCGCCGCAATCAGCTGCAGAAGCTCAAGACGCAATCTGTAGGGGAGTACGAGAGCGGTAAGACCCAGACTCAAAGTGATGAGCATGCGAAAGGGAGTCAGGAGAATCTCGATCATTCTGACATTGCAAACGCGACAGGCGAGAAGGTCAATTGTGAGTTTTCGGGTGCGAGTTTAGGGGTATGAGTTTTGGGGCGAGCTGTGGCGGGGTTCAGCGCGCGGGGTCGCGCCGAGGAAGGCCGATGTTTGACGGCAACATCTGTGTGCTCTTTGATTGAGGTGGGGATCGAAGTCGAGCTGAAAATTCATCCGTGTTGGATGCCGAAGCTCAAGACGAGGAACGCATATGAATTCGAGCGCGAGTTGGAGCTGGACGAAGTCATCGGCTTGGCGATTGTTGGCCAGCGCGCTGCGAATTGGCGCACCGCTGGACGATGCTCTGCGGGCCGTTGAAGCTGAATGTCCAGATCCCATTTTGCGTCCCAAGTTTCGTGAGGCCTTCGCGCATCTGCAGTTACGGCTCGGTGAGCCGTTGCCGGCGGCCAAGTTCTCACCCAGCCTCACCGAAGCTGAACAAGAGCTACTGTTTGTAGGCAGCGTCTGTGGAACTTTGGATCGAGCCTTCGAGGCCGCCGCACGAATTCATCTTCTGCGCGAACGAGGCTTGGCACCGGATGGTTCATCTGAAGCGATCAGCGGACCCGATCAAGCGCGCGCCATGCTCTTTCTTCTCCTCGAGCAGGGCGTTTCGATTCTTAAGGCGCTTCGCTTTGTTCAAGATGAAGCAACCGCACTCACGCCAGCCCACCGCGCATCGCTCATGACTTGGTCGGCGAAAATCAGCGAGGGGCAAGGCATCAGCTCGCTCTGTGATCCGCAACTTTGGGGCGAAGGCTTTGCGCGACAAATTCATCGCTTCGAAACTGAGGGCGACTTGCTCGCGCTTCGGGAAAATTTGGCGATCGATCTTCACGCTTTCTCAGCTACAGAGGATGAGTCCGCCATGCAGCCTAAAGCGCACGCGAGTCTCAATCGGCGGCTCGACTTCTACTTGCGAGTGGCGGCGAACTTAGAAAGCGGCGAAGACTTATGGAACGCACTTTGGCAGGCCACAGAAATCCTTGGCGAGGACCGACTTAGTCTTGCTTGGAGAAATTGGCTGCGTGAAGTTGCCAAAACTCCGGCTCGCGATCTTGAGATCGAGGCCGGCTTGGCGACTTGCCGATTTATGAGCGAGCGGGAGAAAATTTTCTTCGCCGCCGGTTTGCGCGGCGGCCATCTTCCCGATGCCTTGCGATCGCTCGCGAGCCTCGGCGTTTGACGTAGATCATGCGAGCGCGCCGCGCGAACTCAGCGTGGGACAAAGAGCGCGCGAATTTTTCCGCGATAGGACTCGGCGAAGAATGCGAGATAGGCGGTCATACCTCCGAGAATCAACGCGACCGGGAGCCCTTCCGGCGCCATGAAGGCATGCACCAGAAAAATGTGAATCACGATGGGCGCCAAGATCACTAAGGCCAAGGGTACGAAGTATCCCGAAAGTAAGAGAAGCCCGCAGATCGTCTCCACAGCTTTCAGAAACGGCATGAAGTAGACCGAGGCCGCCATGCCTTCGGTGAACTTCATCATGGGCTCAGGGAGATCCGTGGGCGGAGGTGCAAGTTGAAGAAGTCCCGCGAGTCCTGCAGCTGTGAAGGCAAGGCCGAGTAGTATTCGTACACCCAAGGTGATTTTGGCTTTCATTGGAGACCTCGATTCAGGCCTTCGGCGATGGCCTCTGGCGATGATTTGTTTCGACTCGCTCACAGGGAACTTCTATCCCCGTAGTGATTTGTGACGACCTCACTGTGCTATCAGTTCAAAGCCGCGCAGATTGAAGGTGAAGTGCTAGTCGGGAAGGGCCACCGATTCTCGACGAAAGGCTAGCTGAGCTTTCGGTATACTTCATCGATACGTATCCGATTCTTGCTCTTCTGGATCTTGAGATGTGATCCCCAAAGGACGGAGAATAGTGAGAGGCGGGTGATCTTCACATTGAATCCGCCGTTGAGGCATCATGCGCATTTGTCTTTTGGTCTTACTGAGTTGTCTGATCGAACTTTCCACAATTCCTGCACATGCCAACAATCTTCGTGGCTCGCAAGCGCCTGAGATTCACTCCAGTACCGTCGCGCCTGAATTGCTCGAGAGACTTCGCGAACGATGTGCGAATCGCGGCTTCATGAATACGCCACTGCACTCGTCGTTGGATGATTGTCGAAAGGCCGTCGAAGATCCGCACTTTTCCGCGCCGGCGCTCGAGTACTGTTTAGCAAAGCGAACTTACACGGAGATGCGAGGGTGTTTGACCATCATTCGCGGCCGAGATTTTCCCGTTCAGTACCTACAGGCCTGCGAGAGGGCCGGTCATCGCGGCGCACAGGCTTATCAAGATTGCCTGAGTTTTCTCGCGAACTCGTCGTCAACATATGATCAAGAAGCGTTTCAACTTTGCTTGGAGCGCGGAATGGTCGCGCGATTTCGCGAGGCCGTTGGCTGCCTCAACGCCATTCGTGATCGCCAAGTGAATACGCAAAGTTTACGGCGACTGTGTGTGACCGAACTGAGCTCAATGGGTGATAACTTCGCCGATTGCGTGAATCGAACTGCAGAGACCTTTCCGCTCAGTCCATACTGCGCGCCTCCGACCAGCGGCGGCGCTTCGGTGGGCGCACCCGCGCGCCCGCGTTCACCGACGAGAAGCACACCGTAAATGTGTAGGTCCTTTTCCTGAATTAGAGCGCGAAGGTCGAGTGACTTGGTAAATCGGGGCCTATGGGTACCAAGCCGTTCTCAGTGAGAATCAATATTGAGACTTACTGAATTTGCGGAGATCGCCGGTATCACCAGTGCCGAAAATTGGCGGAGAGAGTGAGATTCGGTCAAGCGCTCGCGATCGCTTCACGCTCTCGCTCCGCCTGACCACCCTCACGCGCCTTTCGCTCGCATCACGCTCGCTCACCACCCACTGGGTGGCGGCGCGTTCGCTTCGAATCTCGCTTCACCCACAAATTAAAAAAGGCCCAACAGCGTTGGACCTTTTTTAATTGGCGGATTTGAAGGGTATTCAACAATTCCGCTAGGTTACAACCTTAGTAAGATTCTACTAAGACCAACCTATCAGTCAATAGTGGCGACGCTGTTGGGGCGGTGCGAATCCTCATCCTGCTTTGGCCTCCTCATGTTCGCTTGTGAACATCGCGGCGGCTTTTTCAAAGACTTGGATCGCTGGCAAAACTTGAAGGCTGTCGGTTGCTCCCTTCACCTCGATCCCCGCAAGACGGATATACCGTTGCATGGTTTCAAGGTCGCGCCAGCCACAGATTTTTTGAATCTGGATCGGCGGGACTCCATTTCTGATGAGCTGTGTCGCAAAACACGCTCTCAGCGTATGGAACTTGATTGAAGGTAGCCCAATACCTGCGCAGAACTCTCTTAAGATTCTGGCTTGTTCACCCTGATCCCACCTTGGGAGCCTTGGCAAAATCTCTTTCCGAGCCCCTGCGTCCGCTTTGATCTCGCTTAAGAGACTCAGCAGCTCGTTTGAAATCGGAATCTTCCGCCAATAACCCGCCTTGGTTGATTTCACTTTCTTGGTCGCGGTGTTGTAGGACTTCGTGAGGTTGATCTCCCGATTTTCCCAATCAACGTCCGCCCACAAGAGGGCGTTCAATTCTCCGTTTCGACAACCTGTTAAAACAGCCATTGCCCAAACTGGATACCATGCGTGCTTAAGAGCGCGTGATTCAGCGAGAAGCTGTTTGATCTCTTGAATGTTCAAGATTTCAGGCTTCTTTTCTTCTTCACGCCCAAGACTGATACCATGTGCAGGACTTCTCTCGATCCCAGAAATAATCCGATGATCTATGCCGTAAGTGAACACGCGGTTGATAATGACTTTGATGACGTTCCGATGGCTGTTCGAGGTTCCGTTGACTTTCGCCTGTTCCAGAATCTCGATGACATCGGCTCGGCAAACTTCACTCGCTGGACGTTTCCACCAGCAACCTGTGTGCTTCCTTAAAACGGCGATGTAATCCTTGCGTGTGCGTTCATTGAGTCCTGAATGATGATCTCTTAGATACAACTCCCAGCTCTCAACAAGTGCGCCCCATGTTTCGCCTTGGTTCTCTAGCCGTAAAATCTCAGCGTGACACTCACGCCGAAGATTTACTTCTTCTCGTTCTGCAATTTTTTGCGTCTTACATCCAAACTTCCACCGCTGAACACGGACGGACGATTTGGTTTTACTCTTCAAACTTACATAGGCTTTCCAAAGACGTTCTCCGCCTTCGGCCTGATACTCGATGACTGACATAAAATACTCCTTCGATTAAAAAGAAGGTTTTACGAGTCGTTCAAGATCAGTTCTTAAGAAGCGCAAACGGTTTCGGAATTTGTAGGACTTTAGCTGTCCTCGCCAAACCATGTTTCTGATTTGGCCGACCGAAACTCGCAAGTAAAACGCAGCTTCACGAGCGTTCATCCACTTTAACTTGTCAAAGAGCAGAGCGGAGGATGATTCCTCCACCAATGAATTCACCATAGCAAAATCCCCATGAAATTTCAAGAAATTGGGTGCGATGGTGGGACGAAAATCAGAGGCAAAGTGAGGGCGTTTTCCCTATGAAAAGTCGCTCGTCGAAGCGGTCACAGAATCATCTAAAACGCCCTCTGTTGAGTTTAATTTTGATGAGCGCGGCTTACGAGGTTTCTTAGGCTTTACGCTCTGCTCGTCGGTCATTAGTTCTTGAAGCGAGACGGTCTCACCACGACCTTTTGCGTCTCGGACTCGCTTGAGGGCCTGTTTCAAAAATCGCTCTTGGTCGAAGAACTGTGCGGCCAAGCTCTCGATGGATTTCGCGTCCAGTTGTTCAGGTGCATTTAAGATGTACCAATTCAAAATGTCTTTTCTGAATAGCGAGACACCAGCCTTGGAGTCTTGCGCTTGCTTGATCCAGCCATCGACGCGCTTCATGGCTTCATCGTACAACGTCACGCGATCATATTTTGGAATCCGTTTCTTTTTGGTTTCATCCGACATTATTCCGCCCTCCAAGTCGCTGGCTTTTCGATGATGTAGATGTAATGTCCCTCCTCAAAACGGTCGGCTTCGATCTTGTCTGGAATCCAGAGTGTTTTGACTTCAGCATTTCTCAAAGATGGTGGGAGCTTCTTGTCTCCGCTGGGCGCGGGTTTCTTATTGATGGTGGAACAACCAATCAAAAGAGATACAAATAAAGAACTTAAAATCATTTTTTTCATGCGGAAATATCCTCCGAGCTAGAACAGATATGGATTTGGGAGCGGAGATTTGAATGCTGTTTGCGGAGAGGTGCGGTTTTGAGGCGGAATCTGTGGTCATGCACGAAATTTTTAATTTCGGGCAGACGCGGAAGTGCTTGAATTGAATCGTCTTAATCGGAAATCGAGCATTTTTTGAGCGGCAACAAGGTGATGGGATGGTGACGGCGTGGTGATGGTTTGGTGACGACGAGCCTTTTCTAAAAAGTTATGGATCGACGTTCCCGCATTAGGGCCGAGGAAAATTTCAGCAGCCCAACCTAATTTTCTGAAATCATCGAGCAACACAAAATTATGAATGTCTCGATAATTGCTGGTAGCCGCCTTGAACGTCGCCACTACTGAGCGTGCGTTAGCCTTACCCTGAACAATCCAAAGAACAGAG